>ONIH01000007.1 GCA_900317825.1 uncultured Lachnospiraceae bacterium | reverse complement strand
ACGCGGTTGCTCTTAGTCTTAATGCCTAAGTCATCGCAGACAGTTTCCATCCATTTAGAGCCGCTTCTCCCGACAGAGACGATGCATTTAGGTGCGTCAAAAGTCTCAGAGTCTGTGTGAATGCGGTAGGTATAAGCATCCCCGTTCTTGATAGCTTCGATTTTTCTGACAGGAGTATTGAAGTGAAAGTCCACCTTATCCTTCAGCTGATCATAGAGATGCTCTAAGACTACGTAGTTTTTATCTGTCCCCAGGTGGCGGACAGATGCGTCGAGAAGCTGGAGTCCGTTCTGCATGCAGAGAGTCTTAAAAGAAGAGCCAGCAGTAGAATAGAGCTTCGTGCCTTCTCCGCCGTTTGCCATATTGATCTCGTCGACGTACTTCATCAGTTCTAATGCCTTGTCACGGCCGATGTATTCGTAGAGAGTGCCGCCGAAGTCATTGGTGATATTGTACTTTCCGTCAGAAAAAGCACCTGCGCCACCAAAACCGTTCATTATCGAACAGCTCTTGCAGTGGATGCAGCTCTTTATCTTTTTTCCGTCGATAGGGCAGTGACGCTTTTCGAGAGGGGTTCCCTCTTCAAAAAGCCCAATCCTAAGGGACGGATCCTTTTTTACCAGTTCATAAGAAGCGTAGATCCCGCCGGGACCCGCGCCGATTATTATCACATCATAATTCATAGATTCATTACCTTTCATACATTTGTCAAACAGTATAATCATACCAAAATCTTGTTAAAAAAGGAAGTAAGTGTTAAACTATCCAGTGTGTTTTTTCAGGAGGTTGATAAAAATCACTTTCTCTGAGGTTTACCATGAAATTCGGGATTTTATATAACAGGAATAATTTAAATATCGGCGACGATATCCAGGCGGTGGCGACTTCTTATTTTCTTCCGCAGATAGACTATTTTATAGACAGAGAGCAGATGCAGGACTTTAAGACAAAAGATAAAAATCCTGTGGCTGTGATAATGAACGCCTGGTACATGTGGAACAAATGGAACTGGCCGCCATCAAAGTATATCTATCCGCTGTTTGTAGGTTTTCACTATGCCGACCATCAGCTGGGCTATCAGCCTGGATCCATCATAAAGTATGAGATGCTTACAGGACGCGGAGGCGAGTATCTTAAGGCCAACGGACCAGTAGGCTGCCGTGATCATTTTACCGAGAAAAATCTAAAAGACATCGGCATTGACGCGTATTTTTCAGGCTGCATTACGATGACACTTCCGAAACGTCCGAAGGAAGACAGAGGAAAATATATCTGTGTTGTAGATGCCGGAGATGAGATAACTGCGCGGATAAAGGAGCAGCTAAAGGGCTCCGACATAGAGGTAAAGGTCCTGACTCACAACAGGCCGAGGAACAAAAACCGTACCTGGGAAGAGCGGAAGGCTTTTGTAGAGGAGAGGCTTTCCATCTACCAGAATGCCATCTGTGTCGTAACGAAACGGCTTCACTGCGCTCTGCCCTGCCTTGCGATGGAAGTCCCGGTGCTTCTCGCAAGGATAAATAAAGACGAGACCAGATTCGACCCTTATCTCGACTATCTGTACTGGACCACGCCAGAGGACTATCTGTCGGGAAAATGCACCTATGATGTGACTGACCCGCCAGAGAACAAGCCTGACTACAGGCTGGTCCGCGAGGCGCTGATAGAAAAATGCCGTGCCTTTGTCAATGAAGTAAAGGATGACGATCGTTCTCTTTTTGACCTGAAAAAATATCGTGCCACCGATAAAGAGATACTCGAGTGGAGAATCAATACGCTTAAAGAAATCCTTCCGCGCTGGGAAGACACTCTTGATAAACAGGCACATGAGCTATCCGACCTTTACTTACAGCACTTTATGCTTTTCTCAAAGACAGACGAGTTCAGAAATTATGATAAGGACAAGCAGAAACGGCTTTTAAAGTACGTAAAGTCAAAGGCAAACTACTATAAATTCGTCGTAAACTACTATCAGATAGATATGACTGTAAGACAGGTGCTTGCGGAAAATCCTGACATCGGGCCGCTTCATCTGGAGGACCTTAGGCTTAGGACTATCTGCGACGAATACGCGAAACTGTCGAAGCGGAATTTTTACCGTAAGGAAAAGATCCTGAATGGAATAGAGGAGATGACGGCCGGTGAACAGATTTAAAGACCTGCTTAAAGAAAAAATACTCATAACCGACGGGGCGATGGGAACCTACTATCAGAGCCTCTATCCGGAGGATGAGGACATAGTCGAGCGAGCTGTGATGACTCATCCGGACAGGATAAAAGCGATACACCGAAGCTATATCGACGCTGGTGCCACGCTTATCCGCTCGGACAGTTTTGCGGTGTCGGGTCCGTTCATAGAAGATGATACTGAAAAAGTACAGATAGCCAGAACAGCTTTTTCGCTTGCAAAAAAGGCTGTAGACGAGTCCGGAAAAGACTGTCTTCCTGTGGCGGACATCGGGACTATCTTTGACCCGGCGATGGAAGGCCATATCTTTTCTGACTTAAAGCCCGTGATCGACGCTTTTTTAGATGAGGGAGCAGACGTCTTTGACTTCGAGACGCAGACGCAGATCGAGGGACTTTCTGAGATCTTTTCTTATATCAGGGAGAAAAATCCTGACTCTGTCATAATAGCATCTTTTTCTATAAATAAGACCGGTATGACTACAGGCGGGCTTTCGGTCGATAATATCATGCGGTTCGGAGCCGAAGAGAAAAATGTCGACATCTATGGATTTAATTGCGGTGTCGGACCTTCGCACATGGCTCAGATCCTATCACGGGCTCCATTTTATACTGATAAGCCTTTTATAGTGCTTCCAAATGCCGGATATCCGTATAATCTGAGAGGCAGGCAGATCTACAGGGGAGACAAGGATTTTTTCGCTGAAAAAATGAAATCCATAGTCTCGTCAGGCGCGAACCTGATAGGAGGCTGCTGCGGAACGACTCCTGCGTTTATCGAAAAACTGACCAGCAGTTTTTCAGAGATGAAGCCTGCCGAAAAGACAGTGACAGCACTTGAGGGAAAAAAGCAGCGGACTTTTTCATCTTTTTATAAAAAAATAAACAGCGGCGAGAAGCCGTTTGTCGTAGAATTAGATCCGCCTTTTGACAGCGACATCTCAAAGGTCATGAAGTCTGCGCACACTCTGGCTGATGCCGGAGTAGATATAATAACGCTTTCCGATTCCCCGATGGGACGCAGCAGGATGGACCCGATGCTGCTTGGTGCCATGATGCAGAAGGAGACCGGAGTCGATGTGATGCCGCATGTGACCTGCCGTGACAGGAATATCATAGGACTCCGCGGCTCTCTTCTTGGAAGCTATGCAGCAGGCATAAGGCATTTTCTGATGATAACTGGCGATCCGGTCCCTTCTGCTGACAGGAGCCAGATAACTCCGGTATTCGATTATAACTCTATCCGTTTTATGAATATGGCGAAGCTGTTAAACGACGAGACTTTTTCAGAAGACAGGATCATCTACGGCGGAGCGCTGAATTACCATGGCAAAAATGTCGACGCCATAGTTCGCCGGATGCAGCTTAAAATGGAGCAGGGCTGTTCGTTTTTCCTGACACAGCCTGTCTATGGAGACGAAGATATAGAGCGACTTACACTTTTAAAGCAGAGTACAGGAGCAAAGATCATAGCAGGCATCATGCCGCTTGTGAGTTTTAAAAATGCCACTTTCATGGCCACAGAAATGCCAGGCATCCACGTGCCTCAGGAAGTAGTCGATATGTACAGACCGGACATGTCGAGGGAAGAGGCTGAAGCTGTGGCAGAGCAGGTGTCACTTGACATAGCTGCTAAAATAGAGAAAACAGCTGACGGCTATTACTTTATGGTGCCTTTTAACCGGGTAAAGCTGATCTGTGACATAATTGGAAAAATCAGGGAAAAAGAATGACTGTTACTGAATTTAAGAAACTGACCGGGACCGGACATCCTGTATATCTCGATGGCGGTGTCGGTACGAATATGATGAAGGCCGGAATGCCTATGGGAGTCTGCCCCGAAAAGTGGATGGCAGACAATCCCGAACCTATCAGAAAACTGCAGCACGAGTACATGGAGGCGGGGAGTGATATAGTTCTTGCGCCTTCTTTTGCTGCAAATAGGATAAAACTCTCCGAGTACGGACTTGAAGACCAGGTCGGAGAGATAAACCGGACGCTAGCAGAGAATACGAGAAAAGCTACAGAGGGAAAGTGCCTGGTGGCTGGTGATATCACGATGACCGGTCAGCAGCTTTCACCTATTGGTGAGCTCGACTTTGAGGACCTTGTCACCGTGTACAAGGAGCAGGCGCAGGCCCTTATAGAAGGCGGGATCGACGTATTTTTTATAGAGACAATGATGAGTCTCCAGGAGACGAGGGCTGCTCTTATAGCTGTAAAGGAACTGGCTCCCGACATACCTGCGCTCACTTCACTTACCTATAATGAGGACGGCAAAACTCTGTATGGTTCATCACCTTCGAATGCGATAGTAGTATTACAGTCTTTAGGTGCTGATGCCGTCGGGCTCAACTGTTCTACAGGTCCTGACAAAATGGCGCCTCTTATAGAAGAGATGAGGCGTTACGCGACAGTTCCTATCATAGCAAAGCCGAATGCAGGACTGCCGGAGCTTATAGACGAGAATACCGTCTATAAGATGACTCCAGACGAGTTTGCCGCGGATATGGAAGTGCTTGTAAAGGCAGGTGCTGTCATTATAGGCGGCTGCTGCGGAACTACACCGGCACATATAAAGGCTATGGTAGAGCGAACCAGAGACATGGATACGCTTGAGCCGGCTCCTGTGACTGAGAGAGTCATCTCGTCAGAGAGAAAGGTTCAGGAGATAGAGCCTGGAAAGAATTTCCTGGTGATAGGCGAGAGGATAAATCCGACCGGAAAGAAAAAGCTCCAGGCAGAGCTGCGTGCTGATTCTATGGATCTCGTGAATGAATTCGCGAGAAGCCAGGAGGAAAATGGTGCCTCTATCCTCGATGTGAATATGGGAACGAACGGCATCGATGAAAAAGAGATGATGCTTCGGGCGATAGACGAGGTGACTTTTTCATCAGACCTGCCGCTCTGCATCGATACGAGTTATCCGGAAGTCATGGAAGCAGCCCTTCGCAGGTATCCAGGCAGAGCACTGGTAAACTCCATCTCCGGAGAAGAGGAGAGAATGGAAGTCATGCTCCCTATCGCAAAAAAATACGGTGCTATGTTCATCGTGCTGCCTCTCTCATCATCTGGACTTCCTAAGACACTTGAAGAAAAGCATGCAAACCTCGACAGGATACTGGACGCTGTAAAGGCAGCAGGAATGTCTGAAAACAGGTGCGTTGTGGATGTGCTTACAGCAACTGTCGGAGCTGACCCTGAGAGCGCGGTAAAGTGTTTTGCCACAGTTGACTACTGCAGAAGCAAGGGACTTCCGACAGTCTGCGGACTTTCGAATATCTCCTTCGGCCTTCCGGAAAGAGCCTTTGTAAACACAGCCTTCCTTAATATGGCTATAGCGCATGGTCTTACGATGGCGATAGCAAACCCGTCGCAGAAGCTTCTGATGCTTACAGCAGCGGCTGCCGACATGCTGCTTTGCAGGGACGGAGCCACAGAAAAATACTTAAAAGATGCTTCGACTGCTGATTTTTCCATCTCATCGGGAGCAAAGGCTGCTGACACAAAGGAAGAAAAAAAGAGCGAGTATACTCCTGTAATGGACGCTGTCATAAAGGGAGACACTTCACACATCGACTCTCTCGTAAAAAAGGAAATTGCCACTGGTCGTGATCCAAGGGACATACTGAACAAAGACCTGATCCCCGGTATAAATACAGTAGGAAAACTCTACGAAGAGAAAAAATACTTCCTGCCACAGATGATATCCGGAGCGAATGCGATGGAGAAGGGCGTTGCAGTCTTAGAGCCTCTGCTTAAGTCTGATTCAGGAGAAGTAAAGGAAACTATAGTTTGTGCTACCGTAGAGGGAGACATTCACGATATCGGAAAGAACTTAGTAGTCCTGATGCTTAAAAACTACGGCTACAATGTCATCGACTTAGGCAAAGATGTAAAGGCCGAGGATATAGTAAACGCAGCTATAGAGAATAAGGCTTCGGTCATCGGACTTTCAGCGCTTATGACGACTACGATGGTACACATGAAGGATGTAGTCGAGCTCCGCAACGAAAAGTACCCTTCCTGCAAAGTCGTGATCGGAGGGGCCTGCATCACTCCTTCCTACAGTGACGAGATAGGAGCGGACGGATATTCTCCTGATGCGGCTGAGTGCGTAAAGCTTGTAGACAGTCTGCTTCGTTGATCATAACACGGCAGCCGGTGCATTCTGATTAAAAAAATAAGAGGTTGTAAACAATTGCTTATCAGTGATATAATAATCAACCGGCGAAAAGGTATCTGGTAATTTTTAGGAGGTAATACTATGAATGTGCCTATATGGCTCTGTATCCCTTTTGCAGGACTTTTATTGTGCGTAGCACTGTTTCCTCTTTTTGCTCCGAACTGGTGGGGCAGACATGAGTCTCACATGGTCATTCTCTGGTCAGTGATCTCAATCGTACTGTTCGCGACACAGTTTGGCGCGGCAGAGACATTTCACACAGAATTTGACTGTATCATAAACGATTATCTGACATTTATAATACTGCTGTTCGGGCTTTTCTGTGTAGCCGGTAATATCTCATTCACCGGTGATCTGGCAGGTTCTCCCGGAGTAAACGTGGTGCTTCTTACGATAGGTACACTCCTGTCGAGTGTCATAGGAACTACAGGTTCATCTATGCTTATGATCCGTCCTGTGATAAAAATGAACAGCTGGAGAAAAAGAAAGTCTCAGATCATCATCTTCTTTATCTTTCTGGTATCGAATATCGGAGGCTGTCTTACACCTATGGGCGATCCTCCGCTTCTGATGGGATTTATGAGAGGTGTACCGTTCCTGTGGAGCTTTAACCTGTTCCCTGTACTTCTGGTGAACATGTTTCTGCTTCTGACCCTGTTTTTCTTCATCGACCGTAAGAATTACAGGAAGGACATAGCAGAGGGACGCAGACCGGACCTGTCTTCTGTCCGCACGATGATCCGTTTCGAGGGACTTCACAATATTATCTTCCTGGTAATGATAGTAATAGGAGTTGTTTTAAGCGGCCTACTGCCTGGCCTTAAGGCTTTCCAGGATGCCAGCGGCAATGTGCTCGGGATCACTCTTCCGGGCAATGTCTCACTGACTTATCCGTCGCTTATAGAGATCATCATCATACTTCTGGCAGCTTATCTGTCATTTAAGACGACGAACAAGGAAGTCAGAGTACACAACCATTTCACCTGGGGAGCCATCGAGGAGGTGGCCGTACTCTTTATCGGCATATTCATCACGATGCAGCCGGCTCTTATTCTTTTAAAAGCAAAAGGATCTACGCTCGGTCTTACGACACCTGTTCAGATGTTCTTTGCGACAGGCGCACTTTCGAGCTTTTTGGACAATACGCCGACATACCTGGTATTCCTTACGACTGCAGGCTCTCTCGGATTCAAGTCCGGCCTTGCCCTGTCTGTCGGTACAGTGTCTAAGAACATGCTGATGGCTATTTCCTGCGGTGCCGTATTTATGGGTGCTAATACTTATATAGGTAATGCTCCTAACTTTATGGTAAAATCAATGTCAGACGAGAACGGTATCACTATGCCTTCATTCTTCGGATACATGAAATGGTCTATATGTATACTGGTACCGGTATTTATCATTGACGCGCTGATATTCTTCATGTAATGGAAAGGTGGGTAATATGGCAGAGAAAAAAGAAGCCATTGAACTGGCTGAGAAAATATATAATCTCGATAATGAAGCCTACAAGGCTTCTGGTTCGGGCCTCGGACATATCTACACCGATGACCGTGAAGCCAGTATTAATGAGATCGTCCGCTGCATGGAGACGCCGGAGGTCAGGTTCAAGCTTCATCAGCAGCTTGCACTTATCGGCAACATGGCTCATACTATCGAGAACCCGATCAAGTGTGATGAGATTCTGAGCGAATATGAGGAGACGACTAAGGCTTTTCATGATTTTATTGACAGGAACGGAGGCCCGATGAGGATCCTGGATCCTATTATTGCCAGCCTGAATTCTCTTTCACTGAAGAACAGGATGGACAGCAAGCATCTGATCATCTGCATCAGCCGTTCGACTGCTTCAGGAGGCAGTCACGTCGGAATAGAGCTGGCTGAGAAGCTGAATATCGATTATCTCGATTCAAAGATCATTGCCAAAATGATAAGGACGCTTGAAATAACAGAGGATCTGAAGGACACAACTGACAACATCCCGAGCGCGGAGACTCCGAATCTTGAAGAGGAGCTGCTCTCTGCCAGGCCTCAGTCGGGAATCGGCAGGTTTGTGCACATGCGTAATCGTTATCATGGTCTTAACATGCGTGACGCTTCATTTTTCAGAATGAGCGAGATCCTTATAGAACTGGCAAAAAAGCAGGATTTTGTTATCGTGGGACGTGCTGCTGACAGGATATTTACCAGCAACCGCATTCCGCATATCAGTATCTTCATCACAGCTCCTCTGGAGTCCAGAGTAAAACGTGTTCAGGCAATCCATGACTGCGACGCCAGAACAGCCAGAAGGATTCTTAAAGCTGACGACAACGTTCATGCTAAGTATTACAACTACTACACAGGCCTTAAATGGGGCGACGCCAACAACTATGATCTGTGTCTGAACAGTGCCAGCTACGGAATAGACGGCTGCGTGGATCTGATAATGAACATGATCTCCGGATCGAATGTGTCGCTCTGACGTAATGCAGCCAGATGACAGATTTATAATTTTTTTAAAAATACTCTTGACATCGATGCCTTGTTTTGGTAGTATATACAAGTCGCGTGAAACGAGACAGAAAAGCGCGGCTTATAATTGGGATCTTAGCTCAGCTGGGAGAGCATCTGCCTTACAAGCAGGAGGTCATAGGTTCGAGCCCTATAGGTCCCATTCAGAAACTAAGTATTGTTTCTGTGGCGAGATAGCTCAGTTGGCTAGAGCACACGGTTCATACCCGTGGTGTCAAGAGTTCGAGTCTCTTTCTCGCTATGATTTCTGAAGGGCTGTTGCATCACAGATGTAGCAGCCTTTTCTTGTAGGATTTTTATATAGGGAATTGCCATGAGAATAGGAAATGGTTATGATGTCCACAGGCTGACAGAGGGCCGCGACATGATTTTAGGCGGTGTGCATATACCGTATGAAAAGGGTCTCCTTGGACATTCAGACGCGGATGTGCTCCTCCATGCAGTGATGGATGCGCTCCTCGGGGCAGCAGGCCTTGGAGATATAGGGCTGCATTTTCCGGATACAGACGATAAGTACAAGGGCGCTGATTCGAGAGTACTCTTGAGAGAAGTCGGACAGATGCTCTTAAAAGAGGGCTATGTAGTCGTAAATATAGATGCTACGATCATAGCCCAGGCTCCGAAGATGCGCCCTTACATCGATCAGATGAAAAAAAATATTGCAGAAGATCTCCAGATAGCGGATAATATGGTTAACGTGAAGGCAACCACCGAAGAGCATCTGGGATTTACCGGAAGAGGCGAAGGCATTTCGGCTTCGGCAGTGTGTATCATAGAGTCGTTATACGAAGCAGGGACTCCGATAGGGCCGGGATGTGCCGGTTGCGGTGGCTGTCCTAAAGTACAGGCTTAAAGGCGAGGATTTTTATATGATAAAGATTTATAACACGCTTACGAGAACAAAAGAAGAGTTTAAACCGATCGAAGAGGGAAAGGTCCGCATGTATGTCTGCGGTCCGACGGTCTATAATTACATCCATATCGGAAATGCCCGCCCGATGATCGTATTCGATACGGTGAGAAGATATTTTTTATATAAAGGATATCAGGTGAACTACGTATCGAATTTCACCGATGTCGACGATAAAATCATCAAAGAGTCGATAGAAGAGGGAAAGAGCGCGCAGGAAGTGGCAGAATTCTATATCGCTGAATGCAAAAAAGACATGGAAGCGATGAACATCATGCCTGCGACTAAGAATCCACGCGCTACCGAAGAGATCGGCGGCATGATCGACATGATCCAGACTCTTATAGATAAGGGTGATGCTTATGTCGTATCAGACGGAACCGTCTACTATAAGACCAGAAGCTTCCCAGGATACGGAAAGCTTTCCCATAAGAATATCGATGACTTAGAGGGTGGTCACCGTGATATAAAAGTAACCGGAGATGAAAAGCAGGACCCGCTTGACTTTGTTCTCTGGAAGCCAAGGAAAGAAGGAGAACCTTCATGGCCTTCACCTTGGTGTGACGGAAGACCGGGCTGGCATATAGAATGCTCAGTCATGTCGAAGAGATACCTGGGAGATACTATAGACATTCATGCAGGCGGTGAGGATCTGATCTTCCCGCACCATGAGAACGAGATAGCCCAGTCAGAGGCTGCAAATGGAGTGCCGTTCGCACACTACTGGATGCATAACGGCTTTCTGAATATAGATAACAGAAAAATGAGCAAGTCTCTGGGAAATTTCCTCCTTGTCCGTGAGATACTGAAGAGATACAACGCCGATGTACTCAGATTTTTCATGCTGTCAGCTCAGTACAGAAGTCCGCTGAACTACTCGGAGGATCTGATGGAGTCAGCAAAGAGCGGGCTTGAGAGAATAAGGACAGCCGGTGACAGACTTAAGGATCTGATCGCAAAGGCTACCCAGATGGAAATGTCTGAGGAAGAGGACGAACTCTTAGATACGACTAAGGAGTACGTCAATGAGTTCGAAGAGGCTATGGATGATGACTTCAATACAGCCGATGCCATAGCAGCTATTTTTGACCTGGTAAAATTCGCGAATACGAAGCTCGATGAAGAGAGCTCGGGCGGAATCCTTATGGCAGTCTTCGAAAAGATCGAAAAACTGATGGGAGTCTTAGGACTTGAGTTTACAGTCGACAGAGATGAGATAGATCCTCAGATCCAGGAGCTTATCGATAAACGTCAGCAGGCGAGAAAAGAGAAGAACTTCGCTCTTGCAGACCAGATCAGAGACGAGCTTTTAAGTCAGGGAATCGAGCTTTTAGATACCAGAGAGGGTGTCAAGTGGAAGAGGGTATAAAGACGATCCGCGATGCCTTTGATATACCGGAGCGGGATATAAATACCTACTCTCCGTTGACTCTGGCGTTTCTTGGAGATGGAGTCTATGAGATAATAGTCCGCTCGATAATCGTGGCATCGAGGAACGTATCTCCGTCGAAGCTCCACAATGCCTCGGCGCACATAGTAAAGGCCGAGTCCCAGAGAAAGGTATCGGAGGCGATAGCGCCGTACCTGACAGATGAAGAGTCTGACGTTTTCAGGCGTGGGCGGAATGCAAAGAGCTATACCCATTCAAAAAACGCTTCGGTTTCTGATTACCGGATGGCGACCGGATTTGAGGCACTGCTTGGATATTTATTTTTAAAAAATGAGCGTGACCGTATCTTCTGGCTCGTAAAAAAAGGACTTGAAGAGACCGGGCTTTTAAAAGATCACGCCGGTGATCTTGAGGAAAAAAACCATGCATGATGAAAGTACGATAATAGAGGGGAGAAACGCAGTCCTTGAGGCACTGCGTTCAGATACTACAGTTGAGAGGATATTTGTCCTGAAATCGAGCTTTGACGGACCGATTCATACTATCCTTCGTGAGGCAAAAAAGCAGGGTATAAGGACTGACCTCGTAGACAAGTCAAGACTCGATGAGATCTGCCCTGACAAAAAGCACCAGGGAGTTATAGCTTATGTGGCAGCTTTTTCATACTCGACTGTAGATGATATTCTGGAGAAGTCAGAGGAAAAAGGCACAGATCCGTTTATTTTTATCCTGGATGAGATAGAGGATCCGCATAATCTCGGAGCTATCATCCGTACCGCAAATATGGCAGGTGCAGATGGAGTCATAATCCCTAAGAACAGGGCTGTCGGGCTTACAGCATCGGCTGTAAAGGCATCTGCCGGAGCTATCGCCTATACGCCGGTAGCAAAGGTCACGAATCTCTCGCGCACGATCGATGAGCTGAAGGATAAGGGCATCTGGGTATACGCCTGCGATATGGACGGAGAGAGCATTTATAAGACAGCTCTGACAGGACCAATGGCACTTGTCATCGGAAACGAAGGCAAGGGCATCAGCAAACTCGTAAAAGAAAAGTGCGATGCTGTAGTCAGCATCCCGACATTCGGAGATATAGATTCGCTGAATGCTTCGGTGTCCTGCGGAGTAGTGGCTTTTGAAGCGGTAAGACAGAGACTTGCAAAGAAATGATATGGCAAAAGTAGTAGTTGGTATGAGTGGCGGCGTCGATTCATCGGTCGCCGCTTATTTATTAAAAAAACAGGGATACGATGTCATCGGAGTCACAATGCAGATCTGGCAGAATCCTGACCAGGCATGCAGGCTCGAGGAAAGAGGCTGCTGCGGACTTTCAGCTGTAGAAGATGCGAGAAGAGTCGCTGGAGTCCTCGGCATTCCGTACTATGTGATGAACTTCAAAGATGATTTCAGAAAGTATGTAATGGACTACTTCGTCGATGAGTACAGGCATGGGAGGACGCCGAATCCATGTATAGCATGCAACCGCTATATCAAGTGGGAAGGACTCCTTAAGCGCAGCATGGATATAGGCGCAGATTATATCGCAACAGGACACTATGCGCGTATTGAGACTTTACCGAATGGTCGTATCGCTATAAAAAATTCCGTCACAGCCGAAAAGGACCAGACATATGTGCTCTATTCCCTGACGCAGGAGCAGCTGAGGCACACTCTTATGCCGGTCGGAGACTATGACAAGCCTACGATAAGAAAAATAGCCGAAGAAGCCGGGCTTCCGGTCGCGCATAAAAGAGACAGTGAAGATGTCTGCTTTATACCTGACGGTGATACCGGGGCATTTTTAGACAGTGAGCTGGGAGCTGAAGCCCCTGGTGAGGGAAACTATGTCGACAGAGAAGGACATATCCTCGGAAAACACAAAGGAATCACGCATTACACGGTAGGCCAGAGAAAGGGCCTTGGAGTAGCTTTCGGCCACCGTGTGTTTGTACAGAAGCTTGACGTCCCGAAAAATGAAGTGGTTCTCGGTGAAAATGAAGATCTGTTTACAGATACTCTTACAGCGGATCATCTGGTATACATGAGTGAAGGGCATTTTTCAGAGGAAAAGACCTATATCGGGAAGATCCGCTACTCAGATCCTGGTACACCGTGTCATGTCAGATATTCAGGTGATGATCTGGAAGTAAGCTTCGAGAAAAAGGTAAGAGCGGTAACACCGGGACAGGCACTGGTACTCTATGACGGAGACTATGTAGCAGGCGGAGGGATCATAAAATGATATACCTGGACAATGCAGCAACGACTCAGATGGAGCAGGAAGTCTTAGACGAGATGATGCCGTATTTCCGCGAGTATTACGGGAATGCGTCAGCAGTCTATGAGCTTGGAAATAAAAGCAAATACGCAATAGATGTGGCCCGTGACAGGGCGGCATCTCTTCTTCATACGAAGGCAGAGAGGATATTTTTTACATCGGGCGGCTCAGAGTCAGATAACTGGGCCATCATAAAGGCAGCCGAGATGCTAAAAGACAAAGGTCGTCATCTGATCACTTCATCCATCGAACATCCGGCAGTCATAAACACGATGAAGGCACTTCGTGACGAGGGCTTCGAGGTGACGTTCCTACCGGTAGATGAAAAAGGCTTCGTATCAGTAGAGTCAGTAAAAAACGCTATAAGAGACGACACTATTCTTATCTCTATAATGACAGCAAATAACGAGATAGGAACGATAGAATCTATAGCTGAGATAGGTGAGCTGGCACATGAGAATGGAATCCTCTTTCATACAGATGCCGTCCAGGCATTCGGTCAGATCCCTATAAATCCAGATGAGATGAATATAGATATGCTCTCCGCCAGCTCGCATAAGATATACGGACCAAAGGGAGTGGGACTTTTATACTTAAGTCCAAAAGCATCCCGCATAAGGTCTCTGATCCATGGCGGCGGCCAGGAGAGAAACAAGCGCGCCGGGACAGAAAATGTCCCAGGCATCGTCGGCTTCGGAAAAGCCTGTGAGCTTGCAGCTTCATCGATAAACGAGAGAATGCAGCAGGAGACAGAACTCCGCGATTATTTTATAAAAAAAGTGCAGGAAGAGATCCCGCTGACATACTTAAACGGGGCTGAAGGAAAAGACAGGCTCCCTGGAAATGTAAATATAGGCTTTAAATTCATTGAAGCAGAGTCAGCACTGATCCTTCTCGACCAGCATGGCATAGCCGCCTCAAGCGGATCAGCCTGCACAGCCGGAAGCATCGACCCATCACACGTACTCCTGGCCATCGGAAGAAACGAAACCCAGGCACGTGAATCTTTACGATTCACACTTTCAGATACTACGACCAAAGAAGAACTCGACAAGACAGTAGAAGTGCTTAAAGAAATCATCGAAATGCTCCGCAGTACCAACCTGTTCTATCAGGATTATATGGAAAAGAACTGAGGGGCTTATTATTTGAAAATGCATGAATGCGTATTGTCATTCCGGGCGGTGGGGCTGTCGTATTATCTCACATACTTGTAGGGAACAGCTAACACTTTGTGGCAATATGGATTATTTGAAAATGCATGAATACGTATTGTTATTCCGGGCGGTGGGGCTGTCGTATTATTTCACATACTTGTAGGGAACAGCTAACACTTTGTGGCAATATGGATTATTTGAAAATGCATGAATACGTATTGTCATTCCGGGCGGTGGCTCTGACAGCATGGACAAAACTTTAGGGCCGTTCCCGGCGCGCAGTCAAGGCCATGGACTTTATGGCCGCAGACGGAGCGCATAGGCCCGGTTTTGGACATGCGTCAGAGCCACCGCCCGGACTCATAGCTGCATTTTTACCGGCATTCTATTCATATACACATTGAAATACTCAAAACCTATTTTCTTAAGCCTTGGCACCACAGTGTCAAACGCTATCCCCACATCTTTCGGCTCATGTGCATCTGCCCCCAGTGTGATATCCCTGCCGCCGAGATCATAGTAGAACTGAAGGATCTGATATGACGGGTTCGGCTCACTCATCCCGTACCTGAAAGCCCCGGTATTTACTTCAAGAGACTTGCCGTGCATTATCAGGTGCCTGAGAATTTTTTCAATCTGAGACATGTACACCTCAAACGGGCAGTCAGCGGCCGGAGAACCAAAGTATTTTAGCCCGTATCTCACTACATAGTCGAGATGACCGAGAGTGTCATACTCATCGAAAGCACGGATATTTTCAAGCACCTGATCGAAGTAGGCTCTGTAAGCGTCACGCACATTTATATTTTTATAGAAATTTTCATAATACGGATCATATCCGTTTATCACATGGACTGAACCGATCACGAAATCAAAGTCATATTTTTTCAATAACTCATGATGCTTCGGAGCCAGATAAGGCTGAAGCCCCATCTCGATCCCAATCCCGATATGAAAATCGTCGGACTCATTTTTTTCTTTGATGACAGGCATCTCACGGAAATATTTTTCAAAATCAAGGTCGAACAGATGCGGCTCTTCCCTATAATCGATGTCCAGATGATCGGTAAAACACAGACCAGTGAGACCTTTTTCCCTGGCGGCTTTTATCATGTCTTCCGGGGCAGCGTCGCTGTCACCAGAGAAACGCGTATGCATGTGAGTATCGTAAAGCATGGATTTTTCCTCCTGTATAACGATTATATTAGCACATTTGAAGAAATTTTTCGTTAAATCTTTATCAAAGTCAAAATCAAGGGTTGCAAAATCAACCAAAAACCGTTATCATATACTTGTTTATGGAAATTGTTCCACTGACAAAACAAAATAATTTTTCGTAGGAGGAATTAACAAATGGCAGTAAGAGTAGCAATCAATGGATTTGGACGTATTGGTCGTCTTGCATTCCGTCAGATGTTCCAGGCAGAGGGATTCGAGATCGTAGCTATCAACGATCTGACAAGCCCTGAGATGCTTGCATATCTTCTTAAGTATGATTCTTCACAGGGTCGTTATGCAAAGGCTGACACAGTTACATTCTCAGACCATTCTATTACAGTAGACGGACAGGAGATCGAGATCTACAAAGAGGCTGATGCTCATAACCTTCCTTGGGGCAAGCTCGATATCGACGTTGTTCTTGAGTGTACTGGATTCTACACCTCAAAGGCAAAGGCACAGGCTCATATCGACGCAGGTGCTAAGAAGGTCGTTATCTCAGCTCCAGCAGGAAATGATCTTCCTACAATCGTTTATAATACAAACCACGAGACACTTACAGCAGATGATAACATCATTTCAGCTGCATCATGCACCACAAACTGCCTCGCACCTATGGCTAAGGCTCTTAACGAGCTCGCACCTATCCAGTCAGGTATAATGGTAACTATCCATGCTTACACTGGTGACCAGATGATCCTTGATGGACCACAGAGAAAGGGTAACTTCCGTCGTAGCCGTGCAGGCGCTGAGAACATCGTTCCTAACTCAACAGGAGCTGCTAAGGCTATCGGCCTTGTAGTACCAGAGCTTAACGGAAAGCTCATCGGATCAGCACAGCGTGTACCTGTACCTACAGGTTCTACCACTATCCTTACAGCAGTTGTAAAGGGTGACGTTACTGTTGACCAGATCAACGCAAAGATGAAGGCTTCTACAAACGAGTCTTTCGGATACAACGAGGATCAGATCGTATCAAAGGATATCGTAGGCATGACCTATGGTTCACTTTTCGATTCTACACAGACCATGGTTCTTCCAGTAGGCGATGGAAACACAGAGGTTCAGGTTGTTTCATGGTATGACAACGAGAACTCATTCACATCAAATATGTGCAGAACTATCAAGTATTTCGCAAAGTTCCTCAACAAGTAATTTCTGTGAATTACAGACCTTGATCTTACAGGGGTCCGGCTTAAGGGCCGGGCTCCTTTTCTTTTGAAGAAAGGAGTTCCATATGGGACTTAATAAAAAATCAGTCGATGACATAAATGTAAAAGGCAAGAGAGTTCTCTGCCGCTGCGATTTTAACGTACCTTTAAAGAACGGCGAGATCACAGATGAGAACAGACTTGTGGCAGCTCTTCCTACTATAAAGAAACTGATCGCTGACGGAGGAAAGGTTATCCTCTGCTCACACCTGGGCAAAGTAAAGACAGAAGAAGACAAGAAGACAAAGACTCTTGCTCCTGTAGCAAAGAGACTTTCAGAACTTCTTGGCCAGGAAGTAAAGTTCGCAGCTGATCCTGAGGTCGTAGGACCTAATGCAAAGGCAGCAGTTGCAGCTATGAAGGATGGAGACGTTATCCTTCTCGAGAACACCAGATTCCGTCCGGAGGAGACAAAGAACGGCGAGGCTTTCTCAAAGGATCTCGCTTCTCTTGCAGACGTATTCGTAAACGACGCTTTCGGTACAGCTCACAGAGCTCACTGCTCAAACGTAGGTGTAGCTGAAGAGCTTCGCAAAGAGGGTAAGCCGGCTGTAGTTGGTTACCTGATGCAGAAAGAGATCGACTTCCTTGGAAAGGCTGTCGAGAATCCTGTACGTCCATTCGTTGCTATCCTCGGTGGAGCAAAAGTAGCTGATAAGCTGAACGTTATCTCAAATCTCCTTGAGAAGTGTGACACCCTTATCATCGGTGGCGGAATGGCATACACTTTCATTAAGGCTCAGGGTTATTCAGTAGGAAAGTCTCTCTGCGATGATACAAAGATCGATTACTGCAAAGAGATGATGGATAAGGCAAAGAAGCTCGGAAAGAAGCTGCTTCTTCCTGTAGATGCCGTAGTAGTAAAGGACTTCCCGGATCCTATCGATGCTGCTGTGGATACTACAGTAGTAGATATCACAGCCATTCCTGATGATAGGGAGGGCTGCGACATCGGACCTAAGACTGCTGAGATGTATGCTAAGGAAGTAGCTTCTGCAAAGACAGTAGTATGGAACGGACCTATGGGTGTATTCGAGAACCCTACTCTTGCAGCAGGAACTCTCAAAGTAGCCCAGGCTCTTGCGGATGCTGATGCTACTACTATCATCGGCGGCGGTGATTCAGCTGCGGCTGTAAACCAGATGGGACTTGGCGACAAGATGAGCCATATCTCTACAGGCGGCGGCGCTTCACTTGAATTCCTCGAGGGCAAAGAGCTTCCTGGAATCGCAGCAGCAGATGAGAAATGACATTCTTTCACTTGATGAGAACGAGCGTTAGCGAAGTTCGAGTTTAGTGAAAAAGTCGTTACCCGCAACTTAATGAGCACAAGCGTTAGCGTAGTGCGAATTTAGTGCGGTGTAACTTCATTATATGGAGGACTTGTAACAAAATGGCAAGAAAGAAAATTATCGCCGGAAACTGGAAGATGAATGAGACTCCGAGCGAGGCATTAAAGCTTGTAGAGACTCTAAAACCTCTGGTTAATAATCCGGATGTAGATGTAGTTTACTGTGTACCGGCTATCGACATCGTTCCTGTAGCTAACGCTGTTAAGGGAACTAACGTCCATGTCGGCGCTGAGAATATGTACTTCGAGGAGAAGGGCGCTTACACCGGTGAGATCTCAGCAGCAATGCTCAAAGACGCTGGAGTAGAGTTCGTTATCCTCGGACATTCAGAGAGAAGAGGATATTTCCTCGAGGATGATGCTCTTCTGAACAAGAAAGTAAAGAAGGCATTTGAGTCAGGTCTTACACCTATCCTCTGCTGTGGTGAGTCACTTGAGCAGAGAGAAGAGGGAGTTACACTTGACTGGATCCGTATGCAGATCAAACTTGATCTCGCAGGTGTGACAAAGGAGCAGGCTGCTTCTATGGTCATCGCTTATGAGCCTATCTGGGCTATTGGAACAGGTAAGACAGCTACAGCTGATCAGGCAGAAGAAGTCTGCAAGGCTATCCGTGAGACTATCGCAGACATCTATGATACAGACACAGCTGAGAAGATCAGAATTCAGTACGGCGGATCAATGAATGCCGGTAACTGCAAGGAGCTTCTCGCAAAGCCTGATATCGATGGCGGACTTATCGGCGGAGCTTCACTGAAGCCTGACTTCGGACAGATCGTAAATTACAACAAGTAATTTATGGTTGATTTTATACTTCTTTTGAAGTAGAATATTAAGGTTGGTATTCCGCCCTTACAGGGAGGGTGGTGTATCTACATACAAATTTTACAAGCACCTGTCCAAATGCGTCTTGGATGGGTGCTTCTCGTGTATAAACGGGCGATGCTTCAGGCATTGCTTTATATATATCAGAAAGGGCTTTATATGGCAGGATACACAGAGGAAGAAGCACTGGAGTACGTAGAGGAGAATGATGTCCGCTTCGTGCGTCTGGCGTTTTCAGATATGCTTGGAAATCACAAGAACATATCGATCCAGCCTGACATGCTGGCAAAGGCATTTGATTCGGGAATAGCATTTGATGCGTTCAGAATCTTGGGCTACGATGACCCGAAGTACAGGGATCTTTACCTGGTGCCGGATCCGGCTACTCTGTCTGTGCTTCCGTGGAGACCGCAGACCGGAAGAGTAATCAGATTTTACTGTGACGTCGTGACTCAGGACGGAAAGCCATATCCGTATGATTCGAGGAAGTTCTTAGCTGATACTATAAAGGAGTGCCGTGAAGCGGGCTTTTCAGTAAGGCTTGGGCTCAGAAGTGAATTCTATCTGTTTAAAAACGACGAAGACGGAATTCCTACTCTGGAGCCGATGGATCATGGCAGCTACTTTGATGTGGCGCCGTTAGACCGCGGGGAGAATATCCGCCGTGAGATCTGTCTGTCACTTTCAGACATGGATGTAGCGCCGCTCTCGAGCCACCATGAGGCGGGTCCTGGTCAGAATGAGATAGAGTTCAGGGATGCAGGTGCTCTTCAGAGTGCCGACCACTTCATGACCTATAAAAACGTCGTGACGACGATAGCGGCCAGGAATGGTCTTACTGCTTCGTTTGAGCCGAAGCCAATCGAGGGCAGGCCTGGAAATGGCTTCCACATAAAAATAGCTCTGTTCAAAGAAGCACAGAATCTGTTCGATACAGATCCGGATACGGTGTTCTCATTTATGGCAGGTATTTTTAACAGGATAAGGGAGATCACGGTCTTCTTAAATACGAGAAAAGAGTCGTATCTGAGATTCGGTGAGAATGAGGCGCCGAAGTATCTGACCTGGTCTCATCAGAATGAGTCAAGGCTCTTCAGAGTGCCGGTAGTCCATGGAAAGTACGCCTCATGTATTCTCCGCTCGCCGGATTCGATGCTTAATCCGTATATCGCCTTTGCGATGCTTCTGCAGGCGGGGCTTCTCGGAGTAAAGAATAGAGAAAAGCTCCCTGAACCTCTCGAAAAGCCCGGCTATCTGATCACCGATGAGGAAAGAAAAAAATACTTAAAGCTTCCTTTATCACTTGCAGAGGCTATAGATGTGGCACAGGAGTCTGATTTCCTAAATGACGATAAGAGAAAGCTGATAACAGAGCGTTTCCTCAACACTCTTAAGGAAAACGAGCTTTAAGGAGGCGCCTTTTGGAAAGAGCTTTAATAATCAGTGATGCTCCGAAGGCGATGAAATTTTTTAAAGACTTTTTATCTGCGAATGGCTACACGAAGATAAAGCTGGCTGCGACGGCTGAAGAGGGCCGGCAAGCGATGGAAGAGTTTTCTCCAGATATCTGTGTGATAAACGCTCCGCTTGAAAGCGAGAGCGGAGAGGAACTTTCTACAGAGCTTGCGTCACACATGGGCTGTCAGGTCATTCTATTTGTAAAGGAAGACTACTTCGAGGAGATTTCTGGAAGCGTAGAAAAAGACGGAGTCATCTGCCTTTCAAAACCGATAAGCAAATCGGCATTCTTTGGCGCCCTCGGATTTGCAGAGGCAGCTGACAGCAGGATGAAAAGAGCCTACGCTGAGATCAAGCGGCTCGAGAGAAAGCTCGCTGAAGTCAGGGTGGTAAATCGTGCGAAGAGCATCCTCATGAGTCAGAAGGGCATGTCCGAGACAGAGGCTCACCGGTACATAGAGAAGACAGCTATGGACAGAAGAGTACCGCGAGGGCAGGTAGCTGAGGAGATCATAGATTTTTATACTGATTGATCACGATGTGGCGTAACCGCATTTTATGTGATATAATAATTGACGTTTTTAATTGTAAACCTTTTTGAAAGGAATTGAGATGGCAAAGAATACAAAGTTTGTTTTCGTAACCGGTGGTGTGGTTTCAGGACTTGGAAAAGGAATCACGGCAGCATCCCTCGGAAGACTTTTAAAGACCCGCGGGTACAAGGTAGCTTCACAGAAGCTCGATCCTTATATGAATGTAGATCCGGGTACCATGAGCCCTTATCAGCATGGTGAGGTGTTTGTCACAGAGGATGGTGCGGAGACAGACCTTGATCTTGGCCATTATGAGCGTTTTATCGATGAGAACCTGAACAAATTCTCAAACCTGACTTCAGGAAAAGTGTACTGGAACGTACTTAACCGTGAGAGACAGGGCGAGTACTTAGGGCAGACAGTTCAGGTCATCCCTCATATCACAGATGAGATAAAGCACTTTATCTATATGGGAGCTGAGAGCTCAAATGCTGATGTTCTGATCACAGAGATCGGCGGAACGACAGGAGACATCGAGTCACAGCCTTTCCTTGAGGCCATAAGACAGGTGTCATTAGAGCAGGGACATGAGAATACGCTTTTCATCCATGTGACCCTGGTTCCATTCCTCGCCGGTTCGAATGAGCACAAGAGTAAGCCCACGCAGCACTCTGTAAAGGAGCTGCGTTCTCTCGGTATCTCACCTGACATCATCGTAGCCCGTGCGAACGAGCCATTAGAGCAGAGCATCAAGGACAAAATAGCCCTTTTCTGTAATGTAAAGAAAGACTGCGTTATCGAGAATACTACGATGGATTCGCTCTATGAGGCACCTCTGATGCTTCACGATAACGGTCTTGACACAGTAGTCTGCCGCGAGCTTGGCTTAGATAAAAAGAAGCCGGATCTGACTGAGTGGCAGAACTTAGTAAAGAGAATCCATAACCTGAAGAAGAACGTAAAGGTCGGTATCGTAGGAAAGTATGTGGCTTTACACGATGCCTACCTTTCAGTTCGTGAGTCGCTTTATCACGGCGGATACGAAAATGACGCTTCTGTAGATATAGCCTGGATCGATTCCGAGAAGATCACAAATGAGAATGTAGCTGAGACGCTTAAGGGACTTGACGGTATCGTGGTCCCTGGTGGATTCGGTGAAAGAGGGATCGAGGGAATGGTAGCTGCCTGCAGATATGCCAGAGAAAATGACATTCCTTACTTAGGACTCTGCCTTGGAATGCAGATCTCTGTTATCGAGTTTGCGCGTGATGTGGCTGGCATCGAGGATGCTAACAGCCGTGAGTTCGATGAGAACGGAAAGCATTTAGTCATCGATCTGATGGAAGAGCAGATGCGCATAGTCCGCAAGGGAGGCACGATGCGTCTTGGCGCATATCCTTGCAAGATAGTAAAGGGTACAATGCTCGAGAAGGCTTATGGTCAGCACCAGATCAGCGAGCGTCACAGACACAGATTCGAGTTCAATAACGAGTATAAAGATGTCCTTTCAAAGGCAGGCCTGAAGATCTCAGGAACTTCTCCTGACGGCTCTATCGTAGAGGCGGTCGAGGAGCCGAAGAACCGCTTCCATGTGGGCGTTCAGTTCCATCCTGAGTTCAAGAGCCGTCCGAACAAGGCTCACCCGCTCTTCAGAGAATTCATCACCGCCTGTGTTGATAAAGAGGAAAATAAGTAAAGAATTCATAAAAAAATAAAGCCCGTCTTCGTTTCAGAAGACGAGCTTTTTTATTGCTTCGACCGGCATATGAAGCCCGGTCCATTCTTTAAATGAGGCAGCCCCCTGGAACAGGAGCATATCCTCACCGTTTTTATATCTGCAGCCGCATTCCCTTGCGTATGAGAGTAGCGTGGTCTCTGCCGGATGGTAGATAATGTCTGATACGAACAGGTCAGGCCGTAGGAATTTTTTAGGAACCAGACTTGTCTTGTCATCTTCCATGCCTACGTTCGTCGCGTTAGTAAGCAGATCAGATGAAGCGATGGAATCCTGCATGGCATCAGAATCATCCATAGGGAAGACTAAGACATCGCAGTCAGTCGATGAGTTTATTCTTTCAGCAAAGGCTTCAGTCTCCTCGTAGGTCTTATTTTTTCTTTTAAAAATATCAATGCGCTTTACTCCTGAGAGAGCTGCCGAAACAGCGATTGAAGTGGCAGCGCCGCCAGCTCCGAGCAGAGTCATTTTCTTTCCGTGATAGTCGAAACCGGAATCGAGAAGTGAGTCGAGATAACCTATACCGTCGGTGGTGTCTCCTATCAGGACGCCGTCTTTATTTATTACTGTATTTACGGCGCCTGAAAGCGCGGAGGCCTTTGTTATCCTGTCCAGATACGGGATCACGGTGCGCTTGAAAGGCATGGTCAGGTTAAATCCACCAGCCTGTAAAAGTCGCAGCGCTTCGACCGTGATGCCTATCTCGTTCGGCTCTATGTCGAAGGCGAGGTAGACCATATTTACCCCGAGCAGCTTTGCAGCTGTCGTGTGCATCCGGGGCGAGATGCTGTGTCTCGCCGGATGTCCGAGGAGACAGTAAAGTGTAGTGTGTCCGTCTATATAAGATGCTTTTTCCATTTTATGCCTGTTCTGCTATCTCATAGAGCAGCTTTTCTGAATCTTCCCAGCCGAGGCAGGCGTCTGTTATAGACTGTCCGTAGGTCTGGTGATCAGAGATCTTCTGATTTCCTTCGACTAAATAGCTCTCGATCATGACACCCTTTACGAGGTTGTGGATATCGAGAGAGAAACGGCGGTTGTGCATGACTTCGTGAACTATCCTGATCTGCTGTTTGAACTGCTTTCCGGAGTTCGAATGGTTGGCATCGATTATCGTAGCAGGATTTACGACGTCCATTTTATCGTACATCTCGATAAGGCGCATCAGATCCTCGTAGTGATAGTTCTGAGTCGTATTGCCGTGTTTGGATACAGCACCGCGCAGGATAGTGTGAGCCAGAGGGTTTCCGGAGGTCTCTACTTCATATCCGTTAAAAGTGAAGTGATGCGGATGCTGGGCTGCATATACTGAGTTAAGCATTACCGAAAAATCACCGCTCGTAGGATTTTTCATGCCGCTTGCCACATCAAATCCGGAGACTGTAAGCCTGTGGTGCTGGTCCTCTACGGAACGGGCTCCGATCGCTACATATGAGAGCAGGTCATCTACATATACCCAGTTTTCAGGATAGAGCATCTCATCAGCAGCGGAGAGACCGTATTCTTCTATGGCTCTGATGTGCATATGTCTCATGGCTTTAAGACCTGCTATCATATCCGGTTTTCCCATCGGGTCAGGCTGAGTTGCTATTCCTTTGTATCCTTCTCCGGTAGTACGTGGTTTATTGGTATAGATACGCGGGACTACGAGGACTTTATCCTTTATCTTCTCGGCTACTTTTGCCAGGCGGCTGATATATTCTAAGACAGAATCCTCGTTATCAGCTGAGCACGGTCCGATGATGGCTAAGAATCTGTCGTCCTTGCCGGTGATTATATCCGCTATCTCTTTATCTCTTTTTTCTTTTACGGCCTTTCCATTATCTGAAAGAGGTAGCTCTTTCTTTATATCTTCAGGTGAAGGCATTTTCTGTAAATAGTTGAAGCTCATCTTTTTCCTGTTTCCTTTCCTTGCTAAATCAACTTTATTATGATAAAGTATAACCCGTATTTTGTCAATCGGAGTGAAGTATATGAAGATCAGGAATCTTGAGATAAATAAAGGAAAACCGGCGGTCTGTGTGCCTGTTACAGAAAAGACAGCTGAAGACATCATTTCTCATATAAAAGAGATAGCCGGAGAGGCTGACATTATAGAGTGGAGAATGGATTTTTTTGAGGATATACTCTCAAAGAAAAAATTAAACGAGATGTTTCCTCTTATCAGGGAGGCGGCAGGAAATACTCCGATTTTATTTACACTGAGGACTGACCATGAAGGCGGGAATTTTCCTATGGAGTCGGGAAAGTACGTTGAGATACTGACTGACTGTGCTGCCAGTGGAAGTACCGATCTTCTGGATGTCGAGTACAATGCTATTCCGGATGTGACTACGCTTATAAAGGTACTGAAGACCAGAGATATAAAGGTCATTGCATCCCACCATGATTTTAAGCAGACGCCGCAGATAGAGGATATGTATAACTGTCTTATAAAAATGAAAGATTCAGGAGCCGACATAGTAAAGCTGGCTGTGATGCCGGAGAGACCGTCAGATGTTATAGACCTGACAGAGGCTACGAATGAGTTTCATGAGAGTTTTCCGGAGACTCCGCTTGTGACCATGAGCATGGGAGGACTTGGATCTGTCAGCAGGATCTCAGGAGTTACGTTTGGCTCATGCATTACCTTCGGATCAGACAGAGAGGCCAGTGCTCCTGGACAACTGGACTTTCGCGAATTAAAAGAGATCATACGCATTCTGGATGAGGCAGGTAAGAACTGATGCAGATATATCTGATAGGATTTATGGGGACTGGAAAGACGTCGACCGGAAAAGAACTGGCGAAGCTGATGAAAAGAGAACTTTTAGATTCTGATGATCTGATCGTAAAGCAGGAGGGAATGTCGATTCCTGAGATTTTTTACAGGTCAGGGGAGTCAGGATTCAGAGAGATAGAGACAGAAGTCTTCAGAAAACTGTCAGAAGAGAGTGGTGAATACGTCGTATCCTGCGGAGGCGGAGCTCCGCTTCGAACTGAGAATGTATCTCTTATGAGAAAAAATGGACGGATCATCCGCCTTACCGCTACAGCCAACACAGTGTATAACAGGGTAAAAGGAGATACAGGCCGGCCGCTGCTTCAGAGTGACGATCCGCTCAGACGTATAAAAGAGCTGATGGCAGAGCGGGAGCAGGCATACACCGCGGCCGCCGATATCACTGTAGAGACAGACAAAAAGACACCGGAAGAGGTGGCGGCTCAGATTTTAGAAACCTTGACAAAATAGAATGAGGTTGGTATCATTATTAGGTACGGGCATTTTTAACAGATGCTCATTTTTGTAGGCGTAGCGCAGCTGGATAGCGCGTCAGACTCCGACTCTGAAGGCCGTGGGTTCGAATCCCATCGTCTACATTTAATTATATGTATTCGAGCCACTGTGCTTCAGGCATACAGCTCTGAAGAATACATCGCAGAGGGGAAGCTGCTTTGTTTTTACAGGAGACTGACATAAATGAAATCTAATAAATACATAGACCAGGTAAAAGACTTTTTTTATAACAAAAGGCATATAGAAGCCATAGTTTTAGCTGTTATCATAGTAATCATCATATCGGTGGTAGCGGCTAATTCAGGACAGGGAGGCTCAGGGCAGAACAAAGCAACAGCTTCCGGGAACGCGTCATCTACGAAGACGGCAGTTACAGAGAGTACGGCAGGTACTTCCGATGACAGTTCAGAGAGCACAGACGATACATCAGGCTATAAGAAGGAAGAGAAAGGCTCGGATCTCCACGACCTGCTTACAGAGTATTATAAGGACTATGCGGCAGGTGACACCGATGATATAGAGAAAGTCGCTTCTCCTGTATCAGATATGGAAAAGAGCTATATCCGCTTCATGGCAAAGATTCTCGATTCCTATGATATAAAGGAGATATACACCAAGGACGGAGCGACTGAGGGCTCAAAGCTCGTATCTGTCTATGTGCAGATGCACTTCAAAGGACTGAAATCAGCAGCACCAGGACTTGACTTCTTCTATGTGGAGAAGGATTCGTCAGGAAATCTTCATATAAATAATCTCTACAGTTCATTCAACCAGACGAATAGGGAAAATGACATGGACCCGACCGTGGTCTCAGCCATTGCTTCGTTTGAGGAGCAGAAGGACGTAGTAGATCTCCAGACGAAAGTTCAGAAGGAGTATAACGAGATCTCACTTTCGGACAAGGACTTCGATGAGTTCATGTCAAAGACATATCCGGCAAAGGTGAAGTCGTGGCAGTCCGAATACAGAAAGAAAGCCAAGGCAGCCGAGAAGAAGCAGAAGGCTGAGGAGAAAAAGAAGAAGGAAGCCGAAGAGAAGAAAGAGAAGGCAAAGAAGTCTTCGACAAAGAAGAAATCTTCATCGAAAAAGCCGAAGGAAGGCAAGAAGCTGGTACTTAAGGATACAGTGAATATCCGCAAGAAACCATCGACTTCATCAAAGCGTATCAACCTTGCATACGAAGGTGAGAAGGTTCTCGTGATAAAGAATCGCAAGGACGGTTGGACCAAAGTCCAGTTCCATCACAAGAAAGGCTACGTAAAGACAGAATTCCTGAAGTAAATGACAGGGGCTGTGAATTTTTCACAGCTCCTTTTTTAGAAAAATGATATGGAAGAGATAAGGATAAACAAATATCTGTCGGAGTGCGGATACTGTTCTAGAAGAGCAGCAGATAAGCTCGTTGAAGAGGGCAGGGTCACAGCAGACGGCAGGAAACTAAAGCCCGGCGATAAGGTCACAGTGCAGATGAAGGTTCAGGTGGACGGAAAGCCTGTGCATCTCGAAGAAGAGCGGGTAGTTCTGGCCTTTAACAAGCCTGTCGGCATCGTCTGCACCGCAGAGAAAAAAGAAAAAAATAACATAGTCGATGCCATAGGATATCCGGTCAGGATATATCCTGTCGGAAGGCTGGATAAGGACTCGAGAGGACTTATTTTTCTGACGAATGACGGTGAGCTGATGAACAGGCTAACGAGCGCCAGGTTTCACCACGAGAAGGAATACCTGGTGACTGTCGATAAAGAAGTCACAGCTGATTTCGTCAAAAAAATGGAATCAGGCATCTACATTCCTGAACTGAGACAAAAGACCAGGAAGTGCCGGGTGAAAAAGATCCGTTACAATACTTTTACTATAGTCTTAAATCAGGGACTTAACAGACAGATCAGGCGGATGTGCGACGCACTCGGATATCACGTGAAAGACCTTTTAAGGATAAGGATATCGGGACTTAAACTAAAAGACTTAGAGCTGAATGAAGGCGAATACAGGGAGCTTACAGCAGATGAGTTACGAAGATTATAAGGCACTGTGTGACAAGATAAACTATCACATGGACCTCTACTATAACAAAAACACGAATGAGATCAGTGACTACGAGTACGATCAGCTGATGCTTAAGCTTAAAAGTACTGAAAAAGAGCATCCGGAATGGGTGACCTCTGATTCGCCGTCCCAGAAGATAGGCGGTTCTGCAAAGCGGGAAGCCGGGGTAAAGGTCACACACAGAGTGCCGATGCTCTCCATCGAGGATGTCTTTGACTTGCAGGATGTCAGAGCCTATGTCGCAAAAGTACAGGCACTGCATCCGGATGCTGTATTTTCTGTCGAGAGAAAAATAGATGGACTTTCGATGACGCTTCGCTACGAGCACAGTGACGCTGACGGTTTTTTATACCTGGCACTTGCTGAGACCAGAGGGGACGGACACATCGGAGAGGATGTGACTCTTAACGCGAGGGTCATACCGGATGTCAAGGAGAAAATAGAGCTTCCGTTCGATTACTTAGAGCTTCGCGGTGAAGTGTATATGAGCCATGATGATTTTTTTAAGTATAATGACGAGATGGAAGAGCAGGGAAAAAAGCCTGCTGCAAATCCAAGAAACCTCGCGGCTGGTACTTTAAGACAGCTCGATCCGAAAGTCACAAAGAAACGCGGTCTTCGTATGTTCATCTTTAACGTGCAGGACGGACCTGCTGACTTTATGGCTTCTCATACATCGGCGCTTGCAGAACTAAATGATAAGGGCGTACCGGTAGTATTCCATAAGAAGTGCTCGACTGCCGATGAAGTGGTAAGTGCGATTGATGAGATAGGCTCGACCCGTGACGGCCTTCCGTTTGATATAGACGGTGCTGTAGTAAAAATAGATCAGGTGGCCTACAGAGCTGATTTCCCGGCAGGGGCAAAGTACAGTGCTGGACACATAGCTTTTAAGTATCCTCCTGAAGAAAAGAGAGTCAGGATGGATGAGATCGAGGAGACTGTAGGACGCACTGGAAAGATAGGCTTTATCGGGCATATCTCGGATGAGAAGACCGGGAAGCCGGTAAGACTCAACGGAACGAATGTCTCGAGAGTCACGCTCCATAATCAGGATTATATAAATGAGAACCGAATCGGTATCGGTGGCATCTACCTGCTGAAAAAGTCAGGAGATATCATCCCGAAGATAAGCGGCACCGTAAAAGATCCTTGTACAGTATTCCGAATAAGTGACACGTGTCCTGTATGCGGACACGCGCTCATTAAAGAGGAAGACACGGCAGACTATTACTGTGTGAACCCGTCCTGCCCGTCGCAGCTTACGAGAACCTTAAGCTATTTTACGAGCAGAGGATGCATGGATATAGCAGGCCTCGGTGAAAAGCAGATCCAGAATCTGATAGATGCTGGCTTGCTTCACGACTTCGTTGATATATACAGGCTGCACGAGCACAGAGATGAGCTTGTCTCAGACGGTATCATAGGCCGTGAGAAGAATACTGATAAGATCCTGTCTGCTATAGAAGCTTCAAAGCAGCAGGGACCGGTAAGGCTTCTTACAGCCCTTGGCATCAGGAATGTCGGAGGACGGACAGCGCAGACTCTTATAGACCACTACCATTCGATAGACGCTGTAATGCAGGCTTCAAAGGAAGAGCTTACAGAGATACCGGATGTCGGAGAGACGATAGCTGAGGACATCGTAGTCTTTTTTGCACAGGACGATACTAAGAAGCTGATAGATGCACTTAAGGCGGAAGGCCTTGTGATGGAGGCAGCGGCCGAAGAAAAGGGCTCATCACTTGAAGGACTTACTATCGTAGTCACGGGGACTTTACCGACACTGGGACGTTCTGAAGTAAAAGACCTCATAGAAAAAAACGGAGGCAAGTGTACAGGCTCTGTAAGCAAGAAGACGAACTATCTGGTAGCAGGAGAGGCAGCCGGGAGCAAGCTGACTAAGGCTGAGGAGCTGGGTATCCCTGTAATCTCGGAAGCAGACCTGCTCTCGATGATAGGCCAGTAAAACAGATTTAAGTTTTTGAATATTGAAAAAAAACAGCCGTAGTGTGAAGATATAGGGGGTAAGGGGTATTTTAGGAAGGAAGAGATTTTTATGCCGATCAGAACTCAGGCGGATATGCCGGTAAACGAGATACTTGAGAAAGAAAATATATTCCTGATGGATGAGAATCGTGCCATGCACCAGGATATAAGGCCTATCGAGATAGGAATCCTGAATCTGATGCCGCTTAAGGAGGATACTGAGCTTGCTCTGCTCCGTTCACTTTCAAATACTCCGCTTCAGATAGATGTGACCTTCCTCTGCACGAAGTCGCATATGGCAACTCACACTTCGAAGAGCCATCTGAACAAATTTTACGAGACCTATGATGACATAAAGGACCGCCAGCTCGACGGCCTTATAGTGACCGGTGCGCCGGTGGAGCTTCTTCCATTTGAAGAGGTGGACTACTGGGATGAGTTTACGAAAATCCTCGACTGGGCCAAGAAGAATGTGACGAGCACGATGTTTCTGTGCTGGGGTGCTCAGGCTGCTATGTATTACTACTATGGTGTGCCGAAGATCACTCTGCCGAAGAAGCTGTTCGGTGTCTATCCGCATACTGTTTCTCATAGAAAAGTGCCGCTTGTCCGTGGCTTTGACGATATCTTCTGGGCGCCACATTCGAGAAATACCGAGGTGGATGACGAGGCCGTGCGCAAATGCGATAAGTTCATTATTCTGGCTGAGTCAGTGGAAGCAGGCATTTTTCTCTGTATGACAAAAGACGGCAGTGAGATCTACTGTATGGGACACCCGGAGTACGACCGCATGACTCTCGATAAGGAATACAAGCGTGACCTCGCGAAGGGCATAAAGATCGATATGCCTGTCAACTATTATCCGAACAACGACATAAATAAAAAGCCGCTCCTGCAGTGGAGAGGCCATGCAAACACCCTTTATACAAACTGGCTCAATTATTACGTCTACCAGAACACTCCGTATGAAATGAACCGGATCAAGAAGGAACTGATCTGAACTTATATTACGACCGCCCTTCGGGGTGGTTTTTTGCATTTCATTCTTACCGTTACGCAAAGCGGATAATAACAATGAAGAATAATGAAAAAATTTACCATCGAGAGTTGCAATAATATTATTCTCTGTTATAATCTTTATGTTTTATTGCGAGGAGGAAAGATTCGATGACGTACCTTTCATTTGAATTCTTTATAATGGTTGCTATTGCAGTAATAGTGTATTACATCGTTCCATCAAAGCACAGATGGATCGTGCTGTTAGCAGCTAGTGCATATTTTTACTACAAGGCTGTTCAGGATTGGAGAACAATCTGCATTTTTGCCTCATCCATTATAATAAGTTACACATTTGGCATCGCTATATATAGATCGATACATAAGCCGAGAAGAAAGAACGAAAAGCAGAGGAAGTCATCTATAGTGCTCTTGTGGATTGGGATCATTGCTTCTGCATTCCCACTATTTATTACAAAGGCTAATACTTTTGTGTTTGGGGCAATTTTGCATCGGCAGGCATTCTCTCTTATAATACCACTAGGACTTTCCTTTTATTCGCTTCAAATTATAGCTTATCTTGTGGATATATATAGAGGGAATATTAAAGCAGAGAAGGGCTTTTTTAAGTACGCCTTGTTTATTTCATTCTTCCCACAGATTGTTCAGGGACCAATACCTAGATATGATCAGCTCTCAAAACAACTGTTCGGGGGGGGCAAACTGAAATATGATAATTTTGTCAGAGGATTTCAACTGATTTTATGGGGCTTTTTCTTAAAGCTGATGATTGCAGATAAAGCCGGAATATATGTTGATAATTTTTTTACCCATTATTCTTCTTATAATGGTATATATTCCTGGGTTGCAGGAATTCTTTATAGTATACAGCTTTATACAGATTTTCAGTCATGTGTAGTTATTTCACAGGGCGTAGCTCGCCTGTTTGATATTACTCTCGTCGATAACTTTTCACGTCCATATTTTTCTCAGTCGGTTCAAGAATTCTGGAGGAGATGGCATGAATCGCTGAGTTTCTGGCTAAGAGATTATGTATACATTTCGCTTGGAGGAAATCGCAAAGGCAAGCTCAGAAAATATATAAACCTCTTAATTACATTTGTTGTGAGCGGCTTATGGCATGGTAATGGATTTAAATTCCTATTTTGGGGTATTCTTCATGCCATTTATCAGATAGCTGGCTCTATCAATAAAAAGTTCACAGAAGCAGTTTATAAATTTCTCAACTTACCGGACCTGATTGAAAGAATTGTACGATGTGTTCTCACCTTCTTTTTTGTAATGATAGCGTGGATTATTTTTAGGGCTCCAAGTATGAGGACAGGAATTTCTGTTGTATTATCCCTGTTTCACTTTAATATATGGGAGCTATTTAATGGAGGTGTATACAATCTGGGACTTGATCGTAATAATTTTGCAATTCTGAATCTATCGATTCTTGTTCTTATAATAGCAGGGGCTTTACAAGAAAAGGGAACAGATATTGGTGAGAAGGTCAGTTCTTTAAATGTTGTAGTGAAGTTTATTTTTTACTTTGTGGTCATAATATGTATTTGGACATTTGGTACTTATGGTTTTGGATTTGATGCAAAAGACTTTATATATGGAGGCTTCTAATGAAACATACATATTTTAAAAGAGCTTTGGCCTGGGTGATTTTTTCTGTACTTACACTTGGAATACTGTTTAGATATAATGAGGTTCTGGAACCGAAATACACATATGCTAACTCTACATGGCCAACAACTTCATCGTATGAACAGTTTTATAAAATGAAGGAAAACAGTATAGATGTTCTGTTTTTTGGCGCAAGTGTGGCTGTGAATACTTTCCTTCCTCAGGAATTATATAATGACTATGGTATAACTAGCTTTAATCTTGGAAGTGAGCAGCAAAGTGTTTTTCTTAGCTATTACTGGCTTAAGGAAGCTCTCAGATTTCAAAAGCCCAAGGTTGTGGTTATAGATAGTCTTTTTCTGAACAATATGCATCCGGAAAATCCAATTAATACGACTGAGGGTTTAACGAGAAAATGTCTCGATCCTATGAGACTTTCACCAGTTAAAATGGATGCTGTGAAAGATTTGTGCAACCTGGATGAGAGTCAGACGCAACTAAGCTATATCCTGACCAATTTTAGATTTCACGATAGATGGGAATCATTGGGAGAGACAGACTGGAATCGTAGTGAATATACCAATGGACCACTAATGGGATATGGGATAAATACAGCTTATGGAGATGCAAACTATCAACCATTTAAACCATCTGATTCAGAAACGATGGCTGAATTTACTGATGTAGAAACCGAATATATGCAGAAGATTGCTGACTTATGTAATTCTCATGGAATTAAGCTGGTTATATGTACGATAGCAAATGAGAGTATGAATGACGGAATTAATAACTGGATTACAAACTTTGCAAAGAGTAATGGTGCTAAATACATTAATATGTGTAGGTCTGATGTTTACAAAGCTATTGGAGCAAAACTGCCTAAAGAAAATATTCAGTACCATTCCAACATTTGGGGTGCCATTAAAGTAACTAAGTATCTTGGAAAAATTCTACAGGATGAATATTCTCTCTCGGCACATAAGGATGGTCAGTACGAGAGTGCAAAGGCATTTTACGAGCTGGTTAAGAAGGAATGCGATTTGACTCAGATTGAGAAACCAGTAGAATATTTACGGCAAGCCAATGACAGTAACTATAGTATTTTTATAACTATTAATGGAATAAGTACGGATACTCTTGATGATATCAAGTCCAGCTTTACGAATCTTGGATTTAATAGCGTGAATAATTCTGGGGTATCGCATCTTGCTTTTGCAAAGGATAGAGAAAGTGTACTTAAGGATTCATCCATAAGTGACGAAGCAGCACAGGATGAAAATGCAGTACAATTAAACCTGAATGAAGGAAGGTTCAGAAATAATAAATCAAGGTTTAGTATTGATGATATAAACGGAACAATAACTATTGATGGTGGGAATTGTGAGAAGGGTAATACTGGAATCAACATTGTCATTTATGATGATAAATTAATGAAGGTAGTAGATTCTGTGAATTTTTCCGGAGATGATCTTAGAAATCCTCAGGTAACAAGATAATAGTTATATCTATACAAGGTTACATTATACTCAATAGAGTCTATTAAATTGATACTTCAGGATACTTTTTGTGGGGAAATCTGAGGTCTGAAATGAAAATCTTTTTGTATCTATGTGCGTGATATGATAAAATTCGTATTAGTAAGTTGATATAGAGCAACAGACGCAGTATGTATCGACATTAATTTTACGGAGGTTATATCATGGGACAGTTTGTAAATCCTGGAAATGATATTTTTGAAAAAGAGATACGGTCAAAGATCTATGTAGACAAGACCGGTCTTATAAAGCTTACAAACAGTGTCGTGAATACATCAGACGAGTTTGTCTGCAACAGCCGACCGAGACGTTTCGGAAAGTCATATACGGCAGATATGCTTACCGCTTATTATAGCAGAGGATGTGACTCAAGAGGACTTTTTGAGGGATTCGAGATAAGCCGGGATCCTGACTTTGAAAAATATCTGAATAAATTTGATGTGATCCGTTTTGATGTGCAGTGGTGTAGGTCAGCGGCAGTATCATACGGCATAGATCTGCTGGATTTTATCAATAAAAGCGTTTTGGGAGAAATGCGACTGGAATATACTGATGTGAATCTCGCGGATGAAAAGTCGATATATGCAGCTATGGCCAGAGTAAACAATCAGTTGGGTAAGCGCTTTGTAGTGATTATAGATGAATGGGACAGGCCGATAAGAGATGATTCGTCTGAACCCGGACTTGCTGACAGGTATATAGATTTTCTCCGTGGAATGTTCAAGGGTACAGAACCTATGGAATACATCGCTCTGGCATATATCACAGGTATACTTCCGATCAAGAGACAGAGGACCCAGTCGGCAATGAACAATTTCAGGCAGTTTACCATGATATCACCAAGAGCATATGCACCTTATATAGGATTTACGGACGATGAGGTAAAAGCTTTATGTGATAAATATGGCGCTGATTATGACTCGATAAAGCGCTGGTATGACGGATATCTGCTGGGTGATTATCAGGTGTATAACCCAATGGCTGTGGCGGATTCAGTACATTACGGGCCTAATAATGACAGCTGGATAAATACATCAAGTTTTTCATCTGTAAAGAAGTACATCAGCCTGAATTTCGAAGGAATGAGGGATGACCTGATAGATATGATAGCTGGGACGCGGGTTAAGGTGGACACGTCTACATTTGAAAACTATACCGATATTGGCGCCTTCAAGAGCAAGGACGACGTGTTTACCTATATGATACATCTGGGATACCTGGCCTATGATGTCAGAAAGGGTGAAGCATTTATCCCGAATGAAGAGATAAGACAGCTATTGGGCGCAGAACTTAAGAGAAGCGGATGGAATGAATTTGATTCTTTTATAAATGAATCGGATGAGCTTTTTGAAGCTACGATAGAGGGAGACAGTGACAAAGTCGCTTCTGAGATTGAAAGGATCCATGACAGATTTGCTTCCGCTATATGGTACAACAATGAGAACTCACTTGCTGCTACGATAAGTGTCGCTTATCTGTCTACACTAAAGTATTATTTCAAGCCGTTCCGGGAAATGCCGGCAGGGAAAGGATTTGCAGATATTGTCTATCTGCCGCTTTCTGAATATCTTGGCGATGTTCCGGCACTTGTCATTGAGCTCAAGTGGAATCTTGATGTATCGACAGCCATGAATCAGATAAAGAAAAGAGAATATCCCGAGTCTGTCGCAGAATATACAGGAGATATAATCTTAGTAGGCATCACCTATGACAAAAAGACAAAGAAGCATGAATGTGTGATAGAGGCAGCTGAGAAACTCTGACTGGAATTCTAAGGACCTAATTACAGGAACACTAAAAGCAGGCAAAGAGGTTTATCGTGAAAATGCAGCATAAGAAAATAAAAACTGCCCCCGAAGGGACAGCTTTTAACTAAGAACTTATAACTTTAAACTTTCAACTCATTATTTACTGGTTATTAGTCTTCTTGTTCTCTTTGACTTCCTTCATTTTCATAGCTCTGACCTTAAGCGGCAGGCCGAAGAGGGTGATGAATCCCTGTGCGTCGTGGTGATCATAGAGGTCACCTGTCGTGAAGCTGGCGAGGGATTCGTTATACAGAGAGTATGGTGAAGTGGAGCCGGCTCTGATGATATTTCCTTTGTAGAGCTGGAAACGTACTTCTCCGGTAACAGGCTTCTGAACAGTTTTAGTGAATGCGATGAGACCGTCCATAGTAGGAGTGTACCACTTTCCTTCATAGACGAGCTGAGCCATGCGGTTTGCTACATCCTTCTTGAAGTCCATGGTGTCACGGTCGAGACAGAGCTCCTCGAGCTGCTTGTGAGCTTCGCAGAGGATAGTTCCGCCCGGAGTCTCATAGACGCCACGGCTCTTCATGCCGACTACACGGTTCTCTACGATATCGATGATGCCGATTCCGTGCTTTCCGCCGAGACGGTTGAGCTCACGGATGATATCAGCGACTTTCATTTTCTTTCCATTAACAGAAGTAGGAACACCTGACTCGAAAGTCATAGTAACGAACTCGCCCTCATCCGGAGCCTTCTGAGGAGTGTTTGAAAGAACGAGCAGATGATCGTAGTTCGGCTCATTTGAAGGGTCCTCGAGTTCAAGACCCTCGTGGCTTATGTGCCAGAGGTTACGGTCTCTCGAGTATGACTGGTCTACAGAGAACGGAAGATTGATGCCATGAGCCTTGGCGTAGTCGATCTCATCCTGACGGGACTTAAGCTTCCACTTATCATCACGCCATGGAGCGATGATCTTTATATCAGGAGCCAATGCTTTGATAGAAAGCTCGAATCTGATCTGGTCGTTTCCTTTACCAGTAGCACCGTGGCAGATAGCTACGGCGTTTTCTTTTCTGGCTACCTCGACGAGTTTCTTCGCAATGCCCGGACGGGCCATTGAAGTACCTAAGAGATACTTGTCCTCATAAACCGCGTCAGCCATAACACACGGCATGATGTAGTTCTCAGCGAAGTCATCAGTGATGTCTTCTATATAGAGCTTGCTGGCGCCTGAAAGCTTTGCACGCTCCTCAAGTCCGTCGAGCTCCTCCTCCTGTCCGCAGTCAACGCAGCAGCAGATCACATCGTATCCATAATTTTCCTTGAGCCATGGGATGATAGCCGTGGTGTCAAGACCGCCTGAATAGGCGAGTACTACCTTATCTTTTGCCATTTCGTATCCTTTCTTGAAAAAATTACCAACGACATTATATTACACTATGACACGACAGACTTCAAGTGTAAATTTATACAAATTTATCAAAATAAAATGCATAAATAAACAAAATATGCCTTGAATTTTCATCTGTACTGTTGTATTATTATGCACATGCGAAAAGTAGCCACATTTAAAGACGGTTGTGCTATTATATATAAGTGAGGCTTATATGATACTTAGAGAAATGATCATAGAAGATTTTGATAAAGTACATGCGCTGTGGATGTCGATCCACGGTTTCGGGATAAGGAGCATAGATGACTCGAGGGAAGGAGTGGAGGCTTTCCTCAATAGAAATCCCGGATTTTCGGTCGTGGCAGAAGATGATGGAGAGATCATCGGAAGCATCCTCTGCGGACATGACGGTCGGAGTGCCTGCTTTTACCATGTCTGTGTCAGAGAAGACAGAAGACGGGAAGGAATCGGCAAGTCCATGACAGTCTGGTGCATGAAAAAACTTCACGAGGCAAAAGTGAATAAAATTTCACTCGTGGCTTTTAAGGATAACTCGGTCGGAAACAGTTTCTGGCAGGGGGAAGGCTGGAAAGAGCGGGTGGATTTTAACGTATATGATTTTTATCTGAATGAGAAGAACATTACGGAGTTTAATAGATGATTTAAGGATATAGGGGATAGGAGATAGGGGTCAGTCCCTAGCCCCTAATCACTAAATCCTATACAGAGAACGGAGGAACTAATGGAAGTAATTAGTGGTGGTGTCACAAAGCCTAAGGGTTTCAAGGCTGCAAATACAGCGGCCGGAATCAAGTATGTAGATCGTGACGATATGGCGATGATAGTGTCTGTCACTCCGTGTGTGGCAGCAGGCACTTTTACCAGGAATGTAGTAAAAGCTGCTCCGGTCCTCTTCGATAAAAAAATAATCGAGGAATCTGAGAGCATTCATTCTGTCGTGATAAACGCCGGAATAGCAAATGCCTGTACAGGAGAAGAAGGATACTTCTACTGTAATGAGACGGCAAAGGCAGCCGAAGAGGCGCTCCACCTGGGAGATGATACGACTCTTGTCGCGTCTACCGGAGTCATCGGAATGCAGCTTCCTATAGAAAAAGTAAAGACCGGCGTAAAAGCACTTGCCGGAAAACTTGATGAGAGTGAAGAGGCAGGGCTTAACGCGGCTAAGGCCATAATGACTACAGACACGAAGCCGAAGCAGTGTGCGGTAAAAGTACCTTTAAGCGACGGGACTACAGTGACGATCGGTGCCATGGCAAAGGGCAGCGGAATGATCCATCCGGATATGTGCACGATGCTCTGCTTTATCACGACAGACTGTGATATAAAAAAGGAGCTTCTCCAGGAAGCGCTTTCATCTGTAGTCTGCGACACTTTCAATATGATTTCGGTAGATGGCGATACTTCTACAAATGATACCTGTGTAGTGCTCGCCAATGGTGAGGCTGAAAACGAAAAGATAGTCGAAGAAAACGATGATTTCAAAGCATTTAAAGACGGACTTTTATATGTGGCGCGTGACATCGCTATGAAGATGGCAGGAGACGGAGAAGGTGCTACGGCGCTTTTTGAAGTAAAAGCCATTCACTGCAGGGACAAGGCAGAGGCGAAGACCTTCGCCAAGTCAGTCATCACTTCGAATCTGACAAAGGCAGCTATCTTCGGACACGATGCGAACTGGGGCAGGATCCTCTGTGCATTGGGTTACTCAGGAGCACAGTTTGATCCGCAGAAGGTGGATATCACTGTGGAAAGTGATAACGGACAGATAGTTTTAGTAAAAGACGGAGTCGCCACCGACTACAGTGAGGATGAGGCCACAAAGGTGCTCTCATCTGAGAAAGTGACCTGCATCTGCGATATGAAGCAGGGAACAGAGGAAGCAACGGCCTGGGGCTGTGACCTGACATACGATTACGTGAAGATAAACGCTGATTACAGGAGCTGATAATATGATAATGCGGAAAGAAGAGATGCAGACAGTCATGAAAAAGGCCGAGGTGCTTATCGAGGCACTGCCGTACATCCAGAGATTCAACAGGAAGATAATAGTCATAAAGTACGGCGGTTCTGCCATGCTCGATGAGGACCTAAAGCAGCAGGTCATAAAAGATGTGACGCTTTTAAAACTCGTAGGCTTCAAGCCTATCATAGTTCACGGCGGCGGCAAGGAAATCTCTGAATGGGTAAAAAAGGATGGAGGAGAGCCGAAGTTCATAAACGGACTCAGAGTCACCGACCAGCAGACGATGGATATAGCGGAGATGGTCTTAAACCGGGTGAATAAATCACTTGTCACCATGGTAGAAAAGCTGGGCGTCAGTGCCTGCGGTATCAGCGGAAAAGATGGAAATCTCTTAAATGTAGAAAAGAAATATGCTGACGGTAAGGACATAGGCTTTGTCGGAAATGTAAAAAAGGTAAATACGAAGATCCTTTTAGATCTCCTGGACAGGGATTTTCTCCCTATCGTCTGCCCTATCGGAATGGACGATGACTACAACACGTACAACATAAACGCTGACGATGCAGCAACGGCTATAGCCGAAGCGCTGGAGGCTGACAAGCTCGCCTTTCTTTCTGATACTCCGGGAGTCCTTAAGGATAAGGATGATCCTTCATCACTTATATCAGAGCTTTCCGTATCAGAGGCAAAGGAGCTGATAGATGACGGAACGATCGAAGGCGGAATGCTTCCAAAGGTAAAGAGCTGCATCAGCGCTATCGACAACGGAGTTCACAGGGTTCATATCCTTGATGGACGGATAGAGCACTGCCTGCTGCTCGAAATATTCACGAATAAAGGAATCGGAACAGCTATTTTATCAGATAACGAGGAAAAATTTAATGAACAGCAATGATTTTATGAAGGATGCTGATAAGCATCTGATCCATGTATATAACCGTTTCCCGGTCATTTTTGAAAAAGGTGAGGGAGTTTACCTGTACGATACCGATGGGAAAAAGTACCTTGACTTCGGAAGCGGTATAGGCGTCATGGCATTCGGCTATGGAGATAAAGAATACAGCGACGCCCTGAAATCACAGATCGATAAGATAACCCATACTTCGAATCTGTTCTATCACGAGCCGCTTCTGCCTGCTGCAGAAAAAGTCTGTCAGATAAGCGGAATGGACCGGGTATTTTTTACAAACTCAGGTGCAGAGGCGATAGAGGGCGCGCTAAAGACCGCAAAGAAGTACGCCTATAAGAGACGTGGAAAGGGAAACTATGAGGTGATCGCCATGAACCACAGCTTCCATGGAAGGACTGTAGGCGCTGTGTCTGTCACCGGAACTGACCATTACAGAGAGCCGTTCTACCCGCTGATGGATGGAGCTGAGTTCGCTGATTTTAATGACCTGGACAGTGTAAAAAAACTCGTAAATAAAAATACCTGCGCGATGATCACGGAAACTGTACAGGGCGAAGGCGGTGTCACGCCGGCCACTAAGGAATTCATGCAGGGCTTAAGGCAGATCTGCGATGAAAATGACCTCCTGCTCATAATCGATGAGATCCAGTGCGGAATGGGGCGGACCGGTACGACCTTCGCATTCGAGCAGTACGGGGTAAAGCCTGATATACTTACGACTGCAAAGGCATTAGGCGGTGGAGTTCCAGTCGGAGCTTTTCTTGTCACTGAAAAAGTGGCTTCAGACTCCTTAGAGCCGGGAGATCACGGAAGCACATATGGTGGAAACCCGCTGGTACTTACAGCTGTAAATAAGTCGATAGACATCATAGAGGGCAGGAAGTTGCCAGAGCATGTAAAGGAGACGACTCCTTACTTCGAGAGCATCCTCGACAGTTTCGTAGAAAAATACCCGTTCGTTAAAGGGCACAGAGGCTTAGGCTTTATGCAGGGACTCATCATCGATGAAAAGATCCCGGTCGGAGAGATATTGAATAAAGCTTTAAGCAAAGGTCTGGTGCTTCTTTCAGCCGAGGGAAATCTCATCCGGTTCCTTCCGCCGCTTATCATGGGAAAGAGCGGTTTCGACGAAATGAATAAGAAACTGTCTGAAGTATTAGACGAATTTCAGTAAAGTTTTTTCTTGTAAAAAATCTTTTTTTCCTATAGAATAGAAGGAGCAGTGCAGATATCTCCGAAAGGAGATTTATGAAGAGAGTATTTATCCTGCTGCTCCTTATTTTTTCTGTATCACTGAGCGGATGCGGTGAGAGCTCATACTTAGAGAAGAACACCACTAAGTCCGTCAGATCAGATGCAGCGGAAGAGGAGCATAAGGCAGAGACGACTTCAGATGAGATATATGTCCAGATAGAGGGAGCGGTCGAGAAGCCCGGAGTCTACAGGCTTCCGGCAGATTCGAGAGTATTTTCACTGATAGAGAAGGCGGGAGGCCTTAAGAAAGAGGCTGCTTCGTCTGAGATAAATCAGGCTGAGCTTCTCACAGACGGACAGAAACTCACTGTACTTACAAAGAAGCAGCTTGAAGCTCAGAAAGACAGTGGCAGTAAATCAGATAACACTTCTTCAGAGGCTTCAGACAGCGGAAAGGTAGATATAAACCGGGCTGACTCTTCGCAGCTTACCACTATAAGCGGAATCGGGCCTTCAAAGGCAGAGGCGATAATCGCTTACAGACAGGAGAACGGCCCGTTTAAAAAAACTGAAGACATCACAAAGGTAAGCGGCATAGGTGATGCCACATATCAGAAGATAAAGGATAAGATAACGGTTTAAAGGAAGACTATGGCACGAGTTCTGGTAGTTGATGATGAGAAGATCATCGTAAAGGGTATTAAGTTCGCACTTGAGCAGGACGGAATGGAAGTAGATACAGCTTATGACGGTGAAGAGGCAGTTGAAAAGGCGCTTTCATCCGACTATGACATGATACTTTTAGACCTGATGCTTCCAAAACTCGACGGTTACGAGGTCTGCCAGCGTATCAGGGAGAAGTCTGATGTGCCTGTCATGATGCTCACCGCAAAGGGCGATGACATGGACAAGATCATGGGCCTGGAGTACGGAGCAGACGATTATATCACCAAGCCGTTTAATATCCTCGAGGTAAAGGCCAGGATAAAGGCAGTTCTCCGCCGTTCAAAGCCTGAAGAGAAGCCGGATTCAGACACGATAGAGAGCGGAGACATCCGCATCGATACAGCAAGCCGCAGAATCTTCATAAAGGATAAGGAGTATAACCTGACTACGAAGGAGTTCGAGATGATGCTCCTTCTCGTGAACCATCCTGGAAAGGTCTACAGCCGTGACGCCCTGTTAAAGGAAGTCTGGGGGAGCGACTTCCCGGGCGATGCGAGAACAGTAGACGTACATATCAGACGTCTCAGAGAAAAGATAGAACCGAACCCGAGCGAGCCGCGCTACATCCACACGAAGTGGGGCATGGGTTATTTTTATCAGAAGTAATGGATAAAGGCAGATGAAGCACCGGTTTTCTTTTTTTAAAAAACTGCATAGCTTAAAGACCGTACTCCTGCTGGCCTTTATTCTTATAGGATTTGTCCCTGGTTGTGTTATCGGGGGCATTTTCTTGTCTTTTTACCAGAACAGGGCATTGGATAACGATACAGTATCGATGACCAGCCAGGCACAGCTCCTAAACGACCAGATCATTTCGACAGGTTACCTGAAGGATACTGATATAGACGTGATAGATACCCAGCTCAAAGCTCTTGGGAATATATATTCCGGACGCATCATCATAATCGATAAGACCCTTCGAGTAGTAAAAGATACCTATGATCTGAGCAATGGCAAGACTTTCGTCTGGGAAAATGCCATCCTGGGACTTAAGGGCGAGAGAACGAGCGTCTACGACAAGGTAAGCCACTGCCTTATCCTAACCGTCCCTATCACTGCATCAGACAGATCGAATACGGTAGAAGGTGTCATCCTGATCACGAAGTCGACAGACGCTATAGAGCAGAATATCACTTTTTACAGAAACCTCTACACCTATATACTCCTGGTTCTGGTGGTCGTTATAGCTCTTAGCGCCGTTTATTTATCTGACCACTTTACGAAGCCATTTGAAAAGCTGGCAGGCCTTATACTGAGCTCGCAGGATACACATAACGAAGTGAAGGTCGAAGACTATACCGAGACCCAGGCTATTTCAGAGAACTATAATGAAGTCATGCAGAAAATGCGTGACATCGATGAGTCAAGACAGGAATTCGTATCGAACGTGTCCCACGAGCTGAAGACGCCGCTTACTTCTATGAAGGTGCTCGCCGATTCACTGAATTCGATGGAGGACGGTGCACCGGTCGAACTGTACCAGGATTTCATGCATGACATAACGCATGAGATAGACAGGGAGACAAAGATCATAAATGACCTTCTGTCACTCGTCAGGATGGACAAGTCCGGTGCCACTATGAATATCGAGTCGAAAAATATAAATGAGATGCTTGAAACCCTCCTAAAGCGGCTTGGACCTATCGCAGAAAAACAGAAGGTAGAACTCGTGCTCGAGAGCTTCCGACCTGTCACAGCGGAGATAGATGAGGTGAAGCTGTCGCTCGGCATCATGAACCTGATTGAAAACGGCATCAAGTATAATAAAGAGGGCGGCTATGTCCATGTGACGCTTAATGCCGACCACCAGTATTTTTACATCAGTGTCGAAGATAACGGAATGGGCATCCCGCCTGATTCTGTGGACAGGATCTTCGAGAGATTCTACAGGGCAGACAAATCCCATTCGAGGGAGATCGGCGGAACGGGCCTCGGCCTTTCCATCACAAAGAATGCCATAGACATGCATCATGGTGAGATAAAGGTACATTCAGTGCTTGGCGAGGGAACGACTTTCGATGTCAGGATCCCTCTGATCTATATAAAGGAGCAGTCATGAGATATTTTCTTAAAAAAACGGGCTGCATCTGTCTATGTATGGTGCTGCTCTTTGCACTGGTCTCCTGTGGCGATAAAAAGAGTGCTGACCAGGGAAATGACGGCAGGGTAAAGGTGTATTATCTGAACCAGCTTCGGACTTCACTCTATCCGGTATCTGAGGGAGTGCGTGAGCAGTCAGCCAGAAAAAAGGTTAGCTTCCTGCTTCGCCAGCTCTCGACCGCAAAATCAGATAAGGACTATACGAATCCTATCCCGGAAGCAGTCATCATCAGGAATTTTACCTTAAAGCAGAAACAGCTTATCATCTCTTTTTCAAGAGATTATGAGACATTGTCAAAGGTGCAGGAGGCACTTCTAAGGGCAGCTGTCGTAAAGACGCTTGTTCAGCTTCCGGAAGTGGATTCTGTTACTTTTCGCATAGTAAACGAATCGCTTCTCGACAGTGCCGGAAATGCCATAGGCGCTATGACAGCTGATTCGTTCGTGGATGACTTCGATTTCGAGCAGGATTCGACAAAGGCCGTTTACCTGACCCTTTACTGCCCAGCAGCTGACGGAAGCGGACTCATTAAGGAATCGAGGGAGGCACATATAAACGAGAATGTACCTCTGGCTCAGGCTGTTATGAGCCAGCTGTCGAAGAGTCCCGATTCAAAAAATGCCGATGTGACTCTGCCGGCTTCAGTGAAGGTTCTTTCGGTAAATGTAAATGACGGTATCTGCTATGTGGATCTCGACTCTTCGCTTGATAATGCCGGAGGCAATGTCTCCGAAAATCTCCGGATCTATTCGATCGTGGATTCCCTCTGTGAGCTCGACCAGATAAACAGGGTACAGATCATCATAGGATCGGGAGACGATGCAAAGGTCGTAAACGACGATAATAACAACAGCACCTACAGCCCGAACCTGAACCTTGTCAATGCCGGATAAAGGGAGTTATCCCATTGCCTTTTATCTGGATCTGACCGGTGTCTATCGTACACATCGAATCGAGCTTTAATTCTTTAAGGCGCTTCATCGTATCTCTGCCAGGATGACCATAACGGTTGCCTTTTCCGGCAGAGATAAGAGTCAGATCAGGCTTTAAGGCTGACAGCCACTCCTCGCAGTTTGAATAGTTGCTTCCGTGGTGAGCGGATTTTAGTATAAGAGTTTCCTTCGGGGAACTCTTTTTTAGTTTATTCCTGTGATGTGAGAGAATGTATTTTTCCTGCTCCTCTCCTATATCTCCTGTAGTTAGCAGCTTTACAGGGGTTTCCGAACCAGGGTTTACCGTGATGAGAGTCACCAGACTGTTCTCATTTTCACCGGAGAAATCAGACCTCTTATCGGGAAAAATAGTTTCCATCGTAAAATACTTGCAGCTCATACTGTCGCCGCCTTCTAAGTAGGAAACTTCTACATCGTGTGTCTGGCATAGGGCAAGGAACTGTTCCAGCTTTTCATCTTTTTCTATGTGTTCTGAGAGCCAGACGTTCCCTATAGAAAAATCCTTTTCGATCAGCTCTTTTATGCCACTTACGTGGTCTTCGTCCAGGTGGGTTATGAACCAGCCTTCGACTCTGTTCATGCTGCGATATTTAAGAGATGGGAGGATTATATTTTTACCGACTGAGGATTCAGTCGTGCTGCCGCAGTCTATCATAAATGCTTTTCCGTCAGCTGTCGTTATCATAAGTCCGTCTCCCTGTCCGACATCGAGCATGTCAGCCTCATCGTGGTGAACGGGAAATGCAAGAAGACAGATCACTGAAAACGAGAGAAGACATATGGCAGCCGAGGATTTTTTAGAGCCGAAAAGAGGAAAAACTTCATTTTTTTGCCAGGGGATCCGGGTGAAGCGCCTTATGAACATACGCCTGCTTTCATGCCTGAAGATCCGCGATACAGTGCAGACGATAAGAAGGCATAGAACTATTTTTATCAGAGGAATATCACCTGTCACTATATCTGTAAATGGCAGGTCAGAGTATGAAGACGACGCCATCTCGTACCAGTAGAGAATCAGATGACACGGGAACAGGATGACCTTTGCCAGTGAAGGAAAGGCGAGTCCCACTAGTCCGCCTGAGAGCCCAAGACAGAGGACATATGGCAGAAATGGAAGTATAACGACATTTAAAAGGCAGGACAGCAATGGAAAATTATAGAAAAATTTTGCGCTTATAGCTGCCATAGAGATCTGTATAAAAAATGAGAAGATTATAGAGGAGACCAGATCATCCTTTGCGGTAGGCTTGTAGCGGTTCCCTTTGAGTTCTTTGTGCCTGTTTTCCCATCTGAGAACGCAGAACGACCGGTAGCATTCCGTGGCAGGGAGTGCTGTCATGGCTAGCAGGAAAACGGCCGCAAAGGACAGGGCAAAGGCGGTCTGCCCGACAGCGAGCGGATCTGATAGGCAGATATAGACAGAGACTATGGAAAGCGAAGTGATAGTGTCTGTCCCGTCTCCTACGATATCTGATGCCATGAGTATCAGGTACATGACGAGCGCTCTCCGGCAGGAAACAGAATCAGAAATGGATGAAGCATAGAAAAACACGAAAACAGATGAGGTGACTGCGGCGGTGCGTATCCTTATACCGACGCGCTTCATCAGCTTAAAAATGACCGATCCGACTATAGATATGTGAAGACCTGAGATCGCAAGGATATGGCTTATGCCTGCATTCTGGAACATCTCTTTTACTTCAGGATCTAAAAGGCTTTTGGTTCCTATGGTAAGAGAAGCGAGAAGAGGCCCCTCCTCTCCGGGAAGAGAAGCTGTAAAGACTTCCTGCATGCGGTACTTAAGGCACCAGAGCAGCTCCATTAGATGATAGTAAAGCCTTATCAGGATAAAGTCATTTTCACCGGTCTCCTGCATGTCGGCTTTTTTTATCTGACAGACAGTAGAAAGTGACCGGTAGTAAGAAGCCTCGTCAAAGCAGCCTGGATTCCTCTGGACTTCAGGCTTTTCGGCGTCACCTTTTATGCTGACTTTTGAGCCGAGAGGAAGAGCGTTCTCTATGGTGGATGTGACTCTGAGGCGCCTACTGCCACGAAGAGTTATCTGGTGTCGGGCTCCGTAATCAGTCAACTCTTTTCCAGTGACTCTGCCGTAGATCTGAGCGCCTTCAGATGACAGGATCTCACTGGAGACATCATTATACTCAGAAAGCCTCAAAGTACCGGAGAGGAAGCCGGCCATAGCAGCAAGCATTATAGTGACGGTGAGCAGAACAGCTCTCTTCACGCTTCTTCTGTAAAAAGCAAAGGGTATAAGGCAGAATGGAACTGCACAGAGATAATAAGATCCGTAGATAGCGGCGCAGACCGCGGACAGCATGGATACGGCAACGATAAGGACCGGACGTTTATACATATGTGTCTCCCTTTTAAGTGTCAGCACCTGAGATGTGATGTGCTGAATGAAGAAAAGTTAGTCATATTATGCACTGGATTCTGTGAAATTGCAATAGAAAAATATGGCGCAACAGAAAAAAGCGTGATATAATTGAAACTGATTGGGAGGTATTTTTAGGTGGACTATACAGCTGAAGCCGAAGTGCTTACAGGAAAAAACAGAGATTATCAGATCATAGAAGAGTACGGAAGGGATATCATCGGCTCTAATGATTTCCGAAGGATAGTGGGGCAGAGGCACCATATTTTTTCTACAGTAGGATATCACAGTGTGCACGTGGCACAGAAGATGCTCTTTTTATCCAGGTTTTTCCATATGAATGAAAGGGATATAGTAAGAGCCAGCCTCTGGCACGATGTAGGGATTTTTGACAGAAAGTCATTCAGAGGGACTTCGGGGACTGCGCACGAGCATCCACTCAGATCTCTTAAGGCAGCTGAGGAGAGCGGCACTCTAAATGACACCCAGGCTGACATGATCGCAAACCATATGTGGCCGGTCACTGCTGAGATGCCGAAGACGAGGGAGGGGATTCTTATCACGATAGCGGACAAGTGGTGCGCTGTGACAGAATTTCTTAACTTCCACGATGACAGGATAGACGAGGTGTTAGAGACAGGAGAAACTACCGATGCGCTCGATTGACAGCGAGATAGAGCAGCAGGCGTTTAAGCGGATATATCTGCTCTTTGGAAAAGAACACTATCTGCTGAAAGATAACAGGGAACGGCTGCTTAAAGCACTGGGAGTCACTGACAGGAAAGACATGAATTTCACGCTTCTTTCCGAAAAGGAATTTAATGTCCCGACGCTCATATCAGACAGCGATACACTCCCTTTTTTTGCAGACAGGAGAGTCATCCTCGTAGAGGAGAGCGGCTACTTCAAAGGAAACAAAAAGGAAAAAGACAGGCTGGTAAAGTACATTCCGGACATACCGGAGACTACGGTCATTGTCTTTGTTGAGAGTGAAGTAGATAAGAGGGATAAGCTCTATAAGGCTGTCACCAAAAATGGGACTGCCGAAGAGTTCGTGATAGGCGACCAGAATGAGATGCTCAGATGGATTGGAGGAAGACTTAGTGCAGATGGGATCCAGATGCGCCGTGACGCCTGGAATGAATTCTACCTGAGATGCGGTTCGTCGATGGACTTGATGGACGCCGAGTACCAGAAGCTTTCGGCTTACTGCTGGGAGAAAAAGCAGATAGAAAAGTCAGATGTGGAGGCTATCTGCGCCAATGCTTCAGAGACGAAGATCTTTGCGCTAAGCGATGCGATATCCGAAAGAAATGCTGCGAGAGTCTTTGATGTCTACCATGATATGCTGCGTCAGAATGAAAAGGCTCCGGGAATCCTGGCTCTTATCCAGAGACAGCTGATGCAGCTCTATGACTTGAAACTCATGGACAAGGACGGAGTTTCATTTGCGGACAAAAAGAAAAACCTTGGCATCTCATACGATTTTATCATCAGAAAGCTCGAGACTTACCAGAAGAGGTTTAAGGAAGATGAACTCAGGAGGCTTTTAAGAAAGGCCGCCGATTATGAGGAGGATTTCAAAAGCGGGAGAATAGAAGACAGTATAGCAGTAGAGCTTCTCTTAAATGAGACTCTTTAGACAAAAATAAGCCTGCCCGGAATGACGGTACCGGACAGGCTTTTATAATTCATTAGTTCATAGCGTTAACAGCTTTTGTCAGGCGGGATACCTTTCTTGCTGCATTGTTCTTATGCAGGATTCCCTTTGACTCTGCCTTCGGGATAGCTGTCTGAGCTACCTTCAGAGCCGCCTCAGCTGCTGCCTTGTCTCCGCTTGCTACTGCCTTCTCGACATTAGTAACTACGGTCTTTACATTACTTCTGACAGCCTTGTTTCTAGCTGCTTTCTTAGCGCTTACTAAAACTCTTTTCTTAGCTGATTTGATGTTTGCCAATTCTGTTCACCTCCGTTGCATTTTATATTCACGTGAATATGAAAGCCGAGGATTGACACGGTTCTCCCAAGCAATCATACTTTTCTATAATACTCATCGTTATCTGATTTGTCAAGATGTATTTTATTTTTTTAATATATTTGCTATAATTAGGAAAGCAATTTTTTAACGGAGGTATTATGGACCAGTCACATATCAGAAATTTCTGTATCATAGCACATATAGATCATGGTAAATCGACCCTTGCCGACAGGATGATCGAAATGACTCACACGCTGACAAAGCGAGAAATGCAGGAGCAGGTCCTCGACAATATGGACCTCGAGCGAGAGAGAGGTATCACGATAAAATCTCAGGCGGTAAGACTTATCTACCATGCGAAGGATGGAGAAGAGTATATCTTTAACCTGATCGACACGCCGGGACACGTGGATTTCAACTATGAGGTGTCGAGATCGCTCGCAGCCTGCGACGGAGCTATCCTCGTGGTAGACGCGGCTCAGGGCATCGAGGCGCAGACACTGGCGAATGTGTACCTGGCACTCGACCATGATCTGGAGGTCCTCCCTGTCATAAATAAAATAGACCTTCCTTCCGCTGATCCGGACAAGGTCGCAAAGGAGATAGAAGACGTCATAGGCTTAGACTGTGAAAATGCTCCGCGTATTTCAGCAAAGACCGGACAGAATGTAGATCAGGTCTTAGAGCAGGTCATCACAGAGCTTCCTGCACCTACGGGTGACGAGAATGCTCCGCTTAAGGCACTTATTTTTGACTCACTCTACGATTCATACAGAGGCGTCATAGTCTTTGTCCGTATCCGTGAAGGAAAAGTCTGCCCCAAGGACCGGATAAAAATGATGGCGACAGGAGCTGAGTTCGAATGTGTGGAAGTGGGCTACTTCGGGGCAGGACAGTTTATCCCATGTGACGAGCTTTCTGCCGGAATGGTCGGATACATCACGGCATCTATAAAGGATGTCAGAGAGACTAGAGTCGGAGATACGGTGACTCTGGCTGATAAGCCTGCTGCCGAAGCACTCCCAGGCTACAGACCGGTAAAGCCGATGGTCTTCTGCGGTATCTATCCTGCAGACGGAGCAAAATATCCGGAGCTTAAGGATGCGCTGATGAAGCTGCAGCTTAACGACGCTGCTCTTACTTTTGAGCCAGAGACATCACAGGCACTTGGCTTCGGATTCAGATGCGGCTTCTTAGGACTTTTACACTTAGACGTAGTACAGGAGAGACTCGAGAGAGAGTACGACCTCGACCTCGTAACTACGGCTCCTGGCGTAGTCTATAAGGTACATAAGACAGACGGAACTGTCATGGATCTGACAAACCCGTCAAACCTGCCTGACCCGTCTGAAATCGAATACATGGAAGAGCCTGTCGTAGATGCTGAGATCATGGTGACAAGTGACTACATAGGACCTATCATGGACCTATGTCAGGAGAGGCGCGGACAGTACGTCTCACTCGAATACATAGAAGAGACCAGAGCCGTGCTTAAATACGTACTTCCGTTAAATGAGATCATCTATGACTTTTTCGATGTGTTAAAGTCCAGGTCTAGAGGTTATGCTTCGTTTGACTATGAGCTGAAGGGCTACCAGAGATCAGAACTCGTGAAGCTCGATATCCTTATCAACCGTGAAAAAGTGGATGCGCTGTCATTTATCGTATTTAAGGATACTGCTTATGACAGAGCCAGAAAGATGTGCGAGAAGCTCAAAGAGAATATCCCGAGACATCTGTTTGAGATTCCTATCCAGGCAGCTATCGGCAGCAAGGTCATAGCGCGTGAGACAGTAAAGGCCATGAGAAAGGATGTCCTTGCGAAGTGCTACGGCGGAGACATCACCCGAAAGAGGAAGCTCTTAGAGAAGCAGAAAGAAGGAAAGAAGCGTATGAGGCAGATCGGCAATGTCGAGATACCTCAGGAGGCGTTCATGAGCGTCTTAAAGCTCGATGATGACGAATGACAATGGAAGATTACAGGAGATTTGAACTATATATCCACATACCGTTCTGCGCGAAAAAATGCGATTACTGCGATTTTCTGTCCGGAGTCTACGATCCGTACACTCAGAGAGACTATGTGGATGCGCTCTGTAAGGAACTCGAGTTTTATTCTAAAAAGGTTTTCGGGACTGTTTCTTCTATTTATATAGGAGGAGGAACTCCGAGTTGGATAAATCCTGATAACATAGTCCGGATCATGCAGACTGTACGGGATAATTTTTCGGTGGATCCACTCGCGGAGATCACGATCGAGGCAAACCCGGGAACTGTCATAGCAGAGGCTGCTAATGTCTACCTGTCTGTCGGGGTAAACCGAGTGTCTTTAGGACTTCAGTCAGCAAATGATGACGAGCTCGAGATGCTTGGCAGGATCCACACTTTTAACAGATTCTTATCTACGTATGAGATCCTTCGAAAAGCCGGATTTCAGAATATAAATGTAGACCTGATGACAGGGCTTCCGGGACAGACTCCGGAGAAGCTGCTTTATACACTAAGCAAGGTAACGGCCTTCAGGCCTGAGCATATATCCTGCTATTCACTTATCGTGGAGCCGGGTACTCCCTTCTATAAAAAATTCCATGAGGACGCTGAGAGGCAGGAACGTGGAGAAGACACCGTTTTTCTTCCAAATGAAGACCAGACCTATGAGCTGATGAAGAGAGCGCAGTTCTATCTCGAAGAGAGAGGTTGGCACCGCTACGAGATCTCGAATTATGCCAGGGACGGTAAGGTCTGCAAGCATAACGTCGGATACTGGCAGAGGACACCGTATCTCGGAGTAGGGATCGGTGCTGCATCGCTTATACCACCGGGGTATCTGGTAAAAGAGCTTGAGGATCCGGAGGAGTGCGGCGGCATGGGGCTCGAGTGGCGCACTGCAAATATCCGTGACATTTACGAATATATAGAAGAATGTTCTCACCTGCCGATAGTACCTGACCAGGTAGGCTACGAGGATATAGCTACTATAGGAAGCTTCACGCAGATCACGAGACAGGCAGCTATGGAGGAGTTCATGTTCTTAGGACTCAGGCAGACTGCAGGCGTCACGAAGTCTGGTTTCAAAAAGGCCTTCGGCACCCAGATAGAAAAAATCTACGGTCACGAGCTCTTTGAACTCGAAAAAGAAGAGCTGCTCACCATGGACGGCGACAGGATCGCCCTCACCGACAGAGGCCTTGACCTGTCAAACTACGCCCTCGCCAAATTCCTAAAATAACGTGTCAGTGGGGACGCGTCCCCACTGACACGTTTTTTGATTTGTGCAAAAAATTTAAAAAAGTTGTTGACAAAAGGGGAGAACAAGCGTATATTATGTGTTAGATGATATTAGCACTCCAATCATTTGAGTGCTAACAAAGAAAACGACAGGAGGTGAGGCTAAGTGAGTGAAGAGGAAGAGCTTACAGACAGACAGAAGAAAATCCTCGACGTGATCATCCAGAATTATTTAGAGACCGGGGAGCCAGTCGGATCACGTACCATTTCGAAGAGCTCGGACTTAAATCTCAGTTCAGCTACTATAAGGAATGAGATGAGTGATCTCGAGGAGATGGGCTACATTCTCCAGCCACACACCTCCGCAGGAAGGATTCCGTCAGATAAGGGCTACAGGTTCTATGTGACGGAGCTTATGAATCAGAAGGAAGCTTCACCTCCGCCTGACTCAACGAGCGAGATGCTTGTTCAGAGGACAGACAGATTAGAGAAGATGCTGAAGCAGGTAGTAGATGTGCTTGCAGCGAACACTCAGTACACTTCGATGATCTCGGCACCGGCTATCACAGGAGTCCGGGTGAAGTTCGTACAGCTCTCAGCAGTCAATGAACGTCAGTTGCTTTCAGTAGTGGTCATGGACGGAAATGCTGTGAGGAACCGTATCATTGATATCGATGCTCCTTTGAATAACGAAGACCTGCTGAAGCTGAATATGCTCCTGAATACGAATCTTTCAGGAAAGACCGTAAACGACATTAACCTCGGGCTCATCCAGAAGATGAAGGCATCCGCCGGTGAGTACGCAGACATCATCGAGAATGTCCTTGAGAATGTCGCGGGCACGATCGAGCAGGATGAAGGCAGGACGATATACACCAGCGGTACGACGAATATTTTCAAGTACCCGGAGCTTTCAGATGCTAACAGAGCCAGCCACCTGATCTCGACCTTCGAGAATAAGGAACAGCTCGAGAAACTGATAAATGAGATAGAGACAGATGATGAGGGAAATCCGAATGGTATTTCAGTTTTCATCGGAGACGATATCCCGAATATGCCGGACGTGTCGGTCGTTACCGCAAAGTACGATCTGGGCGAGGGCTTCAAAGGTACGATCGGAATACTCGGACCGAAGCGAATGGATTACGAGAATGTCATGAAGAATCTGAAGTCGTTAAAGACTCAGCTTTCAGACATCGTCGATTCGTCAAGGCTTCCTGAAAAGCAGACGCCAAAGCAGATAGAAAAAAAGAAGGATTAGAGGTATAAGGAATTGAGCGAAGAGAAAGAAAAGAAGGATGAAGAAGTAAAAAAAGATACTTCTGAAGAAAAGGAAAAAGCTCCTGAGAAGGATAAAACCTCTGATGAAAAGAAAGAGGATAAGGCTTCTGAGGAGAAAACAGATAAAGAAGATAAAAAGCCTGATAAGAAAAAGGATAAAAAGAAGGAAGATCCGCGTGACGAGAAGATCAAGTCACTTCAGGATCAGGTCCTTCGCCAGATGGCAGAGTTCGATAACTTCCGTAAGCGTACAGAAAAAGAGAAGTCTTCTATGTACGATGCCGGAGCAAGCGATGTCATAGCAAAAGTCCTTCCGGTCATCGATAACTTCGAGCGAGGCCTGGCAGACGTAAAGGAAGACACAGAGGATGCCTTCCAGAAAGGAATGCTTGCTATATATAAGCAGCTTCTCCACGGACTCGATGAACTCGGGGTCAAAGAGATAGAGGCCGAAGGAAAGAAATTCGATCCGAACTTCCACAACGCAGTAATGCATGTGGATGATGCGGATAAGGGAGAGCAGGAAGTCGTCGAGGTCTTACAGAAAGGTTATACCTACCATGATAAGGTCGTAAGATACGCGATGGTAAAGGTTGCTAACTGACATTATTTCACTTAGCGAATGCAAGCGTAAGCGCAGCATGAGGTTAGTGAAAAAGTCGTTACCTGCAACTTAATGAGAGCAAGCGAAGCGTAGCTCGAATTTAGTGCAGTGTAACTTCATATAATAGATTTGACTTGTAACTATATTCGTTAATAATTAAGGAGGAATTCACTATGGGTAAGATAATTGGTATCGATCTTGGTACAACAAACAGCTGTGTAGCAGTTATGGAAGGTGGACAGCCGACAGTAATCGAGAACAGCGAGGGTATGAGAACTACACCGTCTATCGTAGCATTCACAAAGGACGGACAGAGACTTGTTGGTGAGCCGGCAAAGCGTCAGGCAGTCACAAACGCTGACAATACCATTTCTTCTATCAAGAGAAAAATGGGTACAAACGATGGCCCTACGATCAACGGAAAGAAATATTCACCGCAGCAGATCTCAGCTATGATTCTTCAGAAACTGAAGAGCGATGCAGAAGCACATCTCGGTGAGAAGGTTACAGAAGCTGTCATCACAGTACCTGCATACTTCAACGATGCTCAGCGTCAGGCTACAAAAGATGCCGGAAAGATCGCAGGACTCGATGTAAAGCGTATCATCAACGAGCCTACAGCAGCAGCACTTGCATACGGACTTGATAACGAGAGTGAGCAGAAGATCATGGTTTACGATCTCGGCGGCGGTACATTCGATGTATCAGTTATCGAGATCGGTGATGGAGTCATCGAAGTTCTCTCTACTAACGGTGATACACATCTCGGTGGTGATGACTTCGATAACCGTGTAATGCAGTGGATGATCGATGAGTTCAAGGCAAAAGAGGGCGTTGATCTCTCAGGCGATAAGATGGCTATGCAGCGTATCAAAGAGGCTGCTGAGAAAGCAAAGAAAGAGCTTTCAAACGCCACTACGACTAATATCAATCTGCCATTCATCACAGCAACAGCTGATGGCCCGAAGCACTTAGACCTTGACCTCACCAGAGCTAAATTCGATGAGATCACTTCAGACCTCGTTGAGAGAACTGCAATCCCTGTACAGAACGCATTAAAGGATGCCGGACTTACAGCAGCAGACCTTTCAAAGGTTCTTCTCGTCGGCGGTTCCACACGTATCCCGGCAGTTCAGGCAAAGGTTAAACAGCTCACAGGCAAGGAACCTTCAAAGAGTCTTAACCCTGATGAGTGCGTAGCACTCGGTGCCTGCATCCAGGGTGGTAAACTCGCAGGAGATAAGGGAGCAGGAGAAGTTCTTCTTCTTGATGTAACACCTCTTACACTTTCTATCGAGACTATGGGAGGTATCGCTACTCACCTTATCGAGAGAAATACTACAATCCCTACTAAGAAGAGCCAGATCTTCTCTACAGCAGAGGATAACCAGACAGCCGTTGATATCAACGTAGTACAGGGTGAGAGACAGTTCGCCCGTGACAATAAGTCACTTGGTCAGTTCCGTCTCGATGGAATCCCTCCAGCAAGAAGAGGTGTTCCACAGATCGAGGTTACTTTCGATATCGATGCAAACGGTATCGTAACAGTATCTGCTAAGGATCTGGGCACAGGAAAAGAGCAGCACATCACTATCACCGGAGGATCTAACATGTCCGATGAAGAGATCGATAAGGCTGTCAAGGAAGCTGCCGAGTACGAAGCCCAGGATAAGAAGCGTAAGGAAGCAGTCGACACCAGAAACGACGCTGACGCCTTCGCAGTACAGACCAGAAAGGCTCTTGACGAAGTAGGCGACAAGCTCGACGCAGGAGACAAGAGTGCAGTAGAGGCTGACCTCAAGGCTGTTGAGGATCTCGTAAACAAATTCCAGAAGCCGGAAGACATGAGCGACGCTGATGTCTCAGAGCTCAAGAATGCAAAGGAGAAACTCGAGCAGTCAGCACAGAAGGTATTCTCAAAGATGTATGAGAACGCTCAGGCAGCAGGAGCCGCTCAGGGCGGTCCACAGGCCGGACCAAATCCTGGAGCAGGTGCAGGTCCTCAGCCAAACGCAGGCAGCACAAATAACAGTGGTAACAATGGCGATGATGTCGTTGATGCCGATTTCAAAGAAGTATAACTTCAGGAAAACTGAGTGCAGATAGCACAAAGACGGCAAAGAACCTTTTTGAGACGCCGGCGCTTAGCG
>ONIH01000012.1 GCA_900317825.1 uncultured Lachnospiraceae bacterium | reverse complement strand
CCTGAGCAGCAGGCTATGCCGGCCGACCGCAGAGAAGGAAAGGAACCAAATGGACAAGGAAAAGTATTTAGAAGTGTATCGTCACTCACTGGCACACATTCTTGCGAAAGCCGTGATCGAGCTTTATGGTAAGGACGTACAGTACGCCATCGGACCGCAGATCGCCGACGGCTTCTACTATGATTTCGGATTCCCGGAGGGCGTCAGCATCCAGGAGTCAGACTTCAGGAAGATCGAAGACAAAATGCGTGAGATCATAAAGCGCCGTGAGGACTGGACAGTAAAGGAAGTCTCAAAGCAGGAAGCTCTTGATCTGTTCAAGGATCAGAAGTATAAGACAGAGCTGATAAAGGATCTCCCGGAAGGCGAGAAGATCACTATCTACTGGACAGGCGATGACTATGTAGATCTCTGCCGCGGACCTCACGTGGATAATTCACAGGAGCTGATGAGTGCCGCATTTGAGATCAGAAGCGTATCAGGCGCATACTGGAGAGGCGATGAGCATAACGACTCACTGACCCGTATCTATGCATACGCTTTCCCGGACAAGCAGCAGCTGAAGGAGCACAAGGCTCTGATCCGCGAAGCAAAAGAGAGAGACCACAAGAAGATCGGACCACAGCTCGACCTGTTCATGTTCGATGAGACAGCACCTGGAATGCCATACTGGCTCCCAAGAGGCTGGAAGGTCTTCAATGCTCTCCTTGATTTCTGGAGAGGTATTCATGAGGCTCACGGTTATCAGGAAATCTCAGGACCTGTAGTTTCAAAGAAAGAGCTCTGGGTTACATCAGGACACTGGGCACATTATCAGGACGGCATGTTCGTTATCCCTGGCGAGGATGATAACGACACCTATGCTCTTAAGCCTATGAACTGCCCGAACGCCATTAAGGTCTACATGAACAAGGCCCGTTCATACAGAGAGCTTCCTCTCCGTATCAACCAGGTCGATGTCATCCACAGAAAAGAGAAGTCAGGCGAGCTGAACGGACTTTTCCGTGTTCAGATGTTCAGACAGGATGACGCACATACCCTTGTGACCGAGGATCAGATCGCATCTGAGATCAAGGATATCATGGATATCGCTACAGAGATATATGGTACCTTCGGACTTACATATAAGGCAGAGCTTTCTACAAGACCTGATGACTACATGGGAGACATCGAAGTCTGGAACAAGGCAGAGGCTGACCTTAAGGACATCCTCGAGAAGACCTACGGCCCTGGAAACTACGAGATAAATGAAGGCGACGGAGCTTTCTACGGCCCGAAGATCGACCTGAAGATGAAGGATGCTTTAGGACGTGAGTGGCAGATGGGAACCATCCAGCTCGACTTCCAGCTCCCTCTGAACTTCGATATGAAGTACACCGCTGCAGACTCCACGATAAAGAGACCTGTCATGATCCACAGAGCCATCTTCGGATCTATGGAGCGTTTCATCGGAATCCTGATCGAGAACTTCAAGGGAGCCTTCCCGTTCTGGCTTTCACCGTATCAGGTAGGCATAGTTCCGATAAGGGCAGAGCATAACGACTACGCCAAAGAGGTCGAGTCTCTTCTCCGCAAGAACCATATCCGTGTGGAAGCAGACTACTCAGAAGCTAACATGAAAAACAAGATCAAGACATTCAAGAACTACAAGGATCCGTACATCCTCGTTCTTGGAGACAAGGAGAAAGAGAACCGTACAGTTTCTATAAATCTCCGCGGAAGCAACAAGCAGTTAAACGATGTACCGCTTGACGTCTTCCTCGATATGTGCGATCAGATGGTAGAGGAGCATTCCCTCGATCTCTTAGATCACATCCCTTCATCAGAAGACTGATGTGACGATGGGGACGCGTTCGGCTGACACATTTTTATATGTGTCAGCTGAACGCGTCCCCTCTGACACACCCGCGTCACTTGTGCCACTGGTACAAGTGGCGCTTTTTTGCTATAATACCTTTCATTAGAAAGAAAGGATATTTTTGGAAAATGGAAAAAGAAAGTAAAAGAGGCTCATTCACAGGGCAGCTCGGGTTTGTGCTTGCGGCAGCAGGCTCAGCAGTAGGAGTGGGGAATATCTGGAGATTTCCGTATCTCGCGGCAAAAGACGGCGGCGGACTCTTCCTGATAGTCTACCTGATCCTGGTGCTGACCTTCGGATTTACGCTGCTGACATCGGATATCGCTACCGGCAGAAAGACCGGAAAAAGTGCGATAGGAGCCTACACGGAGATGAATCCGAAGTGGAAGTTCTTAGGCGTCCTGACATTTTTCGTACCGGTGATCATCATGACTTATTACGCAGTCATCGGAGGCTGGATCACAAAGTACATGGTTGACTACTTTACAGGGCATGGAAAGGCAGCGGCGGCAGACGGATATTTTTCGGCGTTTATCTCGAATCCGGTCGAGTCGGTGATATACGCAGCGTTTTTCATGGTGCTTACGGCAGTTGTCATCTACCGTGGAGTTGAAAAGGGAATCGAGAGCTGTTCCCGTTTTATGATGCCGGTGCTTTTAGTCCTGATCGTATTCGTGGCGGTGTATTCACTTTTTATACATCATGGCGACAGGAACGGACTGCAGGGATTTCTGGTCTACATCACGCCGAACGTCAAAGGCCTTACTTTGAAAAAATTCTTAAGCCTCCTGCTAGACGCGATGAGCCAGCTGTTCTTCTCGTTGTCAGTTTCGATGGGAATCATGATCACTTACGGTTCCTATGTAAAAAAGGAAGTCGACCTGAACAGGGCGGTAAGCCAGATCGAGATCTTTGACACCGGAGTGGCTCTTCTCGCTGGAATGGCCATCATCCCGTCCATCTATGTATTTTCGGGACTTGATGGTATGAATGCGGGACCTGGACTTATGTTCATCTCGCTCCCGAAGGTCTTTGCCTCGATGGGATTTTTTGGAAATATAGTCGGAGCGGCATTTTTCCTGATGGCAGTCTTTGCGACACTGACCTCATGTATCTCGGTGCTCGAAGCCATAACCGCAAACTGCATGGAAGTCTTTCATTCAGAGAGACATAAGACTACACTCGTGCTCGGCATCATCTATACCATCGCTTCGATCGTTATAGCGCTGGGCTACAGCATTTTTTACTGTGAGATACCGCTGCCGAACGGGACAGTCGGACAGCTTTTAGACCTGATGGACTACATCTCGAACTCAGTCATGATGCCGTTCATCTCGCTGCTTTCGACTATACTTATCGGCTGGATCGTGCGCCCGAAGTGGATCATCGGCGAAGTCGAGACAGGAGGCGTGCGCTTCCACAGAAAACAGCTCTACATCGTTATGGTGCGTTTCGTCTGTCCGGTGATCATGGTCGTGCTGTTTTTACAGAGCACTGGGCTTTTGTCAAAACTGTAAACTGAGTTGGAAAGGAGATCATAACCATGGCTGAAGAAAAATGGTGGGAAAATGCGGTATTTTACCAGATCTATCCGCTGGGAATGTGTGGAGCTCCGTTTGAAAATGACGGAGTTTTAGAGCACAGGATCCTTAAAGTCCTGGACTGGATACCGCACTTACAGAAGCTGAATGTGAATGCCGTTTATTTTTCTCCGCTTTTTGAGAGTGATACGCATGGCTACAATACCCGCGATTACCGCAAGGTAGACACTCGTCTCGGAACTAATGACGATCTGAAAAAAGTGGTCGACGCTCTCCATGAGGCAGGCATAAAGGTCATTCTCGACGGAGTTTTTAATCATGTCGGCAGAGGATTTTTCGGATTTAAGGATGTCCAGGAGAAGAAGTGGGATTCACAGTACAAGGACTGGTTTCACATCAGCTTCGACGGAAACTCAGACTATAACGACGGTTTCTGGTATGAAGGATGGGAAGGAAACTACGACCTTGTAAAGCTAAACCTCCAGAATCCGGCAGTCACCGATTATCTGATGGGTTCGGTCAGGTACTGGATTGATGAATTCGGTATCGACGGGCTGAGACTCGATGTGGCATACATGGTCGACAGGGAGTTCTTAAAGCGTCTCCGCAGAGAGACTTCAGAGTGGAAAGATGATTTCTTCCTCGCAGGCGAGATGATCGGTGGAAACTATAACGACATCATGAACCCTGAGATGTGTCATTCAGCTACGAACTACGAGTGCCGCAAGGGAATCTACTCAGCTATAAATTCCGGAAATCTCTTCGAGATCTGCCATTCCCTTCTGAGACAGTTCGGAAAAGAGGACTGGTGCCTTTACAGGGGTGCTCATCTGCTCTCATTCGTCGATAACCACGATGTGAGCCGTATAGCATCAGAGCTAAATGACGAGAGAAATCTCCCGATAGCTTATGCGTTTGTATTTGCACAGCCGGGAATCCCTATAGTCTACTATGGTTCAGAGTGGGGCATAAAGGGAGATAAAAAAGACGGAGATCTGTCACTTCGTCCGGCGATAGACAAGCCGGAGTGGAATGACCTGACGACTACGATAGCAGCCATGGCGAAGGCTCATCGCGAGTCGAAAGCGCTCTGCTACGGAGACTTCTCGATGCGCCTGCTTGAGAATCTGCACTGTGTCTTTGAGAGAAACTGCGATGGCGACAGGGTCATGGTAGCGATAAATCTCGAGGATAATGAGTACCATGCTCACTTTGACGCACAGGCAGGACGTGCCCGCGACCTGATCACAGGCGAGTGGCATGACTTTGGCGGCGGACTCGTCATGGAGCCTCACTGCGCTTACTTCCTGCACGTAGAGGACTGATCACTTATCGGTCATTTTTTTCCTGTAGTCACGCGGCGAGCAGCCCATGACCCGGGAAAAGACCTTCGAGAAATAATTGGAATCCGGGATACCGACCAGACCGGCTATCTCCGAAATGGAGGTGTCAGTGTCGGTCAGGTAGGAGAGTGATTTCCTGACCCGGTATTCCTGCAGAAATGAAAAAAGTGCGACGTTCATGCCTGCTTTGAAAGTCCGGGAGCACTCGCTCCTCGAAAACCCTACAGACCTGGCGATGTCCTCAAGGCTTATATCATCCTGGTAGTTTTCCTCGATGAAGGAGATGATGTCACGGATGCGGCCGTAGTTTCTGGCATTCAGGTGCTTCTGGCTGCTCTCTTCCGGGGCACCGTGCAGATAGAAAAGTCTCCACAGGGCGGACAGGTCGGATACGACAGAGAGCTCAAATCCAGAATCGGATTTTTCTCCATTGGATATCAGGGAACGGGTGTGTTCTGAAAACTCACGCTCCCAGGTATCCATTTTTTCGTGATGGATACAGAAACCGAAGCAGGAAAAATTATCCGAAAGCGACGATACATACTTCTCATAAATGCGGCTCGCGTCGAAACCGTAGATCAGTTTCGGGTCAAAAGTGACTGCGATATAGTGGCAGTCCTCGTGACTTCCCGTCAGCTTCTCTCCGGAGTGGAGCGCGCCGCAGTTTGCGAAGATGATATCGTCTTTTTTTACAGAAAAAACAGCGTCATTTATCCTGTACTGCATAGCTCCGTCGGTGATCAGGGTAAGCTCGGCCTCCGGGTGCCAGTGCCAGAGAAACGAACCGCCGTCATATCCGTCCAGATGCTCGTAGCTTATCAGAAACGGGAAACCGTAGTCCCCGTGCTCTTTCTTTTCTTTTTTGGTCGTATCGGTTATTATCTGCTTTGACATCGCAGGTCACCTCCGTCATTTTTACAATATTTTACTATAATCAAACACCCTTTTCAAGGAATGAAAAACCGCTGGTGATATGATATACTTTAGAAAATGAAAACAGAATATACTTCAAAAGGAGCTATAAAAATGGTAAAAGATAAGGTATTAAAAAAAGTGTACGGCGAGGATGCCGCTGACGCAAAAAAGAGATTCGAGCACTTAGAGGAAGGCTTTGCTGGTGAGTATGGTGACAGTAAGGAACTGTCATTTTTCACAGCACCGGGAAGGACTGAGATAATCGGAAACCACACCGACCACAATGGTGGAAAAGTCATTGCTGCTTCGATAAATCTAGATACTATCGGCGCCGCAAAAGTGAGCGGAGATGACAGGATGGAGATCCTTAGTGAAGGCTACCAGAAGGTGACGATCGACATAGATAAGCTCGCACAGGTACCGAAGGAGTGCGGCACTTTAAGCCTTGTCGCAGGAATGGTAGAGGCTGCACAGCAGAATGGCTATAAGGTTCACGGATTCAAGGCCTATGTGACTACCACGGTCATCGCTGCAGCAGGCGTCAGCTCATCAGCATCATTTGAGATGCTTTTCTGCGCGATGATAAACCACTTTTTCAATCAGGATAAAATACCTGTGACAGACTACGCGAAGATCGGTCAGTACAGCGAGAATCACTTCTGGAACAAGGCGTCAGGCCTGATGGATCAGATGGCATGCGCATACGGCGGCCCGATCCTCCTTGACTTCAAGGGTGATATCTCAGTTGAAAAGATCCCGTTCGGCTTTGGCGATTACGGATATGAGATGGTCATTACGAATACCGGAAAAGGACATGCGGACCTTTCAGACGACTATTCGGCAGTTCCACAGGAGATGTTCGCAGTCGCCAAAGAGCTCGGCGGCGAGAGACTCTGTGATGTGAAGAAAGAAGACTTGCTCGCGCACTTAAATGAGATCGATGAAAAAATCGGAAATGACCGTGCCATCCTTCGTGCCTTCCACTTTTTCAATGAGACACAGAGAGTCGCAGATATGGCACAGGCTGTGGCAGATAAGGATTTCCAGAAGATCCTCGCTCTGATGAACGTATCTGGAAACTCATCATATAAGCTGCTCCAGAACTGCTACACGAACGCAGCCTGGAAAGAACAGAAGATAGCTCTGGCACTTGCGCTCTCTGAAGAGTACCTGGCAAAGACAGGAAAAGGTATCTGCCGTGTCCACGGAGGCGGCTTTGCAGGCGTCATCCAGTGCGTACTCCCGAAAGAGGAGACAGCCGGATACGTCGACTTCATGTCCCAGTACTTCGGCAGAGAGAATGTCTACCCGATGAATATCCGCCAGACAGGAGCTGTTTATTTAGGCTAAAACGCCAGCAGCTGCCGCTGGATCCTGCGGAGCATACCGGAAATGCCTTTGTTGGTCTTTTTCATGCTCCGCCCCAGGCGGACATTATTCGTGATTATAGCGTCGACGTTCAGGTCGATCATCCTGTTCATCATTGACGGCTCATCGACAGTCCATACAAAAATCCCCTTATTTTCACTTCTCATATACTGTACGAACTCGGCAGTCACGAAGTTCTGCTCGACAGAAAAGGCATTTATGTCCTTGAGTCTTGCGAGCGAGCCTCCGCCGACGGTAGTAGTATAGACGGTGTAGATCTCGGGATTTATTTTTTTGACCATTCTTAGGGTATCGTAGTCGAATGAAGTGATGTCGCAGTCCTTTTCATAGTGGTTTGCGGAAATGACCTCGAGGGTCTTTTCGACGATGCCCGCATCGTGGCCGGTCCGCTTTATCTCGATATTCAGATACAGTTTGCCCTTGCAGACCTTTAATACCTGATCGAGGGTCGGGATCCTGGTAAACTCATACTTTGGATCGTAAAAGCTGCCGTTATCCAGGTCTTTTATCTGATCATAAGTCACTTCCCAGACATTTTTTTTGAGGCCGGTCGTCCGCTTGAGCGAAGAATCGTGTAAGACTATGACAGTCCCGTCTTTAGTCAGCTGCACGTCGAGTTCGGCAGCATCGGCACCGTTCTGGATGGCTTTTCTGAAAGCTGGAAGCGTATTTTCTGGCGCTGATACCGAGTCACCCCTGTGCGCCATTATCATCGTGTCTCTGCCACCATACAGTAGGGCAGTCTTTATCTGGTCGTATTTCTGCGGCACGAAAAAATAGAGCGCAAGCGCTATAAGCCCGTAAGTCGTGATCTTTACAGCCACGTATCTGATACTTTTGCCGTATTCTCTCGTAAACTGAGGTATCTCCTCATCCTCTGAAAAATGATAAAAAGCCGTGAAGATCCGTGCCAGTATCAGCGGAGTCAGTAGCCAGGTCAGAGTAAGTAGCAGAAGTGATTCGACTACCAGGACTACAGGAGACGACCAGCTGAACTTCAGGTGGAATGACGGTTCAACCCACATCACGACCAGCTTTATGGCGGCCAGGATCCCGACAAACGCAGCAGCAAAGACAGCGGCTATCAGCGCAAGCCAGAGCACCGCCGTAAGGATGACCTTCGGAAATCTCTTCGACGTGTAGTGGATGCTTCTTTTAACCGAAGTAAAAAAGCTCTCATCGAGAAGAGTCATAGACGGTATCACGTATATGAGCAGAAGCGTCAGGATCCCGAGCACTATGACAGCGGCCAGAAGCAGATACTTGTACCTGTCGTTCTGGACTATCCTCTGGACCATATATCCGGGCAGTGAAAAATTCCTCGCCGAAGAAAAAGCCTCGTAAAAGTCAGCGAGAGGCAGTATCAGAAATACATACAGCAGAAAAAGCAGATTTCTGGGCTTTAGTATGTGTGCACTCATTCTTGCCGACGCTGCAAACATCTGTCTTGCGGTCACTTTTCTGCGGCAGTACGAAGCGTGTATGCCGTATGATAGCCCAAAGAATTCGAGTGAGATAAAAATGGCAAGAGCCAGAAGAATGACTGTCATTGCCGCCCAGAATGCAGGTGAGCGGAGTACCATCCGGAGGTTGTAATTACTGATGTAGTAGACGCCGGCGACTCTGAGTGCCAGCCTCTCCATCTGTTCGAGCAGTGGGAAAAAAATAAGAAAGGACATCAGCTTATACAGGATCTCGTATCTGATAAGCCCGCCAGCGTTTCTTTTTATAAGGATAAATGTCTGTTTTACGTCCTGAAATACTTTCATACACTTGTATTATATCATAAAAGCACGAAAATTTCTTTACTAAAGTCTAAATTGTGGTAAAATATAAGGGTTAGATTTTTCATTCGAAAAGCCAAGGGAGGGCTAAATGGACAGAAAACCACACGAGCTGATCCAGTTTGTCTTATACGGCTCTATAGATAAAAAAATATACGAAGAAGCGAAGTGCGTGACCGGAAAATCCAACCTCAGGACACTGAGAAAGCTTACTGTGGTCAGTATGATCCTCTTTTTTCTGGCAGGGATTTTCTATCTTCTGACAGCGGGTATCTGCGGCAGGTTTGTCTGCTGTATGTTTATAAGCGGTGCTCTGGGGATAGTGGCCTATGTGACTCTGGGGATTCCGTATTCGCGCGCGAAGTACTGTCTGCCGCTGGTCTATGTCTATTCGGCTATCATACTTCTGGCTACTGTCCTGATGTGCGGTATCATAAATGATCACGTGTCCTGCGTTTCCTATATCGCCTGTGCGGTCATTTTTATGATGATATTTACTGATCTGCCATGGCATATGTTTATCCTGGCGGGTTCGACGGAGTTTCTTATGATACTGACATCCGCTATGAACAAGAGCACGAAGATGTTCGAGTATGATCTGCTGAATATCTTTATATTCGGGGTCGCGAGCCTTTTCCTCTGCCCTTACATGATGCAGATCAAATTCGCCGATATCCTTACCCGCCGTCGGATCGAACATGAGCGTGACATAGATTCGCTGACGCAGCTATATCACAAGGATGTGGTCAGAAGAACAGTAAATGAGACGCTGCAGCTTTCAGCATTTCACGACTGCGCTCTGATGTTCCTGGATGTAGATAATTTCAAGCATTTTAACGACACCTACGGTCATGCTGCGGGTGACGCGATCCTTAAGTACATAGCTGATTCGATCAGGCAGGGCTGCCCGGATATCGCTACTATAGGGCGTTACGGCGGTGATGAGTTCATCGCTTTCTTGCCAGAAGTCGACGATATCTACCAGATCCAGAAGACGGCTCAGGGAATCCTCGACTTAGTCGATGACAGGGAGCGGTGTCTCCGTGTCACGGACGTTCCCGAATGTCCGTCGCTCTCGATAGGAATAGCCATCTACCCATCGGCCGGCCGCTCTTACCAGGAGCTTGTGACAGCTGCCGACAAGGTTCTCTACCAGGTCAAGAACAGCGGCAAGAATAACTACGGAATCTACGATCCGACAGGTACGAACTACCTGAAGAAAGTCCACTTCAGTTACTGATCTTTTACTGTGAGTGCGGCGAAGATAAAAGCAAATGAAAGCAGCAGGTTATGCGGGTTATTTAGCATCGACTGGATCAGCCAGCCGATGAATCCGAACAGGAACGGTGAGATATGCTTTCGCCTGAGTCCTGAAAAAATGACCGATATGACTGAAAGACTCCAGAAGCCGGCAGTTATGATGCCGCCACAGAGCAGATGCTGAAGAAATTCATTGTGACAGTTTACGACCTCACGGCCACCGACCGTGAGGATATTTTTTTGCATTTTTACACCGTCGAAGGCGCCGTTTGCTATCTTAAACCACTTGTCAGTTGAAGGCAGGTCATTTATGTAAGCGCCGGTCAGATATCCGAAGCAGTCAGCACCTACTCCCTGAAGTTTCTGCCGCGTGCCGGCATTTCTAAAAGTCCTGACGGCAAATGGCCAGATCTCCCCGCGGCCACTTCCGAAATGTCTTCCCTTAGGAGAGAGGATTTCAGTAAGTGTTACAGCAGCTACTATCATAAGGCTGATCGGGATCCACGGGAAGGCAGACTTCTTCGCCCACTTATAGAGCACCAGAGTAAATATCAAAAGCACAGGGAACAGGATGAACGCCAGGTGGAACTTAAACACATAATAGGAGAAATATTTCCTGACCGGAAATGCGGTCTTCGGATTAAAAGCCTGAAGGATCTCAGCAATGCAGAATGAAAAGGACAGCAGTGCAGCGATCCTTGCGAGCTTCCAGAGGGGAGTTTTTTTCTTACATTCTACTATGTAGAGAACAGCCAGTGCTCCGAAAATCCCGATGTAGGCGCTGTCACTTCCGACGAGACAGATACTCGTTCCTCCGAGAACGATATCAGCCATGAAGAGCAGCTTTACAGGTTTCTGCCAGCGGAAATCCTCTGAATGGTCGAGAGCAGCGCAGATGACAGGGATAAAAAGTGAAGCGATTCCCGAATAGACCGTGATATTGCCAGCAGTGGAAATATAGTCATACCGCTCGTCGCTTACGAGCTCTTTGTGCAGGTTAAATACGTCCCAGCCAGCTCCCTGCAATGCCGCGACCAGGTAGAACGGGATGGTCGCTGCGGCGAGCATTACTATGAGAACCTTCTCATCAGTATCTCCTATCAGAAAAATAAAAAACAGCATCAGCCCCAGCAGATACGAGTAAGCTCCGACATTCCAGCCGACAGACCCGTCGAGCGCATGAGCATCACCAAGAGAAGAGAGCAGATAGCTCAGTGCAAAAAGTGAGACGATATACGCTGCTTTCGGAAATCGCAGAAAACCTCTGAGACCGTTCTCATGTATATACGTGAAAAGCAGATAAACACCTGGAACGGCCGCCACAGCGCAGCAGAAGTAGAAGGCGTTCGTCTTTGCGGATATCGTGTCGAAATACCCATCCTGCATGTAGTAAAGCCCAGCAATAAGGAAGAGCAGAAATAGTCCTGAGGTGATCAGTTTTTTATGATTTTTTAAGATCAGTTCCTTCATGCCTTTGTCTCTTTCGTTTTGGCGGCTTTTCGTGTCTGTGTCTTATCCATTTGCGGATGAAATATCGTACGGTAAAGTAAAAAATAGCAGCGACCGCTATGAAAAATCCTATGAATCCGAGAAAAGGTATTCCAAGTATTTTCGGCCGGAGGTCGGTTGCGCAGATGATGCTGGAACCTACCAGGAGCCCGGTGATGCACATGCCGATCACGAGGTTTCTCACGGCGCGGTCTATGACTCTGGTAAGATCAGAGGTAGGTTCCAGGTCCAGAGTCATCCGCCCCTTTCCACGCAGGTATTCCTTCATGATCTCAGAAGTAAGTGACGGGATCTCTGAACCGTTTGATACCATGCGGAGCATTTTTCTGGTGATGTGGCTTGCCTCATGGCGTAAGTCCAGGTCGTGTATCGCTTCTTCGGAAAGACGGTTGTAGGCAATCTCCATCATATTGATGTCGGGGCTTATCGCAGCGAGCACTCCTTCGACCTGGGTGAGGCCGCGGGCGAGCATAGTCATTCCGTGAGGCATGCTCATGTGATTCTGTTTCATGATGTCCATCATCGACTGCATGGCCTCTGCGAGATCGATCTCACCCATTCCCTTCGACTGGTACTCCTGCAAAAAATCCCGAAGGTCGTTATACAGAGAGTCCCTGTCGGGCTTTGTCCAGAAATCACCTAAGTCCAGGACTGCATCGGTCACTTTTGAGATGTCGTGAAGTGCGATGCTCTTTACTCCGCGGACCATTATCTTCCGTTCGTGCTCGGTCAGACGCCCCATCATTCCCATGTCGAGCCAGACTATTTTTCCATCGCGGATCTTTACATTCCCAGGGTGCGGGTCTGCATGGAAAAATCCGTCGTCCATGACCTGCTTGATGAAATTATTCGCGAATTTCTGTCCGATCTCATTCAGGTCATAGCCGTTTTCTTTGAGAGCCCAGGCGTCATTTATCGCCCAGCCGTCGATGTACTCCATGACCAGCACATGGTGAGTCGTGTATTCCGGATAAAAATCTGGCGTCGTCACATAGACGATGGAGCGGTTCTTCTCGGCAAATTCCTGCATATTGGCAGCTTCGCGGGTGAAGTCCATCTCTTCCTGCGCCACCTGCCAGAGTTCGTCTAAGACCATGTCGAGGTCGACGATATTCTTAAGCGGAGGTACAGCTGGAAGGACACGAACCGCCTTGTGCAGCAGGTCGATATCACGCTTCATCGTCGTGTAGATGCCTTTTCGCCGTACTTTTACGATGACATCAGAGCCGTCTTTTAGCGTAGCGCGGTGCACCTGGGCTATCGAAGCGGAACCTATCGGAGTGTCGTCTATTTTTTCAAAAATATCATGCCAGTCGATCCCGTGCTTTGAGTATGATTCGCTGATGACCTGTTCCACCTCGGCAAATGGCATCGGCTTGACGTCTGATGTCAGTTTCATCAGTTCGTCGCAGTAAGCCTTCGGGAGGATGTCGGAATGCAGCGACATGATCTGTCCGATCTTCACGTAGGTCGGTCCCAGGTCCTCTAAAATAAGGCGTAACTTTTCTGGAGTTACGCCTCTTGTGATCTGATATCTGTGCAGTACCGCTGTTATCTCGCGGAGTCTTGATCTCTGATCGCTCATGAATCCTTTTCTTCGGTATCCTTTTTCTCGGTTGCGGACTTGGCCCTGTCTTCTGCTTCATCGATCCTGCCCTTTAAGGCTTCGAGCTGCTCGGCTGTCATGCCGGCGAGGATGGCATTTAAGTCCTTGATCGGGTTCTCCGATTGCTTTGCCTTCTCTGTGTCGGACTTTGCGCGCTCCTTTATTGTGTGCCTGAGTTCTTTGTTTAAGGATTTGCCCTGCTCGACTGTGAGCTCGCCCTTCTCTACGAGGTCGTTAAATATCTCCTCGCTCTTGTCTGCGGTGGCAGCTACTGCGCCGACGCCTGCAAGGAATACCTTCCTTAATGTCCCTGTAAAAATGTCGTCTTCTCTTGCCATATGCGTTCCTCCTTTTTGTTAGCTGTGTAAAAACCTGTATCGAGTGGCGCAGGCGGTGCATTGTTCAACGACGTTTTTTGCCTTCCTCGCGCTCGTCTATTGGCAGCCGCTTCCGCAAACGTAGCTTGTATCGGTGCTCCAGCGGCTGCACATCGCGCCGTGTCGCGACGAAAAACGCCATTCACTCATGCCCCGCCTTGCGCCACACTTACATGGCTTATATACCTGAGAAAAAATCTATGATCTTCGGTACGAAGATGATAAGCCCTATGATAGCTGCAAATATCGCGCTGACTAAAACCGCGCCGGCGGCTGTGTCTTTGGCTTTTTTCGCGAGCGGGCGCTTCTCCTCTGTCACCAGGTCGACTGTGCTCTCGACAGCTGTGTTCACGAGCTCGAGGCTTATCACGAGTCCGAAAAGGATCAGACAGATGATCCACTCGAGAAGCGAAATGTGGAGAATTATCCCACCTATGACTACGAGTGTGGTCATGGTCAGGTGAATGCGGATATTACGCTCGTCTCTGATGCATTCCCATATGCCTTGGAAAGCGTAGCCGAAACTCTTATAGATCGGCTGATGTCTCCTCGGTCCCGGCTTTTTTTCTGAACTGCTCATGCGTTCAGAAGCTCCGCGGCCTCTAGTCCTGTCATGCCGTCCTTTATGCCAAGCTCGCGGGCTTTAGAAGTAGCTCCCTTTATCTGGTTTTTAAGCACTTCATCGAATCCTGCACCGCCAACAAGTACAGCAGCGTCTCCGAATTTTTCTGCGGCATCCATATTCAGATATCCGCACATCAGATAGCCTTTCTGGCACTGTACGACTATCATATTCGGGTGTCCCTCGCCACCTGGATTTTCGAGCAGATAGCCCGTGGCAGTGGCCTTTCCGGTTTTTATATCTGAAGTCTTAAGCATTATGTCTACCTCCGGTTATTTTTCTCTCATTTTATCATATTTTTCAGGATAAAGGTAGGAAAAAAAGACACCCCAGCAACCGCAGACTTTTAGCATCGAAGATGCGGCAAACGCGCGTAAGCGCGGTTGGTCTGCGGTCTGATTGGGGAGGTGCCGTGAATAGTAACCTTAAAAAAGTAAGCCATTATTCTGAGAGGAATAAGAATAAGCTGCCAAAAGCATTTGGTGATGAAGGACATTGTGCAACCTGCATAAAAACAGGATAAAGATTTTGTGAAAAATTACTGATTGACACCGTAAATTAAAAGTGATAGTTTAATTACAGTTAAACGATTAAGCAACGTGAACGCGTGGCGTTGCTTATATTTTTTGACATGAGTTTAAACGATTAAACTAAGCAAAGGCGATAAGGAAAAGGAGTACACCAATGTTTAAAAGAAGAATGACTATCCTGACAGCAGCGGCTCTTATTGGGTGCATGGCATTTTCTGCCTGCGGTGAGAGTAAAGAGACAAAAGAAAGCACTAAGACTGAAGCCAGCGCAGATACCGAAAAGAAAGACGAAGTGACTGTTACGCTGTATGACAGTGATGGAAAGACAGAGCTCGGCAAAGAAACTGTGGCAAAAGGTGAGACGTACAAACCGGAGGATCCGACAAAGGATGGATACACTTTCATGGGATGGTACGTGACACCTGATCTGACAAGAAAGTACGATGACACAAAGGCAGTTGATGCTGATACTTCACTTTATGCAGGTTTTGTACAGTATAAAGAGGATACGAGAGATTTCTATGTGCTGGGAAGCGGAAAGAGTGCTGTGCTCAAGAAATCAAACTGGGGAGCAGAGCTGGACGATTCCATGAAAATGAAAAAAGAAGATGACAAAGAGGCTAATGTCTATACGATAACTCTTGATCTCGAAGCAGGTGACCAGCTGCAGTTTGCTGTAGACAAGACCTGGGCTGATCAAAGAGGATTTGGCTATATGACGACTATCGAGCAGGATGGAAAAGAGTATTTCAAGAATTCAGGAGCTCTTGGTGATGCAAATGTAAAGAAGTCGAATATAGAAGTTCAGGTAGCAGGAAATTATACTTTTACCCTGACTACTTATCCGGCAGCGGATTACTATGACACAGAGGATTCGTATTACAGTGAGAGCAAGAAGGAGAATTTTAACCTGAACCCATACGATACGATCACCTTTGCTTATAATGGCTAAACGAGTATATCATGCAATTCGGCGGGCTTACGTGACATGGCTTTCTCGATACAGGAGAGCAGCTGCGTGAGCTTGCTGTCGGATAATGAAGGAAGATACAGCAGGTCAGCCCGTTCACTCATAAGAGAATAGACAGACCAGTTCAGTACAACGACATTCTGATCGGAAAAATGCAGGGCATCAGCCATAGATGTAATGATCTCCAGGTGTTTGAAATATCTCCGGTAGAACGATATTTTTTCCAGATTAGGAGTCCTGAGCATCAGCACATGGAAGTCATGGCCAAAATGCGTCTCAGCTTCAGAAATGATCCTTTCCGGGTCATCGTTCACCTGGAAAAACAGAGAGTCATTTATCATGCAGTCGAGGGCGACCAGAGGAATGAAATTCGAGTCACCAAGTCTTCTGAAATCATCAGAGGATGAATCGATACAGATGATGGCATCAGCCTGGTCGCATTTGCCCGGGTCATCGTCATTTAAGAGAATGGTCTCGTAGCTGTTCCTGTGAAAAAAATCTGTGAGAATTCTGGTTTTGCGCATATACTCGGCTTCTATGAGTATACTGTCAGAAGCAGGTATGTAAATGGCGAAGATACTTTTTTTGTTAGCGACAAGCGATCTGGCAGCCTGGTTAGGTGTGTAGTCTAAGAGGTTTATGACCTGAAGTATTTTTTTTCTGGTCTCATCAGAGATGCGGACGTCGGTGCGGTTATTCATGACATAGGAAACGGCGGCGGTAGAAACACCTGCCTCGCGAGCGACATCTTTTATAGTTACTTTTTTCTTTGCCATGCTGACTGCCTCCATCAAAAATATTTCTTTCATTATCAGCGTAACAGGAGTAAAAGTCAAGAAATGAGAAAAAATGAATAAACAGGCACTATTACATATACCTGATTCCAGCCTCTGCTTTGCCACAGGGAAAAATGAAGTCACAATACGACTGAGAGCGGCCGAAGAGGACAGAGGAATTAAGGTGTTTCTGGTTTACGGACCGAAGTACGAATATCAGATAAGACAGTATGAGGCCCAGATGCAGCCCGAATACAGAGACGGTGTATTTCAGTATTTTGAAAAAAAGCTTACACTATCGGATGTCAGACTGGCATACGTATTCAGGATAGAAGAAGATGGAAAAAGTTATTTTTTCAGTGAAGACGGCCTGACGGACGGATATTCCTTTACTGAAAGTTTCTACAATTTTTTCCAGATACCGTATATAAATGAAAATGACAGGGTAAAGACCGTAGACTGGATGAGAAATGCGGTATTCTATCAGATATTTGTAGATAGATTTTATCATGGGGATCATGAGAAGGATACTTCGTATATCAATATGAATTGGGGTGAGCGCCCTACTCCGAAAAGCTTTGCAGGCGGTGATATACGTGGGATAATCGAGAAGCTGGATCATATTAAAGGCCTGGGCGTAAATGCTATATATCTGACACCGGTATTTAAGTCAGTATCGAATCATAAATACGATATATCCGACTATAAACAGATAGATCCGATGTTTGGCTCTGAAAAAGACTTAAAAGAACTGGTAGAAAAAGCCCACAGGATTGGGATAAGGGTGGTACTTGATGCAGTGTTTAACCACTGCAGCATGTATCTGTCACAGTTTCAGGATGTGATGAAAAAAGGCCGTGAATCTGAATACTATGACTGGTTCATAATAGACGGTGACCGTCCTGACCCGGCTCAAATAAACTATGAGTGTTTTGCAGCTTGCAATTATATGCCGAAACTGAATACAGCTGTACCTGCTGTTCAGGATTTTCTGATAGATGTCGGGACTTACTGGATCAGAGAAGCAGATATAGATGGCTGGAGACTTGATGTCTCAGATGAGGTATCACATGATTTCTGGCGCATGTTCAGAAGAGCTGTCAAGGAAGAAAAATCAGACGCGGTGATAATTGGTGAAAGCTGGCATGATGCTTCAGACTATCTGAGAGGAGACCAGTTCGACAGTATAATGAATTATGCTTTTACCAAGGCCTGCCTTGATTATTTTGCACATGACCGTTTTGATGAGAAGCAGATGTCCGATAAGCTCAACGGGATCCTGATGAGAAATATGACACCTGTCAATGATATGATGCTGAACCTGCTGGATTCACATGATACCCACAGGTTCTTTACGGAGGTCGACAGAGATAAGAAAAAACTTCTCACGGCGCTGGCACTCGAAGCATTTTTTCCAGGAGCCATGTGCATCTATTATGGAACTGAAATCTGCCTGGAGGGCGGATATGACCCGGATTCACGCAGATGCTTCAACTGGGATGAGGATTTCTGGGACTTTGAGTTTATGTCTCATATGAAAAAAATACTCGCCCTAAAAGAAGACAGAGCTATTCAATACGGTGATACGAGAATATACACAGAGAATGGTGCATTGGTAGTCGAGAGAAGTATTCCGGAAGAAAAGATCACTCTGAAGATAAAGGATAAGGACAGCTTCAGTATTTATAAGGAGGCAAAAAATGAAGAAGAGAATTCTGTCGTTAATACTGGCATGCACAATGCTCGTTACAGTTACGGCGTGCAGTGATTCAGGTTCAGATTCAGAAAGCAGCAAGAAGACTTCGCAGTCATCAGGTACAGGATCAGCACTTTTTACAGGTAAACTCGAAAAAAATGTGAAGATACAGGTACTTGAGAATGACACTGCTATTTCGAAAGGGTACTTCAAGGAACTGATCGATGCCTTTAATAAAAAATACAAGGATCAGGGAATTGAGGCAGTGGATGCAAATATGGATCAGTATCTGGATCTGGCGAATGATGGCCCTTACGGATATGGCCCTGATGTGCTCTACCAGGCAAACGATGTGATAATGAAATACGTAGATGGAAAGCATATCCTGCCGCTTCCAGTGGAGGATATGGACTGCTATAAGGAGATACCTGAATCTGCCTGGAAAGCCTATCAGACAAAAATAGATGGAAAGACCTATACCTGTGCAGTGCCTGTAAATGTGCAGGCGCCGATGCTCTATTACCGTAAGGATCTGCTTCCGGATGACTGGAAAGAAAAGTGGGACGAAAACGGGAATGATATTCCGGACATGGCAGAATCATGGTCAAGGATGTATGATTTTTCAAAGGAACGCCATGCGGAGGACAGCAAAAAATACGGCTATATGAAATCTCTGAATGATATGTATTTTTCAAGTGGATTTCTGTTTTCATATGGCGGATATATATTCGGCAAGGACAATACAGACCCGTCTGATATAGGATTTGCAGCAGGTGACGCTGTAAAAGGTGCTAACGTATTAAGCCAGTTGGCATCAGTAATGAATGAGGACTGCATAGATGATACGATAACTACAAATGCCTATTCGAAGCTGGGGAATGGCAGTTATTTTGCCACGATATCTACACCTGATGTATATTCGACTTTTCTTGAGGAGTTAGAGAAGAATTATGAGGAAAACGGGGACAGCAAGCAAGATGCTGAAAAGAAAGCAAAGGAGAACCTTGTGATGACGACACTCCCGAAACTTCCTGAAAGCGGAGATCTGACTGATGGCAGTGAGAATACGCTTGTTTCAAAAAGTATGGGCGGCATCAATGGATATGCTATAAGCTCATATACGAAAGCTCCAAATGCCTGCCTTGAATTTGTGAAGTTTGCTACAAGCTATGAAATGGTAAAGAAACGTGCCGACATTTTAGGAATTGCCCCAGCAAGAGAAGATGCAGCAAAGGATGCAGGCGGTACATCAGAGCAGCTGTATAAGAATCTTGACAGCGGTGATATCATCCTGATGCCTTCGATCACTGAGGTCGGTCAGATATGGACTCCGGGAAAGACATTTTTCTCTGATCTGGCAAAGGATGTATTCAGAACAAAGGATAAGAAAAAATACAAGAATGAGGCTGCTATGAAAAAGGGGCTTGAGGATATGTGCTCACAGATAAGTGATGCGATAACAACGCTTAAGTAAAGGCAGAATATATGACAAGAAAAGAGATAATAAAGGATTTTTTCAGGACATCATCACCGGCGGTAAAAACGTCGCTAGTGATAATGGGCGCCGGACATTTGAGGTATGGATCCATATCAAAAGGAATACTGTATCTGCTGGTAGAGGTCTCCATGATATGGTATCTGATCAGACGTGGTTTTAAGGACATAGAGGGATTTTTTACACTTGGAACACAAAAAGCCGATGCCTGGGCGGGAATTGCAGGAGATAATTCCATTATAATGCTTCTGATGGGGATTTTTGCATGGATCGTGGCAGGCGCTTTCATATATATCTATGTGCAGAATGTAAAGGGAGCAAGGGAGGCACAGCGTCGTTTTGAAGAAGCCATACCACAGAAGACTCTGAAAGAGAACTTCAGGGAACTGCTCGACAGAGAATTCTACTGTCTGGCTCTGGCGCTTCCTGTCATAGGTGTCTGTATTTTTAATGTGCTGCCGATAGTATTCATGATCCTTATCGCGTTTACAAACTACGGCGGTAATACAGTACCACCGGAGCTGGTGGACTGGGTAGGACTTGAGAACTTCAAAAAGCTGATAGTTCTCAAAAAATTTGGCCCTACATTTATTAAGATCCTGGGATGGAACCTCTTATGGGCTGTCATGTCGACTGTGCTGAATTATTTCGCGGGACTCGGACTGGCTCTGCTTCTGAATAAAGACTGTGTCAGAGGTAAGAACTTCTGGAGAGCTTTCCCTATACTTGCGTATGCTGTTCCGGGATTCATAACGCTGCTAGCTTTCAGGTTCATGTTCTCATATGGAGGACCAATAAATCAGTTCATTGTGGCACATGGCGGTTTTGCTATAGGATTTTTAGATATAGATGCAAAGTGGAGTGCCAGGATAATAGGGCTTCTTGTCAACTGTTGGATTTCCGTGCCTTCTATAATGCTTCTGGCTACCGGGAATCTGTCAAACAGAGATATGTCTATATACGAAGCAGCCGATATTGATGGCGCAAACAGAAGGCAGCAGTTTAACAAGCTCACTATGCCATATATGTTGTTTACGACAATGCCGGTGCTTTTAAGCCAGTTTATCGGAAACTTCAATAATTTCGGTATATTCTATTTCCTGCGTGGAGGATTGTATAAGGACGGGTATTTCCTGGCATCTGATACAGATCTGCTGATCAACTGGCTCTATAATCTGTCTATTGACAATAATTACTATAGCATCGGAGCTGCTATAAGCCTTGTGATCTTTATCATCACGTCAGCAATCTCGCTTGCAGTGTATGTGAAGTCACCTTCGTACAGAGAGGAGGATACTTTCCAATGAAAAAATATCATGATCCGGTCGATACGGCTGTGACTTATATAATACTGATAGTTGTTGCGTTTGTATTTTTCTTTCCGTGTCTGTGGATAATACTTGCATCATTTTCTAAGTCTGGGAGCATTTATTCATTCGATGGCTTTTTTCCAAAGTCATACAGTCTGGATACTTTTAAAAAGCTGTTCACTGACACAAGGATGTATAACTATCCACGGTGGTTTTTAAATACGCTTATCATCGCAGCCGGAAGCTGTGTGCTTGGTACTTTTCTTACTATACTTACTGCCTATACCATGTCACGCTTTCGCTTTAAAGCGAGAAAGCCGCTGATGAAGGCGACCATGATACTTGGTATGTTTCCGTCATTTATGGGAATGACAGCCGTATATCTGCTGATGACCCAGTTTGGTCTTATAAATAAGCCATGGGGGCTGATACTTATATATGCAGCAGGTGCACCGATGGGATATCTGACACAAAAAGGATATTTCGATACGATACCAAAGGCCATAGATGAAGCTGCAAAAATAGACGGAGCGACTAATTTTCAGATATTCACAAAGATAAATCTGCCGCTGTCGAGACCTATCATAGTATATACAGCCTTAACATCATTTACCTGGCCGTGGAGTGATTTCATCCTTCCAAAGCTGCTTCTAAAAGAAAAAAATCTTTACACAGTAGCAGTAGGTCTGATGAGCCTCGATGAAACTGAATTCGCCCGGTTTGCAGCTGGGAGTGTATTTATAGCGGTACCTATCATAATCCTCTACTTCGCACTCGTGAAGAATCTGGTGGAAAGCATTTCAGCAGGTGCTGTGAAGGGGTGAAATGATACTTAAAGATGTTCATTTCGATAGCATGGCTGCTTATTGACTAGTAGAACTTATGATGCTATATTTAATTCGTTAGACAAATTATGATATTATATGCATAAAGAGTACAGCATATGTTAGGGACACTTGAGACAATAAGACCATCCTCAGACTTGATAATGGCAAATACAATATCAGGAAAAATGACTGTTTCAAGTGCTACAACACCAGACTGGTCTGTGATCCCTAGCAAGGGAATGGCAAAGCGGAGCGACAGTGAAATCATTGAAGATATAAAGAAACTGGCTTCTGAGCAGGCGAAGACCCATGATGCAGACCGGCTGAAACAGATAGATGATAAGAAAATAAAACTTCGGGCAGAGTATATATCTGATGTATCACCTGACAGGAGATCACTATACAGACAGGCAGAAAATACAGCCAGAAAGCAGGGACTGTCAGCAAAGACTCGGGCGATTGGAGGCAGGGATACGCTGCTTTATTTCTTAGACATGGCGGATGGTCTGAATACTGATAAAGACCTGGCTTCAAAGCGTTTTTCTCTCTCAGGAGGAGCGTATGTGACTTTCCCGGCACTTACCACAGGTGGTTTCGGCATAAACGTCTATTCGCAGGGCAAAAATGTGCTCTCGAATCTTGGCGATGGCTGGACATATGAAATGACACCGGAGGAGTGGAACAAAGGACAGAAATTTTACTCGATATATAATTCGACACTGAGAACGGTCTCAGATGATCATGCCGATGGCATGGTGACCGCAGATGGGATAATACCAGAACAAAGCCGATTCGATATATCGATGTGACTGAGTGCATTTATAAGAAAAGCCTGTAAGCTGTCTTTCTATGAGACAACTGACAGGCTTTTGTGCACCTTGCACAAAAATTGGAATGAAATTTTGGCAGATTGTGCTAATTTACAAATCGCGGTTCAGGATAGTATAATTCAATCATCAGATGTGAGAACGTTCTCACATAACACACGACATCGAACCCGGAGGGTTCGGAAAAACGGAGGATTATACTATGGACCACAGAAAGTCAGCCCAGGGGGTCTTAGACCACATCGGAGGCCCATCGAACATAGTCTCGGAAGCGCACTGTGCGACGAGACTTCGCCTTGTCATCGCGGATAATTCGAAGGTCGACAAGAAGGCTATCGAGAATGTCGACGGAGTCAAGGGATGCTTTGAAGCAAGCGGACAGCTTCAGGTCATTTTTGGCACAGGCATCGTAAACCATGTCTATGACGAGTTCATCGACATCGCGCATATCGAGGGCGGGACAAAGGACGATGTCAAGGAAGCAGCAGCACAGAAGCAGAACTGGTTCCTGCGTGCTATAAAGACACTCGGAGACATCTTCGTACCGATCATCCCGGCTATCGTAGCGAGCGGACTTCTGAACGGACTCCTCGGAGGACTTTCGAGCGCCATTCCATCGATCACCCAGAGCGATACGTATAATATCGTTAATCTCTTCGCAGGTGCAGCTCTTTCTATGCTGCCGATCCTCATCGCTATAAGCGCGGCGAAGAAATTCGGCGGAAATCAGTTCCTTGCAGCTGTAATCGGTTTCATAATGATCCACCCGAATCTGATAAATGCCTGGAACGTAGCCTCGCTTGAAGAGGCAGGCGAGAAGATCCCGCAGTGGAGTGTATGGTTCGGCGCCTGGCATGTAAATCAGGTCGGATACCAGGGACACGTCATTCCTGTGATCATCGCCATTTTCCTGATGAGCAAACTCGAGAAGTGGCTCCACAAGCACGTTCCGGCTATGATAGATCTATTCGTGACACCTCTCGTATCAGTTCTTGTCACAGGATATCTGACACTGACTATCATCGGACCTGTATTTTCTACAGTCGAGACCTGGGTACTCCACGGAGCGCAGGCACTGATCGGACTCCCGTTCGGAATCGGCGGAATCCTGATCGGCGGACTCTATGCGATAACCGTAGTTGCCGGACTCCATCATATGTACAATATGATCGAGGCCGAGATGTGCGCTCAGGCTATCCCGAAGAATACCTGGATGCCTATCGCTACAGCAGCAAATGTAGGTCAGGGTGCCGCAGCACTCGCAGTTGCAGTAAAGACCAGGGATAAAAAGATAAAATCAATGGCTGCGCCTTCATCGCTTTCAGCATTTTTAGGAATAACCGAGCCGGCCATTTTCGGAGTGAACATCCGCTTCATGAAGCCTTTCATCGCTGGATGTATCGGCGGCGCAGCAGGCGGATTCGTGGCAGCAGTTTCTGGCGTTTATGCCACAGCTTATGGAATTACCGGACTTTTCGGATTCCTGATCACGACACAGTCTACTATCATGTATGCTCTCACGATGGCAGTTTCCTTTGTGGTAGCTTTCATCTGCTCATACATCATGTATAAAGACCCGGTTACTGAAGAGGCTGAAGCACCTGTCGACGACAGACCGCAGGTAGAAGCTGGTGAGGAAGAGATCGCAGCTCCTGTAAATGGAGAGGTCATACCGCTTGAAAAAGTACCTGATCAGACTTTTGCTTCCGGAGTTTTGGGAAAAGGCGTTGCCATAGAGCCATCTGAAGGAAAAATATACGCGCCTGCAGACGGCACTGTCACCTCATTCTTCCCGACAAAGCATGCGGTTGGGATCACAACTGACAGGGGAGCGGAGATCCTGGTCCATGTGGGACTTAACACGGTAGAACTCGATGGAAAATTCTTTGAGACTCATACCCAGGAGAATGCCAGAGTAAAGAAGGGAGACCTGCTGCTGTCGTTTGATATGGGAGAGATAAAAAAGGCTGGATACCAGCTGGTGACACCAGTTCTTATAACAAACGCAGGTGAGTACACGAGTGTGGAATCGGTCTCACAAGGACTCATCGAGCAGGGGCAGTCACTTATCACTGTAAGAAAATAACTGATAGAAGGGCATAGTAACAAATGCTTGAAGGAAAATACAGACATAGATTTCATATACAGCCGCCTGAGGGATGGCTCAATGATCCGAATGGCTCCTGCTGGTTTGACGGGAAGTATCATATATTTTTTCAGTATACGCCCGACAGTCCGACAGGAGAAGGAGGAAGGTACTGGGGCCACTATGTATCTGAGGATCTCGCGCACTTCACTTACGTGGACACGCCGATAGTCACTGACACGGAGTGGGACAGCGACGGAGTCTATTCAGGAACTGCATACACCGGAGACGGTGTCCTCGAGGCCTACTATACAGGAAATGTCAAGCATCCTGGTGATTACGACTACATAAATGAAGGCCGTGGACATAATGTACTGAGGGTGGATTTTAAGGACGGGATCCATCCGGGAGAAAAGCAGCTCCTTCTGACAAACGATGACTACCCGTCCGATCTGTCCTGCCATGTCAGGGACCCGAAGGTCTGGAAGAGCGGTGAGGCTTACTATATGCTTCTAGGTATGAGAAGCCGTACATCGAAAGGCGGACTGCTTCTGATGAAGTCGCCGGACAGGAAAAAATGGTCTCTAGCCAGGGAGTATTTTCCTGAGAACGATTTCGGATATATGCTCGAGTGTCCTGATTATTTCACTGTGGATGGAAGACAGTTCGTGGGTTTCTGTCCGCAGGGAATGAGGCATGAGTCAGACAGGTTCCAGAACACCTACGAATCGGGATACTGTGAGTTGAACGGGGATATAATCGGGAGTGCTTCTGATGAAGAGCTGAGTAGGCAGATAAGTATAGAATGCTTTCAGGAATGGGACAAGGGATTTGATTTTTACGCGCCGCAGACTTTTACGACACCTGACGGGAGACAGATCCTTATAGGATGGGCCGGAGTTCCGGATGCCGGATATGAGAACGCTCCCACAATAGCAGAGGGATGGCAGCATTCTATGACTCTGCTGCGTGAACTTAAGGCTAAGAATGGAAAGCTGTATCAGCTGCCGGTAAGGGAGCTTGATACGAGACACGAAAAGCAGATTACTGCACCGGAGGGCGGAGCCTGGGATATGACTCTCGAATTCGATAACGTATCTGACGCTGAACTTTTCAGGCTAAACGACGATCTGATTTTTTCAGTAAAGGATGGCAGACTCAGGCTTGAGTTCTTAAATGATACCGGTGATGGCAGGACGGTAAGACACGCGGAGTCTTCACCTGTGAAAAAAATCCGGCTGATTTTTGACAGGAGTCTTCTGGAGATTTTCGTAAATGACGGCGAAACTGTATTTACGACGAGGTATTATCCAGAGGACCCGGACGACGTTATCCTTAAGGCTGACAACGCTAAAAGCCTTGAAGGATGGACAATCGTATAAATAATTTCTTGTTGTAACAAGAAATCTATGTTAAAATAACTTTTGAAGTTTGAAATGATATAAGAAGGGAATGTTAAAAAATGAATGCTAAACTATTTAACCAGCCATTTGATGGTGCATTTGGAAAAATTATTATCAATAAGCTCCAAGAGAAATATAATGAGTTATATATTTTTTCAGCCTTCGCAAAAAACAGCGGGGTACTGCGTCTAAAAAACGCTATTGATATATTCCATAACAATAATGATGGCAAAATCACAGCCTTTATTGGTGTCGATCTGGATGGTACTTCTTATGAAGCCCTGGAAAACCTCTATCACATGTGTGACAGTCTATATGTAATCCATTCTGAAAATATGGCATCCACATATCACAGCAAAATATATTGTCTTAATAGTGCAGACTCCTGCTGGTGCGCTGTCGGGTCTAATAACCTCACTGGTGGAGGTTTGTGGACAAATTATGAAACTGCAATGTTCACTGAATTTGACGATATTCCTTCTGAAATCGCTGATATAATAAACAGATACACGGATCCTTCATATCCTTGCTCTTTAAAGGTTGATTCAGTAAAAGATATTGATAGGCTGTATGCAAATGGATATATTGACTTCGAAACATCTCAGATTGTCCGTGTGAGAAGCAAAGGAAAAATAACAGGAAAGGTTCGAGGAAATAAAATATTTGGAAGTGACAAAGTATCGATACCAAAGCTGAATATCAGTAAGAAAGATTCTTCTACCGCTTATTTAAAAAAAGCCTATAAAGGCATTGTTGAATCCAGGAGTAATACTCAGATATACCCATCTACAAATGAAAGGTTTTGGTTTGAAATGCGTAAATCCACCGGAGGATCAAGAAATATACTTGATCTGTCCATGACTGGTGTAATACAACATGGCTCAGTCGTTGGAACACAATATGAAATCCCTGGAGAAACTAATAAAATGCTGGGAGGAATAAAATTCTTTGGAATAACACCTGATAGAACTGGAACAAGGAATAACATAACCATCAACTATCTCGGAAGAGATTATTACCCATCTACCATTCTTTACGCTCCTAATAATGGAAGTTGGAGAATACAGTTAAAAGGCGATCCTGTTCCGAATGATGGTTCAGAAAAACTTTCTGCGTATGGAAGTAATGGTGATTTTGTCGATAAAATTCTTATATTTGAAAAGATCAGAAAAGATTATTACGCTCTTTCAACAGTAGACAGCAGTTTTCTGCAACAAATCAAGAATAGCAGCATGATATGGGCTCTTAATGGTGCAGGTGCGGGTTCGAAGGCATACGGTATGCTATAAACCGTATGCCATTTCTACAAGTTGATCAATTTCTAATATCATCAGCCTGCTATTTAACGTTCCATCAATATCATAGAATTCTATCCCATCAAACAGTGTGTCAAGTCTGCTGTCATCTAGGTACAGTTTCCTAATCCTCGAGAAAATATGCACCTTAAGAGATGCTCTGATTCCTGATAGAGTACATTTACTATCAAAACTTTTCTTTTCAGGGACAGGCATCTGCTTCACTACTGCCTGAGTCATATCTAATCCTACCATTTTTTTTCTTACTATCCTATCAAAACATTCAGAATTAAATAAGGCCAGAATCAAAATCTCATCTTCTTTTTCTGTCTGCAATAATTGAATTGACTGACTTGTCGGAATATTTGGGAGAATTGTAGCTATCATAGTTCTTGAATTGGTCGCTGATGTCAAACTTCTCCACATTACAGAAAACGGTTCATGCATGTTCTTTGACAATCTTTTCCAGAACTCGCCCTGTATAAAGTATCGACTTACCGGATACTCATTTCCATGTGTATCATCTATCTTTCTTGCATTGGCCTTGTTCTTATATTTATCAGAATCATCCATCCCTGCAAATGTTGCATATTTCCCTGAATACCTGTCTATAAATTTTCCTTCATACACCGGTATATATCCATCATGGTACTGTCTCTCAATATGAGCAGCATGATTAGTAAAATGCACCAGTCTACCATATCTGCAATCCGGAAAAACTTCTTCAAAATATCTGCATTTTTCATATACAGAATTCAGGAAATACACATCCTTAATACTATTGACGTTTGGCAGCATTCCAGTATCAGGATTAACCTTTAAGAAAAAATCTGTTGACATCTGGCATATCAGATTATCTTTTTTTAAATCTTCAATTGATTTAAGCCCGAACCTTGTGTTGATAACGCCGTTATCATCATTCATATCCTCATGCATATATATAACCGCGAATTCTTCTCTTGAATCTATCGGAAAAATTCTTTTATTATTCTTAAACAAATCTATTTTATAGAGTTGTCCATTCTGAGTATATTTCCTGAAGAGGTTTTTATAGACAGGCATTTTAAGCAGCGAGGCCTTAACTATCAATGCAGCTTCACCACGTTCCCGCATAATACTTGATGTTAGTTCAGAGAAAAGCGCGTATGTATTTAATTCTCCTACCAATGAATCACTCAACAGAGGATGCCTTTTTACATTTTTTTTAAAAGATGTATAATCCCCTACCACCGATTCTATATATTTACGATTCAATGCACCTATAGATGCAATGAACTCAGCACGCTTATTCTTCTCCTTTATAACATCATTTTCCACATAAGGCTTTAAAAACTTTTTTTCCTCGAATCTAATTTTCTCCCAAGGTGGATTGCCAAGAATAACATCATACTTTTCATCAGTTTCTATACCCATATCTGAAGAATAATATCGTCCCTCCAAGGCCATATCAAACTTATCTGAATTGTTTTCATTTGCGGAAACACACAAAGGATTCCCCAGTCTGATATCCATATCACATTTTTTTTGCCCTGTCTCCATAGTGAGTCTGTATCTTGTAATAAGCACAGCCAGCGGATCAACATCGAATCCGCATATATTTTTTCCAACCAGGCGTGAAATATCAATACCTTTCTTTCTGTAATAATGAATCACTTCAAGCAGAAACTCTCCTCCACCGCACGTACTATCAAGTACTTTGGGAAAGACAGCGTATCCATTTTTTTCAAACCAGCTATCCAACGACCATTCAGCTATTGATGCAGCTAATTTTTCTGAGGTATAGTATGCTCCTATCACATCTCTGTGGTTTTTCCCAGAAGCAAAACAAAAGCTGCCATCTATGATAGAAAAATCCTGAGCCAGATAATTCTGATACAACAAACATATATTATCAGAATTAATATCTTTCAAATATTTTGAAGTCTTTTTCAGAAAGTCAGACATAGAAGAATTACTATTAATATAATTGTATATGTCCTCAGAAATATATCGGCATTCAGCAGCATACCCTGCCGGGTCAGCATCACAATCAGCTACCAACGTAAGAAATACATCAAAAGAAAAAGCTCCGTACATCTTTCTGACCTGTTTCCAGTCCGATAGGTCACACTTCTTATTTATTTCGTCACTAATGATTCTGTCTATCAGTTCCAGATTAGTTTGCATTATAATATCCCCTTACCATAGAAAAACTCATTATGATAACCTTTAAAACCATTCCTTATCCATTCCGTGTCTTCTCTGGTCAGATTATATCTACTGATGATATTTCCTACAACATCGTCATAGTTCCACCCACCAGATATATTGCTGTGTATAGAAAAGCCCGCTTCATTAAGTATCAGATTCTGTAGCAACATTTTTTTGTACAATGCTATAAGTCCTGACATCTTATCAATATTTTTCACTACAATACCAGTTATATACTCAGGATTAACAGTCAGCTTTCTTGATAAAAATTCCAGAATTCCATCACACCCAAGAGAATGTCCATCTACTTTAGTTCTCTTCAGCTGACATCTGCAATCAAGATTTGCGCAAATCATCTTGTCAAGATTATGTACATCAAGTACAGGACGATTATCAATATTATAGGCGCATAATCCCTCAGACTCATCTAGATGTATCTCCTCCTCATCAGAAACTTCTAATATTCTCATTATCTCGCTATCTATTTCAGCTTCACATCTGAGCTTTTCCAGCTCTTCATTCAACTCATCAGATATTGTCTTTGCTGCCAGATATTCAATATCTACTGTCGACATATCAATGTCATCAAATGAGTATTCTCTATTCACAGGTCTTCGTCTTAGTGACCGTCGTTTCATTTCTATGCATCTTTTGGCCAGGTTTTCAAGCACATCCGAATCAAGTAGCGCATCATTCGATGGCAGTCTTGATATATATCCGGCCGATATAGTAAGTTTAGGTGAGAATATCTTCATGAAACAGCTGGCCATACGTGAATTAAGGTAAGCCATATGTGCACCTGTCTTTCCTTGTAAGACTCTAATTCCCGGACCTGAAGCAACAAAAATCTGACCTGGCATAAGCATCCTTACATTAAGTCCTGATGTACCGGTATCACTAAATACCATCTGTGTTTCATTAAAATACCTGACATTTCTTATTGCCGATCCTTTATTTTCTTTGATATATTCTCCGTCCTTGCCCCATTTTACTACATACCTGTTAAGCCCCTCCCATCTACAATATCCTCCACCTTTGCTTACCGGAATCCAATCCCCATCTCCAATATGTTTCCAGTAAAAATCGATGAGTTCTTTAGCATTTCCTGTTGATGTACCTTGCATAGGTACAGCATAGCTTTTGTAATTGCTGCAATTTTCAAAAATAGACTTCATCTCTGATGTCATTTCAAAATCTGCCGGAGAACCATCAGTTTTGAATACATCTGATGTTTTCATATCCTTCCAATATTCCTTGTTTGACAGACTTGAAATTTTTTTCTGATAACCAAGTGATTTAAAACTACCATATGAGAATGATTTACGATCTATACCTTTTCTTATAGAAAGTAAAGCTACATTGGTTTTCTCTCCAGATAAATCCTGAAAAGCTCCTGAACCAAGATCAGCTATTTTTTCCACCCCATAGCTTTTCACAAAGAATTTTCTGAAATCCTTAAAAGAATCCAAATGCATCCAAGCCGTCTGCGTGACTATTCCACAATACCCATTCTTTTTTAACAGACTATTGATTTCCATAAAAAAGGAAACACACATATCTGATTCAGCAATACTATAGTTATTACGCAGAAAATCCCTTAGTTCCGGATCCATTCCTTTTGCAGTTGCAAAAGGAGGATTAGTCATAATAATATCTGCTTCCCCAAGTGCTTCCTTAATTGTAGCCTTTTTTCCACTAAGAATATTCACTACTTGATTTTCATAATCAAGAGAGCCATACTTATTTTTTCTACCTGATGTACTCCACAGACAAGGGTTGAGTTTTTTCCAGTCTTCTATATCAGGAACATCATATAGAGATATAATCTTTTCTGCTCTTAGTCTTATATTAAGCAACGATGCCTTAACCATATCTTCGTCTATATCATATCCATACAGATGATTCACTATATGGAATATATCCAACTTTGAGCAATTCTGTTTTTTTTGACATATATGCTCCAGATAACCCGCAAGGAAATTTCCCCCACCACAGCATGGATCAACAACTTTGTATTTATCACTGATCAGATCATTAGAACAGATAAGAAAATCAACCATGTATTGTTCAGTAAAAAACTGTGTTCTTGTTACCGGCGTATTAGAAAAAATTTTTCCAAGATACTGATATGTCCATGAGATAAAATTGTCTTTATTTATTGTCGGATTATTAACAAGATCCATAGCAACATTTCTTATTGCATCTGCTCCAACTTTATTATACTGACAGGTTCCTATGGTATCAGTAATTAACTGACAGCAATCTTCATATTTTTTGTCTGGAAAATATGTATTTAATAAGGATGCTGCAAATATAGTAATAATCTTGTCCCGTATATACCTGTCTGGTATTCCATACTTACGGCAAGCTTGTACAGATGCACTTATGGCCCTCTTCAGCATATTTCTACTAGATATATCAGTCTGAAATTTACTGACTACATTCTTTTTTCTTTCATCAGCTGGGCGTGACACATTCTCAGGAATGATCCACATATTACCCACTTGAATGGCGCCATGTATACGTCCCTCCCTACACAGTGTCTGTATTCTGCGCTTGCTTATATCCCATTTCCCTGATAATTCATTAATTGATATATAATCCATAAGTCACCTCAAACTTACTATACTCTCAATCGCGAATAAAATCAAGATTTTTCTCATCTCAGGCAAAACTATTTTATAACAAATCATGGAAGGATGGACAATCGTATAATACTGTTTATTGACTTTGTTCTCGCTCATTTTTAATAGTAGGGCTGTGCTTAGAGGCATGGCTCTACTATTGTTGTGCACGGATTTGCAAAGGAAACGTGCCACTTATGCGGCGCAAATCCGGCACAGCAAATGTCAAAAGTAAAAGATTTTTGACGTCTGCTAACTATTTTCAGGAGGTCTTATAAAAATGTCAGTACAGCAGTCGCAGTTTAAGCCATTCATTTCCGATGACAAGCAGATGGCTGAGATGACGCCGTTCTCGGTGATTCTGGGTATTATCCTGGCTATCGTATTCGGGGCGGCAAACGCGTATCTCGGACTCTGTGTCGGGATGACGGTGTCGGCGTCGGTCCCGGCAGCCGTAGTTTCTATGGGACTTGTGAGGTTTATTTTTCACAGGGTTTTCATTTGCTTCTCTGTTCCAGAAACTCAAATATCTTCTTATAATAATCTGTCCTCACATCCGTTGTTGAATTGAAAATCTCATGCTTTGACGTAGGATACTTTATATGCTGTGCCTGTGGCACCTTTGCCAGGAATTCTGTATAGCCTGACGGATCCACTAGGTGATCGTTGCCTGCTTCGAAGACCAGGAGAGGAACTCTGATGCGGTCAGCATTCTTTATCAGCTTTTTTGTGGCTGAAAGAGATGCCAGGGACCAGCCAAAGGTGGCCCCATATGTCTGATATTCGACATTCTCCAGACGCTGGCCGAACAGGTAGTTGTACCTCGGCTCAGACTGACAGCTGGAAGTCTCAAATACATTTACTCCATCGAAATGATGCTGGCCGACAGACAGCTTCTTTTCCTTATGAAAGAGATGCACATAGAGACGGAGCAGGTTTATTTTTGCAGGAGAGATGCCTCCAGTCTTCAGCTTAACCATCGGGCTTGAAAGGATGGCTGCACTGTAGTCCGAAGGATATTTCTCCAGATACAGGGCAGCAATGGCTCCTCCCATAGAATGAGCGAAAAGTATCCGCGGCACGGACGGGATCTTTTTCTGAGATACCACCTGATCATAGAGCATCTTCATATCAGTGACATACTGATCATAGTTCTTCACATGCACGAGATCCTTCTCAGGCAGCTTGCCGCCTGAGAGGCCATGGCCTCTCATTTCCGGGAAGAAGAATCCATATCCCTGCCTGTAGTAATACCATGCCATCTCGTGATATTTGCCCCAGAATTCACAGAATCCGTGGAACATCACAATGATTGCCTTCGGGTCATCCGGGATGGCATAGTAATAGTTGATCCTGGTACCGTCGAATGATGTGAACGCAGCATTTTTGACACAACGCTCACGCCACTCGCGGCATGGCCCCTTCATCGCATCGAGGAAATCGTCTTCACCTGGCAGCTCCATAATTATTTTCTCCCATACAGCTCGAGCGCTCTCTTTGGATAGTTCGTGATGATCGCATGAACACCGGCCTGCTGGCACATCTGCATATATTTCTCTTCATTTACGGTCCAGACATTTACATCGAGGCCGTTCTCTGCGCACTCTTTCATGAAGTCAGGGAACTGGAGATTGTATAGCGCCGGATGAAGCGCATCCACACCATGGAGCCTGCCATATGCCGGCATATCGAGAGGGCCGTCCATGTACAGGAAGCCGGTCTTTGCCTGTGGGTCGAGCTCCTTTATCTTCATCACGGAATAGTGGTTGAATGAAGAGTAGATGACCCTGTCCTCGAATTTATTCTTATGGACAAGGTCGATGATATCATTTTCAAGACCTTTATAAAAAATAATGCCGGTCTTGAGCTCAATATTTATCGTGAGATTCGTAGGGCGAAGTGCGTCGAATACTTCCTGCATCGTAGGAATCTGTGCGCCCTCGTATGCTTTATTTCCATTGTCAAAACTGAGTGCCTTGAGCTCTTCAAGTGTGTGGTCCTTTACCCAGCCACAGCCGTTTGAAGTACGGTCAATGGTCTCATCGTGGCAGACAACGATCTGTCCGTCCTTGGTGAACTGGACATCGAGCTCGACTCCGTCGGCTCCCATCTCTGCTGCAAGCTCAAATGCCGGAATCGTGTTCTCTGGCGCATATCCGCTGGCTCCTCTGTGAGCCCATACTAGTGGTGTTTTCATAGATATAACCTCCTATGCTTATTTTATATTTTTGCATAGCGATATTCAACCGATATTACCAACATTTTACTTTCAACATCGATGAATTATTGATATAATTGAAATAGTTTTACAGAAGGGAGGCTTTTTTATTATGGAGGAAAAAAAGCACAAAACGGGATTTGGGGCACAGATGATGTACGGCATGGCCGAGTTTTTCAATGGAGGCGCCTTCGTCATCATCGGATCGTTCTTTACGGTTTTTCTGATCAAGGCAATGGGGATGCCGCCGGCACTTGCGGGGACGGTGCCGCTGATCGGACATGTGTGGGATGCTATCACGGACCCTATGATGGGCAATATCACTGACAGGACCTCTGCAAAAATGGGACCGAAGCGGTTATATATGCTGATCGGATCATTCGCGACGGCGATCACTTTTGTCATGCTGTGGGTTCCGTTTTCTACGAAGTCAACGGCAGCGATGTTTATCTTTTATGTGATCATGTACTGCCTGTTCTCTACAGGATCGACGATCCTGATGGTTCCGTACAACGGACTGCTGCCGGATATGATCGATGACTATGCGTTGAGATCGAAGTTTTCAAATGTGAGAATGATCTGGTCGACGCTTGGTTCCATGGTATGCGGAGTTGTGCCGACGCTTCTGATCACTGATCCGACCAAGGCTTCTATGTATCTGAAGTGCTGTCTGATATTCGGGCTGTGCTTTTTGATCACATGTCTTATAACTGTTGCAGGCACCTGGGAGAATCAGCATGCACCTGTGAAGTCAAGGCTTGTGGACAGCTTCAATCATGCTGGAAGTGTGTTCAGGAACCGTACATTCAGGCTTTTCATCGGCATCTATCTGACTGGACAGTGCGGGACGGACTTCGTCACCGGAATGGCTGTCTACTATGTGGATGATGTGATCAATGGATACGGGAACCACTATTTTACCTATCTGATGGCTGCAATCATTCTGTCACAGCTTATCGGCATGCTGATCTGGGGGCCTGTGATGGCAAAGACTTCGAAGCGCACGACGATCCTCATCGGAGCTCCTATCAGGATTGTGTCGACGCTTCTTCTGATTCCGTTTTCAAATGAGGGTGCGAGCATCATCCCGATTCTCATTCTGGCATGCGGCATTGGTATAGGAAATGCTGCTACGCTTACAAGTATTTTTGCAATCATGGCTGATATGCCGGATGTAGATGAGCTCGTGACCGGTGTTCACAGACCTGGGGTTGTATCCGGGATGTCTACTTTTGCAAGAAAAATATCATCCGGCCTTTCATCATGGCTCATAGGTGTGCTTCTCGCCGCTGTTGGCTACAGTGAAAAGATCGCTAATGCCGGCGGCCGTCAGGCTCTTTCTACACAGCATGGAATCGCACTTGTATTCATCCTGATGCCGGTGATCCTCTGCGTCTGCCTCTTCATATTCGGATACAGACTTCCGATGACGGAGAAGGAATTCAATGTCATCAAGAAGGAGATCGCAAGACGCCGCGGCGAGGACAATTCCGTGACTACAGATGAAGAGAAGCAGATCTGTGAAAAAGTAACCGGACTCTCATATGACAGGCTCTGGGATCCGAAGAATGAGTGGATAGGGAGACGGATGAGTACAAGAGTAGTAAAATAAGTGGGTAGTTCTGGAGGCAGAAGAAACAGGAGGTTATAAAAATGGCAGCAGAGATTACTGCAATCATTATCTTTCTTCTGATGTTCATACTCATCGTTCTTGACAGGTGGGAGCATTATATCATCACACTGTGCTGTGCGCTGGGGACTATTATCCTGGTATTTGGGATAGAGATGCGCGATGGTGCAGCATTACTTCAGACGCTGAATGTGTCATCAATTTTTACATCTGATTTCTGGCATGTGTCCGGGCGTGGAGCCAGCTCTTCAATCGGTATCAACTGGTCAACGATCATTTTTATAGCAGGAATGATGATCATGGTGGCTGGCATGGCGAGAGTTGGATTTTTCCAATGGTTGTGCATGACACTGGCCAGAGCTATAGATTATAAGCCGGTCAGGATCTTTATCGTGTTTATGATCATGAGCTTCGGACTGTCTATGTTTATAGACTCGATCACAGTCATACTGTTCCTGGCGACGGTGACGATTGAGCTGGCGCAGCTCTTGTCATTTGACCCGGTTCCAATGATCATTTCCGAGATATTCTGTGCTAATCTGGGTGGAAGTGCCACCATGTGTGGAGATCCGCCGAATATCATCATTGGTACATCTCTCGGATTCACATTCTTTGATTTCCTTACGAATACAGGCGTTGTATCTATAATCGCACTTGTGATCACTGTATTTTATTTCTATATCGTATACAGGAGGCAGTTTCGCACCCAGAATGCAAATGTGGATTATTCTAAGCTTCCTGACCCGAAGACAATGATCACAGACCGGCGTGGGTTCATCATCAGTGCCTGCATATTTGCACTGGCTGTAGTGCTTCTCATCACTCATGGCAGCACAGGACTCACAGTCGCATTCATCGGAGTTCTGATTGCATGTCTCACACTGGTGACGGCTCCGAAGCATGTGAAAGAGATCATGAAATCTGTCGACTTCAAGACGCTGCTGTTCTTCGTCGGACTCTTCGTGGTTGTCGGAGGTCTTGAAGAGACAGGTGTTCTGGAAACAGTCGCCGGATTCATTGCCAGGGTATCTCGTGGCAATGTTTTCACAATGGTTGCGATCATCATCTGGATCTCAGGAATTGCAAGTGCATTTATCGACAACATCCCGTTCTCAGCGACTATGATTCCGATCATCAAGGCACTGGCGAGGGTTACACCTGGGGTCAATGTGGATGTGCTTGCCTGGGCGCTGTCGATCGGAACAGATATCGGTGGTTCAGCAACACCGATTGGTGCTTCTGCAAATGTAGTTGGTACATCGGCCTCAACCCGTGCAGGACATCCGATCAGCTGGGGCAGGTACTGCAAGGCAGCGGCGCCGGCAACTATACTGGTGCTGGCATTCTCAACGGTATTTATATTCGCGAGATATCTGTAGTTTATAAGGGATGAGGACACATGAGTTGTGAGTGACCTTTTGAGACGCCGGCGCTTGGCGGCCGTTTTTTGGCCGCCTATGCGTCCGCTGCGTCTAAACATTAGCGAGAGCGTGTCACAAATGGCTGCATGTGTCCGATATCCCTCGGAAATAGGAGGATATATGGGAAAGAGTAATCAGATCCTGATCAGCATCAGCCGTAAGTACGGAAGCGGCGGGCATGATATCGGGAAGAAGCTGTCAGAGATGCTGGGCATTGATTTCATTGACAGGAATATGCTTGATGGAATGTCTGAGGAGTTCGGAATTGATATAGACCTCCTCAAGAAATATGATGAAAAGGTAGTCAATCCTTTTGCCTATCGTACGGTTCAGGCCATGAACACAAGCATCACCAACAATCCGACCAAGATGATCGCACATGCGCAGCATGAGTATATCATCAGACAGGCGAAGGCTGGGAAATCATTTGTACTGATAGGCCGGGCAGGAGACGAGATCCTGAAGGACTATCCGTATCTGGTCCGTTTTTTCATTACGGGCGAGCTGGATTACAGGATCAGACGTATCATGGAACGCCGCGAAATGAATGAGAAGGATGCCAAAGCAGCAATCCGCCGCCATGACAGGTCGAGACGGATGTACCATGACACCTATTCAGAGGGTCGCTGGGGCGATGCAGACAATTACGAGATGATACTTTCATCATCTCTTTTAGGAGTCGACAGGAGCGCTCAGGTACTCTATGACTATTTGAAACTTCGTGATATAATCTAAGAGACAAGGGGACGGTTCTCCTGTCTTTTTACGAAATTAGGATTCTAATATGTACGAGAATGTAACCAATTATCCATCGGACGAAGAGGCAAGAAAACTGATTCTTGAAGTCGGTCGCCGCATGTACGACAAGGGCTTCGTAGCTTCAAATGACGGGAATATCAGTGTAAAGGTATCAGACAGCACGCTCTGGGCAACCCCGACCAATGTGAGCAAGGGTTTCATGACAGAGGATATGCTGATAAAAATGGACCTGGATGGCAATGTGATCGAAGGTACATGGAAGCCATCAAGTGAGATCAGGATGCACCTCGGTGTTTATAATGAGGAGCCTTCAATTCATGCGGTCTGTCATGCGCATCCGGTATGCGGTACAGCTTTTGCCATAAGAGGAAAGGATCTGGATGAGAGGATCCTTCCGGAAGGTGTGATGCAGCTGGGAGTCGTGCCTTGCGCACCGTTTGCAATGCTTGGAACTGATGAAGTACCGAAGTCAGTTCTTCCTTATGTACATGACTACAATGCAGTGCTTCTGGGAAATCATGGCGTACTGACCTGGGGATCGAATCTCATGCAGGCATATATGCGTATGGAGACACTTGAGCATTACGCAAAGATAGTGATTCTGTCGAAATATGTCATGAAGGACTACCGCGAGTTCACTGATGACGAGCTGGATGGACTCATCTCAATCCGTGAGAGTCTTGGTATCCACAGGGGTGGAAGGCCATCGTGAATGAGGCAGAATAAGATCACCTCGTAGATTCGCGGATCTTTATTTCATATGAGAATTTCATTTCATTGACCGGTTCCTCCGGCGAGGCAATGTGCTCTAAAAGCATCGCCGCCGCCGAGGAGCCGGCTTTTTCGTAGTAGAGATGAACTGTCGTAAGAGTCGGGTAGAGCACTTCCGAGACTGTGCTGTCACCGAATCCGGAGAGCTGGACATCCCTTGGTACTTTTTTCTTCAGGGTGCGAAGTGCTCGCGAAGCGCCGGACGCTATGGTATCGGTCACACATACAAGGGTGTCGATATCAGGGTGCTCTTTAAAAAGTGCGAGTGTCTCCTGTTCTCCTGATGCTGCGTCAAAACCGGAAACCCGGATATAACTCTTTGGTATCCGGATGCCCGCTTTTTTAAAGGCGTCCAGGAATCCGTTTCTTCTGTTTCTTCCTACGGCCGCGTCAGAAGATGTGACCGATATCATACCGACTTTCTCAGCTTTCTCAGCCAGATGTGTGCCGAGGTCATATGCTGCCGTATAGTCATCTGAGTAGATGCACGAATAGCCTTTTTCTTCCTGGGCTAAGATCACGACGGGGATGTTCAGCTGGTCTAAAAACCTCCGGTGCGCCGCCGTAAAAATAGTCCCGAACAGGATGATGCCATCGACATTATTCTCCTGGAAGAGCTTTAAGAATTTAAGCTCCTTTTTCTCGTCATTATCGGTGCAGGCGAGAAGCATCTGGTAGCCCTCATCTGAAAGCCGCCTGCTGATTCCGTCTGTCATCCGGCTGATCGAATCGGAATTCAGTTTCGGGATCACGACTCCGATGAAGTTCGAATGGTGTGAGCGTAAAAGCTTTGCTGAAACTGACGGCACATAGCCGGTCTTTTCGATGACTGCGGAGATCCGGTCCTTTTTTTCATCGCTTACATAGCCGTCATTTAAATATCTGGAAACTGTCGCCCTCGAAACCCCCGCCATCTCAGCTATTTCATTTATAGTCATTTTTTTGCCCTCCTTTTTATTTTTTGTTCATTATACACGTATGAGAACGCTTCCACAAGAGCGCAAATATAGACGAGTTTTTTTTCAAAATTTTGTGTGGTAATAATGCAAATGAAGTGTTAGAATAATCCCTGTAATGGGGTTTGCATTTAAGAAAATTTTGTAAAAGCGGGTGCGAATGACAGCACTGTTCAGGTAATCAATGGAGGATGGCATTATGTGGCGGATCAGGGCATTTTTTGTAGAACTGTATAGGAAAATACGTTACGGCAGAAAAAATGGCGTAAAGGTTTTCGCCTGTCCGTCATGTGGCCAGAAGGTAAGGGTTCCACGCGGACACGGTAAAGTGCAGATAACCTGCCCTAAGTGCGGGACTGCTTTCATAAAGCGCACCTGATATCATTCTTAAATTCTATTTCACCGGGAAGAAAGATCTTCCCGGTGTTTTTTTGTGGAAGAAATTCTTGACAAAACGCAGCTGTATTAGTATAATTAGTACAGTTAGAACAAAAATGAAAGGAGATGCCTATGAATTTCCTGGATTTTCAGGATCCGCGTCCGATATACGAGCAGATAGCTGATATGTATAAGAAGCTGATACTTCAGGGCGTGCTGAAGACCGATGAGCCGCTGCCGTCGGTAAGGAAGCTTGCGATGGAGCTTTCGACGAACCCGAATACGGTTCAGAAGGCATATACGGCGCTTGAGCATGAGGGCTTTATATATTCGGTGAAGGGTCGAGGGAACTTCGTAAAAGAAGATCCGGCGCTTCGTGAGAAGAAAAAGGCGGAGCTTCAGTCGAGGCTTGCGGAGATTTTTAAAGAGGCGGATGAGATCGGTATCAGCCGGTCCGAACTTCTAGACGGAAAGGATGGGAAGAAATGATAGAGACGAAGGATCTGTGCAAGTCATTTGACGGGGCTAAGGCACTTGATAAGGTAACGCTTACGGTGTCGGACGGCGAGATCACTGGGCTTGTGGGAACTAACGGAGCAGGAAAGAGCACATTGCTCAGATTAATGGCAGGTGTCCTGAAACCGGATGCGGGAACGATCACAGTCGACGGGCAGCCGGTCTGGGACGATCCGAAGGCCAAATCGCAGTTCGTGTTCGTATCGGATGATCCGTATTTTTTTAATAATGCGACTCCGAAAGACATGGCTGACTACTATAGAAGCCTTTATCCTGCCTTTGATAAGGCGCAGTTCGACAGGCTGATAAAAGCATTTGACCTTGAGATGACCAGGAGAGTGGCCACTTTTTCAAAGGGAATGAAGAGGCAGCTCGCGATACTTCTGGCTGTCTGCGCGAAGACAAAGTATGTGCTTCTCGATGAGACTTTCGATGGACTGGATCCTGTTATGCGAGCAGCGGTCAAGTCACTTTTTGCAAATGAGATGTCAGAACGGGGACTTACGCCGCTTATCTCGTCACACAGTCTCCGTGAGCTCGAGGATATCTGTGACCATGTGGGCCTGCTGCACAAGGGCGGACTGCTTCTGTCTGAGGATCTGGATGACATGAAGACCGGACTTCTGAAGCTGCAGTGCGTTTTTTCAGATGAGAATGACGCACAGAATGTCTCGAAGTCTTTAAAAGTCCTGTCTGACGAAAGACAGGGACGGCTTCATGTGATGACTGTCCGTGGGACCAGAGAGCAGGTTACGGAAATTTTTTCACATATAGATACGGTATTCTTTGAGATACTGCCATTGACACTGGAGGAGCTTTTCATAGCGGAAACGGAAGGAGCAGGATATGATGTCAGAAAACTCATCATTCAGTAACTTCGTTACTTTACAGAAAAATATTTTTAAACGGCGCAAATGGCTTATAGTTCTGGCCTTTGTGACTTTTATACTATTTGATGCCGGATTCCTGTCACTGTATCTGACGGGATTGACGAGGAGTTCTGCTATAGATGCAGCTAAGGAGATGCTTGGAGCCGGGAACATTAACACAGTGATCGTACTGGTGGGTTCCGTACTGCTGGCGATAGAGGGATTTCACTGGCTTTCAAACAAGCAGAAAATAGACTTTTATGAGAGCCAGCCGATATCTAGAAACGCACACTTCGTAGGCGTGATCATAAACAGCGCTGTGATCCTGGTGACATCGTACCTGACTGGCATCGTTCTCGGACTTATAGTTGCAGCTTCATACAAAGCCTGCACAGGAGCAGTGGTAAAGACAGCGTTTACAGGTTTTGGCAGTAATCTGATACTTTCACTGGCGACTTTTTCCGTATCGACGCTGGCAGTAATGCTTACCGGAACTCTGGCGGTTTCTGTAATAGCTGCTGTGGTCCTGCTCGCGTTTGAGCCTGCATTTGATGCTTGTGTGAACACTTGTCTGATGATGCTTCCTACCTATAATGGGAGGGACTTCACGACTCACTGCATTTTTTCACCGGTGGAGACTTTTTACAGACCGGCCTGGTACGCGATACCGCATAACCTGCTCTGTGCTGCGATTGCGCTGGTGGCTGCATACCTGTTCTACAGGTACAGGAAAAATGAGGACGCCGGAAAGACTGTGCCACTGAAGGCTGTAAGAGCGATCACAAAAGCTGCGCTTATTTTTCTCGCGGCGATAATTGCCGGGTCTTTCTTCGAACAGAGTGCCGGGATGGCAGGCGGTATCATTTCGATGATCATCTCAGCTCTTGTGGTAGGAGGTGTCATGGAGGCTATCTACAACGCCGACATAAGAAAAGTGTTCAAGGGACTTGGCTTTACTGCCATCGGGGGCGTATGTGCCATCGTGCTTATGGTCTTCTGCCGATATGATGTAGTCGGGTACAGCCGCTGGATTCCAGATAAAGCTGGGGTGAAGAGTGCCTACATAGTAAACACTTCCGGTAATGAGATCGAGGATACTACGTATGCCGCTTCTTATATGAAACTGACCGATATAGATACGGTAAACCATCTGCTCGAGATAGGAGAGGAGACCACAAGGAATACTCCGGTTGAGGACGGAAGTCCTGCCAACACCTGTGAGATAAAGATCTACTATCGTATGAAAAATGGGAAGACTATGTCGAGAAAAGTCTATATTCCAGCGACTGCGAGAGATCTAATGAATAAAGTCATGGGTTCTGAAGAATTCAAAGAAGGCTTCTTCAGACTGTACCATGACGACGATATAGCAAAAGGCCTGAAACGGGCTTCTGCCTCGATAGCATATGATAACGCGGATGCCGATGCTACCCGGCTTTATGCCAATAGCACTGATATCTATCAGTCCTTAAAGGAGGCTTATCTGAAGGATCTGGAGCACTATGACTTCGATACGGCAGGTTTTAAGATGGAGATCGGTCAGATAGTTCTGGATATCCCTTCGGAGAATGGTGAAGAGTATCTGCCTGTTTATGCTTCTTTTTCGAATACGATACAGTTTCTGAAGGATAACCATATGTACATGGATCTGCCGAAAAAAGAGGTGGACAGGAACTCGTTATACAGTGGGTTTTATACTTTTCCGGAGAAGATAAGTTACTAGATGTGAGCCCGGGATAGCCGCGTGCGCGGGCTCAACAGCGGGGTTCCTGTTCGGTCGCACGCGTCTCTTAACTGCCCTCTGGCCCAAACGGAGCCTGCACCGCGGGCCACCCGGGCAGTAACTAGCGTGCTCCCTCACGACGTCTCCCTGCTATTCGCCCGCGCACTGCGGCCGCCCGGGCTCACTGATGCTTGTATTTCTCTGCTATATGCTTTAAACTAGGTGGCATGAGTGAAAAAAATTATAAGATTAAAATAGAATACGATGGTACGAGGTACTATGGCTGGGAGCATCAGCCGGACAGGCCGACGATCCAGGGGAAGATCGAAAGAGTCCTTGGTTTCATGCTGATGAGTAAGGAAGATATCGAACGGGAAGGAACTGATGAGCCGGCGACGATCCCTGAGGTGATAGGAGCCGGGCGAACGGATGCAGGTGTACATGCGAGAGGCATGGTGGCTTCAGTAAAGCTCGATACGTCACTTGACTGTGACGCTATAAGAGATTACTGCAACAGGTATCTGCCGGATGATATAGCGATCCGTGAAGTCTCTGTAGCCTCAGACAGGTTCCACGCCAGATACAACGCTGTCGGCAAGACTTACCAGTACACGGCATTTTTCGGTCCGGTGCATCCGGTTTTTAACAGGAAATACTACACTGCTTTGGAGCACGATGTAGATGTCGAAAAAATGCAGCAGGCCGCGGATATTCTCACCGGTGAGCATGATTTTAAAAGTTTCTGCGGCAATTCCCATATGAAAAAATCCACTGTCCGCCTCGTAGACAGGATCGATGTCAGACGTTCGAAGGGCTATATTTACTTTACACTTCATGGCACCGGATTTTTACAGAATATGGTGCGGATCATAGTAGGAACTCTGCTTTTGGTCGGGGAAGGAAAGCTTGCACCGGAGGATGTCAGTGAAATCCTTGATGCAAAAGACAGAAAAAAAGCCGGGCCTACGGCTCCGGCTAAAGGGCTTATGCTGATAAGCGTGGACTATTGAAATACTTTATTCATAGATATACTTTAAGCTGGGACTCTTCCGGAAACGGGGGAGTCCTTTTTTGTCTATGTATTTTCCATTAGAGGAAAAATATTTCCAAAAGAGATTGACAAACAGAATGCAGCATGATATACTCTATGCATAGAACAAATATTCGAACGGTGATGGAGTTGATATTATGATGACTGTGGATCAGATGAATGCGATAAAGGGTGAGCTGAGAATCACATATCAGGAACTGAGTAAGGAGTCTGGTGTCCCTCTTGGTACTCTGCAGAAGGTCCTGGGTGGATTTACTAAGGATCCGAGGGCGTCTACGCTGCATTCTATAGAGGATGCTCTTTGCAGGATGAAGAGGAACAGGGAGCTTGCCAGAGGTACGTTTACGCCGGAAAAGCGCGATATACAGGTAGTCAGAGACGGAGGAAATTACTATGCTCCGTTCAGTTATGGAAGCGAGACTGAGAAGGCTGATGATACTGCTCAGAACGGAGATGATGAGAGATTAAGGACTTACAGGCAGAGAATCACTATGCCCGAAGACGGGATCCCTCACATATATACTGTAGAAGAGAGGGAACAGCTCCCGGATGACAGACGAACCGAGCTCATAAACGGAATCCTGTATGATATGGCTTCTCCTACCACCTACCATCAGATGATATCTCAGTATGTATATATGAGGCTTTATGAATGTATAGTAAAACACGGTATGCTCTGTCATGCATTTATGGCGCCGTTGGATGTTCAGATAGACAGGGATGCTTACACCATGGTACAGCCTGATGTCTTTGTGGTCTGCGATGAGTCACAGATCACTCCGGGAAATGTTCAGGGACCTCCGGCTTTTATCCTTGAAGTTCTCTCGCCTTCCACGAGGAGAAAGGATCAGATCGATAAACTGGCGAAGTATTCAGAGGCAGGAGTAAGCGAATACTGGATCATCGACCCGACCAAGCGGGAGATAGTGGTCTATGACATGCGTGATAAGGCATACGAGGATGGGTGTGATGATACATCTACGGAGGACATGCGAGAAGGCTACGAGGTATCGGTCTATCACTTTACTGACCGGATACCAGTGCTCATATCGGAGAACCGCTGTGTTATAGATATGGCACCTATTAAGTCAGAGCTGGACAGGCTTTACGGTGAGAACTGGGGAAGACCAGCTAGTGATAACTGAATTGTGTATAAGTGGAGGTGAGAATAGACGGGGAATTAGTTGATTCAAAAATCAAAAGAACTGTCAGATGAAGTTATCCACAAATTCACAGTGGAAACTATTACAGTTATCCACAGAAATCCACCGGATTTTGTGGAATGATTTCCCTAAAATCCGCCTTTTGAATACTTTATCAACGGAACTATGCACGTTATCCACTTTCTGAGTCCACAAGTGTTTAGTTGAGACGTTGGTCAACGATACTGCCTGGACATCTGGTGCTGCAAGAATGTACTATTGTGGATAAGTATGTGGATAACTGGTGCACCTGCTGTGAATTTCACGCTGAAGCCACATTGATAGTCTGGTTTTTGACCTTGCGAACGGGTACACGGATGGTTATAATAACTGTGTTATGAAAAAGTACGTAGTTAGCTTAAATGACAGCATAGACCTGAAGAAAATAGCAGACAGCGGACAGTGTTTCCGCTGGAAAGAGATCACCGATGGTACATTCAGAGTCACAGCCTTCGGCATGGTCAGGTATTTCACGCAGGTGGATGACCATACCATTACGATAGACTGTGATGAAAGTGAGTATCAGAATGTCTGGAAAGACTACCTGGATGTAGACACAGATTATGACAGAATTATTGCATCCATAGATTCTGGTGACATTTTTCTTACAAATGCAGGAGACTATGGCCGTGGCATAAGGATATTGAGACAGGATCCTCTTGAGACACTGATCACCTTCATCATCTCCCAGAGGAAGAACATTCCGGCCATCAAATCATGCGTAGAGAAGCTGTGTGCAGCCTGTGGTACCTATATAGGACAGTTTGATGGCGATGAGGTGTATGCATTCCCGTCTCTGGTACAGCTGTCAGGTCTCTCGTGTGAGAAGTGCGGAGGAGAGTTCTGTTCCTATAAAAAAGCTGGTATGGACAGCTGTTCACTGGGTTACAGAATGCCATATATCCAGGAGACTGTCAGCAGACTTGTTATGAATCCTGACCTTCTAGAGTATATGATGCAGCTCGATGATAAGGCTTTATACGAAGAGCTCCTGGGCTTTAAGGGAGTCGGAAAGAAAGTTGCTAACTGCACTGCACTGTTTGGATTCCACCGCCTGGATTTCTTTCCTATAGATGTATGGATAAAACGGGTTATAGATGATGTATATGGTGGTTCGTTTGACGACCGGCGCTACAGTCCCTATGCCGGGGTCATCCAGCAGTATATGTTTTACTATGGACGTTCAGAAGGCATCTGAAAATACTTGCATTCTTTTCTGAAATCCTGTATCATATATGAGTTGCAACGCAAAACTCATAGGTCATTCTGATGGCCGTAAGGGAGTCGCATATGGCAGAAGAGAAAAAGACAGAGCAGAACTCATCAGATACTACAGAAGCAGAGATCAAGAGCTTTCGCGAGCACCTGGGGATCAAGGATCAGCAGGAAGAAGAGCCTCTTTTCGGAAAGATGGAGCAGGCACTGAATGCTTTCTCGGAGATCGACAGTCAGGATATTCTCGATGCACTGAACTCTCTTTCAAAGGATGACGACGAGTAAAGCGTATAGTAGTGGGCGGATATGGCGGAATTGGCAGACGCGCTAGATTTAGGTTCTAGTGGGAGACCGTGCAGGTTCAAGTCCTGTTATCCGCACTGCATATTTTAAGGGACTGCGGAAACACAGCCCCTTATTTTATTTTTTAAAGAAAGGACATAAGCTATGGAGAAGATCACGAGTTTTACTATAAACCATCTGAAGCTGCTACCGGGAGTGTATGTGTCGAGAAAAGACCGCTATGGCGATGCAGTCATCACGACTTTTGACCTCAGAATGACAGCGCCGAACAGAGAGCCTGTCATGAATACAGCGGAGATGCACACTATAGAGCATCTCGGAGCCACTTTTTTAAGAAACCATAAGGATTTCGGCGATAAGACTGTTTATTTTGGACCTATGGGATGCCGGACAGGATTTTATATGCTTCTTGCAGGAGACTATGATTCGAAGGATGTACTTCCGCTTGTCATAGAGATGTTCGACTTCATCAGGGACTTTGAAGGCGATGTACCTGGAGCAGCTCCGAGAAACTGCGGTAATTACCTGGATCAGAACCTCGGCATGGCGCACTACCTGGCAAAGAAGTACTTAAATGTACTGCAGAACGCCACAGAAGAGAACCTGGTATATCCAGACTGATCAGGTTAAGGAAATGGAATAGGAAAGGAAAGACAAATGAAGATCGGAATTATAGGAGCTATGGAAATCGAAGTCGACCACCTCAAAGCAGAGATGACGACGGAGCGCACGGTAGATAAGGCCGGCATGAAGTTCTTCGAAGGAAAGATAGGAGATACGGATGTCGTAGTAGTCCAGTGCGGAGTCGGAAAAGTAAATGCAGCTGCCTGTGTACAGGTACTCTGTGACTGCTTCGATGTGACACATGTGATCAATACCGGAGTTGCAGGTTCGATGGATGCTGATATCGACATAGGAGATATCGTGGTTTCTGAGGATGCTATCTACCATGACTTCGATGTGACTCCACTCGGATACAAGCCAGGCGAGGTTCCGGGAGTCGGAACTGTCAGCTTCCCAGCTGATAAAATGCTCCATGACTGTGCTGTAAAGGCTGTACAGGAGGCTGCTCCTGATATCCATGTGTTTTCAGGAAGGGTCGTATCCGGAGACCAGTTTATCGCCGGAAATGACCAGAAGAAGGCTATCCACGATCTCGTAGGCGGTATGTGCACTGAGATGGAGGGAACTGCCATTGCACAGGTGGCTTACCTGAACAAAGTGCCTTTCGTTATCATCCGCGCTATCTCTGATAAGGCTGACAACTCAGGCTCTGAGGACTATCCGACATTCGAGAAGAAGGCAGCAAGGCACTGCGCGGCTGTTGTAGAGTATATGTTGAAAAATCTCTGAAGGCCGTAGGCGGCCTGAAGGACGGCCGCCAACAGCCGCGCATGTATCGCACGTAAGCGGCTAAAGAACAGCCGCTAAGTGCTCGTAACGATGCGCGGCTGTTGTAGAGTATATGCTAAAGCACATTTAAAAAAACATCTTCTTCCGTTGACAGTTTTTAAAAGATTGTGTACAATGTAATTGTATTTCGTTTTTTGGAGATGTAATGTAATGGAAGAGAACAAGTATGCATGCCTCGAACTGAAGAACCAGCTCTGTTTCCCGCTCTATGCCTGTGCGAAGGAAGTGGTCAGGGCGTATAAGCCTTACCTTTCTGCGCTGGATCTGACATATACCCAGTACATCACGATGATGGTCCTCTGGGAGAAAAAGGAGATGAACGTCAAGGAGATAGGCAGGTGCCTGTACCTCGATTCGGGAACACTTACACCTCTTCTGAAGAAGCTGGAGCAGAAGGGCTATATCTATCGCCACAGAAGTAAGACAGACGAGAGGAATCTTCTTATCTCGATAACAGACGAAGGTATGAAGCTCCGCGACAGGGCGCTTTCGGTGCCTAAGGAAATGGCGAAATGTGTGAGACTGGATGGGGACGAGGCAAAGGAACTGTACAGACTTCTGTATAAGTTCTTAGATAACAACTGTAGTAAAGAATAAAACTGAACCGGAGCTGTGCAGATATGAAAAGGGTCTGTCCCATTTTCATTTATGACCCACAGCTCCATTTTTATAAAGATATGGCAAAATGGGAATGCTACTGTAAAAAGGCGGATTTCAAGAAGCTGGCAGCAAAGTATGGTATAGATCAGGTCACGGCACGCATCATGATAAATCGTGATATACATGAAGAAGAGATGGGAAGGTTCTTATCCCCGGATCTGTCGCAGCTTCACAGCCCCCATCTGATGAAGGACATGGACATGGCAGTCAGGCTTATACAGTCACTGATACACGATAAGAAAAAAATCCGTGTATTCGGAGACTATGACGGAGACGGTATCTGCTCCGCGTATATCCTTGTCGATGGACTTAGGTCAGTCGGAGCCGATGTCGATTACAAGCTGCCGGACAGAGTCCATGATGGTTACGGCCTGAACCCTGAGATGGTGGAGAAGGCAGCTTCTGAGGGCATAGAAGCAGTGATCACCTGTGACAATGGCATAGCTGCAGCTGAGGCTGTACAGCTGGCGAGAGATAAAGGCATGACAGTCATAGTCACTGACCATCACGAGATCCCGTATTCCACTCCTGAAGAAGGAGATGATACTGCACGGCTTCCGAAAGAGGCTGACACTGAGCATGGTGTTTACGATTTTTTCAGCGATGGGAAGGTCTACCATCTGCCTCATGCGAACTGTGTGGTAGATCCGCACAGGGCGGATGACAGTTATCCGTTCCCAGGTATTTGTGGCGCAGTCGTAGCGTTTAAGATGATAACGGCACTTTTTGAAGACTGTGGCAGGATGGATGCTCTTAAGTATCTGCCTGAAGCTGCTTTTGCGACTGTGACTGACATCATGGAGCTCCGGGATGAGAACCGTGTTATAGTGAGCTTCGGTTTAAAGCAGATGTCACATTCCGGGAATGTCGGACTTGACGCACTTATAGATGCTGCTGGTCTTGACAGAAACCACATCCAGGCATGGCACATAGGCTTTGTCTTAGGACCGTGCTTTAACGCCTCAGGACGTATAGACAGTGCTGAGAAGGCTTTAGACCTTCTTTTGGAGAATGACCCGGGCAGAGCCATGGAGAAAGCAGAAGAACTCGTATCTATTAACGAAGAGCGAAAAGGCATGACGCAGAAGGGTGTGGACAGAGCCTTTGAAGAGCTGAGCGGCAGGACAGAGCTGCCAAAGGTCATGGTCTTATACATACCGGATCTGCATGAGAGCCTATGCGGACTGGTGGCAGGGAAGCTCAAGGAGAAGTTCTATCGCCCGGTATTTGTCCTCTGTAAGACAGAGAATGGAGATGTAAAGGGCAGTGGCCGAAGCATCGAGGCCTATTCCATGTATGAAAAAATGGTCGAAGCCAACGAAGCATACGGCGGGGACGGAGTCTTTACGAAGTTCGGCGGACATCCTATGGCAGCAGGCCTTTCTATGAGAGGAGAGGATGTGGACTGGCTAAGGACATTTTTAAATGATCACAGCGGGCTTGTAGACGATGACCTGCAGGAGAAGGTCATGATAGACGTACCGATGCCGCTGTACTACGCCAGTTTTTCACTGATAGATGACCTGCAGAAGCTCGAACCATTCGGAAACGGGAATGAGAAGCCGGTTTTTGCGGAGAATGGGCTGGATGTCCTGTCATACAGGAGAATAGGAAAAGAACAGCAGTACAGGAAACTGACACTTTCATCAAAAGGCACGATGGTCGATGCGCTTTACTTCGGAGACGGAGATGCGATGGACAGGGACATTACCGGGGCATTCGGTGAAGGCGAGCTTGCGAAGGCGCTTTCTGGCCAGAAAAATCAAATAAGGCTTGACATCGTCTACGATCCGGATATAAATGAATATAACGGAGTGCGGAGCATTCAGGCGAAGATAAAAAAATACAGGGTAAGGTTATAGGAGGTTAAAATGGTAAAGGAGAATTTTTCTATAAGGTCACATGACGATAAGGGTACAGCACTACACTGTGTGGAGTGGAAGGGAGACGCCGGGAAGCCTGTCGCTGTACTCCAGCTGGTGCACGGCATGATCGAGTATATCGAGAGGTACGAGGAGTTCGCGAAGTACATGACTGATCACGGGTTTGTCGTTATAGGACATGACCACATCGGCCACGGTCACTCGCTTCCGAAAGACGATCCGGCGGAGCTCGGCATCATGCATTCCAAGGCTCCGGAGAAGACGATGTGCGAAGATATGCTTTCCGTATACAGATACGGGAAGAAAAAATATCCTGATGTGCCGTATTTTATTCTGGGACATTCGATGGGAAGCTACATGCTCCGGAGATTTTTATCTGTGTATGCAAAAGAGACTGAAGGGCTTTCAGGAGCCATCATTGTCGGGACGGGTACAGTTCCGAACGCAGCTATCATCGTGGCAAAGCTTGTGATCAGGATCACAGCACTTTTTCACGGATGGGATTACAAGAGCCGGGCAGTCACGAATTTCCTGTTTGCAGGCGATTATCATAAGTTCTGCATGGATGGTTCGGAACCGGAGAATAGCTGGCTGTCGAAGAACGTGGAGAGCGTAAAGAAATACTACAGCGATCCGCTTGACACATATCTGTTCTCGGTGAACGGTTACCGGGGGATGACTTCTGCGATGCTTTTCGACAACTCACAGAAGAATGTAGACCGCATCAGGAAAAATCTGCCGATACTTTTTGCTTCGGGAGCAGATGATCCGGTCGGTGCCATGAGCAGGGGCGTCAAGAGTGCGTTCCAGCGCTTTAAGAAGGCCGGCATCAAGGACCTGACTCTTAAGCTCTTCCCGAATGACAGACATGAGATCCTAAACGAGACTGACCGTGCCGACGTCTATGACTACATCTATAAATGGCTCAAAGGAAGGATTTAAAAGTGTGTGATTCATACACCTCATTTGCTGAAGTCTATGACATGTTCATGGATAATGTCCCATATGACAGGTGGGCTTCGGGAATAGATTCTCTACTGAAAAAATATCTGCCATCCTCCGCTGACAGGCCTATGGTTCTGGATCTGGGCTGCGGGACGGGACAGATCACCAGGCGGCTCAGAGACTTAGGCTATGATATGACAGGCGTGGACTCGTCAGATGAAATGCTTGAGATCGCCAGAGCCAGAGAAACTGATGACTCGATACTATATATCTGCCAGGATATGAGAGAACTGGATCTCTTCGGGACATACCAGGGCGTAGTCAGTGTCTGCGACTGTATGAACTATATAACGGATAGTCAGGATTTCATCGAAGTCCTGAAGCGGGTGAATAATTTCCTCCATCCGGGCGGAGTGTTTATCTTCGATGTGAATACAGAGTATAAGTATGAGAAAATCCTCGCGGATAACACCTTTGCGGAGAACAGGGACGAGGGCAGCTTCATCTGGGAAAACGAATACGAGCCTGACACGAAGCTGAATATCTACGATCTGACACTTTTCATAAGAGAAAGTGATGGCCGCTTTGGCAAATTTTTCGAGCAGCACGTGCAAAAGGCCTACCAGCGCGTGGAAATCGAGGATATGATAGAGGCCGCTGGCCTGGAGCTGATAGAAATCCTGGATACAGATACCCTGGGGGCTCCAAAAATGGATTCCGAGAAGCTGACATTCGTGACCAGAGAGCACTTAAAGGATCCAGACAGACCAGGCTACTACAAGGACGGTTCAGTGCAACCACGCATCTGAAGAAGCCAAAGATAAGATGGAAGCCCAAACCACGCATCTGAAGGAGGACGCTGTCTGCAGCGGCCGACCGCAAACTACGATTATATCGGAGGACTATTATGAACGACTACATGGTTCGCGCGATCGCAGCGCATGACCAGATAAGAGCTTTTGCGATAACTGACAGGGGAGTAGTGGAAACTGCCAGAAAAGACCATGATACCTGGCCTGTCACCACGGCAGCACTTGGCAGAACACTTTCTGCAGGGCTTATGATGGGATTTATGATGGACGGGGATAATGACGAGATAACTGTCCAGCTGATAGGCGACGGTCCGGCAGGAGGAGTGACTGTTACGGCTGACTCCCATGGACACGCGAAAGGATTTGCCAATACCCCTCATGTGGATCTGCCGGAAAAGAGCCCGGGACACCTGGATGTAGGCGGCGCCATTGGAAAAGGATACCTGCGTGTCATAAAGGACATGGGACTGAAGGAACCATACAGCGGATCTATAAATCTCGTGTCAGGCGAAGTCGCTGAGGATTTTACCTATTACTTCGCAGAGAGTGAGCAGGTTCCGTCATCTGTAGGATTGGGAGTCCTGGTAGATACCGACCTCACCGTAAAGCAGTCAGGCGGTTTTATAGTCCAGCTGATGCCGGATACGGACGATGCAGTAATAGACAGGCTCAGTGAGAATATCTCACATATTGATTCAGTCACTACTATGCTTGAAAAAGGCATGACGCCTGAAGAGATACTTCAGACTGTTTTAAATGGTTTTGACCTCGAGTTTACCGAGAAGCAGCCTGTAGAATTCAGATGCGAGTGCAGCAGGGAGAAGTTCTTATCAAAGCTAAAGACTCTCTCCCAGCAGGACAAGCAGGATCTCGCCCAGCCGGGTGATCCGATAGAAGTGGTCTGCCGTTTCTGCGGAAAGAAGTACACGTTTGAGCCTGACGAGATAGTCTGACGGTTTTTAGGAGGATATATGTCACACGGATACATAAGGGTGGCGGCAGTTACACCGGAAACTACCGTAGCTGATACAAAGGCAAATGCGAAAAGCATCATAGACTGGTCATTCAAGGCTGCTGATGCTGGTGCGCAGATCATAGTTTTTCCAGAGCTCTGTATCACAGGCTATACCTGTGGAGAGCTGTTTTTCCAGGACACGCTTTTAGGAGAAGCTCTGCAGGCGCTAAGGACCATAGCTGAGAATACGAAGGTGCTGGATGCTATCATTTTTGTCGGGATGCCGCTTTATTACAAGGGCCATCTGAGAAATGTCGCTGCAGCCATATCTCATGGCAAAGTGCTGGGATTTGTGCCGAAGACACATCTGCCGGACTACAGCGAATTCTACGAAGCCAGGTATTTCGAAGCAGGACCTGAATACGCTGAGAGTATCAGCTATCCGAATGGTGATATACCTATAGGAGCGGAACTTATTTTTTCGTGTGAGAGCATTCCGGGAGTAGAGATAGCTGCGGAACTCTGTGAGGATCTCTGGGTTCCGGACAGCCCGTCGACAAGGGCAGCTATGGCGGGAGCTACTGTCATCGTAAACCTGTCGGCTTCAGATGAGCTGACGGGAAAGGCAGCCTACAGGAGACAGCTGGTCTCGATGCAGTCGGCTAAGTGCTACGTCAGTTACATCTATTCGAACGCCGGGATCGGCGAGTCGACACAGGATGTGGTCTATCCTGGCGGAGGCATCATAGCTGAGAACGGCAGAATCCTCGCAGAGACTAAGCCATTCAAAGGACAGATGACGATAACTGAGATCGATTATACCGAGTCACTCAAGAGACGGGATCAGATGACGACCTTTGAGCTGGATGATGACGACTATGAGAGGGTCCCGTTCAGGCTTTCTCCGAAGAGGATAGAACTTACCAGGCCAATCGACCCGCATCCGTTTGTGCCTTCTGGCAGGGAGCATCTGAGGGAGCGTTGCGAGGAGATCCTGGATATTCAGGCCTATGGACTCAGAAAGCGCCTGGAGCATACACATTCAAAGACTGCTGTTATCGGCATCTCGGGAGGCCTGGATTCGACACTTGCGCTTTTAGTTACGGTAAGGGCTTTTGATATCCTGGGACTGGACAGGAAGGGTATCATCGGAGTCACGATGCCGGGATTCGGCACGACAGACAGGACCTATGAAAATGCAGTCACGATGATACAGACTTTAGGAGTCACTTTCCGTGAGATAAATATTTCTGCCGCGGTGAGGCAGCATTTTTCTGATATAGGACAGGATGAGGCTGTGCACGATGTGACTTATGAGAATTCACAGGCCAGGGAGCGCACGCAGATCCTCATGGATATAGCGAATAAAGAAGGCGGGCTTGTGATAGGAACCGGTGACCTGTCGGAGCTGGCACTAGGTTGGGCTACCTATAACGGTGACCATATGTCGATGTACGCGGTGAACTGTTCTGTGCCTAAGACGCTCGTGCGCCATCTGGTGCGTTTCTATGCGGATTTCTATGGAAAAGACGATGAGAATCTGAGAAAAGTGCTTCTCGATGTGCTCGATACTCCGGTGTCTCCTGAGCTTCTTCCGCCTGAAGAAAACGGACAGATAGCCCAGAAGACCGAGGATCTGGTGGGGCCTTATGAGCTTCATGACTTTTTCCTATACTATGTGCTGAGATTCGGGTATACGCCTGAGAAGATATATCTGCTGGCAAAAGCAGCGTTTAAGACAGGGACTTCAGAGGAAGCCTATGATACTGATACTATAAAAAAATGGCTGAAAGTCTTCTATCGCCGGTTCTTCTCACAGCAGTTCAAGAGAAGTGCCATTCCGGACGGCCCGAAGGTCGGAACTGTGGCTCTATCGCCGCGCGGAGACCTTAGAATGCCGTCCGATGCTTCAGCTCGTCTCTGGCTTGATGCTGTCGAGAACCTCTGATCATTCAGCGAGGAACTTCGGCAGCCGGAATTTTTTAAAGCAGACTATGTAGAATACGACGTACATGGCAGCGGCGCCGAGCAGATCGTAGAGGGTGTGCTGTTTGATAAAGACTGTGGCGAGGATAATCATGACGCAGCAGAAAACAGACAGCACCGACTCCCATCTGCGGTGAAAACGCTTTGCACGGCGATGGATAGCGGTATTTGCGACGAGAGCGTTGTACACGTGGATCGATGGCATGATATTTGTCGGTGTGTCGGCGGCGTAGATGGCACCGATCATTTTTGAAAAAATGTCGTTTCCGAGGTGAGATGGACGAAGCGTCTGCATATTCGGGAATATGATGGATACTATTATAAAAACTGTCATGCCTGAAAAAAGCGTGAGAGCTGTCCTGTAGTACTCGCATGGATTATCGTCGATAAACGGAGGCAGCATCGCCCAGACATGATAAGCAAACCAGAAGTAGTATGGCACGACAAAGACCGGGATAAAGGGAAGCGCATGGTCCAGCGGAGTGTCGAGCACATGGTAGTGTCCGGCTATCCAGACATGCTCTATCAGGTGAAAAAAGACCAGGTAGATGAAGATATACAGAAGTAGCAGAATGCGTTTTTTTCTTTTTAATAAAAATTCTTGAACTGATTTTCCCATAAATTCTATTGTACGATAAAAAAGTACCTTTTAGAAGTTACAAAAGCCCCTGTTTGTAAACGGGTCCATTGAAAAAAGCAGTCGATTGATGTAGTATATGCTTTGACTGAACACTGTAAAGGATGAAAAAAATGAAGCACAAGGGTTTACTGATCACGGTTCTCGTGGTCACAGCGATAGCAGCCATATATGCCGGCACGGCCTTCTATTACACGAGCCATGTGATGCCGGGAAGCCGTATAGCAGGCGAGAAGGCAGACGGTAAAGACCTGGATGGCATAGTCGACATCTTAAAGGACTCATCATCGTCTTATTCGCTTGACATAAAAGGCGATAACACAGACGACGTGCTGTACGGAAAGGACGTTTCCCTGTCCCTTGATGACAGCTCGGCAAAGGCCGCTGCGCAGAAGATCCTTGACTCACAGAAGGTCGGCTCCTGGCCTGAAGCTTTCTTCAGAAAGAATACTGACGTCGAGGTTCCGTCCATGTCTGCGAATTTTGACAAGGCTGCGCTCGAGAGTGCTGTAGACGGACTTTCTGCTGTTACTTCAGAGCCTGTGAAGTCTGAAAACGCTACATATGAGATAACCGATGAAGGTGCTAAGGTCAAAAAGGAGATCTACGGGACAGAGATAGACCGTGATGCCCTGATAAAAAGCATCGAAAAGGCGCTGACTTCACTCGATGAGACGCTTGATTTAAGGGAGAGCGGAGACTACATCGAGCCTGAGATAAAAAGCGACAATGCACAGCTCAAAAAGACAGTAAAGAACCTGAATAAATACCTGAAGGTCGATATCACATATGATATGGGCGACAAGGGAAAAGTGAAGGTCGCTAAAGAAGACCAGGTCAAATGGCTCAAGGTCGACAAGAACGGAAAAGTCACTTTTGACGATGATGCCATTTATAAATACGCCCAGATGACTCTCGGCTATAAGTACAATACCATGGGTCTTCCGAGAAAACTGAAGACACAGTATGGTAAGACAGCGACAGTAAAGGGAGGAAACTACGGCTGGTGGATAAACTATGCCGGAGAGCGTGACCAGATAAAGGCTGACCTGAAGGCCGGTAAGGACGTGACCAGAGAGCCTGTGTACCATTACAAAGCTGCAAATCACGGCGACTATGCGCACGATTACGGAAACAGCTACGCCGAGGTGAACATCGCCACCCAGCATATGTTCCTCGTGATAAACGGTAAAAAAGTGCTCGATTCTGATGTCGTGACTGGAAAGGATGTCCCTGACAGGCGGACACCTACAGGTACTTACCGGATCACATATAAGACAAAGGACGCCACTCTGAAGGGGCAGGGTTATGCTTCACCGGTTTCATGGTGGATGCCATTTAATGGCAATATCGGTTTCCACGATGCTCCGTGGCGTCATGGCAGGTTCGGTGGTGAGATCTACAAGACTGCCGGATCGCATGGCTGTGTGAACATGCCGCCTGAGATGGCAAAGAAGCTGTACAAGTACGTAGAGACCGGCTTTCCGGTCATAGTCTATGATCAGCAAGAGACAGATAAGGCAAGAGAAAAAGCAGAGACTGGTTGGAAATACAAAGGAGATAATTAAATGAGTACCTGGGAAGAAAAAGTCCACAAAGTCACACCGTATACGCCGGGTGAACAGCCTAAGAACGCAGATGTGATAAAGCTGAATACGAACGAGAATCCGTATCCGCCGGCACCTGCGGTGCAGAAGGCGATAGCTGGCTTCGACTATGAAGTGCTGAGAAAATATCCGGATCCTGCAGCAGCAGGCCTTGTGTGTGCGCTTTCAGACACTTACGGAGTCCCGGCAGACCAGATCTTTGTCGGAGTGGGCTCTGACGATGTTCTTGCGATGAGCTTTCTGACTTTCTTCACCTCAGGAGAAAAAATACTTTTCCCGGACGTGACCTACTCATTTTATGATGTCTGGGCTGACGAGTTCAGGATCCCGTTTGATACAGTACCGCTGATGCCTGATTTTTCTATAGACATAGACGGGTTCTGCAAAGGAACGGCAGGCGGCATAGTTATCCCAAATCCGAATGCGCCTACAGGACTTGACGCCGGTGTCGATGCGCTGGAGAAGATAATCCGTTCAAACCCGCAGTGCGTCGTTATTATAGACGAGGCTTATGTGGATTTCGGGGCGAAGTCAGTTCTTCCTCTGATAGAAAAATACGATAACCTGCTGGTGACACAGACTTTTTCAAAGTCGAGAGCTCTGGCCGGAAGCCGTATAGGATTTGCTTTCGGTTCGAAGAAGCTGATCAGATACTTAAATGACGTGAAGTATTCGTTTAACTCATATACGATGGATGCGCTGACACAGAAGGTTGGATCTGCGGCACTTTCAGATCCTGACTATTTCAAGATGCGCTGTCTTGCCATCATAAATGAGCGTGAGAGAGCAAAGAAAAAGTTCACGGAGCTGGGCTTTGATTTTCCTGACTCTAAGAGTAATTTCCTCTTCGTACATCATCCGAAGGTCGCGGCAGAAGATATTTTTAAGGCGTTAAGAGAGAATAATATCTTCGTGCGTCACTTCGACGGGGAGCGGGTTCACGACCACCTGAGAGTTACTATCGGAACGAAGGAGCAGATGAATGCTCTCTTCGATTTCCTGAAAAAATATCTGGAGGGCAGAGATTGAACGCATTTGTAAACTGGTTCGCGGGTACGCTCGGCAGATACATTTCAAAGGAACTGGCAGTTTTTATCGTATCGCTTTTTCCGATACTTGAGTGCCGCGGAGGCCTTATTGCCGCGGCGCTTCTAAAAGTCCCGATCATTCACGCAGTCCCGCTCTGCGTCATCGGCAATATCCTGCCGATCCCATTCATACTGCTCTTCATCAAGAAAATTCTTCACTGGATGAAAGGTACTAAACTCCATGGCATAGCAGACTGGGTGGAACGCCATGCGGCAAAGCGGAGCGGGAAGCTAAAAAACGGGGAATTTGTGGCACTGATGCTTTTCGTAGGTATCCCGCTTCCGGGAACCGGTGCCTGGACTGGAAGCCTTATTGGAGCGCTTCTCGATATGGATGTAAAAAAGGCTGTACTGGCTGAGCTCTTAGGAGTTGCCATTGCGACAGTCATAGTGGCGTCGTTAAGCTATGGGCTGCTCGGAGCCATAGGAGCATAAGGAGGTCTGAATGGACTGGAGTGGAGTCATTACGAGTTTTATCTGCCTGATAGGCGGTGTACTTATATACCTGGGGGTCATGCATACTTCATGGGGAAAGGCCAGGGCGAAGTACCAGGTATTTATCATGATAATCGCCATAGTGGCAGCCTGTGTAGTGGGTGGCCTGATCAGGTATCTGATATTCAGATAGAAGGAGAAGTATGAACGGAAATCAATGTGACACGTGCAATAACCTGGTCTACGACGAGGACGAAGAGGCCTACACCTGCGAGGTAGATATGGACGAGGATGACATGGTCCGGCTTTACAGTGGACACTACCCATCCTGCCCCTACTACCAGTCAGACGACGAGTATGAAGTCGTAAAACACCAGGCATTCTGATATGACAGATCTTATAAAAAAATTAAAGACAGATCACGACCTTCCTGACTATGAGCTGATGCAGCTTTTAAAAATGCCTACGGGAGTAGATGAGGACCTGTTCCCGAATACACCGGAGGCAGCGTCTCATCCTGCCGGCCGTCTCCCGCTGGAGCTTGCCTTTACAGATGATGAGGAAGCACTTTTTACAGCGGCAGATGAAGTCAGGAGACAGGTCTACGGCACGGACGTCTATGTCCGCGGCCTTATAGAATTCACGAACTATTGTAAAAATAACTGTTATTACTGTGGCATCAGAAGAGACGATACGGAGATAAAGAGATACCGCCTTTCGAAAGAAGATATACTGAAATGTGCAGAAGATGGCTACGGCCTGGGTTACAGGACTTTTGTGCTGCAGGGCGGAGAAGACCCTTATTACACGGATGACAGGATCTGTGACATCGTCTCATCCATACACGAAAAGTACCCGGACTGCGCTATCACGCTCTCCATCGGAGAAAAATCAAAGGAATCCTATCAGAAATACTTCGACGCCGGAGCCGAGAGGTATCTGCTGAGGCACGAGACTGCATCTGAAGAGCATTACCATATTCTTCATCCGGCAGAGCTTTCGCTAAAGCACAGAAAGCAGTGCCTCTATGACCTGAAGGATATCGGCTATCAGATAGGAGCGGGATTCATGGTCGGCTCCTTAAAGCAGACGCCAGGGAATCTGCTCGAAGATCTGAGATTTCTGCAGGAGCTGGAACCGGATATGATAGGGATTGGTCCGTACCTGACGCATCATGCGACGCCGTTTAAGGACTGCTGCAACGGCTCGATCGCCATGACTCTCAGGCTTACTTCGATTCTCAGGCTGATGTTTCCGTATGCGCTGATCCCGGCAACGACGGCGCTTGGCACCATTCATCCGAAAGGCCGTGAGTACGGGCTCTCCGCAGGAGCAAATGTAGTGATGCCGAACCTCTCTCCGACAGGCGTCCGGAAGCTCTACGCTCTCTACGAGAACAAGATCTGCACCGGAGAGCTATCCTCCGCCTGCCGCAGCTGCATCGCCCGCCGTGCCGCCACCACCGGCTACCACATCGTAATTGATCGAGGAGATGTGAAGAAATCCAATAGATTTTTTGAAAAATCCTCTTGACAAACAGCAAATATATGAATATAATACAACCATAACAAGAAAACCTATTAACCCGATAGGAATTGTGGGAAGTTATTAAAGGAGGCTCTGATGAAACATATCTGGAGAGACATACGATGTTGGAGCGAAGCGAGGAATGACTGGATGCGGATCTCCGCATAAGACTGGATTTTATTTTTATAAGGAAAAAGAAAAAGCGATATTTTTTAAATAAAGAGAAGAAAGGAAACCACCACATGAGTAAATACGTAAACAACACACTAGAGCTGATCGGAAACACACCGCTCCTCAAGGCAGACCGTTACGCAAAGGCAGCCGGAGCAAACGATGTGACACTTTTTGCAAAGCTGGAGCTCTTTAACCCGGCAGGTTCAGTAAAGGATCGTATCGCACTCGGAATGATCGAGGACGCAGAGGCAAAGGGAATCCTTAAGCCAGGCGCTACACTTATCGAGCCTACCTCAGGAAACACAGGAATCGGAATTGCCGCAGTAGCAGCAGTAAAGGGCTACAAAGCCATCATTGCCCTTCCTGAGACGATGTCAGTAGAGAGAAGAAATCTCCTCAAGGCATACGGCGCAGAGCTCGTACTTACAGACGGAGCCAAGGGAATGAAGGGGGCCATTGCAAAGGCAAATGAGCTCCATGAGCAGATTCCTGGATCAGTTATCCTTGCTCAGTTCGATAACCCGGCAAACGCTACTGCTCATGAGAAGACCACAGGACCTGAGATCTGGGAGCAGACAGATGGAAAGGTAGACTTCTTCATCGCAGGTGTTGGAACAGGTGGAACCCTTACAGGTGTAGGCCACTATCTGAAGCAGAAGAACCCGGATGTGAAGATCATCGCAGTAGAGCCTGCAGGAAGCCCGGTTCTTTCAAAGGGACAGGCAGGACCTCATAAGATCCAGGGAATCGGCGCAGGATTCGTACCGAAGGTTCTGGATACAAAGGTATACGATGAGATCATCCCTATCGAGAATGACGACGCATTCGAGGAAGGCCGCCGCTT
>ONIH01000006.1 GCA_900317825.1 uncultured Lachnospiraceae bacterium | reverse complement strand
ACTAAATGCTCGTTTACTTCTACTCCGAATACGGCATCTGAAAGCTCAGTTGTTCCGACTTCTTTGCCGTCCATATTATAAACGGATACCTTAGCCATCCTGATTTACTCCTTTCCGCTGCCTTATCGCTTTGTTGTCTCTTTAATAGTAACGAGTGACTTCTTCGGTCCCGGAACTGCTCCCTTTACAAGGATCAGGTTCTGGTCAGCATCTACACGTACTACCTCGAGGTTCTGTGTAGTTACCTTTACTGAACCCATATGTCCAGGCATTCCCTTGCCCTTGAATACTCGTGAAGGAGTAGAGCAGGAACCGTTTGAACCCTGATGACGATGGAACTTTGAACCATGAGCCATAGGTCCTCTGTGCTGTCCTAATCTCTTGACTGCACCCTGGAATCCTTTACCCTTTGATGTAGCTGTTACATCAACCTTATCTCCGGCTGCGAAGATGTCAGCCTTTATCTCCTGTGCAAGGCTGTAGTCTGCACAGTTCTCAAATCTGAACTCTTTTACATAGCGCTTTGCTGAAACCCCAGCCTTATCGAAGTGTCCCTTCTCCGGTTTGTTAACGCCATGACGATGTGCTACAGACTTCTTTCCGTTTGCATCCTTTGTTACGGCCTTCTCTACCTTATCCGTGAATGCTACCTGGACTGCATCGTAACCGTCATTCTCAACGGTCTTTATCTGGGTAACTGCGCACGGACCTGCGAGTAATACGGTAACCGGGATAAGGTCGCCATTCTCGTCGAAGACCTGGGTCATTCCGACCTTTGTAGCTAAAATAGCCTTTTTCATAAAAAAATCCTTTCTACAGCGGAACGCATCATGTGATGTGTTCATACTAGATACAATAGTTGCTATCAGAATGAAAAACAGCTGATCTTTACTTGTTCTTCATTTTGATATCGATATATACACCTGCCGGCATCTCAAGACGTGAAAGTGAATCAACGATCTTCTGTGTCGGTGTCAGGATATCGATCAGTCTCTTATGAGTTCTCTGCTCGAACTGCTCTCTGGAGTCCTTATACTTGTGGACTGCACGAAGAATGGTAACTACTTCCTTCTTTGTAGGAAGAGGTACCGGTCCTGAAACCTGTGCACCGTTCTTCTTTACAGTGTCGATGATCTTTCTGGCTGACTGATCCACGAGCTCGTGGTCATAAGCCTTCAGAGTGATACGCATAACCTGTGTTGCCATAAAAAAAGCCGCCTCCTATATCGGACTAATTCAGTTCGACAAGTGGTGACTGTACACATAACCGGGTGTGTCCTATCTTCGAACATCGCCCTCTGTTCCCTAAGAACAGATTCTTTAACTGTACAGTGATCCTAACTTGACATTCGCTCCACGGAAAACCTGCCATACACTGCTTACGTCAGCTTCGGCAGCAACCTCACGCTTCATAGCTATCATGTCACAGCAAAAATCATTTTACACGGATTTACGATATATTGCAACTGAATGAGTGTATTTTTTTAAATACACTCTCTTTTTATTTTACATAAAAAAGCCCCGCTCAGATTTTTCTGAGCAGGACTCATGTCATGCATAATGCCGGTCCATTAAATGATATACAGATAAATCCGGCCGCTTCACGGCTTATATTATCTTGATTCATTCTCAGTGTAAATGCGGCAGCCCAGGCCCTCAAGGCTTACGATCCGGTGAGCAGATTCTATCTGCGGATCAATACCGCTCTCTATGTCGGTATCGAAGTCAGAATAGAAATCTCCAATCGTACCCGCCGGTCTGAGTGCCCGGCTTCCCCTGACAAGTGACTTCCTGTATCCGATACCCGAAACAAGCTTCGGAAGAATCGGTACAAATACAACTGCTGCGACGACAAGTATCATCAAAAGAATAGCGTCCATCATATAGATTCCTCCTTTTCCATGGATTGCTTCCATAAAGACTGGAATAGTTACTTCCTTTATTAATTACATTGTAGCATGTTTTCAGGTGAATGCAACTGAATTTTTGTTGACCCTTGGTGAATTTGATTCATGTTTATAAGAATAGCTGCAGCTTGACTTTTTACCTGATAGAATAGATAATTTGTAACGATTAACAGCTGCAAAGCGGCGGGTTATCTATGAGGCAAAGAAAGTCTGGATCCTGTGGTTTTCAAGCGGTTATCATAATTTCCAGGAAGCGAAAGGAAAATATCATGTATCTTGCAGATAAATGGACTGACTATGAAGTAATCGACACCTCTGACGGCGACAAGCTCGAACGATGGGGAAAGTACATCCTGCAGCGGCCCGACCCGCAGGTCATCTGGAACACCGCAAAGGGACCCGAATGGCGAAGGATCAACGCACATTACCACAGGAGCAGTAAGGGCGGCGGCGAGTGGGAGTTTTTTGATCTGCCGAAGGAGTGGACTATCCGCTATCCGCTTCCGGCCGGAAAGCTGACTTTTCATCTGAAGCCCTTCTCATTCAAGCATACCGGACTTTTCCCGGAGCAGGCTGCTAACTGGGAATGGTTTTCTTCTATAATAAGTGAAGCCAGGAAGTCTCAGCCCGACCGCCGCATCAAGGTTCTGAATCTTTTTGCCTACACCGGCGGTGCCACTGTGGCAGCTGCCATGGCTGGAGCCGAAGTCACTCACGTCGACGCTTCTAAGGGCATGGTGACCTGGGCGCATGAGAACGCCATCTCATCTGGCCTTGGGGATGCGCATATCCGCTGGCTGGTAGATGACTGCATGAAGTTCGTTGAGAGAGAGATCCGTCGAGGCAATCACTACGACGGCATCATTATGGACCCTCCTTCATACGGCAGAGGGCCGAAAGGCGAGATCTGGAAAATCGAGGAAAAGATCTTTCCTCTGATCTGCGACTGCAGGAAGATCCTCTCGACTGATCCGCTGTTCTTCCTGGTGAATTCCTACACCACAGGACTTCAGCCCGCTGTCCTCCATTACATGCTTTCGACCGCCTTAAAGGGCATTCCAGGGACAGTCGAAGCTGATGAGATCGGCCTGCCTGTCACGAAGACCGGGCTCATCCTCCCATGTGGCGCCAGCGGAAGATTCTGTTCCTGATGATCATTTGAGCGGAGGAAGGAAAATGGCAGCAAACACCTATGGCAGAATGCTTTTTTATCGCAGAAAAATACTATCAAAAAAACGCCCGTCCTTTTAATGCGTACAGTACGTACTGTAGCTTAAAAAGGGCGGGCGCTCTTCACATTTTAATTATTCAGTTGTTCTTTTTGGCTGCGGCAAGTCGTGCCATCGCACGGGCGAGCGAAGCGCGGGAATGGTAGTATTCCTGAATACTCGTCTTCTGACGCAGTTTTTCCTCTGCACGCTCCTTGGCCTCTTCGGCACGGCGCACATCAATCTCCTCCGGTTTCTCGCAAGACTCCAGAATGATTGTCACACGGTTATTTACGACCTCGGCAAAACCCCTGCCTGCAAGACCGGTCAGATGGCCATCGTTGTTTTCTGCTGAGCCATTTCCGGCATGCTCAGCCGGAGTGATATCGATCATGCCTTCATCAAGAGCGATTACCAGGTTTTCATGATGAGAAAGGATCTGCTGCCTGCCATCATGCGACTGGAAGATCACCGATTCAGCAAAGCCTGAGAAAAATGTCCGGTTCGCTGCTATTACCTTCAAATAGAACATAGGCGCCTCCCGTTAAAGTGTCTCGGCTTTCTTCTTCACATCCTCGATAGTTCCGACATTGAAGAATGCGTTCTCTGGATACTCATCCATCTGGCCGTCAAGAATAGCCTTGAAGCTCTTTACCGTCTCCTCAACAGGTACATAGATTCCAGGAACACCCGTGAACTGCTCTGCCACATGGAACGGCTGAGACAGGAAACGCTGGATCTTACGGGCTCTGTAGACGAGAGTCTTATCGTCATCCGAAAGCTCTTCCATACCAAGGATAGAAATGATATCCTGCAGCTCATTATACTTCTGAAGGATTGCCTGAACCCTTCTTGCTGTATCATAGTGCTCTTCACCTACGACATCAGGCTCAAGGATACGGGAAGTTGATTCAAGAGGATCGACAGCCGGATAAATACCCTGCTCCACGATCTTTCGGGAAAGAACCGTCGTAGCATCGAGGTGTGTGAATGTAGTAGCAGGTGCAGGGTCTGTCAGGTCATCGGCAGGCACGTAAACAGCCTGAACCGAAGTGACTGATCCATTTTTCGTAGATGCGATACGTTCCTGAAGTTCACCCATCTCGTTAGCGAGAGTCGGCTGATAACCAACGGCTGAAGGCATACGGCCAAGAAGTGCTGATACCTCAGAACCAGCCTGTGTGAAACGGAAGATATTATCGATGAATAGAAGCACATCCTTGTTGTCGTGGTCACGGAAATACTCGGCCATTGTAAGACCTGTCTCTGCGACTCTCATACGCGCACCAGGCGGTTCGTTCATCTGACCGAAGACCAGCGCTGTCTTCTCAAGAACTCCGCTTGCCTTCATCTCTGTCCAGAGGTCGTTGCCTTCACGTGACCTCTCTCCTACTCCTGTGAAAATAGAGTAGCCGCCGTGCTCTGTGGCTACGTTTGAAATAAGCTCCTGGATGAGGACTGTCTTACCAACACCAGCGCCGCCGAACAGACCGATCTTACCACCCTTTGCGTATGGTGCCAAGAGGTCGATGACCTTGATACCTGTTTCAAGCATTTCAGTAGCAGGCTTCTGATCCTCGAATTTCGGAGGCTCTCTGTGAGTCTCCCATTCCGGTGCATCTGTTATCTGCTCGCCGTCATCAATTGTCTCGCCAAGGACATTGAAAAGTCTTCCGAGAGTTTTTTCACCAACCGGAGTCTTGATACCGCTTCCGGTATCTTCGACCTCCATATCACGGTAGAGACCTTCAGAGGCAGACAGCATGATGCAGCGTACTACGTGATTTCCCTGATGGGAAGCCACCTCCATTATGCACTTTTTCCCATTATTGTTTACTGACAGAGCTTCACGGATCGGAGGAAGATTGTCATCCTCGAAGACGACATCTACGACCGGTCCGGAAACCTGTATGATTTTACCTGTCATGTATTCTCCTTTCTTGCAGGGAATTATATATTGATGTTCTCCTCGTTAAGCTCGAGCTGCGCCTTCTTATAATGAAGTTCTCTTCGCTAAGCTCGAGCTGCGCTTCGCTTGCTCTCGCTAATCTCAGAGAACGGCCTCGCACATGGCTCGAACTTCGCCTTCGGCTCGTTCTCGCCTATGTGCTTTCGGCCTATGTGCTTTCGGCCTGAGCTCTGGCGCCTGCGACTATCTCAGTGATCTCCTGAGTGATAGCTGCCTGACGCGCTCTGTTATACTCAGTACTCAGGGACTTAAGCATCTTGTCTCCGGCATCAGTAGCTGCCTGCATGGCGGTCATTCTGGCATTCTGCTCACAGCAGAATGACTGGACCAGCGCGCCATAGACGAATCCTATTACATACTCAGGAGCTATTCTTGACATAACCTCTTCAGGTGAAGGAACAAATGAAATAGTCTCCATCGGGATATCTACAGGAAGATTTTTTACCTTGTCATCGATAAAGCTTCCACGAACAAGCGGAAGCAGCTGTCTTACCTCTGCCACCTCGGTCATCGCGTTTTCCATACGGGTGTAGACCATGACGACCTCGTCCACCCTGTGCTTAAGGAAGTCATCCACCAGAGTCTCTGTAATGCTTCTCGCACGGGAAAGGTTAGGATTCTGGACGACAAAGTTGAACTCAGTATCTATCGCAATGCCCTTTGCCTCGAGATAGTGCTTTCCGATCTGGCCCATGCAGTAGATTTTTGCTTCCTTGTACTTTGCCAGCTCTTCCTCCATAATCTTCAGGACATTGTGGTTATAGGCACCCGCAAGACCTTTATCCGCTGTGACAACCAGAAGTCCGACCTTTTTCTCTTCATCGTGAAGATCTTTATCCTCAAAGAAAGGGCTGGTCATCTCAGGCACATGACGCAGAAGACGCGTTACGGCCTGCTGAAGCGAATAGAAAAACGGCTCCGTATCGGCAAGTGCCTTCTTAGCTTTTTTCAGCTTCGAAGATGAGATCAGATACATGGCATTCGTGATCTTTAAGGTATCACGAACGCTTGAGATCCTGTCTTTTATCTCTTTAGTAGAAGCCATCTGATCACCTCGATGCTTTGTACTTGTTTGCTGCGTCTATAATACGCGCTTTTATACCATCATTAAGCTCGTTCTTCTCTTCAAGCGTATTGTAGACATCTGCGGCTGTATCCCTGACAGCGCTGAGTACATTATTCTGAAGCTTCTTGACCTGTGACTTGTCAACGTCATCGAAGTACTTCTCCTGAGCGAGAATAAGCGTGATAACCTGATCGGCCATTGAAAGCGGATGGTTAAGAGGCTGTTTTAACAGCTCCATCAGAGCATTTCCGTGATTCAGCTGTGCCTTTGTAGTCTCATCGAGATCTGATGAGAACTGTGTGAAGACTTCAAGCTCTCTGTACTGTGCAAGGTCGATACGTATAGTACCTGATGCCTTCTTCATAGCCTTTGTCTGTGCTGCTCCGCCGACACGGGATACTGAAAGTCCGACGTTTACGGCAGGTCTCTGTCCTTCGAAGAAGAGCTTTGTCTCAAGGAAGATCTGACCATCTGTGATAGAGATGACGTTTGTCGGAATGTAAGCCGACACATCTCCATCCTGTGTCTCTATAATAGGAAGTGCTGTGATAGATCCGCCGCCCTTTTCATCTGAAAGTCTCGCGCATCTCTCAAGAAGTCTTGAATGGAGATAGAATACATCTCCAGGATAAGCCTCACGTCCTGGTGATCTGCCAAGGAGAAGCGAGATGGCACGGTATGAAACCGCGTGCTTTGAAAGGTCATCGTATACTACGAGCACATCCTTCCCCTGCTCCATGAAATGCTCAGCCATAGAAGTAGCTGCGTATGGAGCTATATACTGGCAGGCCACCGGGTCAGCTGCTGTAGCAGCAACTACGATACTGTAGTCCATGGCGCCGTATTTTTTCAGTGTCTCTACGACTCTCGCAACAGTCGAAGCCTTCTGGCCGATAGCTGCATAGATACAGATGACATCCTTGCCTCTCTGGTTCAGAATCGTATCCGTGGCAATCGACGTCTTACCTGTCTGCCTGTCTCCGATGATCAGCTCACGCTGTCCACGGCCGATCGGGAACATTGAATCTATAGCGAGGATTCCTGTCTCAAGCGGAGTATCGACTGACTGCCTGTCTATAATTCCAGGAGCCTCATGCTCTACAGGACGGTATTCATCTTCCTTGATGTCGCCGTCACCATCAATCGGCTCACCGAGTGCATTGATGACTCTGCCAAGGAAGGCATCACCTGTAGGGATACCGGCTCTCTTGCCTGTACGTGCAACACGGCTTCCCTCGTGGATTCCGCTGTCACGCCCAAAGAGAATGACACCGATCTCATTCTCCTTGACATCCTGGACCATTGCCTTTACGCCGTTGTCGAACACAACGACCTCGCCGTACTCAGCATGGTCAATTCCATATATTCTTGCGATACCGTCTCCTACGCTTATGACCTCACCGGTCTCCTTCGCTTCGAAGTCAGCATCAAAATTCTCTATTTCACTCCTGATGATGGAGATAATGTCGGTAGCACTTACTGCTGCCATAATCTTCACCTCCCGTATAATTTATTCTGCAACTGTCTGAGCTGCCCTTTGTAGCTTCTGTCGATCTCGTAATTCTTACATCTGACGAGGTAGCCACCGATTAGGTTTTTGTCCTGATGGACGGCAAAATCGAATTTCGCGTCCGGGAAAAGCTTTTCAAGGCAGGCCTCTGCCTTTTTCTTATCAGCCTCCAGATCGCCCTCATCAGTATAAAACAGCTCAGCCTTAAGGATTCCGGCTTTCTCGTCTTCAAGCCTTAGATACTCGCGGAGAATGTCCGGGATAATTCTCTCGTTGTGATTTCTTATCATCACAAGGAGAAAATCTGTCATGGTCTTTGACAGGCCTGCTACCTTTGAAATCTTCTTCTCTACAGCTTCTTTTTTTCTGTAAAAAATAACCGGGCTCATCAAAAATTCCATTAATAAAGGCTCAGACTCAATCGTCTTAAGGACACCTGAAACCTCGGATCTCTCCACTGGCAGTTCAGACAAGACCACCGCGTTATTGTGTACTGCTGTCTGCTGCATCTTTATCACCATTCTCCAGGATCTTCTTAGCTGCCATCAAAGCTAAAGCACTGATAGCCTCACGGCTCTCAGCAAGGTTCCTCTGCTTGATGTTCTCCGCATCGGTCCTTGCCTTTGCCCTGATCGCATCAGCCTCTTCCTGGGCTTCGGCAAGACTCTTATCGTAGATCCTGTCGGCCTCAGTCCTTGCTTTTTTAACGATCGCAGCAGCTTCCTGCTCGGCAGCGTCCTGTTTTTTCAAATATTTAGCTTTTTCTTCATCGGCTTCCTTCTTACGATTGCCGGCCTCAGTGAACTGATCCCTGATATTTGCCTCTCTGTCGTCTATCACATTTTTAATGCGGTTGAAGAGAAACTTCTTTAAGATCCAGTAAATGACAAGTACGTTTACAATCGTAAAGAGGATGTCCCAGAAATTTACCTTTAGCATTCTATCCTCCTGTCACTTCAGCGGCTGGAAAGCCAGCCGCAGCAGAGTTCCCTGATTATTTAAGGAACAGGATGATAAGAAGAGCGATAACGAAACCGTAAATAGCGGTTGCCTCTGCGAGGGCGCAGCCTAAAAGAAGTGATGACTGGATCTTTCCTGATGCCTCCGGCTGTCTTGCGATTGCGTCAACTGCGCTTCCTGTTGCCTTTCCGATTCCAAGTCCTGCTCCGATTCCTGTAAGAACTGCGATACCGGCTCCAATTGCTACAAATAATGCTGAACTCATTTTGTTCCTCCTGTAAAAAATGTTGTCGCGGCAGCTAATTCCGCATATGCACACACTCACTTGAATCGTTCGGTGTGCACATGCGTCGCGCTGCCGCTATCTTTAGTTTCCAAATAAAAAGCTGACTTCATCTGGTGGGATTCCACCGCTATTATGTCTACTCTATTGATTCTTTCATAAACAATGAAGTCAGAAATACGAATACGTAAGCCTGGATCAGGCCATCGAAGATATCAAAGTACAATGACGCCAATGCCGGAAGGACTACCGGGACAACCAGCTTCAGAAGTTCCATGATGACGAAGCTTCCGAGCACGTTTCCGAAAAGTCGCATACACAGTGACAGCGGACGGATAAAGATCTCTAGGATATTTATCGGCGTAATGATCGGCATAGGTTCCGCAAAGCTGTGCGCGAACCGCTTCGGCCCTTTCTCAATGACACCGCTGGCTTCAATGAGGATAATACTCATAAGCGACAGCGCCACAGTCACATTCATGTCCTTCGTCGGTGGTTTGAAACCGATAATTCCTATCAGGTTCGAAATAGCGATATAGATCAGAACCGACACCAGATAAGGGACGTACCGTTTTCCTTTTTCTCCGATCGTCTCTCCGAAGAATCTGTACAGCCACTCTACAAAGCTTTCAAGAGCGAGCTGTCTCTTTCCCGGATGCTCCACGCTCAGGTTTCGCGTCAGCAGAAGACAGGCAATAAGCACAGCTGCAATAATGATCCAGGTCACAACAACTGATTCATAAACAGGAATGCCACCGAATATCGGAATCTTAAATATTGTTTCGACATTCATGTCCGCCTTCAGCGACTTTACAAGCGCATCCAAAAACCGTCACTTCCTTCCCGCATTTACTCTCACCTACTGCATGGATTTTAATACTCTAAAAATCATATGTCAATAAGGGATTTGTCTATATTGCACAAAAACCTTCATAAATTTTTGTGCAAGTTGACGAAATTTTTGCTACTTTATCCACATTTTAGTTTAAAAAAATAACCCCGCTTCCCGCGGGGTCCTGTTCCTGATCTATGGCATATCAGTCGTCAATAAACTTATCATGTACTGCTCTCATAGCGACTTTTACATCATCGATGTCGATAAGGACAGTGATGCGGATCTCTGAAGTGGAGATCATACGGATGTTGACTCCGACATCAGCCAGAGCTTCGAACATCCTGGCAGCTACGCCGGCATTCGACTGCATTCCTGCACCGACGATGGAAAGCTTGGCTACGTTCTCCTCTTCGACAAGCTTCTGGAAAGTAAGTCTCTCCTGGCTGTCCTTTAAGACTTCTACAGCTTCCTTGGCCTGTCCCTGGTCTACTGTGAATGAGATATCCTTCGTGTCGTCGCGGCCGATCGACTGCAGGATCATGTCTACGTTGATATTTTTCTTTGCGAGCAGGTCGAATACCTTGAATGCGATTCCCGGCTCATTCTTTAATCCTATAAGTGCTATACGGGCTGCGTCCTTATCTACTGCGACTCCGCTTACGAGCATGCTTTCCACTTTCGTTACCTCCTTAACGACTGTTCCTTCTGCATTGGTGAGACTTGAACGCACCACAAGAGGCACGTTGTATTTTTTTGCCATTTCGACTGATCTGTTGTGAAGCACCTGGGCTCCGAGCGTTGCGAGCTCTAGCATCTCGTCGTATGAGATCTCCTTGAGCTTCTTCGCGTTCGGTACGATTCTTGGATCAGCTGTGTATACGCCGTCTACATCTGTGTAGATCTCGCAGGCATCTGCATTTAAAACTGCCGCAAGTGCTACGGCTGTCGTATCAGATCCGCCGCGTCCAAGTGTCGTCACATCGTCGTACTTATTTACACCCTGGAAGCCTGTCACTATGACTATCTTTCCCTGGTCGAGCTCAGCATTGATTCGGTCGGTATCTACCTTTTTAAAGCGGGCATTCATATGATGATGCGTCGTGTGCATTACGACCTGGAAGGCATTCAGTGATACGGCCGGTACTCCGAGGCTTGCCATTGCCATGGACATCAGGGCTACCGAGACCTGCTCTCCTGTAGAAAGAAGGGCATCCATTTCACGCTTCGGCGGATCAGGATTTATCTCCTTGGCCTTTGCGATCAGGTCATCTGTCGTGTCCCCCATTGCGGAGAGGACTACTACGACTTTGTTTCCTTTTTTGTAATCTTCGATGCAGCGCTTGGCAACATTAAAGATTCGTTCCTTGTTGGCGACGGATGTGCCACCAAACTTCTTGACTATTAACATTCTTCCTCCAACTATATATCATAAATCGCAAAGCGACGCGGTCCTGTGACACAGTAGCTGCTCAGGGCTCGCTCTCGCTCCGTATGGAACGCAGCGGACGCATAAGGCCGCAAAAAACGCGGCCTAAGCGCCGGCGTTCCATAAGGTCCCTTCGCAGCTACTATATCACAGCCCGCTTACTTTGCCAAAATATGTTCTCTACTTGCAGTCATCACCATCAGGCTAAGCGGATACTATTTACTACTTCGGAAAGTTTTGAGACATCTTCGTCAAATACTCGCTGCTCTATTTCCTTCGTCACGAAGCCGACTTCTCCTGGGACGATGTCGGCGTCGATATAGTCGACGTCGCCGAAGGCTGCATCGATGGCACCCTGGTCGTCTGTTGTGCGGACGAAGAAGCGGTATCTGTCGAGGCCCGGGTCGGCAAGCTGCAGCTTCTCTTCACGCCACTCGATCGGGACGTTCTTGTCGATGTGCTTGGCTATTTTTACTATGTCGCCGACTACTGCTGAAGCTGTCGGGAGTTTCCCAGCGCCTGAGCCGTAGAACATGCCGTCGCCCAGGATATTTCCATGGACGAAGACTGCATTGAATACGCCTTCGACATTGTACAGCGGGTTCTCCGGCGGGAGCAGGAAAGGCGCTACCCGGCAGGCGTAGGTGTCACCAGACTCTTTGCTAGTAGCGAGAAGCTTGACTTTACGCCCCATTTTTTTAGCGTACTTTATGTCGTCTGCTGAGATATGGGTGATGCCTTCGGTCGGGATATCGTTGTAATCAACCTGCTGCCCTGCGACAAGTGAAGTCAGGATAGCAATTTTTCTGCAGGCATCGTAGCCTTCGATATCGGCTGTAGGGTCTTTTTCAGCGAAGCCCTTTGCCTGGGCTTCCTTCAACACATCGTCGAAGTCAGCGCCCTCTTCTGCCATCTCTGTCATCATGTAGTTCGTCGTTCCGTTTACGATTCCCTCGATCTCCTCGATGACATCTCCGGTCAGGCAGGACTCCAGGCACCTGATGATCGGGATGCCGCCGCCTACGGACGCCTCAAACATGAAGTTTACATTGTGCTCTTTCGCGATCCGGATCAGCTCAGCACCCTTGTCTGCGACCAGCGCCTTATTCGAAGTAGTCACGTGCTTTCCGGCTTCGAGCATTGCCTTTACAAAAGTGTATGCAGGCTCGACTCCTCCCATCGTCTCGACGACGATCCTGATCTCCGGATCATTTACGATGTCCTTGTAATCATGCACTATCAAAGGCTGGATCGGGTCACCTTCGAACTCACGCAAGTCAAGGACCTTCTTCAGTTCTATCGGCTCGCCGACTCTTTTTTCTATGACATCGTGATTTACCTTCAGTGTCTCCGCTACTCCGCTTCCAATGGTTCCATACCCCATTATCGCTGCTTTCATCTTTTTTCCTTTCCTTATAAAAATTCTGGCGCCGCCCAGTTATACCTGCTCCTCGGCAAGTATCTTCGCGTATGAAACGCCGGTTATTTTTTCAATGCGGTCAGTGACCTCCGAGACCTCCATTTCCTTCGGCAGATCCATAGATAAAGTGATCGCCGCGACCCCGTTCACCGGAATCGCCTGATGGATAGAGAGGATGTTCGCGCCGGAATCAGCCAGGTTCGTGAGGATCTTCGAGAGACGTCCCGGCTCATCTATGAGCTTTACGACCATCGTGACTGAGCGTCCTCTCTGATTCTCATGGTACCTGAAGATCTCGTCCTTGTACTTGTAAAAACTCGACCGCGAGATCCCCGCCCGCTCGGCCGCCTCTGAAGCGGACTGGCATTTCCCGGACTCCAGCAGGAGTTTTGCCTTTTCGACTCTAAGGAGAACCTCCGGAACTGCCTTTTCCTTCAGTACGTAGTATATTTCCTCTGCCATTATTTCCCTCTTAGAAAAATATTTAGGCCCGGTATGTCCGGACCGCCGGACTGTCTTTCGCAGAAAAACAAATGTCCTTGACTGAAATACTCTAACACATGAGTGCAAATCAGTCAAGGACATCTGTAAAATTTTTCATGTATAAAAGCAGCGACGATTACTCCGCGTCTGTCACTCCGCGCTTCGGTTTGCCGAGTGAAACCCACTTCAGGTAGGCATTCATAAAGGCATCCAGGTCACCGTCCATTACACCGTCGACATTTGAAGTCTCCTCGCCGGTACGCAGGTCTTTTACCATAGTGTACGGCTGGAACACATAGGAACGGATCTGGTTTCCCCAGCTGATCGAGTTCACATCGCCTCTGATGTCAGCTTCCTTCTGCTCCTGTTCCTGCTCTCTTAAAAGCTCGAGCTTTGCACGGAGCATTTCCATAGCCTTATCTTTGTTCATGTGCTGGCTTCGCTCATTCTGGCAGGTCACGACAATTCCAGTAGGGAAATGCGTGATACGAATGGCAGATGAAGTCTTGTTGATATGCTGACCGCCGGCACCGCTCGAACGGTAGGTATCGATCCTGATATCCTCATCCTTTATCTCGATATCCGGCGCGTCTTTGAGCTCCGGCATCACATCTGCATTCGAGAAAGATGTCTGTCTCTTGCCGTTCGCGTTGAATGGAGAGATACGCACGAGCCTGTGTACGCCCTTCTCAGACTTCAGGTATCCGTAGGCATTCTCGCCATTCACCTGAAAAGTGACCGACTGCAGACCAGCCTCATCACCCTCTACTTCGTCGAGAAGCTCGATCCCGAAGCCGTGCTTGTCAGCCCACTTCGAATACATACGGTAGAGCATTGAAGTCCAGTCCATAGCCTCTGTTCCACCTGCTCCTGCGTGGAGAGTCACGATGGCATTATTATGATCGTACTTTCCTGACAGAAGAGTCTTGAGCCTTAGGTCCTCGAGCTCTTTTTTAAACTCATCGAACTCTTTCTGAGCCTCTTCGAGCATCGCCGGATCATCTCCATCTTCCTCAGCGTCCATTTCGATAAAAGTCTCGATGTCTTCTTTTTTCTGGATGAGTCCGTCTGCGACAGCGACATCATCCTTCATGCTCTTCAGCTCCTGGCTCTTCTGTGAAGCCTTCTCAGCGTCATTCCAGAAGTCCGGAGCCTCCATTTCGCGCTCCATCTCCTGGATCTTATTTTTCTTTCCTTCTATATCAAGTGAACCGAGCACTTCCTTCAGCGTGTCGTCGTAGCCCGCGAGCTCACTTTTCATCTGATCAAATTCTAGCATTTAGTTGTCCAACTTTCCTTTTAATACTGTGATGCCTCTCTGCACCTGATTATCCTTCGAAAAATCATAGCTGTCCATTCCGGAAACCTTTGACGTGTCGCCGGTGTATTTGTACTTGAGCTTTATGTCCGGCTCTATTCCCTTCTTGTGGATGCATTCGCCACTAGGAGTATAGTAGGTCTCGACCGTCATCTTCAGCGCGGAACCGTCACCAAGCGTGAACTCCTGCTGCACTATGCCCTTTCCAAAAGTCTTTGTCCCGATAAGTGTACCGTACTTGAAATCACGTACCGCCCCTGAAAAAATCTCCGCAGCCGAAGCAGTGTCTCCGGATATGAGTACCACGGTCGGAAATTTTTCCTGCTTTTTATCATCGGAAGAATACGTCGTCTTCTTGCCGTATTTGTCCATCATGTAGACGGTAGTGCCCTTCGGAAGGATATCGTCGAGGATCTTCGTCACCGAATCCACCAGGCCGCCCGGATTTGTTCGCAGGTCATAGATGACAGCTTTCATGCCCTGCTTTTTCAGACTGGCAAGCGTTTTTTCAAACTCATCTGTAGTCATTGAGTTGAATTCATTTATTTCTATATAACCTATGCCCGTAGATTCGTCAAGCATTTTTCCATATACAGACGGATTCTCTACGGCGGCGCGCTTCAGCTTCACCGTGTGTTTTTCGCCGTTATGCGAGTAGACGATGGTCACCTCAGTACCGGCTTTTCCGCGGATTTTTTTGGTAAATTCAGTCAGAGTCAGGTTCTCGGCAAAAGCACCGTCGGCCGAGATCAGCACATCGCCGTTCTGTATACCTGCCTTCTGCGCGGAAGAACCGTCAAACACCTGATGGACCTTTACTTCCTTTGTCTCTGAGTCTTTCATGACAGAAACGCCGATGCCTACGTATTCGCCCGAAGTATCCTCGAGCTCTTCCTTGTACTCGGAAGCCGTCATGTACTTCGTGTAGGGATCGTCCATCGCCTCCATCAGGCCTTTGTAGACGCCGTTAGTCTTCGCGGTATCGGACACTTTTTTATAATAGTATTTGTCTATGAGACCAGAGATGACTCTCGCCTTCGCCATGTCCTTCGCATCCATGAAACCAGCGTCATAGAGCTTTCCAACGAAAAACCATCCGGTCACAAGAACGGCTGCTATCACGACGAGGCAACCGAGCACCCCGGCGAACACGCCCTTTCTGAAAGAGGATGGCTTTTTTTCTGCGATTTCCTGTTTATTTTCTTCCATAAGTCAAAAATGCGAAAATGGGGACAGACCCCATTTTCATACGTGCAAGTGTTTCTTCAGAGTGAACCGGCTGCCGATGTATCCGATGCCTACACCGAGAATCAGTGAGACAGGGATCAGCACGCGGAAAATACTGTTTACCGGGGTGAACGCGAACATATCGGAGAGCGCGTCAAACCGGTCAGCCACGTACTTTATGATGCGTCCGTACATGACGTACAGGATGATCAGCGGGATGACCGAACCAATGAGTCCGATTGTCACACCTTCGACTATGAAAGGCGCCCTGACGAACGAATCCTTCGCACCGATCAGCTTCATGATGCCTATCTCCTCTTTGCGGACCGAGATGCCTACTGTAACCGTGTTATTTATAAGAAAAATAGCCACAGCTATAAGTATCACGACTATGCTGATAGAGATCAGGCGGACCAGCGAATTAAAATCCGTAAGCGTTCTTGCCGTAGCCGCTGACTGATGGACTTCCCGGACTCCCGGAAGCTTTTCTAAATACTTCACGAGAGACGCCTGCTTCGAGACATCCTTCAGGTAGATCTCGTAGTTTGCCATGTCCTTCAGCGGGTTATCATCTGCAAAAGAATCGGCCGCGTCCTTATGATTTCCGAAATAACTCTTCTGGAACTCGCTCCACGCCTCGTCCGCCGAGACGAATTTGTACGACCGGACCTCCGAGCGCTTGCTGATCGCAGTCCCGATGTCGTCTATCTCATCCTGCGAAGCGTTATTATCGAAGTAAACAGTGACAGCCACCCCCTTCTCAGCATTCCTCAGCATTCCTCCGAAATTCATCGTGATCGCATAAAAAATGCCGAACAGAAAAATGCAGGCTGACATCGTAGCTATCGAAGCTATCGAGAACATTTTGTTCCGCCAGATATTCTTGAAACCCTGACGTATATTATAAGAAAGAGATGAAAGCCTCATGATGAAATCTCCTCCTCATCCGAGACTATCGTCCCTTTATATATAGTGATCACACGCTTGTTCATCGCGCGGACTATCTCCATATCGTGCGTGACTACTACGACGGTAGTCCCATCCTGGTTTATCTCGTCGAGCAGCTTCATGATCTCCCAGCTGTTATGGCCGTCGAGATTCCCCGTCGGCTCATCTGCTAAGAGTATCTTCGGGTGGTTCACCAAAGCTCTGGCTATAGCCACTCTCTGCTGCTCGCCTCCTGACAGGTGTCCCGGCAGCGAACGGTACTTGCTCGCAAGCCCTACTCTCGAGAGCATCTGCGGGACTCTCCGCTTTATCTGCTTCTTTGAAGCCTCTGTGACTCTCATCGCGAAAGCGACGTTCTCGTAGACATTCCTGTCTTTTAAAAGTCTGTAATCCTGGAATACACAGCCTATTTTTCGCCTGTACTCAGGTATGTCGCGGTGGCGCATTTTGTTCAGGTCCTTGCCGGCGACTACGATGCTGCCCTCGGTCGGCGACAGCTCCTTCAGCAGCAGCTTTATCAGCGTCGACTTTCCTGCGCCCGAGTCACCGACTATGAAGACAAACTCGCCGTTATCGATGCGCAGGCTCACGTCCTTCAGCGCGTGCGCCTTCACACCTGCCTCATATGTCTTGCTCACATGTGATAATTCTATCAAAAATCCTGTTCCTCCATATACTTCATGTATTCTACCACCATCATGGCGATTTTGAAAGTAATGGCGTCATCAAATTTTCTCAGATCAAGTCCGGTGCTCTTCTGGATCTTATCCAATCTGTATACAAGAGTGTTCCTGTGAATGTAGAGCTGTCTCGAAGTCTCGGACACATTCAGGCTGTTTTCGAAAAATTTGTCGATAGTCGTCAGTGTCTCCTCGTCGAAGTCATCCGGGCTCTTATCCCCAAATATCTCGCCAATGAACATCCGGCAGAGCGGCAGAGGCAGCTGATAGATAAGTCTTCCGATTCCGAGCACCGAATACGCGATGACCTGCTTGTCTGAGAAAAATACTTTTCCGACATCGAGCGCCATCGTAGCTTCCTTGTAAGACCTCGACACGTCCTTTATGTCACGGACGACTGTGCCGTATGATACGCGGATCGACTCGCCCTCACGGTCGCCGAGCAGTTCGAGTATGGACTGTGCGGTCTCCTCGACTTCATCGTAGCTGTCTGAATTCAGGCGTTTTACGATGATGATGCTGTCCTCATCTACCGCTGTCACAAAGTCCGAGCTGTGACTTGAAAAAAGGTTCCGTACCTTCTCCAGCTCGTCTCCGCGTTTTTCACCCTCGAGCTTTACGACCATGACTATACGGAGGGCGTTCGCCTCTATATGCAGCTTCTTCGCGCGGTTATAGATGTCTACCAGGAGCAGGTTATCGAGCAGGAGGTTCTTAATGAAATTATCCCGGTCGAAGCGCTCCTTATAAGCCACCGTAAGCTCCGAAAGCTGGAGTGCCATGACCTTCCCCATCAGCTGGGCTTTCTCCTCGTCATCTGACATACTGATAAGCACGAATTCGAGGCTCTTCTCATCATAGACCTTGAAAAACTGTCTGTCGCCTATGACCTGGCTCTCCGCCGGTGATGCTGCGAACTCCGCCGCCGGCTTTCCGAACTCTGAGACCTCGCTGACCGTCGTCGCGAGAGCTATGCCCTCCGGATCGGTGATCACGAAATTCACCTTTGTTATCGCATTCATCCCCTCGATCGTCTTCTGTAATATCTGGTTTGTGATCATATGGCCCCCAAACATCTAAACTGATTTCTGTGAAAGTTGTACAAAAACGCAGGGCGTTTTTTGAGCACATTTCACAATTTCCGTTTATAGTTTAATACAAAATGACGAATTTTTAAAGACCCCATCGTGATTTTTTTATGCATTTTTTCCAATAAAGGTTTTCGAATGATGCCGGGGCAGCAGGTGGGACGCACTCAACACCGGTTTTTCTGTTAGCGCTCCCTCGCCTGCTGCCCCGGAATACCAGAATTAACCAAATAACACTCTTCTATACAGCCAGATGATGGTCTTTGGACCGACGCCTTTTATAGATAAGAGGGGGGCTTCGTCGAGGGCGAGGAACTCGCGGACGGTAGAAATGCCGGCAAGCTTAAAAGCATTTGCGGTCTTTGTATCCAGCCCGATGCTCTCATCGAGTGGCGAATCCAGTGAAAAGTCATCGCTTTCCCGGACGGTCGCGAGTCCTCCTGCCGCCTTAGTGATCTCAGTGAAAAGCTCCGACGGGCTGTAGTTTATCACATCGGCTATCGTAGTAAGCCCGTTTCTGCGGTAAAAAGCAAGAGCCTCCTGCGACACCGGAAGCTCGTCCACTGGTGTCTTCTCGTCTTCATCTATATCCTCCAGAAAATAGAGCGCGTCCGTCATCCAGTCAAGCTCCTGCTGGTGGGCGTCCCTCTGCGCCCTGATATCTTCCAGTTTATCGAGATATTTTTTTCCGGCAAAGAGTTCCCGTGAATGCTCCTTTAGTTTCCGCAGCGCTGATCTACGCCTGGCGCGGACAGTATTTTCTGAAACACCCAGCTTTTCAGCTGTCTGTTCTATAGTCTTTCTCTGGGGATATAACAGATGTATGACCTGGCTCTCCTCCTCATCGAGCGAGCGTCTGCAGACCTCGTCCAGCTCCTCCTCAAAGTCATCTGGCAGATAAGAGTACTCTTCCCCACTCATATCATAGACCAGCTGATCCTGCCACGCCGGGTGGCTTACGTCCGCAGGGTTTTCTTCCATTCCTGCCTTCTTCAGACTTTTTATCAGATTAAGAAATACAGACAGGCTGACCGACTCCCGGTCCAATGCCTGACTCCTTGGCGTACCGTCGAGCATCAGTTCACATGCTGCCTCAAGCCGCTTCGCAAAATCCTCCGCCCCATGAATATCTGAAACTGTGATCACCATTTACCCGATACCCCCCCCTGTAATTCCCAGAAGCACCAGTTTTGTGGCATTTCTCGCGAGTTTTTTCAGATTCGTCGCCTCATTTTTTCTATCCATATAGCTGTAAAAAATGCCGATCACCGAATGCAGGTAGCCAGCTGTGATGTCCGGATAGCGCGACTCTTCGGTTATTTTTTCAAAGGCGCCGTGGGTGAACACGCCATCGTAAAGTCTCTCCTGGAATGCCACATAGTCAGTCTCCGTAAGGAGCCGTTTCAGTCCTTCTTCATCTGTGTCAAGGAACTGGTAAAGTGTGTAAACATCTGCCTCAAGCTCCCCTGTGAACTTCGCGGCAAGCGTGCGCACGATGTCATCTGCTATCTCCAGCAGCATGTCCCCAATCCCGGAATAGTGCAGATAGAAGGTCTTCCGGTTCACCTCTGCCCGCTCCGACAGCTCAGTCACGCTGATTTTTGCAACAGGGCGCTCCGCCACCATCTGAAGAAGTGCCTCTTTCAGATGTGTCCGTGTCCTGCGGACTCTCATGTCTCCCTCGCCCGAGTCCAGGAATCTGTATGACATACTTAAACCTCCGTTTTGTCAATTAGAGGAATTATACCACATAATCGTGAATTGTGGTAATAAGTATGTCTCAAACTGTCCTGTTACTTTACGTCGGCAAACTTGTTACGTCCCTCTCTCGCCTTCTTCAGCGCAGAGTCAGAAATCTCAGAAATGGCTATAGCATCCTTCTCTGACATACCACGTTCAAGGCAGTTGTTATAAACTATGATAGCGTTTTTGTCTGCTCCATTTGCTTCCCCAATAGCCATTCCCTCCTGTCTTCCCTCTTTTCTCCCTTTCTTTAAACCTCTTCTCTCTCCATAATCTACATACTTATCGATAGCAAGTCTTAGTACATGTCCGCCCATAGTCTCATCCATCTCCTTCCATAGCCTCTGGTTTTTCCTGGTTAGGCTTTCCGTCACTTTACGGAGCATATTGTAAACCAGATAATATTCATTCGCATTCATGTCCCCAGCTTCATACAACTCATTCAGCTTCTCTATAAGAGAAGCGAAAGTCATAACCACCTTCTCGTTACCATCTCCATCCTTATTATACATCGATTTTTCGAGATTGAACATATAAAATGGCATCAAAAAATACAGTTTCTTCGATATGATATCTTCAAGTGAATAATCTGACAGCGCCATGACTGGCACATCATATGACATCTCATCCCCTTCCGGCAATCTTATCGAAATGACCAGCTTCTCCGGTGTTTTTTCCGTTTTCCTCAGGTACAGCACCCCAGAATTAGGCAGCTCCAGTGTCAGATGATTATCGCTGTAAGTGCTATGTTCCATGGCAATCTGCACCGCATACTCGAAAATCCTAACGACTATCGTCCCATCGTCATAGCACATACACTCGACATGATAATGTCTGCCGCCGATCTCGATTGACGAATCAGACTCCCTCTTCGCCTGCTCTCCTCCCTCCAAATTAAAAAAATGCTCATTCGACTCCAGCTTCACATCCTCGTCCATGCTGATAGGTTCTTTCAGATGGAACATCTCATTTATCAGTGGGATCACCAGCCTGCTGCCCTTCACCAGCATCGTCTTGAACACGTCATCATACGGCGTCCCGCTTCGCCGCCTGAAGAATCCCCACATATGTCTCTCCTTTCCGCCCCTTTGCAAATCTGAGCAATACTAGAAAATTTTATAAGTTGGCAAGATTTTACCACGGATATCAAGACCAGCGCAATAGAAAACCGCACGATTTAATTTTTATTTTCGAAAATTTAGGATTTGTTAAGAAAGATAAACAAGAAATAAACAATTATAAACAGTAGTGTGAGTTTTCGGTACACTTCTGACAATTTGCCAAATATGAAATAAAGGACTATCCCTGATTTCTTTTAGGAAATGAAGTCTGTCCCCTTTCACATTGAAAAAAAATTCTGATCGCGTCAATAATTAATTGTAATTTTCAGATAATTCTTTTTAAAAATAAATCCGGGATGATGGGAGGATCATCCCGGATCTGTTGTTAGATCATGATCCATGGAAAAATAACAGGGATCCATGGATCAGCGTTCAAATGTCAAATTGTGATTATTCTGAAGGATTGGGTATTACTTCTTGTCAGTCTTAAGAGTCTTCCAAGCTGAGTAAGCGCCTACCTGCTTGTTGCCCTCGGCATCATAGTAGTAAGCCTTTACACGAACCTTAACAGTAGCACCCTTCTTTACAGAAAGAGTAGCCTTGTTAGAAGATACTGACTTGCCGGCAACCTTCTTGCCGATCTTCTTCTGTACCCAGTACTTCATGTTGTGGTTAGTAGCTGCATCGAAGGTTACAGAAACCTTAGCACCCTTCTTGTTAGAAACCTTAAGTCCGGTAACCTTAGAAGGCTTGGTGTTAGCTCTGTAGGTGATAGAAAGCTGCTTAGAATCATTACCAACGATTGAATGATCAGTTGCTGAGATGTCACCTGAAGGATCAAATGAAACTACCTGAGTACCCTGAGTTGTTGGATACAGATAGAAAGTAGTGAATCCGTCAGCCTTCTTCTCATCCCTTGTAGCAGTCATGATGTTCTGGTTCAGAGAACTATGATCGACGCCAGGAGTGTAAAGGCTGGTTGAAGAGATATTTGCATGAGTGTCATTCTTATCGATAGGATAAGCAAGAGTTACCTTCAGAGTGGTGTTTCCATCAAGACGAAGCTCTGGAACAGCAACAGCTGAATCCTTTGCTGAATCGTAAACTACCTTGCCTGTTGTAACATTCTCAATCTTCGTAACTGAGTTACGTACTCCTGCAACAGAATCAATACGAACTACCTTGTAGGCTGTTCCTGCACCAGCGTTATATGAGATAAGGAGGTTCTCCACCTTACCCTGAACTCTTGCTACATGAACTCCCTTGAAGGTAGATCCAGCAACCTCGTTAGAGAAGTTTGCATCGTTTACAGCCTGAGTCGGAGCATAAGAATAGAGAGTCTTTGCTGCGTGAAGATCATCACCCTTTACAAGTGCTCTTACGGTAACACCAGACTTAGCGATTATATCGTTGAAGTTGATGTCTGACTCAAATGACTTGTTGTCCTCAGCTCCAGCTACTGTACCGATCTTATAAGCGTCAGCAGCCTTGATCTCAGGATCCTTCTTGTCAACTACTACAAATACATAGTTGGTAGAAAGAGCTGTTGTGCTGGTTGCTGTCGAAACAAGTTTGATAGCTGCAACACCTGTGTAAGCATTCGGAGCTAATGTAACAACGCCATTGCTTGATACTCCTGTCACGGCTGATCCACGCTGTCCAGCAAGAGAAGCTGTAACGATGGCTCCGCTTGTTGAAACGACGTTAAGAGCTTCTGTGACGTTTGTCGTCTCTGTACCTGTTGCATCGATCTGAACATACTTGATCTGTGATGCAGCGAGCTGCTCCTCAGTAGGAATTCCAGCTCTAACTACAGAAGCATAATCAACTCCATTCAGGACATCCGCCTGGTCCTTATCAACACCTGTTACTGCAGGTACATCATAAGGAAGTGCATTAACCTTAAAGTAAACTCTGATCTGCTTAACGATGTTGCCGTTGATCTTTCCTGTAACTTTTACATAGAAAGAATCGGTTACTGTTGTAGCCTTAACTAATCCAGCATCGCTAACAGTGTTCTTTGTGTTGCTTGACTCATAAGAAAGAGTCATACCTTCACTCTTGTAAAGATGCTTAGCAAGATCATATGAGTTTACTGACTTTACATCAAGGATAACCGGGTTGGTATCGTTCTCACCGATCTCAGCGCTTTCAGCTGTTCCGTCAGCAGTAGCCTTAAGGGCATACTGAGAAGTTCCAAGAACAGTCAGAGGAACCTTGGTCTGAGCGATCTGACTTCCGTTGGAGACTGTGATAGTAGCCTCAGTAGTACCAGCGTGCTTTGCAACAAACTTCTTGTCAGCTGTGTCATAAACAGCAATCACATCATCACTTGTGATTCCAGCTACACCTGCATAATTGGGAACTGTAACAATACCTCTGCCTGAAACAGTCCAGTTACCAGCTACAGCATTCTTGAAGTTATCAAGATCAGTTCCTGAAAGCTTTGTTCCGTCTGCCTTTCCTACACTTTCTACTTCAAGGGCATCTGTCTCATCAACAGTTCCGAGTGACATTGTATAGCTTGAAGCTTTAAGTCCGAGAGTATAGGTCTCGTTCGCTGCGATTCCTACATTTACTGTCTTGTAACCTACAAGAGTGTAGTTAGTGTCATCTGTGTTCTGTGTGTAAGCAGCTAAGATGAAGCTACCTGCTACAAAATCTGTAGATGCATCCTTTCTTGCAAGAGTCAGCTTACCTTTTTCAGCCTTGTATCTGATTTTAGTGGTGCCTCCATCAAGTTCACTCTTGTAATTTCCATGATTGAGAGTAGTACTAGCAGGCGCAGTTAATGAAGCTGCGGTTGCTTTTTCGTCTGCCACTTGATAGTAAAGATCGCTACCGTTGTAGCTCTTTCCGCCAGCTGTGACCACGCTTGGCTTCAAATCCATACTAAAGTCGTTGGTGTTTCTGAGATAGACAGTATCATCAACTCCCTGGAAGATAGCCTTTGAAGCATCATCAAGATCCTGAGCCTTCTGGGCGTCAGCAGTGTTGGTATAGTTAACTGTTAACGTCTGAGCTGCTTTTCCACCGTAATTGATTTCAAAGGTGTAATCAGCACCTGAGACTGCATTTCCAGCAAATGAGATAACAACAGTTGTCTTACCATTAGTGGTTCCAGACTTAGCAGCGATGCCTCTAAGAGTGAAGACAGATCCTGTATCACCTAGAGGGCTGCCGTCCTGTGTCACTGTAAGACCTGCGGTTGAATTAGCGTTGGCTTTCTTGGCAGTGATTTTTGCGTCAGCAATAGCAGAAGCTGAGCTGTTCTCAAATGTAAGAGTAAGAGAACCGCCGGCTTTTACTGTGGCTGTTGTCGAACTTAAAACTGCATTATTTGTTCCGTCAAGAGTTACTTTCGCGCTTGCGTTTGTAGCCTGAACAGTAGCAGCCTGTGCCTCAACTACGCCCTGAAGTCCAAGTGTGCTAACAGGAGCGAATGTCAGTGCAGTAGCTGCTGCAAGCACGATAGCTAAACCTTTTTTCATGTTTAACATTTTGTTATGATTCCTCCTTTTCATATGAAGAATTGGAATATTTATCAATATGCTACGTGGACCTGTCCTCCCAAACTGCAAAAATCTCAAGGCGGATCCGGAGCCTGAGTACATGCGTCGCACCCGGCAGGCCGGATCAGAAATCTTTGCTTGTCCACTGTCCGTTTACGGGACATTCGCTGTATGTCCCTCGGACAAGGAATACTTTACCGCCTTTCCTATGCAGTCTCAATTTCGCCGGTATGTTCGTTTCCACTTTTTGCCACAAAAAGAGCACGGTGTCTATAAAAGTCACCGCGCTCTCGCATCTCCTGATTTTTACCAGGAACCATATGTTCAATTTTCCTTTAAGCTTGCAGCCACGTGTAGTTCGATATAGTTCACCCCAGCTGCTCGCCGACCTTCATCGGGTGGCCGTTCAGAAAAGCTGAGGCCGTCATGCGCTTTTTGCCTTCGAGCTGGAGGGCGTAGATAGTAAGTGCTCCGTCGGAACAGCGGACTGCGATGCTTCCGTCACCGTCTGTAGAGATACGGACTATGCCGCCGACCGGGGCATTCTTTTCATCGGAAGTAAGCTCTGAGTCAGGGATGACTCCGGCCTTCAGGATTTTGAGACTCTTTCCCTCGAAGTAGGTGTAGGTGCCTGGCCATGGGTAAAGTCCACGGACGTGGCGCTCGAGCACAGAAGCCTGCGCAGAAAAGTCGAGTTTTCCCATATCTTTTCTGATCATGCCGACATGAGTAGACTCCTCGTCATTCTGCGGAACAGGAGTGATCTCGCCTTTTTCCAGACCATCGAGAGTCTTTACCAGAAGGTCGGCTCCGACACCTGCCAGCTTGTCAAAAAGACTTCCGCCGGTCTCGTCATCGGATATTTTTACCTTCTCCTGCATCAGGATGTCGCCGTCGTCAAGCCCAGGCCCCATCTGCATCGTCGTGACTCCGGTGTACTCGTCTCCGTTCAGGATGGACCACTGGATCGGAGCGGCGCCACGGTACTTCGGGAGCAGTGAAGCGTGCACATTTACACAGCCGTACTTCGGATGGTCGAGGATCTCCTTAGGAAGGATCTGCCCGAAAGCAGCCACCACGCCGACCTCAGCCGGGATATTATTCACGGTTTCGATTGATTCCGGATTTCTGATCCTGTCCGGCTGGTAGACCGGAAGGTTGTGCTCGATGGCCCACTCCTTCACCGGAGAATAGGTCACTTTTTTGCCGCGGCCGCGCGCCTTGTCAGGCTGTGTCACGACGAGCACTATCCTGTGGCCTGCTGCCACTATCGCATCAAGTATCGGGACTGCAAAATCCGGAGTCCCCATGAATATCACGTTCATTCTTCTGATTCCTCGCCTTCGTCTTCGTACCTGTGAAGCCCGTCCTCGACAAGCTCCGTGTACATATGGCCATCCAGATGGTCGAGCTCATGGCAGATAGCCCTTGCAAAAAGTCCCTCAGCCTCTATCTCATACGGCTTCATGTCCTTGTCAAAAGCCTTTGCCTTCACGTGCTCCGGGCGTGTCACGATCCCATAAACTCCAGGAACTGAAAGGCAGCCTTCCTGTCCGGTCTGCTCACCGTCTTTTTCAATAATCTCAGGGTTTACGAGCACATAAGGCCCCTCGCCTACGTCGATCACGACGATTCTTCTGAGGACTCCGACCTGAGGAGCCGCAAGTCCGACTCCGTTTGCCTCGTACATGGTCTCGAGCATGTCATCCACGAGTCCCTGAAGTCTCGGAGTCATGGTCTTTACAGGCTTACACACTTTTTCAAGTACAGGGTCACCCTGCGTTCTTATCTCTCTTAATGCCATTTTATCTTCCTTTCCATATGAAAAAAATGACCGACACTTTTCATCTATTCAAAATCATACCAGAGGTCGGCGTTTTTCGGCGCGTTTTCATCGGTTATAGCTTCATCCATCAGCTTCCGCGCCTTTATCAGCGCATCGTAGTCACTGTCTTTTATCACGACTTCATAGCGGTAGACGTCTTTCACCTTCGACACCGGACACGGATTCGGTCCCGATATAAAAAGTCCCGGAAACGCATTTTTTAGCCGCTCAGTGATAAAGCTCCCCATAGCTATGCAGCCTTCCTCGGTCCGCGCGGTGATCTCGACCGTCAGCAGGTGCATGAACGGCGGATAATGCAGCAGCCTCCTGTACGCTGTCTCCTCCCTGAAAAAATATCCGTAATCGTTCTTCGCAGCTGAAACGACCGCAAAATTCTCCGGCTGGTAAGTCTGTATCACAGCCTCTCCGGGATTTTCACCTCTGCCCGAACGCCCACACGCCTGTAGCAGCAGGTCAAAAGTCCTCTCGCTCGCTCTGTAGTCCGGGATATTCAGCGACAGATCAGCCGCCAGGATTCCCATCAGCGTGACTCCCGGGAAATCATGTCCCTTCACGATCATCTGCGTGCCGATCAGAATGTCAGCCTTGTGATCATTGAACGCCTTCAGGATGTCATGGAAACCGTCAGCACCTTTCGTGGTGTCGGCATCCATGCGCAAAATGCGGCTCTGCGGGAAAAGCCTCTTGACCTCGGATTCTATTTTTTCAGTACCTGCACGCATCGTGCCTATCAGCTTCGAATGACAGCTCGGGCACTCATGCACCATCGGCCTTTTCGCGCCACAGTAGTGGCAGTGCAGAAACCCGTCCCGGTGCAGTGACATCGGCACATCACAATGCTCACATTTTATCACCGTGCCGCACTCTCTGCAAGATACAGTCCCGGCGACTCCCCTCCTGTTTATAAAAAGCATTACCTGCTCGTTCTTTGCGAGCCTGTCTTTTATCGATGAATATAGCTTTCTCGAAAGTATCGAGCGGTTCCCTTGCTTTAGCTCGTCCCTCATGTCGACGATCGACACATCTGGCAGCGCCGCGTCGTTCGCGCGCTTTTCCAGGGTGTAAAGCTGATAGTCGCCATTCATCGCATGGTAATAGGAAGTCACAGAAGGTGTTGCGCTTCCAAGAACTACCGGCGCATGGTTCAACCTCCCACGCTCAACAGCGACTTCGACCGCGTGGTACTTCGGCGGGTGCTCACTGACATAGCTCGTCTCGTGCTCTTCATCTACTATGATAAGACCCAGGTTCGTAAACGGAGTAAAAAGCGCGCTCCTCGGCCCTATCATCACTGACACTTCACCGACTCTCGCCCTCTCGAACTGGTCTTTCTTAAGAGAAGGGTTCATCCTCGAATTGATGCATGAGACCCTGTCACCAAAAAATCGATAGAACCGCATGATATTCTGAAGTGTCAATGCGATCTCCGGGATCAGGACTATCGCCTGCTTTCCTTCCTTCAAGACCTGCTCTATCATCGCGATGTAGAGAAGCGTCTTGCCGCTCCCGGTCACCCCGTGTATCAGTGATACTGCAGGTCTCTTCTTTAAAAAATCTCCGAGTATCGCCTTCTGCTCGTCATTTAGTTCTATATCCGGTCTTTCCTCTTTCAGATAGTTCAGTTTTTCGAATGGGTTTCTTAGAGCCGTGTGATCTTCTACTGATACAAGATCTGACTTCTCAGCGTCCCTTATCGTGGCGGACGGGATGTCGTAGTCCTGTCTCAGGTCATCCCATTTGATAGTTCCATTATCTTTAAGTATCTGAAAGAGTTTTTCGGTGTACTTCGAATGTCTCTTTTTCGCGAGCAGGTCGTCCAAAGCCTTTTCGATATTTCCAGTCCTTTTAACTATTTTAAAGGTCTTTACTGTCGCATTCGTTGTCGCTGGAAAGACTACCGACAGTGCCTGCCCGAGCGTCCCTCCATATCTCTCCCGGATAAAGCCGGCGAGGGCGAACAGTTCGCCCTCGCCGGCGTGCGGATCCGAGGCATCCAGAATGTACCGGACTTTTTTTTCATCCATCGGACATTCTTTCTCGACAGTCATGACAAACCCGCGGAGCTTCCTGCCCCTCATCGGCACAGTCACTTCACTCCCCGGTCTGACCGTCTCTTCCAGCTCCTCCGGAACTGCGTATGTAAAAGGGTGATCCATCTTCGTCACACCCAGATTCACATATACCTCTGCGAACATATTCCTCCTTAGGCGGCGCGGCGGGCAGGCGGGACTCCTATGATGGCGGCCAGGCCGCCGCGCCGCCTTACCATGATCACCGGCCCGCCAGGATATCGGCGATCAGGACACGCTCGTCCATCGGATATTTTTTTCCTTTGATCTCCTGGTAGTCCTCATGCCCTTTTCCGGCGAGAATAATGACATCACCCTTCTGCCCGTGCTCGATGGCGTACTTAATGGCCTCCTTGCGATCCTCGATCATGATGTACTTGCCGTCGGTCTTTTTGATGCCGGTCTCTATGTCCTTCATGATGGCTTCCGGATCCTCGAATCTCGGATTGTCCGAAGTGATGATCGTGAAATCAGACAGCTTACCGGACACTTCACCCATCTCGTAGCGTCTGAGCTTCGAACGGTTACCGCCGCAGCCGAAGACAGTCACGATCCTTCCAGGGTTGTACTCCCTGATGGAAGTCAGCAGACTCTCGAGCGCCATCGCATTGTGCGCGTAATCGATCATCAGCGCAAAATCATCGGACACTTTTACCATCTCGATACGGCCCTTGACCTTTGCAGCCTTCAGAGCTTTCTGCATAGCCTCGACACTCACACCGAAGAAATGGCAGACAGCGATCGCGCACAGAGAATTGTAGACCGAGAAGCGTCCCGGCACATCTATCGTCACATCGAAATTCTCTTCTCCGGTGACCTTGTAGTTCACACCGAGATAGCCAGGCTTGTGAACGAGCTCTATGTCGTGAGCTTCGAAGTCAGCCTTCTTCTCGATGCCGTATGTATTCACGGTGCAGGTATGACCCTTCAGTATGCCCTCGAGGTTCTCGTCATCCGCGTTAAAAATGCCGTGTCTGCACTGCTGGAACAGAAGACTCTTGCAGTACAGATACTCAGCAAAATCCTTGTGCTCATTCGGACCGATATGGTCAGGCGATATATTTGTAAAAATGCCGATCTCAAAAGTCATGCCACTCACACGGTGAAGCTTCAGTGCCTGTGAACTCACTTCCATAACAGCAGCATCACATCCGGCATCTGCCATCTGCGACAGGTAGTCCTGCACGATGTAACTCTCCGGAGTCGTGTTCAGAGCCGGGATGTGCTTGTCACCGATGATGGCTTCGATAGTTCCGATAAGGCCTACCTTTTTACCGGCATTCTCAAGTATCGACTTTATCATGTAAGTTGTCGTGGTCTTGCCCTTGGTTCCGGTAATGCCGATGACCTTCAGCTTATCAGCAGGATGATCGAACCAGGCAGCCGAGAGAAGCGCCAAAGCTTCCCTTGTGTCGTCTGACTTTATCACGGCTACAGAATCCGGTACTTCGACATCTTTTTCTACGACAAGGCCTGCTGCACCTGCATCAACTGCCTGTGCGATGAAGTCGTGACCATCGACATTGGCGCCGACTATAGCCACATAGAGACTGCCCTTTGTGACCTTTCTCGAATCGTACACGAGGCTGGTGATCTCTGTATCAGCGTTACCACTTACGAGCTTCAGGTCAGTGTCTTTTATTAGATTTCTAATGGTCTGAGTTCTAACTGTTTGCATTCAAACTGTTCCTTTTCTAATTATTTACCGGAGTAAGCTTCCTCGCAGTACTTGCATCTATAGACTTCGTTCTCCTCATCTGTCAGGACGAAGACCTGGTCGAGCTCCTGCTCGATCGAAGTGATGCAGCGCGGGTTCTTGCAGCGGATCACATTCTTCAGTTCCTTCGGCAGGGAGAGCTTCTCTTTTGAAATGATCGTGTCATTTTTTATCACGTCTACAGTGATGTTATGGTCGATGTAGCCAATGATGTCGAGATCGATGGAACCGAGCGGACACTCTATTTTTATGATGTCCTTGTGCCCCATTTTTTTGCTCTTCGCATTCATTATCATGGCGATCGTCGCGTCATTCAGCTCGTTCAGCTTCAGGTAATCGTATATCTTCATGCTCATGCCGGCCTTGATATGGTCGAGCACGTAACCTTCATGGATACCACTTATGTTCAGCATGTGACCTCCTTATTCGATGGCTGCGGAATGGACGGATCTACCTGGATCCCGAGCAGCGTCAGGATCAGCGCCATTCTTATGAATACTGCTTTCTTTGCCTGCGTAAAATACTGTGCTCTCGGGTCTTCGTCGACCTCGACCGAGATCTCGTTTACCCTCGGGAGCGGATGCAGAACGATCATGTCATCCCTGCCGAGATTCATTTTTTCTTTGTCGAGAATGTAGAGGTCTTTTAATCTGACGTAGTCCTCTTCGTTGAAAAATCTCTCTTTTTGTACACGTGTCATATAAAGTACATCGAGTTTCGGCATTGCCTTCTCAAGGCTCTCCGTCTCCTCGTAGGTGGCGCCGCTCTTTTCGAGGACGTCCTCCCTGATGTATGACGGCAGCTTCAGTTCTTCAGGTGAGATAAGCACGAAATGCACATCCGCGTATCTGACTAACGCCGATATCAGTGAATGCACAGTCCTGCCGAACTTCAGATCGCCGCAGAGTCCGATCGTAAAATGGTCAAGCCTTCCCTTCAGCGACTTTATAGTGTAGAGGTCTGTAAGAGTCTGGGTCGGATGCGCGTGTCCGCCATCACCAGCGTTTATGACCGGGATCTCCGAGTGCAGAGATGCCACGAGCGGCGCACCTTCCTTCGGGTGTCTCAACGCGCAGATGTCGGCGTACCCCGAAATGATCCTTATCGTATCCGAAACACTCTCTCCTTTTGACGCTGATGAAGAATCAGCAGAAGCGAATCCAAGAGTCTGTCCCCCAAGACGGAGCATCGCAGATTCAAACGAAAGTCTCGTCCTGGTGGACGGTTCATAGAAGCAGGTCGCAAGCCTTTTTCCATCACAGGCATGCGAGTATTTCTGTGGATTTTTCTCAATGTCAGTGGCAAGCCCCATCAGCTCGTCGAGCTCTTCAACTGAAAAATCCAACGGACTCATACAGTGGCGCATTTTTCCTCCTTATACCTTCAGGTCAAAAAATTCCGTTACATAGTATAACCCTTTTTTTCCGTTTTGGGTAGATGAAAAAAGGCTCTGCGTCCATTTTCATATTTAATCAAATTTTAATGGTAAAAGCTCTGTTAGGCTACTATAATAAAGAGTGGCGTTACTATATTTTTCAGTTATTCGGAGCTATTGTTATGTCAGGCCTTATAATTGCAGACAGACAGAGCATGTCTGAAGAAGAAAATCGAAGATACAAGGCATATCGCTGCGGGCTCTGCCGGGCATTAAAGGACGTCGCCGGTATCCGGGGTCAGGCTCTTCTGAGCTATGATATGACTTTTTTATACATTCTGCTCTCCGGGCTCTACGAAGACGAGCCTGAGGAGCAGCTTTTAAACTGTCCGGTACATCCATTTGTGAAGCATTCGACTTTTTCGGATGAGACGGCGGTCTACGCTGCCGAGATGAATATCCTGCTCTGCTATTCCTCGCTTTTATGCGGAATGCACTTGAAGTCTTCTCATGAAAAAAAATACCTGAATGCTCTCCACGACACCGTGAAGTCCCTCTCAAAAAAATACCCGAGACAGGCTTCCGCCTGCAAAAAAGCTGTAAACCAGGTGCTCGATCTGGAGCGCCGGAACGAAGAGAACGAACAGTTCGCCGCCGGTGCACTCGGTGAAGCTCTTGGACAGGCTTTTGTGATGCGCGAAGATGAATTCCAGAAGGACCTCTACGACACCGGATTTTACCTCGGGAAATTCACCTATCTGATGCGTTCACATGTGAACCTCTCTAAGGATAAAAAAAATGGGAATTACAATCCTCTGATCCTGAAAGAAGAGCGTGACCCTGAGGGCTACAGCACCTGTGTCCGCGTCACTCTGAAGAGCCTGATAAACGAGTCGTTCAAATCCTTCGAGCGTCTCCCGATACAGCATGACGCTTCGATCATCAGGAATGTCCTGGCTTCAGGCGTCTGGCAGATCTACGAGACGACTGCTCAGAAGCAGGAAAAGCAGCAGGGATTTGCGAGACAGTTTTTCATGTGAGGAAAATCGAATGGAAGAAAAAGACTTAAGCGAGCTGAAAAAGGCCCGCATTTTTAATAATATAACCGGTGATGAGATCGAGTCCCTGATGGACTGTGTACGCGGTCAGATCCGCAGTTTTCCGAAAGACGATATCGTCTTTTCCGCCGGCGAAAAAATAGACTCGATCGGTGTGCTGATGGAAGGTCAGCTCCAGGTCGAGTCTGTTGATTATTGGGGTAATACCGCGATCATCAGTCTGATAGATCCCGGTGAGATCGTCGGAGAGGCCTACGCTTCCGCCGATGCTGAGCCGATCCCGAATGATGTTATCGCGCTTTCCGACTGCCGGATCCTTTTTATGAATATGCACAGCATCCTGACCGAATGTCAGCGCGCCTGCTCGTTTCACAATCAGCTGATCCAGAATCTCTACACTATAGCGACCCGCCGGAACCGTTACATGAACCGAAAGATAAGTCACATGTCGAAGCGCACGACCCGCGAGAAGCTGCTGTCGTATCTGTCTGATATCGCACAGCAGAAAAATTCGAGTCACTTTACTATTCCGTTTGACCGGCAGCAGCTCGCCGACTATCTGTCCGTCGAGAGGTCGGCGATGAGCGCCGAGCTGTCGCGGATGCAGAAGGACGGGCTCATAAAGTATCATAAGAATGAATTTGAACTGCTGTAATTTATTTATACAGGTGTCCGGAAACGTCTAGCCCGGAAACGCCCGCTACCTGTCTTGCTGCAAGTAAATAAATTACAGCGTCTTAATGAATCTCATGAAGGCTTCATGGCCCTCTGGAGTTAATTTAAATACGCCGGCATCTTCTAAGACTTCTTTAAATACTTGTCCAACCTCTTCCTGCAGTATTCCAGTTATGTTTTCCCTGGTAAATCCATCCGGATATTTCGGGGTAAATTCGTCGACCCAGTCGGCGTGCTTTGCGAGCTCTTCGTTTGAGCGGATGTCTTTGCCGTTGACCAGGGCGTCGGCAAGGTCTTCGAAGATTTCTTTTTTCAGACGGGATGGGAGAACTGCCAGTCCCATGACTTCGATCAGGCCGATGTTCTCTTTCTTTATGTGGTGGAGTTTTTCGTGCGGATGGAAGACTCCGAGCGGATGCTCTTTGGTCGTGATGTTATTGCGGAGGGCAAGATCGAGTTCATAGACGTCGCCGTGCTTTCTGGCGATCGGTGTTATCGTATTATGCAGCTGGCCGTCTGTCTCTGCGAAAATAAATGCGCTCTCATCTGTGTAGGCACGCCATTTTTTCAGGATGTGATCTGCGAGGTCGATGACTCTCTCACGGTCTTTGCCCTGAAGTCTGATGACTGAAAGCGGCCAGTTGATGATTCCGCTCGTCACATTCTCGTATCCCGGGATCGTGAACTTATCGGTGAACTCTGCTTTTTCCATTGCAAAAGTGTAGTGTCCGCCCTGGAAATGATCATGTGTCAGGATCGATCCTCCGACTATCGGAAGGTCGGCATTTGAACCCAGAAAGTAATGCGGGAACTGTCCGATGAAGTCAAAGAGCTTCGTGAATGCAGCCCTGTCGATCTTCATCGGGGTATGCTCTCCGTTAAATACGATGCAGTGCTCGTTGAAGTACACATACGGTGAATACTGAAAGCCCCATCTGGTGCCGTTTACCGTGATCGGGATGATCCTGTGATTTTCTCTTGCAGGATGGTTCAGTCTTCCGGCGTATCCCTCATTCTCGATGCAAAGCTGGCACTTAGGATAAGATGACTGCTTTGCGTTTCTGGCTGCGGCGATTGCCTTCGGATCCTTCTCCGGCTTTGAGAGATTTATCGTGATATCTAAGTCTCCGTATGGTGTTTTTGTCTTCCATCTGAGATCCTTCTTTACCCTGTATGTTCTGATGTAATTCGTCTTCTGTGAAAAATCATAGAACCAGTCTGTGGCTTCCTTTGGTGACTGCTTATACTTGTCCCAGAATACTCTCTGTACTTCCGCCGGTCTCGGTGTAAGACAGTTCATAAGTGCTGTATCGAACAGGTCTCTCTCGGTGATAGTGTCATCGATCAGTCCGCGCTTTACTGCTTCATCCAGAAGTCCGTTCAGGATATCCTCAAGCGGTTCGTCTGTCACTTCCACTGTGTCATCGTAGCTGTCCTCGTGCATTTCTTTGAGCAGCTGATTTGTGCTGTAGATACGCTCGCACTCCGGGGTAAGCCCTGAGTTTATTCCGTAATTTACCAGTTCCTTAATATACTTATCTAACATGACCATTATCCTCCTGTTATGCTTGTATTGTAGCGCGCATACCTGGATGTCGCATTATCCTGGTTGTTGCAAAACAGTAAAATATTGTGTAAGTGACAGTGTAATTATCACTTACTTTCACGGAGTTGTCTGGCTGTTTCACGAACAGCGTCTGTGACTACATCACCGCCCAGCATCCTCGCGAGTTCTTCGATGATCTCGTCCTCGTTCAGCGGACGGATCTGCGAAACAGTCGAATCATTCGTCGCAGATTTCTCGATCAGGAAGTGGCGGTCTGAAAGAGCTGCGATCTGTGGCAGATGAGTGATCAGGATCACCTGTCTTCCGACTGAGACTTTCTTTAATTCTCTGGCGACTGCCGATGCAGTCCGCCCGCTGATCCCGGTGTCGATCTCATCGAAGATCATCGTCTTTATATCGTCGGCAGATGCGAGGACTGTCTTTAACGCGAGCATTATCCTGCTCATCTCACCACCGGATGCCACCTGTGACAGAGGCTTTAATGGCTCGCCTGGATTTGTAGATATAAGGAACTGTCCGTCATTGAAACCCCGAGCAGAAAATGAAGTCCGTGTAATCCCGACCTCAAAATCTGCTTTCAGGAAGTTCAGATTTTTTAACGATTCTTTTACCTTTTCTGCAAGAACAGAAGCGCCGTTTTTCCGCACAGCTTCAGCTTTTTCACACAACTGGTTCAAGACTTTTTCAGTATCTGCGAGCTGTTTTTTAAGGCCTGCTACGTAGTTCTCATGGTCATTTAACTGCTCTAGCTTTTCATCGGCCTCCTGCTTTGTCTGTTCTATTTCTTCAATAGTGCGGCCGTATTTCTGCTTCAGGTCATTGATCAGGTCAAGGCGCCTTGTCACTTCATCAAACTCTGCCGGATCAAATGTCAGGTTCTCCGCTGTCTGCACCAGCTCATGTGAAAAACTCTCGAGAATGTCATAGGCATCTCCGAGAGTCTTTCCGAGATTTTCGACTGACTCATCGTAGTCAGAGATCGAAGCCAGGCTTCTCTGAGACTCACCAATCCGCGAGAGCACATCCTCTCCCTCGAAAAGCAGGTTCTGCACTTCCGACAGGTTCTTCGCGACTTTTTCTGAGCCGGACATTTTTTTATAAGAGGACTCGAGTTGGTCATCCTCACCCGGCTTTAATGCCGCTTCGTCTATCTCCTCAGACACATGCGTGTAGTACGAGATGTCCCGCTTCTGCTGAGCCTCGTCTATGTCGGCCTCATCTATTTTTTTCTTTATCGAAGTGTATTCCCTGTAGACCGGCGCAAGTTTGTCGAGTACCGGGTTTAAATCTTTTTTTACGAATTCGTCCAAAAGACGCAGATGTTTTTTCGGATCTGAAAGTGACTGGTGCTCGTTCTGCCCGTAGATGTCCAGGAGCAGCTCGCCGGCTTTCTTAAGTCTCGCTGCCGGAACCGTCTCACCATTGAGCCTCGCCTGGCTCTTCCCCTCTTTTATCTTCCTTGAAAAAATGAGCTGTCCGTCTTCCGCTTCAAAGTCCGCTTCACGGAGGCGCTGCTCCTCATTTTCGTCAAGTGAAAAAACGGCCTCGACATAGGCATCTTTTCCTGTGTCGCGGACCATTCCCTTATCGGCTTTTCCTCCGAGCGCGAGGCTCAGGGCGCCAAGAATTATAGACTTTCCGGCTCCGGTCTCTCCGGTCAGCACGTTGAGTCCCTCTGTAAACTCTATCTCCTCTTTTTCTATCAGAGCGAGATTTTCTACCCTTAAACTGTCTAGCATATTTACCCCCTGTCGAGTATATTTCTCAGTTTTCCCATCAGATTTATCGTGTCATCGAGGCTTCGTATCGCGCACATGATCGTGTCGTCGCCTGCTATCGAGCCGACTATCTCGTTGAATTCCATTGAATCAAGTGCCGCTGCAACTGCCATCGCCATGCCGGAGACTGTCTTTATCACGAGGATGTTCTGCGCGTTATCCATAGAGATAAAGCCTTCGCGGAATACGCGCTCGTATTTTTCTTTCATGTCCTCGTCGGTCTCGCGGAAGGCGACGTAATGGAGCTTGCCGTGAGTCTCGACCTTTGTCAGTTTCATCTCGCGGATGTCTCTTGAGACTGTCGCCTGCGTGACGTCAAAGCCGGATTCACGGAGCTTCTCCATCAGTTCTTCCTGCGTTCCGATCTCGTAGCGCACTATCAGTTCCAGTATCTTTTTCTGCCTCTTATTCTTCAAAAAACACCTCCTAATCGGCCTGTAATTTTTCTCTAATGCGGTCCAGAAAATTGATCTGGGAGAGCTTTATGAAGCGGACGGTCTCGTCGGAACGGACTACCTCGATGCTCTCGCCGTCGTAGAGTTCGATGGCGGTGCTGCCGTCGAAAGCGACTGCGGCTGAGAGCTCTTCCTGGTTGCGGCGGGTCACTGTCGCACGGACTTCTGCTGACGAGTCAAGGACGATGCTGCGCTGTCCGACCACGTGAGCGTTGAGCGGGCTCATCAGGATAAGCTTCGTCTTCGGATCCACGATCGGACCGCCGGCCGACAGATTATAGGCAGTCGATCCGGTCGGAGTCGCGAAGATCACTCCGTCGCCGTTGAACGACGAGAGCAGCTCGCCGTTTACATTTATATCTATGTGCACGACCTGAAGACCGTTTCTCGAGGTCAGCACGATGTCATTTAACGCGTGGTTAAATCCACTCTCCGGAATTCCATCTGCCGAAATGACCCTGCCCGACAGCAGCATCCTCTCCTCGATCTCATAGTCATCCGCAAAAAGTCTCTTCAGCGCTTTCCTGTAATTCGACTCATCGAGATCACAGAGATAACCGAGATGACCTTTATTTATCCCTAGTATCGGCAGGTTCGATCTGATAGTTCTCATCGCGGCCCTGATCATCGTACCGTCACCGCCAACCGTCAGAATGCACTCCGTCTTCTCCGGCACCTCGAGCGGTTCAGACGACCTCTGTCTGTTCAGGATATGTGCCCTGGCATCTCCGCCGTTTTCCTTTATATAATCTATGATCTCGTTGATGAAGCCTTTGCTTTTGTCCGAGTCATCTTTTGTCAGTATAAAAAAATTTTTCATCGCCTGTCAAGTGCCTCATGCGCCTCGGCTACCACCGCTGCTATATCTATCGCGTCCGACTCTCCGCCATTTTTTTCTATGTACATCAGGTACTCGATGTTCCCGTTCGGTCCCTTGATCGGTGAAAAAGTAAGCCCCTTCACCGCAAATCCGAGTGCCTCCGTAAACCCGAATACTTCCGCTATAACGTCCCTGTGTACCTTCGGATTTTTCACGACTCCACGCTTACCGACATTTTCTCTGCCGGCTTCGAACTGCGGCTTGATAAGACACACCATAGTTCCGTCATCTGTGAGTATTGGAAAAATGGCCGGCAGGATTTTTGACAGCGAAATAAATGATACATCGCACGACGCGAAGTCTAACTGTTCTCCAATATCTTCAGGCTTCAGGTATCTGACGTTTGTCTTTTCCATCAGGACTACTCTCGGATCCTGGCGCAATGACCAGTCGAACTGTCCGTAGCCCACGTCCACGCTGAATACTTTCGACGCGCCGTTCTGCAGCATGCAGTCGGTAAAGCCTCCGGTCGATGCGCCGATATCCATGCAGACTGCTCCGTCGAGTTTTACAGGAAAAGTCTTTAGTGCCTTCTCAAGCTTCAGTCCGCCTCGGCTCACATAGGCTAGCTTTTTTCCATGAAGTTCTATTTTAGAATTCTCATCGAAATTCGTGCCGGGTTTGTCTTCGCGCTGGTTTTCGACGAAGACTTTTCCCTCCATGATATACGCCTTTGCCTTCTCGCGCGAAGGGGCTAATCCTTTTTCTACGAGGAGAACGTCAAGCCTTTTTTTCATCTGTGTCCTCCTTTACTCCGAGCGCTTCCTCGATGCGCGATGCGACCGAGTCAGCATCTATCCCGACATCGCAGCAGAGTTCTTCGACACTTCCCTGCGGAACGAATTCGTCCGGGATGGATATATTTATGAATTTCCCTTTGTAGCCAGCATCCGAAAGTATCGAAAGCACGTGTTCTCCGAATCCTCCGGAGCGCACATTTTCCTCGAGAGATACGATCAGGTCGTACTTTTCTGCCGCATTAGTTAAAAAGTCTTTATCTATCGGAGAGGCAAATCTGGCGTTCACAACGCTCGCAGATACTTCAGTTCTTTTAAGTATAACTGCTGCATCGATGGCGCACCCGACCATGCTGCCAAGTGCGAAGAGCATTACCTTAGCGTCCTTCGGTTCGCTTAAGGCCTCACACTTACCGTACTCTATAGGTGTCCGCCGCTCAGGTTCGCAGAAGTACGCCTCACCTCTCGGGTAGCGGATGGCTACCGGTGAGGTCATTTTTTCGATGGCGAAGTCGAGCATATCGGAGAGTTCCTGCGCATCCTTCGGCGCCATGACTGTCATGCCCGGGATCATCGAGAGATACGATATGTCAAAGATCCCCTGGTGAGTGATGCCATCTCTTCCGACTATCCCCGCTCTGTCGACAGCGAAGACCACGTGGCTTCCCTCGATCGCGACATCGTGTATCAGCTCATCGAATCCTCTCTGGAGGAATGACGAATACACGGAGAATACAGGCACCATCCCGCCTTCAGCGAGCGCCGACGAGAAAGTCACTGCGTGTGCCTCTGCTATCCCCACATCAAAAAATCTGTCCGGGAACAGCTTCTTGAATTCTTTGAGTCCACAGCCCAGCGCCATGGCCGCAGTCACAGCCACGACCCGGTCATTCTGTTCAGCGTTGCGTACTAGCGCCTTGGAAAACACCTCAGTGTAGGTCGGGTACTCGTTTAAGTTCTTCTGCCTTCCGGTCTTTATGTCAAAGGGACCCACTCCGTGAAAAAGTGACGGATTCTTCTCAGCAGGGCGATAGCCCTTGCCCTTCTTCGTGATCACATGGATAAGGACTGGTCCTCTGTATTTGAGCGCACGTCCGATGATCCTGGTCATCGCCTCGATGTCATGGCCGTCAACCGGTCCTAAATACATAACTCCCAGGTTCTCAAAGATCATGCCCGGAACCAGGAGCTGCTTTATGCCATTCTTCGCATGACGCAGAAAGTGTATGACATTCTCGCCGCCCGGCACTCTCCGGAGAGACTCTTCCATGTCAGACTTCAGTCCAGTGTACTGTTCGCTCGTCCTAAGCTTTGCCAGATGCTCGCTCATGCCTCCGACGTTCGGAGAAATGGACATCTGGTTGTCGTTCAGGATGATGGTCAGATTTGACCTAAGTGTGGAGGCATTATTCAGTGCCTCATATGCGAGTCCGCCTGTCATGGCTCCGTCGCCGATCACAGCGACTATATTCTCCCTGTCGCCTGTCAGCTCTCTCGCCTTCGCAAAGCCCAGAGCAGTAGAGATGGAAGTCGAGCTGTGACCTGAGATGAAGGCGTCGCAGTCACTTTCCTTTGGATTCGAAAATCCAGTGATACCACCCTTCTGGCGCAGAGTATTAAACTGCGCGCGTCTTCCGGTCAGTATCTTATGTGCGTAGGACTGGTGTCCGACATCCCAGATCAGCTTATCCTCGGGAAAAGAGAGCACCCGGTGAAGAGCGATCGTAAGCTCGATGTCGCCCAGGTTACTCGCTAAGTGTCCGCCGGTCTCCGAGACATTTTTTACTATGAACTGCCTCAGCTCCCTGGCTAAAAGAGGAAGCTCATCTTCTGACAGTTTTTTTATATCGTCAGGTTCATTTATTTTTTCTAAGACCATTAACTGTTTCTCTCTGTCAGTGTGCCGAAAAGTTCCAGCACTGATTCTCTCTCCTCTTCGTCTTTTACTCCGGTGAGTTCACGGATGTATACGCACGCCTGATCTGTCAGGCTCTTTACAGTCTTCTCGCTCTCCTCGATACCGTGGATCGACGCGTAGGTGCTCTTCCCGTTCTTTTCATCCTGTCCGATAGACTTACCCAGAGTCTTTTCATCTCCGGTGATGTCCAGGATATCGTCTCTTATCTGGAAAGCTCTTCCAAGAGCACTCCCGGCTTTTCTGATAAGCTCTATGTCAGAGCTCTCAGCTCCGCCTAGTGTAGCTCCTGCCATCATCGCAGCTTCGAGCAGTGCCGAAGTCTTGTCCTCGTAGATGTAGTCGAGTTCGTCTTCTGTGACGTCGCGCTTGTCCTTATCGCTTTCGACATCGAGACTCTGGCCTCCGACCATTCCATTTATCCCAGCCTTACCAGCGATGATCTCCATCGCCTGCGCGGCTCTGAGTCCGTCTGCCATGCCGAGGACTATTGCTGAGGTGACCCTGTGTGACATGATATTAAATGCTTCACTTAAAAGTCCGTCTCCTGCGAGCACTCCCATCGCCTCACCGTACTTCGCGTGAGTCGTAGGATTTCCGCGGCGGAGCATATCATCGTCCATAGCCGGAAGGTCATCGTGTACCAGCGAATAGGTGTGTATGAATTCAAGCGCAGCCATGAACGGTGCGTATGCACTTTTCTTAGCTCCGTACATTTTTGCAAAAGACGATAAAAGTATCGGGCGGAGCCGCTTGCCGCCGACTCTGACCGAATAGTTCATCGCCTCGAGCAGAGTCTTATTGTACCCGCACTCTTCCGGCAGAAATCCCGCTATTATCTCATCAGCTTCTTTTTTCTTCTGCTTCAGATCCATTATTCTCCGTCCTCTTCAAAATCGCTTACAGTTCCGTCAGCCTCGAGTTTTTCTACTTTTCTCTGGACGTCTTCGATGCGCTTTGTCGCTGACTTTATCAGCTTCATGCCTTTCTCGTAGAGTCCGAACGAGTCCTCGAGAGTGACCTCCGGATCTTCCATTTTTGCCGCTATATCGTCTAACTGTGCCAGAGATTCTTCGATGCTTAATTCTTTTTTCTCAGCCAATTCTATTCACCTGTTCAGCCTTTGCTTTTATCGTACCGTCTATTAGTCTCACCGAAAAAATATCGTCTTTTTTCACCTGGCTCACACTCGTGATCCTGCCCTTATCTCCACTGACATAGGCGAAGCCTGCTGCGATCTTCTTCACAGGATTCGTGAGCTCGAGTCTCTGCGCGCTGAGTGAGAGCGCATGCTTCGTGTCCGAGAGCTTTCTCGCCATATCCTGTGACAGCTTCGGTGTGATAAGTGCCAGTCTTCTGTCAGCGTCGTCTGTCTTTACTTTCATCGACTGTTTCATGACCTGTGTGTAGTTATCTAACAGCTGTGCAGTATCATTACACCTGTCATTTATCGTCTGACTCATCCTGTCCGACAGCTTCACGAGTTCCATCATCGCACGGTTGCTTCTCTCTTTCGGGGATGCCAGGATGACCCGCTTCTGTAGTGCCAGCAGTTTATTTTTCTCAGAGAGGAGCCTGCCATTCAGCGAAGTCTTAAGCTGTTCCTGCCTTTTTCTCATATCTGATAAAAACACGTCGTATGAGAAAACCGCAAGCTCAGCTGCTGCCGACGGTGTAGGCGCTCTGAGGTCTGCCACGAGGTCAGCTATCGTCGTATCCGTCTCATGCCCGACTGCCGAGATGACCGGCGTATTACACGAAAAAATGGCTCTTGCCACAGTCTCCGTGTTAAAAGCCATCAGGTCCTCCAGTGAACCTCCTCCTCTTCCGCAGATGATCACGTCACAGTTCTGCGTATCCAGCCTCTCAAGCGCAGTTGCCACGGACTCCGCGGCGATCTCTCCCTGCACCTGAGCCGGAGCTAAGAGTATCTGCACGTGCGGATTTCTTCTCGCCGACACCTGCATGATGTCGTGGATGACTGCCCCCGTCGGCGCCGTGACTACTCCGATCCTGAAACAGTACTTCGGTATCGGCTTTTTATATGCCTCATCGAACATCCCCATCTCGAGGAGTTCTTTCTTCAGCGCTTCGACCTTTGCCGCAAGCTCTCCCTCTCCTGCCGGTTCTATCTGCTCGGCATAGATCTGGTAGCTTCCTCCTTTTTCATAGACTCCGATGCTCCCGGTGACCACGACTTTGTCCCCGGCTTTCATCGGGAACTTAAGCCCCGCCCTATACCTGCGGAACATGACTGCGCTTATCGCGGCCTTATCATCTTTTAACGTAAAATAAATATGACCGCTCGAGTGATACGTCAGGTTCGACACTTCACCAGTGACCGAGACTTTTCGAAGCATCATATCGTCTTCGATAAGCCCGGCCACATAGTGGTTTATCACTGAAACGGTGTATATTCGTCTATTCATCTGTTTTTTCTTCGGAGAAATCTTCCTCAGGAGTCTTCTCTTCTGGCTTACTGTCAAGCGCTACAATTATATGTCTAAGGACTCCATTTACAAAAGAACCGGACTTCTCTGTCCCGTACTTTTTCGCAAGCTCGACCGCCTCGTTGACCGATACCTTCGTCGGGATCGTATCATCGTACTTCAGCTCATAGCACGCCAGCCTGAGGATCGTCAGGTCTACTTTTGCCATACGGCTGGTCTTCCATCCGGTGACGTTCGCATTTATCAGATCATCGATGTCCTTCAGATGCTCTCTTATCGCTTCGACCTTGTCGTTTATCAGCTTCAGGTCAGCTTCCTTTATGCCGTTTCCAAGCTCCGGTTCGATGTAAGGATGGATGTCAGCCTCAGGATCTAAAGTCTCGAGCTCATCGTTTGCTTTTACGACATCCTCAAAACTGTCTTCCGGATAAAACTGCGTCATGAACAGCCGCTTGAATGTCTCTTCTCTTCGCCTGGTCTGGTTCATGCTTTTTCACCTGCTCCGTTCACTTCGATAGAAGCGATGCGGATATCTACTTCCTTTACTTCTATTCCTGTCATGCTCGTGACATTCGTCTTTACCTTCTCCTGGATCTCGTGGCAGACCTTCGGCACTTCGTATCCGTACTTCAGAACGACTGCAAGCCTTACTGTGATAGTGCCATCGTCTTCTTTGATGATGTGGATGCCCTTTGACAGCTTGCTGGCTCCTGCCTTTGTGAGGTTCTCTCTGGTAAGTCCGTTTCCGATATATGCTATGCCTTCTACATCACTTGCTGCGAGTCCGGCTACTTCTGCCATCACCTCGTCAGTGACTGTGACACCTTCTTCTACCTTGAATGTATTCTCTGCCATAAAAAATGACCTCCTTAAAATAATTGGACCCCTTTTTCCATCTGATTATAACAAATCACGCCGTTTCTTTCCACTACTTTATTCTGTGAAAAATGGCCAGTCACCTTTTTAATCTTCAGAGTTTGCACGCTCGGTGTTCGAGCCTGGAACGTAAGATTTCATGAATGAGGTGTATTCGCTGAATGACTTCGGGAATACGAGTCCTAAGACTTCAGCGTATGAACCGTTATACAGCTTGTGGAACGAAGCCTCTGACTGGTAAATGACTGAGATGTCTCCCGGGTTCTGGCTGTTCACGAGGATCTGGTAAGCCATCTCGCCTGCCTTGTAACCGCTGTCATACGGATCCGCCCAGAGCGTCACGAGTGACTCTTTTCCAGAAACTGCGTCACTTCCGTAGGTGACCCGGTCTCCGTTCTTTGCGGCACGGGTTATTTTCTTTACTGTGGAGGAAGAAAAACCGCTCGAGATGTAGAGCGCGTCACACTGTTTTACGGCGGTGCTAATGATCTTTGAAGTATCAGCATTTTTTAAAGAGCGTCTCGCCTGCTTCTCCCAGTCGAGGATCTCAGAATCACTGAATGACGGGTAGAGTGACTTCGCAAAGTCATCGGAGATCTGAGGCACTGTCGGATCATTGTCATCACTTTCCTTTATGGCCTTTGCTTCGACTCCGTTCTTCATCAGCGACTTATACGATGAAGTGGCAAGCAGATACTCGCGGTAGCCGATTCCTGCCTGAGTCAGGTACTCCTCGAGGATCCTGTTATCATTTACCGCGTCACGGTTCTCCGGTGAATAGATGATCCCTACACGGCTCATCTTCTTCGTAGCTTCGATCATTTCCGAAAGCTGCGCATCCACAGAAGGAGATGGCATCACGCCCGTGACGTTCGTCCCGGTCGTGCGGTTATCCTCGTCTGCGTACTCGATACCGAGAGTTCCGGTTATATCATTTACTCCGGTAGAGATGACTGGAAGCTTTTTATCATCGTCTGTGCTCTGCGTCTGAGTGTAAGCGGCTGTAAGCCCCTCCCAGTTCTCAGTCAGGAGCAGCTGGGCGCCCTGGTCTTCAAGTGAAGCAATAGAGTCCGTATCATTTTTTGACGAGACAGAACCTGTCACCAGCTTGTAGTGTTCTTTTCCAAAAGTGTCCGTCAGAGCGTCCTTAAATCCCTGCTCGATATCTGCACTCTTATCATTTGATACGATGCCTATCGTGTAGATAGTGTCGTCATCTTTTTCAAGAGGCTTGTAGGATGATCTTTTTCCGCAGCCTGAAATGCAGACAGCCGCTAACGCGGCTGTCAGAATTGCTGATACTAATTTTTTCTTCATACGTTTGTAAAGACAGAGGTCTCTTCCTTTAAGTCCTTTGCTATCTTCTGGTTTTCGTCCATTCTCTGGGTAATCGAATCCATGTCGTTTACAAGGGTCTGGGTGCTGTTTGCTGCTCCGGTAACTCCCTGTGCACCCTCGCTGATGGATGTAGAGATAGAACCGATCGAATCAGCGATCTCCGAAGCTGTCTTCTGCAGGTCTGCTGTGGACTGCGCGAAGTCGCCCATCATGTTCTCGATGTAGGTAGCGTTGTTCTTATAGCGTCCGCCATCCTCTACGAAGTCACGGAACTCAGGAAGGATCGACTCCTTCATGTAGTTTACGAGATCCTGCGAATGATCTGCGAGATTATGGACTGCTTCTGTGATGACTTCGTTTATCTTCTGGATATTTGAAGCGGCTTCACGGCTCGAATCGGACAGATGTGAGATCTCCTCTGCCACTACCGCAAAGCCTCTTCCGGCCTCTCCTGCCCTGGCCGCCTCGATGGAAGCGTTCAGAGAAAGGAGGTTCGTCTGACTTGCGATAGAGAGGATGTCTCCTGAGAGCTTGTTTACCTCATCAACGCTCTTTGCGTCTTCTATTGCCTGGCTTAACACCTCGAGGATCTCAGATACCTTCTGGTCTGTATCCTCCATGTTCGACCTGGCCTTGGACTCCATCTCGTCCGCCTGATCCTTCATCTGCTTCAGGTAGCTTCCGATCTCGTCAGACTTGCCTGCGATGTCATTGACCTTGTCAGATACATCCTTCGCATTCTGTGATATCATCGAAGCGTTGCTCTCAACCTCCTGCATAGTGGCTGAAAGCTCCTCTGTCACTGCTGACAGGTCTGAGGCGGAGCCGTTCGAGGTCCTTACGGAGCCGAGCACATCGGATACCACTGATTCCATCCTGTCGGAATTCCTGGTGATCGATGACAGAACTGCCTGCAGTCTGTCGATGAATCTGTTGATTCCATGGGCTACCCTGCCGATCTCATCCATCCTCTCGACAGATACTCTCTGTGTCAGATCCCCGTGGCCCTCATCCATTCCCCTGATGATGCCGCGGAGCTGTCTCTCCGCCTGATTCAAAGGCCTTACAATGTATTTCGTGACCAGAATAAAGTCTATAAGCACTGCCAGGACGGATAGTATAATCGTCATGATATTGATGGCTGATGTACTATGATAAACGCTCGTGAGCTTTGCTCTCTTTTGCGCTGTACTATTTTCCACCCCGGTTTTGATTTTGTCAATAGTGGAATTCATCGCTTCTGCGGCTTTTGCCACATCTTTATTCGCCAGTGCATACGCTGTCGCATTGTCGAGGCGGGCTGATGCTGCTGTGAGCTTGTTCACTGCCTTTTTAAGCTCCAGATACTCCGAAGCCAGCTGCTCGTCACCCTTTCTCTTCTGTTCGTCGGTCTCCGTTGCTATATTCTGATTCAGTGTTTTCTCCAGGAAGGCCTCGTCCTCCTGTATCGACTCTGTCATCTTGACCTTCGTCGAGAAATCGGTGGCTACTATGTGAGAGAGTGCCTTATGATAGATATTCTCGGCTTTCTCACTGATGTCAGAGAGATTCTCGATACTCTTCACCGAATCATCTGCGATGGCTGTTGAGCTGCTGTTGATCCGGGAGAGACTCATGCTGCTTATGACATTTGATACTATGGCTATGCCACCCAGTATTCCCAGAGCCCATAAAACCAGTCCTCTTACACTCGTGCGGATTGGGCTGGTGTTATTTACTACTCTTGTCTTCTTTACCGACATGCTTTCTGCCCTCCTTACTCTGTCACTGCCGCTGTGATCTGCTTTACCAGCTGATCAAGTCTCTTCTGTGTAATAGCAGAACCGCTTACAAGCTCTGATCCGAATGCTGTAGTCGCATCCCAGTATTTCTGTCCAACTCTCTGAAGCGAAGCGTACTTCGACTGTGCCAGCAGTGCCTGGATCGCAGGTGATGCCTTTACCGCATCGCTCTCAGCCGCCTTCTTATTTGAAGGTCCCTGTCCTCTCTTCTCAAAGCGGAGAGTCTGGCTCTTCTCATTCGTCATGTATGCTGCAAGCTTGTTCGCCCACTCTGCCTTTGGTGAGAAGCTGTTCACTCCGACCATCTTGTATCCGGCGAAGGATGCCATCTGCACCTGCTTTCCAGCCACTGTATATGTAGGAAGCTTTGCGGCGCCCATATCGTCTCCCCAGGCCTTCTTCAGGTCCTGAGACAGCCATACACCGCTTACCCCGGCGATAACAGTGCCGCCAGCAGCTTTTGCCTTCAGCACATCATCTCCGCCTGCCAGAAATCCCGGTTTTTTCGCTATGGCGCTCATAGCCTTTGCGACATCGAGTCCGGTGATTTTATTCTTGGTCGAGTTCCAGTCACAGACATTCGTCAGTCCGTCGTCGGCCAGAGAGAGCTTAAGCCCGGTATTACCGTAGAAAGAGTACATATACCAGCCGCTTCCGATGTCCATCGTGACCTTCTTGCCCTTGGACGCGGCAGCCTTCAGGATCCCGTCCATGGTCTTCAGATCCGAATCCTTGAAGTACTTTTTATTATAGTATAAAAAATATCCGTTATCGGCTGTCATCGGGTAAGCGTAGAGCTTTCCATCAATAGAAGCCGCATCTACTGCGGCGTCCAGGTTATCGCTCTTCACCGATGAGTCGTCGATCGGGTGGAGAATGCCCGATGCTGTGAGTGCATTCAGCTGATCATCTGCAAAGGTGAAGATGTCGGGAGCTGAGTTCACATTGCTAAGCACCTTGTCCGCCGCCTCAGATTCACTGATGATTTCGGTCTTTACCGTATATGGAAAGTCAGAGTTCTCCTTCTTGAAGTCAGAGACTATCTGATTCAATACCTCTACGTCTGCCTCATCTCCTACCGATACCACCAGCTCCTTACTGGCGTTTCCTGATGCAGTCGAAAAATCAAAAGCACTGCCTGAGGTCTTCCCCTTTTCGGCACCGCCTCCACAGCCGGTCAGCAGCATAGCCACTACGACTGGCAGGACCAGTAATTTTTTCTGAAACCTCATGTGTTTCTTCCTCCTTCAATGAGTTTTTGTGTTAAAGCTAACTTATATTTTAGCACAGTATCGCAAAAAATTGAAGAAGCCATAAAAGTTTAACAAATCTTGAAGGTTTTCCGCGTGTTTTCAAGGGGGATCAGGCATTTCTTAGAAAAAAACAATGAAAGAAATTGTATCGGTCACTTTTTCGTGTTAAAGTAGAAGGCGAGGGACACGAAAGGATGGTTTAGTTTTTTGAAGAAACAGATTACTGCAGTTTTACTTGCCGCTGCGATGGCTGTTACATCGCTTTGCGGTTCCGGATATTTTTTTAAGAAAAATGAAGTGAAGGCCCAGGCTGCCGATACGACTGGAAGTACTTACGACCCGGTACTCACTGATGATACAGATACAGTTATCGTCTTAGATCCAGGGCATGGCGGCTCGGATCCTGGAACACGCGGCGGTGGGTATAATGAAAAGACCCTTACATTAAAAATCGCCAACGCAGCAAAAAAATATCTTGAAGAATACGCACATGTCAAAGTTTACATGACGAGAACCTCGGATAAATACGTTGGACTGATCGACAGAACTACATATGCTGCAAATGTAGGTGCCGACGCTTTTGTTTCCATACATCTGAATGCAAATAACAGCCCAGCTCCGAATGGCAGTGAGATCTACTACCCGAATAACCACTATGACACTGACGCATATACTGTCGGTAAATCTCTTGCGACGAATATACAGGCTAATCTAAAGGCTCTGGGGCTTTTTGACAGGCAGATCAAGACTAAGAGCTCTGCAAACGGAAGCCGATATCCGGATGGAAGTCTTTCTGATTATTATTCAGTCATTCGTACATCCAAACTGCACCACATCCCTGGTATTATCGTAGAGGCAGCATTCCTCACTAATCCTGATGATGTGGCAAACTACCTGAGTGATACTGAGTCTATAAATGAGATTGGTCAGGCTGATGCTGATGGTATCGCAAAGACTTTTAACCTGCTCCCTAAGAGCGAGGACACTTCTGTCTATCCTGACCCTGTCACCCTGACTTCGGCAGCCACTGTAAATGGCACGAATCAGGTTCAGGTCACCTGGCAGCCTGCAGCAAACGCAGCTCAGTACATAGTCTTCAGAAAGACCGGTGCTAACGGCACTTATAAAGAAGTCGGAAGGACTACCGAGACTAGTCTGATAGATGGCTCAGCTTCATACGGCACTAATTATTACTACACTGTCATAGCAAAAAATAACAGTGGCCGTTCACAGAGCTACAACACCGCCGGTCTTCCTGTGACTACTCCTCGTCGTGATGTCACTATGGTATCAGCCGTCGATAATGGTATGAATCGTGTCAAAGTCACCTGGCAGCGTGAGAAAGGTGCCACCGGCTACAGGCTCTACCGCAGCACAAATGGAGGCGGTTACAAGAAAGTAACCACGATAAAGAAAAATGCTTCAAGCTACACCGATGAGACTGTAGCTAAGAACACAAATTATGACTATACGGTAAAGGCATACTTCAAGACTGACAAGGGCAATGTCTGGACGACCTGCGTAAAGAAGCAGGCAACTGTTACTACTGATGCTGATCCGACAGTGACTCTGTCTGGCACTATGGCCCCTGATAATAAGAGCATCACCTTTACCTGGACGAAATCAGCTGACCCTGATGTAATCTACAGGCTCTACAGGAAGGTCGACGATGACTCTTATGAAAAGGTAAATACAGACACCAAAGATCCGTATGTGGACACTGACCTCGAGCCGGGAACTACATATAAATACAGAGTCCGTTTCTACCGCAAGGCTCTCCACTCTACTAAGACCTACTGGAGCAGCTACTCGAATGTACTGACATTCACTACTCCTGAAGAAGTAGTACCTGAAGAAAATACCGGCACAACAGGTACTACAGAAAATACTGCGAACTCCGACGGTTCACAGTCAGCCCAGGCTTCCGTACAGGCTCCGGCTGCAAAGACAGCTCCCGGTCAGGTCAATTTTCGAAGTGCCTACAGCTCAGCCTATGACACAGATCAGATGGACTGGGTCACCCCGGCTTCTGACACGTCTCTGACGATCCACTGGAACACTGTAAACGGAGCAGACGGTTACAAGGTCTACCAGTACAACGGCAATACTTATAAAAGGATCGCCACAATAAATGATCCTTCGGTCAATTCATATGTGGTAAATGGTCTTGATCAGCGCACAGCTTATACTTTTAAAGTAAAAGCGTGGTGCTACGACAACGACGGTAAAACTGTTCTCGACGGAGAAGCCAGTGTTAAGGCTTCCGGAACTACCGGCTACAGGATAAAGGGCACATCCACGGTGACCGCCGCCCAGATGACACGCTACTATAATGCCCAGAAGAAAAAATATCCTTCAGCCACCTACTCGAAGTACGGCGCAAAGGATATCAGCTCTTTTACAAAAATAGTTTACGATGAATCGAGGAAAGTCGGCATCAGGCCTGAGGTACTTTTCGCACAGATATGCTGTGAGACAGGCTTTCTGCAGTTCGGTGGAGATGTAAAAGCCGCTCAGTGTAACTTCGGTGGGATCGGAGCTACAGGCGGTGTCCCTGGTGTGGACTTCGTATCTTACGCAAAGCAGAACTACAAGTACCTGACTGACGGAACCGGGAAGCCTTACACGAGTGCTTCCGCAGCTGCCGCCGATGCAGTCCGTGTAGGCATCAGGGCACAGGCTACCCACCTGGCTCTCTATGCGAGCGATGACGGAACCCAGCCTTCTGTCAAGACTGTAAACGGAACCTACATTCCTGACCCGAGAGCCTACACTTCGATCATTGGAAAGGCTCCTTACGTCGAGTGGCTCGGCATCTACGACAACTATCACTCGACCGGTGAAGTCGCAGGTGAGCCTACTGTAAAATCCGGCTGGGCCGGTACGAATAACTACGGCTACACCCTGATCTCGAACTACATCAACCCGCTGCTCCGCAGCTGATATAAGCCTTAAAGGAGATTCATATGCTAAAGAAAAAAATCGTCGCCGCTGTGCTGGCAACTGCCGTTGCATTCACCGGCATTACTGCTTTTCATCTGACAAAAAATACAGGTAAAGCAGAAACTGTCGAAGCCGCTGAGACAGCCTCTTCCGCTGATGATGAAGTCCACGGGGTCTGGCTTTCCGTCTACGATTACACTGATAAAAATATCGGACTGTCCACTGACGATGAAGCCACTTTCCGAAAAAATGCTCAGGATTTTTTAACCGATCTGAAGGACTACGATCTGAACACAGTCTATATGCAGGTTCGCTCGAATGACGATGCTGCCTGGAAGAGTAAGACTTTCCATGCCCTAAAAGAGATCTCACCTTCTGTGACTGCCCTTGCAAAAGCCGGGAAAAATACGAAGTCTGCTTACAACACTCTGAAGTTCGACCCGCTGCAGATCATGGTCGAAGAGGCTCATAAGCAGAATATAAAGCTTATCGCCTGGATGAATCCTTACAGAGTCGACACGAACTACTTCCTGAATCCAGGTGCTGCCAGTTCGAGAGACCGCATCGTAAAGGCCGTAAAAGAAGTCATGAAGTACGATGTGGACGGTGTCATCTTTGACGACTACTTCTATCACGCGAAGAATGGTTACCAGAATGTCGCCAGGAACAATCAGGTGACTCTGACTGCAAAAGCCGCTGCAAACATCTCCCAGAAAAATAAAGCCACGAACGTAAATAAGCTCGTAAAGAGAGTCTACAAGGACGTTCACAAGGCAAACCCGGACGCCACCTTCGGCATTGCTCCGCAGGGAAATCTGACAAATGACAAGGCGTCAGGCGCGGATGTGACGACCTGGGTTTCACAGAAGGGCTATGTCGACTATGTGATGCCTCAGCTCTACTGGACGAACGACTATGGTAAAAAAGGCGGAACGGCGATGTTCACCCAGAGACTTGAACAGTTCACCTCGCCTTCCTTTGATAAGCTCGGCAAGGTAAAATACATCGCCCTTGCGCTTTACAGATGCGGCCAGAATATTGCTACTGATTACGGCTGGGCTCACTACAGTGGAAACCTGGCTGACTCCTATGAAGAGTTAAAAGAAGATGGCTGCAATGGCTACTCACTTTTCAGAGCGAAATACCTCTACAATGATTACGCCGCAGATGAGCTTGGCTTCCTGAACGAAGCCCTCGGCGAATAAGAAAAAAATACAGCTGGTACTGCCCGTTTACTGAGTAGTATCAGCTGTTTGCGTTTCTGACTGATTTTCTGTATCTGTCTGTGCCTGCGGCTGGCAGGCGACAGTTATGTTACTTTTCTTATAGGTGCTTCGGATCTCGTCGTTTCGCTTGTGCTTTACGACTGTGCGCTTGCGGCAGGTCCATCTGCCTGTCAGGTAGCTCTTCACACCATCCCGGTTCCGGTCTTTATAGGTGTAGGTCTTGCACTTTTTGTATGATCTGATCGTGTAGGTATAAATACTGCCTTCATTCACATCAGCATCTGAATAGCTTCTCTTGTCACCGTCAACGGTGGCTATTTTTTTGTAATCACCATCATCGCCCGAGCGGTATATCGTGTAGCTGTCCGGCTGATCCTCGTCAGTCCAGGTCAGAGCCACTTTTCCGTTAGTATACCGCGCGCCGAGCTCGATGTCATGTCTCGGAGTCTTCGCCTTTACACCGCTCTTATCATAAGAAACCGCACGGCCATTTGAGTTCTCGCTGACTACGGTGTAGTAGTAAGTCTGGTTATACGTGGCACGCTTGTCGGTAAATGAAGGCTTCTTCGAGCGGCCTATCTCTTTCCATTTACCGCCTTTGGTCCTTCTGAAAACAATGTACTTCTGGGCATTCTTTGATCTTTCCCATGTCACTGAGATGTATGAGCTCTTTCCGGTCGGCTCGGCGTCTAGCAGCTCAGCCGGCTCCGGTGCTTTCAGATGCAGGTTGTACCCGAGTCCATCTGCCAGTCCATCAGCCTCAGAGTATCCTACTTTTCTAAGCTTCGCCTCACTCGTCAGGCACTTGTGTCTGTCTCCGGCATTCGTGATATAGCACGGCTCCACGATGACCGCCGGTATATGGTATCGCTTTGACACCCTTATCACCGCAAAATAGTCGGCCCTGCTGCCGTTCGGATACCTGAGTCCGCTCTTCGTGTATCTCGAATAGATCGGGTATCTCGCTCCAAGTCCCAAGTCCTTTGACAGGTGCTTCATAAGGGCATTTGCCATCGAGACTGCGGCACTTCGGCAGCGTCCGTCATAGCTTCTGTTCGGGATGATGACTCTCGCTCCATGGGCTCTGGCGCCGGCTCCGTTCAGATGTGCAGATGCAAGAGCGTCTGCTCCTACCTTTGCTGCATATCTAGCGCGGTCTTCGAGTCCTACCCTGGTATTATATGTCCTGCTAAGAAGGACTTTACAGCCATAGCTCTCGAGTCTCTGCTTTATGTATTTAGAAATCTTCAGATTCAGGTCTCTCTCAACGAGTCCGCCTGAGCAGGCGCCTGTCTCCCACGGACCGCCATGTCCCGGATCTATGACGACTATTTTATCATGCTCGCCTAAAAGCATCGGGTCGTAATATCCTTCGTCTGCCCTGTACAGTGCTCCTGCCTCTGCCTGCACCGGAGTCCCCGCTAAAAGCAGTACTCCTGCAAGCGCCAGACTGATGATACTCTTAAGCGGCCTCACTGTTCGTCTCCGTTCCCATCATCCTGCTGAGCCTCCAGCTGGGTGACTTTTCTCGCAGAATTTCTTCCCCGGTAATAACGGGCATAGTCCTTTGCGACCTTGCGGTAATACTTCAGGGCATTCTTAGTGTCACCGTTATTCTCGTAGGCCTGCGCGAGTTTATACATAGCGTCTCCGTTATCGTAGGTGTCGTCCAAGTCCACGACTTCCTTCAGAGCCTTTATCGCGTCAGGATACTTCCGCTGGTTAAATGCAGTCTCGCCTTCCTGATACCTGGTGACCAGAGTCTGCTGGTCGATCTGCTCTGTCAGAGTCTGGTAGAGTGCCTTTCCATTTTTTCCGAGCAGCTTTTTATTCGCCTTCTCGAGAGTCTTTGACGCATCCTCTGAAGTGCTTCCATCTGATGTAGCCTGCTGCTGCGCCTTCAGGAGATTTTCGTAAGAGCCCTTCAGGTCGGACTGTCCCTCGTACTTGTCGAGCTTTTTATTCAGGTCATCGACCTGCTTCTGCAACTCCGCGACATCGCTCTTCGATGATGCCGAAGTCGAATTCGCAGTGATCAGGGCTCTCCTGGTCTCCTCATTTTCTCTCTGCTTCATCGTCGGAGACACGAGGAAGGCAAATGCCAGAATGCCGATCGCGATACCGATCAGGATATTAAAAAATCCGCTCTTTGAATTATCGATGGCTTCGATAAAGGTCTGGCGCGGCATCAGAACTACGTCGTGTCCGTCGTTTATAGCAACAGTAGAACGGCGCTCTGCACGCTCCTTTTTCTTTTTTTTCTTATCGGTGACGAGATGCGACCTGACTTCCTTCATGTAACGGGCAGTCAGCGGGTTGCTCTCATCAACCTTCTGCGCGGCCTTGAGTTCTGCATACGCCTTTGAAAATTCACTGTCCTGGATGTAGACGAGTGCAAGCAGCTGTCTCGCCTTTACCATGCCGGGATTGTCCTTTACGACTGCCTTGAGTTCGAGAGTCGCTAAATCGAACGCCTTGGCTCGCGCGTATTTATAGGCGGTGTTGAATTTCTTCGCGGCTGTATCTATTTTTTCAAAGAGGCCGGGATCGTTGCTCACGGTATTTAGATACCTGTCCGCAAGCTCGTCCTCCGGATCAAAATTCTTCGCGATGACCCACTCGCGCAGCGCGAGCACTGGTTCACCGTACTTCATGTACACGAGTCCTAAAAGGTCACGGGCTTTGACGTTCTTTTTGTTATAGCGGACCGAACGGTTCAGGCTCTCTATAGCGCCGGAGAGGTCGTGCGCCTGTGCCTTTATCAGGCCTTCGTTATACGCACGCTCCGACGATGCCTTTATCATCCTGTATGCCCTGTGGTCTGCGCCGCAGAACCTACAGGTTCGCTCGTCCTCGCCGATCGGATTTCCGCAGTAAAAACACTTTTCCATCCGGTCTTTACCTCTTGTTCTTCGCCGCTGCCGCCACTGCCGCGCTCTGTCTGATGACTGTGGACTGGCTGGCGGTGATCTCCTTCAGGATGTCGATCATGTCGGTCAGGTCCTTGTCACGGATCGCGTCTTCGGCTTCGCTGATCTCCATGCTCGGCTTGAAATTTTTCAGTTCTTCGTCAAAATCTATCATGGAATATCCCTAACGGGTCGAGGAGACACATGTGGCGCTCAAGACACGCTCTCGCTCCGTATGAGACGCAGCGGACGCATAAGCGGCTAAAATACAGCCGCTAAGTGCCGGCGTCTCATAAGGGTCTTTCGCCGCTACTGTGCCTCCTCTCCCCTTTACTGCTTACATTTACAGGTCACTTAAACGCTTTTTGACATCTGTCATCATCTGCTCGTACTTTTCAAGCTTTGCTTTCTCTTCATCGACTTTTGCTTTTGGGGCCTTAGCGAGGAACTTCTCGTTTGAGAGCATGCCCTTGGAACGCTTAAGCTCGCCTTCGAGGCGCTTCTGTTCTTTTTCAAGACGCTCGCGCTCTTTGTCCATGTCTACGAGTTCCGCGAGTGGTACGAAGCAGGTGGCATCTGCGATGACGAAGGAGACGCTCTTCTCGTCGATTCCTTTGTTGTCCTTCTGTACCTTGACTGCGTTAGCGTTGCAGAGTGTCTGATAGAGCGATGTATTTTCCTCGAAAAGTATACGGACCGGTGCCTTCGTCGAGACGATGTAGAGAGTCGCTTTTTTCGAATTCGGAACGTCCATGTCCTTGCGGACTGCACGCATCCCCTTTACTATCTCCTTTGCTCTCGCGTAGACTTCTTCTGCCTTCTCATCGTAAGCTTTCTTCTCGTACTCAGGCCATGCAGAAGTCATGATCGTCTCTTCCTCAGGGTTCAGCGAGCAGTAGATTTCCTCTGTGATGAACGGCATGTAAGGATGAAGCAGCTTCAGAGCGATCGACAGGACATTTTTCAAAGTGAAGAGGGCTGCATTTGCGGACTCCGGATCCGTGTCCTTCGCATACATACGAGGCTTTACCATCTCGATGTACCAGTCACAGAATTCATCCCAGATAAAATCGTAGACCTTGCCAACTGCGACGCCGAGCTCGTATTTTTCCATATTTTCAGTGACGTCCTTCACGAGGGTGTTCACGAGAGAGATGATAGCTCTGTCCTCGGTGTGGAAGTCGCTGTCCTTCGGATCATGGAGGTCGAAACCATCCAGGTTCATCTGGATGAATCTCGATGCATTCCATACCTTATTCGCGAAGTTCCTCGAGTTCTCGACTCTCTCCCAGTAGAATCTCATGTCATTTCCCGGTGCGTTTCCTGTCATCAGCGTAAGTCTCAGCGCGTCTGCGCCGTACTTGTCGATGACTTCGAGCGGATCGATACCGTTTCCAAGGGACTTCGACATCTTTCTGCCCTTGTCATCACGCACAAGACCGTGGATCAGCACATGGTGGAACGGCACTTTTCCGGTCTGCTCAATGGCTGAGAATACCATTCTGATGACCCAGAAGAAAATGATGTCGTATCCTGTCACAAGCACGTCTGTCGGGTAAAAATACTCGTAGTCCCCGGTCTTTTCCGGCCACCCAAGTGTAGAGAATGGCCACAGTGCCGATGAGAACCAGGTATCGAGCGTATCAGGATCCTGGGTAAAGTGCTTCCCGCCGCACTTAGGGCAGACCTTTGGCGCTCCGCCCTTCTGTACGACCATTTCTCCGCAGTCATCACAGTAGTAAGCCGGGATCCTGTGGCCCCACCAGAGCTGGCGGCTGATACACCAGTCTCTGATATCCGTGAGCCAGTGCTCATATGTCTTTATATAATTATCAGGTACGAACTTCAGGTCACCCTTCCTGCCTGCCTCAAGAGCTGCTTCGCCCATCTCTTTCATGCGGACGAACCACTGCGGCTTTACCATAGGCTCGACAGTTGTGTGACACCTGTCATGTGTTCCGACTGCGTGAGTATGAGGAACTACTTTTACCAGGAGACCCTGCTTATCGAGGTCTTCTACCATAGCCTTTCTGGCTTCGTAACGGTCCATTCCGGCGTACTTTCCGCACTTGTCGTTCATCGTACCGTCGTCATTCAAAATGCAGATTTCCTCAAGGTTATGGCGTTTTCCTACTTCGAAGTCATTAGGGTCGTGTGCCGGTGTGATCTTCACACAGCCAGTTCCAAACTCCTTGTCCACATATGAATCTGCAATGACCGGGATCTCTCTGTCTGTCAGCGGCAGGAGAAGTGTCTTTCCGACGATGTCCTTGTATCTCTCATCATCCGGGTTCACCGCAACTGCTGTATCACCTAACAGAGTCTCAGGACGGGTCGTGGCGATCTCTACGAATCTGCCTTTCTCGCCCTTCACCGGGTAATTGATATGCCAGAAAAATCCATCCTGGTCTACATGCTCGACCTCTGCGTCTGAAAGCGAAGTCTGACACTTAGGACACCAGTTGATGATCCTGGAACCTTTATATATGTAGCCTTTCTCGTAGAGTTTTACAAATACTTCCTCAACTGCCTTCGAGCAGCCCTCGTCCATCGTAAATCTCTCTCTCTGCCAGTCTGCTGAACTTCCGAGCTTCTTCAGCTGGTTGATGATGGTCCTGCCGTACTGTTCTCTCCACTTCCAGCAGTAATCGAGAAAAGCTTCTCTGCCTATCTCTTTTTTATCTATTCCCTTTTCCTTAAGGGCGTTTGTGACCTTTACCTCTGTGGCTATGGCTGCGTGGTCTGTACCCGGCTGCCAGAGAGCCTCATAGCCCTGCATCCTCTTGAACCGAATCAGGATATCCTGCATAGTATTATCAAGAGCATGTCCCATGTGAAGCTTTCCGGTAATATTCGGAGGCGGCATCACGATCGTGAATGGTTTTCTGCTCCTGTCCACTTCCGCGTGGAAGTATCCGTTGTCCTCCCACTTCTTATACAGTCTCTCCTCTATCTCCTTCGGATCATATGTCTTTGCAAGCTTCATTATTATACATGTGCCTTTCTTCGAAAGGCATCAAAGTGGTTATGAAACACAGCTTCTGGCCTTTCGATTTTTCTAATTTCCTGTTATTCTTATA
>ONIH01000041.1 GCA_900317825.1 uncultured Lachnospiraceae bacterium | reverse complement strand
TATAACAAAGTGTTGCATTCTTATTTTTTTACTATTATATATTTCTGTACAGCAAAAAAACGGTTCCCATGTGTCCACTACGAACACATAGAAACCGTTCTTATTTTTTGGTCAATCTGCCGTCAGCTCATACGACTTTCCAGTCATCTAGATTTCTGGTATTACTAGAAGGTAATAACTGTGGCATAAATATCCTCCATATACCTTAAATTTTACTCCGGTAGAGCACCTCAGTCAACCTTCGTATAAATAGCGATGGTCTCCTTTGGGAGGGTGATCGTGCCGTCTTTTTCGGTGATTCTTTCTTTGCCGACAGTCAGGACACCGGAGAGCTTCGTGAAGCCGTCCGGGAGGTCTGACGTCTTCAGGTTGGCGGACTTTTCGCTCGTGTTGTAGACGATTGCTACCGGTTCGATGGATGAATCAGACGGCGTCCTTGTCGTAACGAGGATGTCGTCGCCCGAAGCGTTCTCGTCCACTGCGACAGTACCGCGGGCGATGGCTGGGAAGGCGTTGCGGAGCTTTATCGCCTGCTTTATATAGGAAAGGATCGATGAGTCAGACTTCGCCTGCTTATCCTCCGGATCGTACTTCATGTCAAAAACTTCCATATCTTTCGGGCCTTTGGTCATGCCCTTTGCAGTGCTGTCAGATGTCCAGTACATCGGGGCACGCTTGTTTTCATCCTTGCCGCTGCCCTTCATTCCGATCTCTTCACCATAGTAGACAAAAGCATTGCCGCTCATCATCAGGTTCAGACCTTCGGCAAATTTTACCTTGGAGCCGTCATCGCCAGGATAGTAGCCAGCAGAGCGCGCCATATCGTGATTCGTGTAGAACGGCGCCTCGATTCCTTTTCCGTCGGAGTTCTGCGCTATCTCATCCTGCGCCGTTACCATCTGCTCGCCAAATCCATTTGCAGTAGTCTGACCGCGCACAGTCTTTACTATCGTTCCGTCGTTATTTGCGAAGTCAAAGTCAAAAAAGCTGTCGATCCCACTCTGGTAATATCTGGCGTAGGTCGTCAGGTCTGTCCAGCACTCGCCGACCATGTAGGCATCCGGTTTTTTTGCTTTGACCTCGTCGTTCAGCCATTTTAGAAACTCTATATTCTTCTCCTCGTTTCCTGTATAGTAACTAGTCACAGCATCGAGCCTGAAACCGTCTACCCCCTTGTCCAGCCAGAAGTCGGTTATTTTTTTGATCTCATTACGGACAGCCTTATTATCCAGGTTCAGATCAGGCATACCCTCCCAGAACTGCGCTTCATAATACCACATGCTGCCGGCCAGCTGCGCATAGCCGCTCTCCGACCCGTCCCTGGTAAAATTATAGTAGTTCACATAAGGACACTTCTTCGCATCAGGCTTTTCTCCGTCCTTCAGACTCTTCAGGTACTCTTTCGCCTGTTTGAACCAAGGATGCTCGACCGACGTGTGGTTTAACACGAGGTCGGTGATCAGCTTTATGCCGTCCTTATGGCAGGCATTTACGAGGTTCTCAAAATCCTCCATCGTGCCATAATCCTTATCTATCGCCTCATAGTCGCTGACATCGTACTTGTGGTAAGTCGGCGAAGGGCAGATCGGCATAAGCCAGATCTCATTGAAACCGAGGTCCTTGATGTAGTCGAGTTTCTCCTCGACTCCCTTCAGATCTCCGATACCATCTCCATCTGAATCATAGAACGATCCGACAAAAATCTCGTAAGTCGTGCGGTACTTGTCATCCGGCACGTTCGCCTTGAGCTTGCCATTTACGCTCTCCATGTAAGAGACGTTCGATGCCTTCTTCTGAGTCTTTGCCTGTCCTCCGCACCCTGTCAGGAGCACCATGGCCGCCATTATTGCTGTAAGTATTCTTTTCTTCATGTAAAAATTCCTCCTCCGCATATTTTATCTGATTTTGCAAAAAAAGTGTGCTCCTTCACAAAATCTGTTATAATAGTGCAACGAAACAACAAAATTGGATATGAGTCTTGGGAGACGAGGCAGCGACAGGCGGTGGAGGGTTCCACCTGCCTGCCGCTGCCTCGCCACTCACCCTCAAGGCTATCAGGAGTAAAAGTCTATGAATAGAAATTGGAAAGCTGTGCTCTTCGATATGGATGGCACGATAACCGATACTGAAAAAATATACAACCACTACTGGAACCAGTGTGCGAAAGACTTAGGAATGACGAGCTTTACCTACCAGGACTCGCTCGACCTCCGCTCACTAAATCACGACGACTCCGAACGGCTTCTTCGCGAAAGGCATGGGGATACGGTAAATTATGATAAGCTCCATGTGCTGGTCGGTGAAAGCGTAAGAAAATACCTACAGGTGCATCCTGTCCCGCTGAAGCCAGGGATCATGGATATCCTGAATGAATGTCAGAAGCTTGGCATAAGACCTGTCGTTGTCACTGCTACTAATCTTGCTGCAGCAACAGAGAGGCTTAAGTCAGCCGGGCTCTACGAACATTTTGCAGAGGTCATAAGCGCCCATGAGGCAAAGCACGGAAAACCTCACCCGGATCCGTATCTGCTCGCAGCTGAAAGGCTGGGTCTTACTCCAGCCGAGTGCCTTGCAGTTGAGGACTCCCCGAATGGCTGCATGTCAGCGATAAACGCCGGAATGGATACGATAATGGTACCTGACCTGACTGAACCGGATCCGGAACTGAAAAACAGGCTCTTTGCCGTAGCAAAAAGCCTGTCAGATATCATTCCTATCATCGAAAAATGATCACATCAGCGGAGACGGATAGATGCCATCGGCGACCATTTTCTTAAAGGCGGCACGGACTGACGGAATGTCTTCCTTATAAGTCAGGCCGTACCAGGTGTCGTGTGAGCAGAGGACTTTTACATCTATCTGCTTTTTCTGGAGAAGCTCCTCGATGAAATCCGGGAGAAGGTATTCGTCCTTTAATGGGTCTCCTTCCTTCTTATTAAAGAGTCTGTCTAGAAACTCTGTAAATCCGTTCGACAGCTTCGGAACGAAATCAGGCGTAAATCCCCACATATTCATCGAGACGAGCGAATCCACATCCACTTCTCCGTTCTCACCTACTGCCCTTCCATCGGGCAGTTTTTTTATGTCGTGAGTCTCCTCTATTCCGGTCAGATAGTCGTCTGATGAAGCCTTGCTGAGGCCTCTGGTCACAGCGCCGAAATCGCTCAGGGTATTCTTCAGAAGGAAACCTGCCATACAGTAGTGCCCTTCTGACCCCTCCGGTACTTTTTTTAAAAAATCAGCGATCTGGACAAAGGCTTCCTTTCCATAGTAATCGTCGGCGTTTATGACAGCAAAGGGCTTGTCGAGAAGCGTTGAAGCAGATAGCACTGCCTTCCCGGTTCCCCATGGCTTCGTGCGGCCTGCAGGCAGAGTAAAGCCTTCCGGAAGAAGAGTCAGAGACTGGTTTACATAGTAGATCCGGACATTTTTCTCAGAGGCCACTCGCTCTATGCGGTGACCGATCACCTCCATGAAGTCCTTTTCTATCTCTTCCCTTATGATAAAAATGATCTCGTTGAAACCCGCCTCGATCGCATCATGGACCGAGTAGTCCATTATGATGCTTCCGTCTTCGCCTACAGGTGCCAGCTGCTTGATGCCGCCGCCAAAGCGCGAACCGATACCAGCAGCCATGATCAAAAGTGATATATCTTTCATAACGTCCTAAAAAGAGACGGCGGGGACGGACCTGCCAGAGCAGTCCCATCCCCGCCGTCATCTGCCTTTCTTATTTTCCTGGGTAGGTGATAACTGCGTCGATGTCATAGTCCTTAAGTCTCTCACGGCCTTTGAGTCCTGCGAGCTCCATAAGGAAGATCATCTTCACTACCTTGCCGCCGAGCTTCTCTACGAGCTTTGCGGCTGCTTCGATTGTGCCACCGGTTGCGATAAGGTCATCTACTAAGACTACCTTCTGTCCCGGTGTGATCGAATCCTTGTGCATCTCGATAGTAGCTGTGCCGTACTCGAGATCGTATGTCTGCTCCACGGTCTCTGCCGGGAGCTTGCCTTTTTTTCTGATAAGCACAAATGGCTTATGAAGATTATACGCAAGAGGTGTTCCGAAGATGAAGCCTCTCGACTCCGTCCCTGCGATGACGTCGAAATCTATTCCCTCTAAAAAGCCCTGCAGCTCATCGATAGCGAGTTCGAATCCGTCAGGATCTTTTAAGACTGTGGTAATGTCGCGGAACATGACTCCTTTTTCCGGAAAATCAGGTATGGTACGAACGTAATCTTCTACTTTCTTCATTTTTTAAAAAATCTCCTATAATTATTAAGGCTTACTGCCTCTGGACTCTCTCCTCGACTCTCTTCACCAGCTCTGGGAACTGCTGGAGGATGTTCGTCATATCTTCGAATATCAGGCTCTTCTTCGTGATGTTCGTAGACAGAGTGTCGATATGGCCAGATACTGTCTGATAGTAAGGCTTTGAATCCTCCATAGTAGACTGGAGAGTATTCATATCCTCTGAGCACTTGTCGATGACACCGACCATGTTCGTATTGCCTTCTTCGATCTCACCGGCTACTGACTTGATCGCGTCTACGACTTCCTCTGTTTCGTTTATGTGAGTCATAGAATCCTGGATAGCTGTCCTTGTGTCATTTATCGAATTCATCAGACGGTTGTTATTCTGGTTCAGCTTCTCCATCGACTCACCGATAGAGGCTACGAGTGTCTTGATGTTACTCGAGAGTTCATTTACCTGGTCTGCTACGACTGCGAAGCCACGTCCGCTCTCACCAGCTCTTGCTGCCTCGATAGAAGCGTTGAGCGCGAGAAGGTTTGTCTGGTTCGCGATACCGTTTATGGCGTTGACTTTCTCAAGGATCTCATCGAAGCTCGACTGGAACTCCTTGAATACTTCCTCTACTGTAGAGATAGTATCGTTTACAGATGATGAGGATGTACGGACGTTATTCATGTTCTTATGCGTATCATCAGCTGTTGCAAGCATTTTCTTAATGATCTGCTCGAAGCTCTCCGTGACTGAAGTAACTTCCTTGAAGCGCTCGTTAAACTGCTCCATCGACTCTGTGACTTCTTCGGAACGCTTTTCGACCTCTTCAAACGAATCCTTTATCTCATTCAGGGAGCTTGTAGTGTCAAGCTCTTCCTGCTGGAGTTTGTCCTTCTGCTCGAGGATATACTTACCGCTATCCAGCACCGGCTTCATCTCTTTAGTGATGTCGATCTTCTCTTCCTGGACTACTGGTACTTCCTCTTCCTTCTTCTTTCTGCCGAACATAATTCTATCCCTCCGTTATTCGAATACGGCCATGACCATGGTCTGATTTACATGCTGTGTCTCGTACTGCTCTCCGCCTCCGACATATCCTGCTGAAACAGCTGCTCCCTGCTCTAATCCACGCAGGTAGTCTGTCATGTAGTTCTGCTGTGAAAACAGCGTGTATCTATAGATGCAGTTTACCGAAAGCACGAGTGACGGGTTAGCTATCTGCTGTCTCGCCTCTGCTATGGTATCCTGGTTTATCTGCTTATAATCGAGAAGCGTCAGGAAACGGATCTTGTCGTTCAGGTTCACTCGCTTGTAGCACTCGAGTGCGCCGCTGCCTGTGACTTCTCTCATAGACGCGATAAAAATATCATCGCCTATCTCTCTGCCAAGCGGAGCATTCAGTACATTCCCGACGATGTCACCTCTCGAAACTCCTGTCTCCTCTGAGTACACATCTGCTGCCGGTCTGTGGTCGAGCTCTATGAGTGACTTCTTTCTCAGGTCGACCTTCGTAGCCACATGCTCTTTAGAGCTTTCGCTGACTCCGTAGATAGTCTCCTTGGCTGTATATACACGACCCTCTGTGTTCTTTATGACTATGAACGCACATGAATTCGTGTAGACTTTTCCGTTTACACTGACCTTTGACTCCTGTCCTGCCGGTGTCCCGTAAACTGTACCGCCCATCAGCGGTACCCGCCTACCGTCGAGCTGCATTCTGATAGTCGATACCAGTACTTCCTCGTCATTCGTGCAGAACTCAAAAATAACTGCGTTATTATCAGAAGGTCTCAGTTCGTTCACAGCGGCGTCGAGGTGTATCACATCTGTAAGAGGTGCTGTAGCCAGGTGCTTTATGACGCCTGCCTTTACCTCGCACCCGCTCATCAGCGCTGTAACTGTGAGGCCTTTGTTCTCCTCTACCTGGTCATCATGGTACCAGATGCCGGATGTACCTATGATCTGCGCATCCGGATATGCCTTCTTAAGTCCTTCGGAAACCTCCTCTATCCAGGAATAATTACTGTAAAAAATGATTCCTTTCGGGCTTCCTGAAAGCTTGCTCTTTACTTCTTCCAAGGCTGCGTCTGCTGATGCAGCGTAACTGACTGCCAACTGGCTCTTCATCTGTGCTGCCCTCCTTTTCAAGCGGCCTCTCCCTGTGCAGACTCACACAACACTATTTTATTTTTTTATGGGGCTTCTGTCAACCTGTTTTCACTAAAAAACCGCCAGAAACTGTAATTCTGGCGGTAGTTTTTACTCGTTTGTAAGGTCCGATCCGAAGTACCTGACTGACAGCTCTTTAAGTGTGCCATCATCACGCATCTCTTTGATCGCCTTATTTATGGCCTTGCGGAGGGAATCGTTCTGCTTGCCTTTTTCAAGAGGAATGGCGTACTTCGTGGCTTCCGGTGTCGTAGCAGCGACTTCGAGCGGATCATCAGGATTTGACTTCATGTAGTCTCCGAATGAGGTCGAAGCGTTTATAGTGGCGTCTACCTGACCATTTTTTACCATCTGAAGTGTCTCGACCAAGGTATCAACACCCTTAACCGTGGCGCCGTACTGCTCGCCGATCTCCTGGTAGGTCGATCCGATAGAGTTCGCGGTAGTCTTGCCTTTCAGATCATCGAAAGTCTTTATATCTTTATTGCCCTTCTTTACGATAAGGACTGTGTGGTCATAAGCATATGGATCAGAAAAATCGTACTTTTTCTGGCGCTCTTCTGTGACATCCACTCCGTTTACGACGATGTCGTATCTGCCTGAATCCATTCCTGCGAAAAGTCCGTCCCACGGGCCTTCCTGTATATCAGCCTTTACTCCGAGCTTCTTTGCGATGTTCTGAGCCACTTCTACGTCGTATCCAACAAGCTTATCATCCTTATCATGATAAGAAAATGGCTGCCAGTCGCCCTCCAGTCCTACGACGAGCTTTCCGGCCTTCTGGATCTTTGCCAGGTGGTCTGCCCCGCCGTTGCCGGAAGCTGTAGATGATGTGCTTCCTGATCCGCAGGCGCTTAAAAGTACGGTAGTCGCTGCAAGTACAGCTGCAAGTAATCTCTTTTTCATTTAGTTGTTTTCCTCCATTCGTAAAAATTCTCTGGTTCGCTCTTCCTTCGGATTCCTGAAAAATACGTCAGGTGTTCCGCTCTCCACGACTACTCCTCCATCCATAAAAATGACCTTGCTCGATACATCCCTGGCAAAAGACATTTCATGCGTTACTACAAGCATCGTCATCCCGTCATCTGCCAGCTGTCTCATGACAGTAAGCACTTCTCCGGTAAGCTGCGGGTCTAATGCCGACGTAGGCTCATCGAAGTATATGATCCTGGGATCAGTCGCCAAGGCTCTCGCTATCGCGACTCGCTGCTGCTGACCTCCTGAAAGCTGCGAAGGAAACTGCTTCGCATGGTCAGCCATTCCTACTCTTCCCAGCATATCCATGGCCTTCTTTTCTGCCTTATCATGTGACATTTTTCTTGCAGATGTAAGGCCAAGGGTGACATTATCCAGGACATTTTTATTCCTGAAAAGATTATAGTCCTGAAACACAAACCCAGTATGCTTCTGAATCTCAAGGATTTCCTTCTTTGAGATAGTCTTTAAGTCATACATCTGTCCGTCGAATTCCATAAGTCCCGAATCGGCCTTCTCGAGAAAATTCACACACCGGAGAAGCGTCGTCTTTCCGGAACCTGATGGCCCGAGTATCGAGACTACATCGCCTTTATTTACGCTGAAACTGACGCCGCGGAGGACTTCGGTCTCATCGAATTTTTTGCGGATATTTTTTATATCAAGTAATGCCATTAGTTCCTCCCGTATGCGCCGAGCTTCTTCTCACCGAGTCTCTGCAGAAGCGTAAGTACCGTCGAGAACAGCAGGTAAATGACTGCGACTTCGATGTAAAGTGCCATCGTCTGGTAGGTTCTGCCCGCGATTCTCTGTGCCTGGAAGAACATCTCAGTCACGGTGATATTTGCGGCGAGAGACGTGTCTTTTACCATAGAGATAAGCTCGTTTCCGAGTGCCGGGAAAGCCGTCCTGAAGGTCTGCGGAAGTATCACGTGCCACATGATCTGCACATAGCTCATTCCGACGCACCTGCCGGCCTCCATCTGTCCTGCCGGAACGCTCTCTAAAGCACCTCTGATGGTCTCCGCCGCATAAGCGCCTTCATTTATCGAAAAAACTATCACAGCTGCCGGAAATGCGTCGACATTTACTCCTATCGACGGCAGTCCGAAAAATATCACGTACAGCTGAACGAGGAGCGGTGTTCCTCTGATGACCCAGATATAAAATCTGCAAATCTGCTTTAAGACCGGCACATTCGCGAACTGCACCAGCGCCACTATGACTGCTATGACCAGCGCTATCGCAAACGATATCAGTGTGAGCGGTATAGTCATCGTGAGCCCGCGGTACATAAGCTGCGGAAATGATTCCATTATGACCTGCCATACATCCTGCATAATTTTACTCCTTTACTCTGTCCCAATGGTGTCCCGCCAGATGCGTCAGGAAAAGTATCCCGCGCACCATAAGCTCCGTGCACATAGCTATCCAGACTCCGCGAAGCCCAAGCCTCGTAGAGAGGAAGGCCGCCATCGGGATCCTGACTCCCCACATACTTATGATATTCCTGATCATCGACGAAAGTGTGTCTCCGGTTCCACGGAAAACCCCGCTCGCCACTATCGACGCACCGAACATCGGCTCCGCAAAAGCTTCTATCCTAAGTACCGTAGTTCCAAGCCTCCTGATCTCAGGATCAGGGCTTAGTATCCCTATCATCTGCGGCGCAAATATATACATCAGTATTCCTGCCGCCGTCATGACCACTATGCCGCTTATGGTCGTAAGCCAGCCGAGTTTTCTCGTAAGCTCATGCCTCTTCGCGCCATAGCACTGTCCTATAAGTGTAACTGCAGCCGACTGGATACCGTACCCCGGCATATAGCATAGGCTCTCTGCCGTCACCGCAAAAGAATTCGCTGCGATCGAAACTGTTCCAAGCGGCGCGACTATCGTAGTCTGTACCACCTGGGCTCCTCCCATGATAAGCGACTCTATAGCCGAAGGAATCGCTATCCTGAAGGCTTTCTTTATGGTGAGTTTTATCTCATGCATCTTCTCTCCGGCTCTCAGATGGAGTGACGGAGATTTTTTCAGCAGGTAGGCAAGTCCTAAAACTGCTGCCACAGCCTCGGCAAGAGCTGTCCCAAGTGCCGCTCCACGGACTGTCATACCAAAACCGAATATCGTGATCCCGTTCACCTGCCTGGTAGGGAAGATCATGATCATATTAAAAATAACGTCTAGCACACACTCGAGGATTCCCAGGAAACTCGGAAGCCTCATGTTCCCGGATGCCTGTACCATTCCGGATGCCGAGTACATCATTTGCATCGCCGGAAGCGCAGCTGCGTATATCCTGAAGTACTGTGCCGCCCGCGGAGCTATTTTACTATTTCCGCCGAGCCAGACCGGTATCTGTCCCGAAAAAATGACACAGAATCCCGAGATCACAAAACTGATCAGCAGTGCCACTATAAGGCCTATCTTTACAACATTTCTCGCTTCTTCATCCTCTCCGGCTCCTATCCTGTGCGCGATCAGCACCGAAAATCCTATGCAGGCCGCCGTGCACATGCCTCCGATAAGCCATGTAGTCGAAGCCACCAGCCCTATCGCCGCGGAATCCACAGCTCCAAGCCTTCCGACCATCGAAGCGTCTATATACTGCATGATGATGCTCGACAGCTGTGCGACTATTGCCGGAAGCGCGAGCTGCGCTATAAGCAGGATTTCTTCCCTGTTCGTCAGCGTGCCTCCCGCACGCATTTTTCCAAGAAGGTTTTCATGCCCTCTCATCTGTACATTCACCTCTTAAACAAATATAGGGGCTATTATATAATAAATTGTGTACAATGTAAAATTAAACTTTACTAAACACCCCGTGGGGGTATTTTGCGTTTAATGAAAAAGGGCTGCCGAAGCAACCCTTTCGTATAAGTATAGTATGTAGTGTAATAGGAGGATATTTTTATTTGAGTGATTCGAATCCCTGCTCGAGGTCCTCGATGATATCATCGATGTGCTCTGTTCCGATTGAAAGACGGATGGTGTTTGGCTTGATGCCCTGCTCGATAAGCTCCTCCGGGCTGTCCTCTGAGTGAGTTGTGGAAGCCGGATGAATAACGAGTGACTTGACATCTGCGACATTTGCGAGAAGTGAGAAGAGCTCGAGATGATCGATGAACTTCTTTGCTGTGTTCTCATCGCCCTTGATGTCGAAGGTGAAGATTGACGCGCCGCCGTTCGGAAGGTACTTTTTATAGAGTTTCTGCTGCAGAGGGTCCTTTGATGCGGCCGGGTGAGAGATGTACTCTACCTCAGGTCTGGTCTGTAAATACTCTACTACCTTCAGAGCGTTCTGAACCTGTCTCTCGACACGGAGTGAAAGTGTCTCAAGTCCCTGAAGGAAGATCCATGCGTGGATAGGGCTTAAGGTTGCGCCCTCATCACGAAGGATGATAGCACGGAGATATGTAGCTATAACTGCCGGAGCTGTATCCTTTGCGAATGAAAGTCCGTGATATGACGGGTTCGGTTCTGTAAGCCATGGATACTTGTCAGAGGAAGCCCAGTCGAACTTTCCGGCGTCTACAATCACGCCTCCGATAGTAGTTCCGTGTCCGCCGATGAACTTCGTAGCTGAATGAACTACGATATCTGCGCCGTACTCGATCGGTCTGATGTAGTATGGTGTAGCGAAGGTGTTGTCAACTATGAGAGGAAGTCCGTGCTTATGAGCGATCCCGGCCCACTTCTCGATGTCTACTACTTCGCTGTTCGGGTTTCCAAGTGTCTCTACATAAAGCGCCTTGGTGTTATCCTTTATGGCGCCCTCGATCTCGTCATAGTTGAACGGATCTACGAAGGTGGTGTTTACGCCGTAGTCTACAAAGGTATGAGCCAGGTAGTTATAAGTACCGCCGTAGATGTTCTTTGCTGATACTATGTGGTCTCCTGCCTTTGCTACTGCCTTGAAAGCGTATGTAACAGCTGCTGCTCCTGAGGAAACAGCAAGTGCTGCGACGCCGCCCTCGAGAGCTGCGATCCTCTTCTCGAATACGTCCTCTGTAGGGTTTGTAAGTCTTCCGTAGATATTTCCAGCGTCCTTGAGTCCGAAACGTGCCTCTGCGTGGTCTGAATTATGGAAGACATATGATGATGTCTGGTAAATAGGTACTGCTCTTGAATCAGTAACAGGGTCAGCCTGCTCCTGTCCTACGTGAAGTGCCAGTGTCTCAAAATGAAGATTTCTCTCCGCGTATGGTTTAGCCATTTTTCTTTCTCCTATATAATGTATGCTTAT
>ONIH01000035.1 GCA_900317825.1 uncultured Lachnospiraceae bacterium | reverse complement strand
ATATCTGGCTGCCGGTTTTGATGTATTAAAGGAAGCTGCCGAGGATATAGCTCACGGCGAAGCCTTAGAAGAGGATTTCCTTATGACAGTTTCTACTGTAGGTGCTCTGCTTATAGGTTTCGTACCTGGCGGAGAGTCGATGTACCCGGAAGCAGTTTTCGTAATGCTCTTCTACCAGGTCGGAGAACTGTTCGAGGGTATCGCCGAGGGAAACTCCTCCCGCGCCATTTCACAACTCCTTGATATCAGACCTGACACCGCAAATGTTGAGCGTGACGGAAAAGTCATCACAGTAGAGCCTGACGATGTAGCAGTCGGTGATACAATAGTCATAAAGCCTGGCGAAAAAGTCCCGATGGATGGCGTTATCATAGAAGGTTCCACGAGCCTTGATACCGTAGCCCTGACAGGTGAATCCGCGCCGCGCGATGTGACTGTCGGTGATCAGATCCTCTCAGGATGCGTGAACCAGTCAGGAGTTGTTAAAGCAAAAGTAGAGAAGGCTTTCGGCGAATCTACTGCCGCAAAGATCCTCGATCTCGTAAAGCACGCCAGCGGCGCCAAATCAAAGAGTGAGAAGTTCATCACGAAGTTCGCGAGAGTCTACACTCCTATCGTAGTAGGCGCGGCAGTAATCCTCGCTGTACTGCCTCCGGCCATTATCGGAGGGGTCACAGGAACAGGCTTTATCGCAAACTTCGCGACCTGGCTTTTAAGAGCACTTACCTTCCTTATTGTAAGCTGCCCGTGTGCGCTTGTCGTATCAGTACCGCTCGCATTTTTCGGAGGAATAGGTGCTGCATCCAAGAACGGTGTCCTCGTCAAGGGTTCAGCCTTCATGGATTCGCTTGCTAAAACTGACACGGTGGTTTTCGATAAGACCGGCACACTTACCAAGGGAGTTTTCGAAGTCACTACTCTGCATCCTGACTACATCACTGAACAGGAGCTTCTGCATCTGGCCGCTCACGTGGAGCGCTACTCCCCCCACCCTATCGCCACATCGATAAAAGCAGCCTTCGGAAAAGAAGATGACGGCTGTAAAGTAACTGACGTAGCGGAAGTAGCCGGACAGGGTGTCCGTGCGCAGGTAAATGGAAAGACAGTCTGCGTCGGAAACACACGGATGATGGATGCCGTTGGCGCAAAATGGAAATCCTGCAATGAGCCTGGTACCCTGATTCATGTAGCCATCGACGGCAACTATGCCGGTCACATCCATATCTCCGATGTCGAAAAACCTGACTCAAAGCAGGCTATATCTGACCTCAAATCACTTGGAGTAAGAAAGACAGTCATGCTGACCGGAGACAGAAAAGAAGTCGCCGACAGAGTCGCTGCTGACCTCGGCATCGATGAGCATAAGTCTGAGCTTCTTCCTGCCGACAAGGTATCGAGCGTAGAAAGTCTGCTTAAAGATACACCGGCTGACGGTTCCCTCGTCTTCGTAGGTGACGGGATAAACGACGCACCTGTTCTTGCGAGAGCAGATGTAGGTATCGCAATGGGCGCCATGGGAAGTGATGCCGCCATAGAAGCTGCAGATGTAGTACTGATGGATGATAAGCCTTCGAAGATAGCTAAAGCCATCAGGATATCAAGACATACTATCTCCATAGCAAAGCAGAACATAGTAATCGCGATAGTAATTAAATTAGCTATCCTCGTTCTTGCCGCCTTCGGACTTGCACCTATGTGGCTCGCCGTCTTCGGAGACACCGGAGTGCTCCTTATCTGCATAGCTAATTCTACGAGGACATTAAGTTATAAAAAATGAGTAAGAAATGTAATCTGCCAGATGAAAATGAAATGGCCGACCTCGCCGAACTCTTCAAAGTATTCGGCGACTCGACCAGAATAAGGATCCTCTTCTGCCTCTATGACGAAGAGCGCTCTGTAAGCGAGATAGCCGAGATCCTGAACATGACGGCATCGGCTGTCTCCCACCAGCTAAAAATACTTAAAATAAACAAGCTCATCGACTCCCGCCGTGACGGGAAGCAGATATTCTACTTTTTAGCCGATGAGCATGTGCACCTGATCCTGGGAGTCGGCAGAGATCATATAGAGGAAGAGTAAATTAATCTGTCTATGTATGCCGCCAGTTCTCCTGACATCTGATCTGCTTCTGAGATCCGTACATGTCCCGGCATTCCGCAGCCATTCCTGGAATAGAGAAAATGATGCTTTAGTTAAATTATCGTTTCTTTTCCACGACCAGTGCGTTTGGCAGAAAACGTCCAAGTGAGCTGACACTGGACGGCTTTGTGATCTGTTTCCCCTTGTAGCACATGATCGCCGAACTGCCGCCATCGAGATTCGTAGCCTGATAGGCATGGTAACGCGCAAGTATTCCCTCACAGTCAGAGACTGTGCAGCCTAATGAATACCCGACCTGGCGCCCATCTACTATGAGCATCATAAAATCTCCGGATTCACTCTGGCCTATAGCCGTCCTAGGCTGGATACCCATGCCGAAAGTACCGTCGACTACATTTTTCCCGTCTACTATAAGAGCCGGGTAGAATTCAAGTCCCCATCTGTAGTCGCTTATATCGGTAGTGTAATAATTGCTTATGTACATTCTTCCGTCATTTTTTATGCCGGCAAATTTCCAGAATCTGTTTTCTGGAGTGCCTATCTCAGCTCCATCGAGAACGCAGGCTCCCCTTATAGTCCCGCCGCTTCCATGTCCGCCGACATCGCGGAAAGCGCTCGCATTGATCACGACCTCAGCATCATATCTCTTGGCATATACACCGGCAGTCTCACCGTAGGATCCTATATGTCTCGAAGTCTTTACACTGACCTGGTCTATATCCTTTACGATGGCCAGCTTGCCTACATATCCATCTCCCTTTACTCCGATAAGGATCGTATTATTAGCAGCATCTACAGCCAGGATCTCATCGCCCTCTGTAGTAAGGATCTTTGCACTGTGATCGAGATTATCGATATCAAGATTATCATAACCGTCTGCAAGCAGGTAACTGTTCGCAGAAAGGTACTCCTTAAAAGAGTCCGAATTCAGCTCCCAGTATTTATCAAAGAACTCCTTCTTCTCAGTATCTTCCTGCTTTACTTCAGGAGTCTGCACTGGTTCTGCATTATCATCCCAGGTACTTTCGAGCTTCTTCTGATCAGCCTCCTGTGCCTGCCGCTGAGACATAACCTCATCAATTATCGAATGCGGTATGAACATGGTCGCCAGCCACTTGTGTGAATTAGTGGTCATAGCTGTCTCGATGTAGATCTCCCGCCATTTGGCTACGATAGGGATCGGGCTGAATACGAATACCAGGTAACAGGCAACCAGGCATCCCAGAGTTATTAACAGGCCATTTCTTAGCTTCCTATGATCTTTCTTAGGAGGTCTTCTGTGAACTCTCCTGCGACGGCGTCTTTTGTGTTGATCAGTCATATGTTTCTCCATTTACTTACTTAAATTAGTCTATATCGTAGATTATATTATCCCGGTCAATATCTACGATCTTATCCTTAAATCTCGCCATCTGCGGGCGGCGTTTACATTTTTCTATAATGGAATAGTCTTCCCAGCAGTGCATCGGGAAGATCAGGTCACAGTCCACAGTCTCCGCAAAATAGTCTATACCCGCATAAGCTCCTGCTCCCATCCTCGGGTCGAGAACCACGAAGCCTATGTCTATGTGTTTGTTTTCCAGATGCCTGATCTGCTTTTTATAGCCGCCTGTATATATGTCCCGGTACACTTCCTGGCCGTTTTCACCGACATTCCAGACTGAAAGATCCCCGGCGTGATAGATCCGGAGCCCATCTGTCTCGACTACAAATGCCACCCCCGCATCATTACTTAATAAAGTGTGTACTTTTAGGTCGCCCGTCTCGTAATCTGCCATAGCACCTATGAACTTGATCCGCTCTCTTATCGCCGGATCAAATCCATTCCTTGCCAGGTAATTTTTCCCGAGTCTTATATCCTTTGAAAAAATATACCGTACATCTGGCCGCTTCTCACCCCACTTGAGCACCTCAAGAGAAAAATGGTCCCTGTGACTGTGCGACGCAAATACATAGACCGGTTTTTCCGCCGAGAATACCGGTTCCTTTCCATGAAATACCACATCGTTATATGTACCAGCCGGGAAATAGTCGAATACCATCTGCTTTGTATCTGTCTCCACGACGAATGCACTGTGATGTATGAATGTAACTCTTAGCATCTGTTCTCCTTGCATATTTTTTGAAAAAAGGTCTGTCCGTTTTTCATCTTTCATTATACAGCAAAAGTCTGTTATAATACACATATGAAAAAAATAATCATCGCAGCGCGGATAACAGCGCTATCTATTTTAATCGGAATCATTCTGGGAATTGCCGGAGGTCTCTTTTATCTGTGTATCAAAGGAGCCACGGCTATCAGACAGGCTCATTCAGAGTTTCTCTTTCTGCTCCCGGTAGGAGCCATACTCATAGCTCTTCTTTACAGGGTTTTACGAAATGAAGATGACGGCGGTACTAACCGTGTACTCGAAGCCGCCCACTCAGATACCCCGGTTTCCATAAAAATGGCTCCGGCCATTTTTATCTCAACGGTATTCTCACATCTGTGCGGAGCATCTGTCGGACGCGAGGGCGCAGCCCTGCAGCTCGGCGGATCTGTCGGATATAATACCGGAAAGCTGTTTAGAATTCCTGACAGAGAAAAAAGTCTCTGTGCCTGCATCGGAATGAGTGCCTGCTTTTCTTCGCTTTTCGGCACGCCGATGGCGGCTGCTATTTTTTCGATAGAAATCGCTATAGTCGGTAAGCTGAACCTGATCTGCTTTGTACCTTCGGTCATCTCCGCCTATATAGCGAGATTTATCGCAAGAGAACTCGGCGCTCCTGACATGCGGCTTGACTTAAACGGCACCGTAGCCGCATCCCCTGTCAACCTGCTTAAAGCCACAGTCATCGCCATAGCTGCCGGGCTTGTGGCAATGCTCTTCTGCTATCTGTTAGCTAAAGGAAGTAAATTAACCTCTGACTGGTTAAAAAACAAATATCTCCGTGCTCTGGTCTTCGGCGCCATAGTCTTAGTCCTGTCATTTGTTTTCCCGGGGCAGACATATAACGGAGCCGGAGTCGAGCAGATACCTTCCTTCCTGGACGGGAAAGTCTTTCCTCCCCAGTTTCTTATCAAAATGATTTTTACCCTGCTCTCAGTCTACGCCGGATACAAGGGCGGCGAGATCGTACCGTCTTTTTACATCGGAGCAGCACTCGGTGCTTTTCTCGGAAATCTCCTCGGGCTTTCACCTGCCATGGCCTGCGCTCTGGGAATGGTCTCACTTTTCTGCGGAGTCACCAACTGTCCGCTTACAGCCTTTGCCATAGGGATCGAGATATTCGGGACAGGAACGGCGCCGTTCTTTTTGCTGGCGAGTGCCTTCTCATTTTTCTGCAGTGGAAAGAGAGGACTGTACTCGAGCCAGGAAAGAGCCGCGTATTATATAAAATAGATCCGTACAGACAGTAAGGGAAATATATGGACAGCAATGGATTATTTAAGATAGGCGAGATATCAAAACTCTTTCACATCGGAGTCGATTCGATCAGGTACTACGAAAAGGTGGGCCTGCTTCACCCGGTAAGAAACGAAGAAAATAACTACAGGCTCTATACCTTAGATGACATCAGGACTATGAACACCATCCGTGAGCTTTTAGATATCGGATTTTCGACTGAAGAGATCCTCGAATTTGAAAAAGACCGGAACTTGAGCCATGTGACGAAGATGCTACAGAAGGAGTCATCTGTGATCGATGAAAAGATCCGACACCTGATGGACATAAAAGCAAATATAAATTCAAGACTCCGCTCGATAAATGAGTCTCTAAGTCTCGACACTTCAGGTCATATCACCCTTCTCGACCTGCCGGAGCGCAAATGTCTTCTGATCACTGAAGACGACATGCCGGACAACGAAATAAACTACCGGCTTGCTGAATTTACGAGCAGCTCTGAGCAGAAAGTAACTACGATCGGAACCTGTGACTGTTATATCCTCGATACCTCATCGATAGACAGCGAGGATGACTATACCACAAAGGCAGTCTTCTTTTATTCCGACTACTTAAAATACGAGAGTAATTTTAGCCTGCCTGAGGGAAAATACTTATCGCTCTCCTACCGAGGCGAATTTTCACAGACGAGAAAATACTTTTCAGATATGCTCTCTTACTGTGAGGCTAATAAACTAAGTCCTGCCGGAGACCCGATAGAATTCTGTCACATTGACCGTTATGAGACTTCAGATGTGTCAGAATACCTGACCGAGCTGCAGCTTCCTGTCAGAGGTGGCGCTTAAAGACTGTTTGTGCTATACTTTCGTGTGGCACTAATTTAATCAGGAAAAGGAAAAAGAAAAAGGATCAAAAATGAAACCATTCACAATGAAATCGTTCACTGACTTCCTGGAGACTGTAGATAACCACGTCTGGGGAATACCTCTAATGGTATTTATCCTCGGAACCGGTATTTTTCTTACGATAAGACTTAGAGGAATACAGTTCCGCGGTTTCGGGCAGGCATTTAAGAACCTGTTTTCCAAGGATGAAAAAACTGACAAAAAAGGTGAAGTCAGCGGATTTGCTGCCCTCTGTACTGCTCTCTCAGCCACTATCGGAACAGGGAATATCGTAGGAGTCGCTACTGCTTTAGTAGCCGGAGGTCCTGGAGCCATGTTCTGGATGTGGCTTGCAGCTATCTTTGGCACTGCTACTAAATTCACCGAATGTACGCTCGCCGTCCACTACAGACAGCAGGGCAAAGACGGACACATCATCGGAGGTCCGTTCTATTATATAGAAAAAGGTATGGGAGAGAAATGGAAATGGCTTGCGAAGATATTCGCATTCTTCGGAGTCTGCGTAGGCCTTATGGGGATCGGTACCTTTACACAGATAAACGGTATCACCAGTGCCGTCAAGGGATTTTTCGACCCCGATGATAAGGTCACTGTATCAGTCTTTGGTCAGCAGACTTCTGTCTCGGTTATAATCGCCGGTATCGTGCTGACTGTATGTATAGCGCTTGTCATCATCGGAGGTCTGAAGCGTATCTCTGCTGTCGCTGAAAAGATAGTCCCATTCATGGCTATCCTCTATGTAGCGACTGTTCTGATACTTATCATCACTAATATCACGAAACTGCCGGACGCTTTTGTCCAGATATTCGAAGGAGCCTTCGGTATCCGTGCCATAAGCGGCGGAGTCCTGGGAACTATCATAGTATCGATGAGGAGCGGTATCGCAAGAGGTATTTTCTCAAATGAGGCCGGCTTAGGCTCCGCTCCTATCGCAGCAGCAGCTGCCGTTACAGACTATCCGGCAGAGCAGGGACTTATCTCTATGCTTGGTACCTTCATAGACACAATAGTCATCTGCTCGATGACAGGACTTGCGATCATCATGACCTCTTCATGGAATGTGGGTCTCAAGGGAGTACAGGTCACTGCCAGAGCCTTTGGCGAGGGACTTCCATTCCCGCAGAAGGCAGCGTCATTCCTTCTGATGATATGCCTCGTATTTTTCGCATCGACTACTATCCTCGGATGGAACTACTACAGTGAGAGATGCCTCGAGTACCTGGTCGGCGACAGACCGAAGGTGATCCGCGCCTACAGGTGGCTCTACATCTTCTGCGTATTCATCGGGCCTTACATGACCGTCTCATTCGTCTGGACATTAGCCGATATCTTCAATGGTCTTATGGCAATACCTAACCTGATAGGACTACTCGCCCTATCAGGTGTCTGCGCCAGAGAGACGAAGCGTTACTTCGATATCATTCACAAAGAAAAGGCCATGTAGTTACAAAAATCATTTCTTTTTTACAGAAAATCCAAATCTTCCCAGACCTTTTCCCAGAGAAAAATATGTGCCATGAGAATACACTATCGGATGAGCTTTCTCCAGAGCAAATCTGCCTTTCTCATCCATATACTTCTCGTCTGCGTGGACACTGAGGACGTCTGCTATCATCATCACATGTGAACCGAGCTCTTTTTCCTCAGTAATGCGGCACTCAATAGTCACCGGGCTTTCTGCTACAAGTGCCACAGGAATCTGGTCAGCCTTCTCCTTTGTCAGATGGCATTCCTTAAACTTATCGTGCTCTCTTCCGCTTACTACTCCGCAGTAATCTGTTGCACGAACCAGCTTTTCTGTTGTCAGATTTATCCCGAATACACCTGTCTCATGCAGAGCCTGATATGAATAGCGGCTCTTTCTGACTGAGATATAAAGCATAGGCGGGTTCGTACAGATAGTCCCTGTCCAGGCTGCTGTCATCAGATTATCTCTGCCATCACTTCCTCGTGTCGATACCAGTACTGCCGGCAGAGGATAAAGCATATTTCCTGGTTTCCAAGTCTGTTTCATTTATGTCTCCTTATTCTTTTCTTAAAACGCCTTACATACAGTGGTCTATCAGTATCCGGCCGTACTCGTTCATCTCTTTTTCTATCCTTCTGTAATCTGGGACGTACTCTGCGACGTGGGCCCAGAAGTGTCTGGAATGATTAAGTTCCAGGTAGTGGCAGAGCTCGTGGTATATCACGTATCTGGCACATTCTTCGGGCACATAGAGTAACAGCAGGTTAAAAGTCATCCGGCCTGTTTTCGGGCGGCATGAGCCCCACCGGCTTTTCATTTTTCGTAAAGTGACACCTGTCACAAAAATCGGATGATCCGCGTTGAATATCTTATAAGCTTTCCAGAACATATTCTGAAACTCCAGCTGTGTCGTCACCAGAGGAAGCCCATTAAAAACACTACCTTTCTCATAAGGTCTGCCCGCTACTATATCATCTCCATATCGCTTCACAGTCCAGTCAGGCACCTCTCTTAATTTATCCTGTACGAATTTTTCCCATCTCTTGTGCGCTTCATCGGTCTGCTTCTTACCCTGTTCCAATGACCCGATATTTTTTCTGATCAGATCCTCGATATATGCTTTCGAAACACCATAGGGAGCTGACACGCACAGAGCCCCATCCTCACCAAGGCGGATCCTTATGGACTTCATTCCCTTACGGCGGGTCAATGTATATTCTATATTTTTCCCGTTTATTTCAATATGCATAAAATCTCCATTAAATCTTTTCAGGCTGCTTTACATTATACCATGACAAGCTTAAAATAGAAAAGTTCGTTTGGAGGCAATTTTTTCATGAAGAACAAAAAAATATTCAGATTTACCATGTATATCATGGGTTTTGTAGTACTCGCGCTTGGAATCATCAGTAATACGAAATCCGGTCTCGGCGTTACGCCAATCATATCTATCCCGTATGTATTTTCACTTGTTTTTAAACTGAATTTCGGAGATGCCGGCCTGGTGAAAAATATCTTTGATATCGGCTGTGTTGCTACTACCCTGCTGATCGGGCTTCTAAGCTCTGGTCACATCGTGGGCGTAAACATCGGCACCTTTGCCGCCATGATATGCGTTGGAAGAGTCATCGCCATTTACGATAAATTCCTTCTGATAAAGACTAATGAGCTTTCAGGTATAGGTGATACGACAGCTACTGAGATTGCGAAGGTCAGAAAAGCTTCATAGTGTCTGCAAGTGTGTGCGCTATCACACCTACTATGTATTTTACCTTTGCAGATAATCAGACGCAACTAAAAAATACCCTCCAGCTGTTTCTGAAGGGTAATCTCTATAAGAAAAATTTATCAGATCTCGTAAAATCTCTCGTACCTGAGTGGTTCGATGTCGGTGATTGGCTTTTCTCCAACTACAGTCTGGGCCATGATGTAGCCGACGGCAGGAGCTGTTCCGAAACCGTGACCATTGAAACCACAGGCGAGGATCAGGCCGTCCGCATCCTTCGGTCTGCCAAGTACACAGACACCGTCTTTGGTCAGGTCAAGGATTCCGGTCCAGCTGCGGACTATCTTTGCCTTTGCAAGTGCCGGAATCCAGCTCTCGATGGCGCGGCAGCTTGCTCCGAGCGTAGCCGGGTGCTGGACTCTCATATCATTCGGATCTGCAACATCTATATATCCTTCAAGTCCTGACTCTGCTCCGAATACGAATGAGCCGTGTCTTGTCTGATGTCCGTAGAAATCAGCCGCTGCTGTTCCCAGCATCTGAGGGAACATCTCCGGTTCCATCTCTGTGACCAGGGCGCAGTCCACGTATTTCTGCATCGGTATATCGAGTCCTACACTGTTCATGATCCTTCTCGAATCATATCCGGCCGCAAGGATTATATCTCCTGCTTCGAATACAGTGCCATCCTTTAAGACTACTTTTCTTACTTTGTCGTGTACTTTTTCCAGACGGTCTACAAAGGCTTCTGTGAAAAATCTGACGCCAAGCTCCAAGTCCTTCATATAGTACGCAAGTGTAGCGACAAGCGGGTTTGCGTGTCCGTCTGTCGGGCAGAAGCTGGCACCGATGACATCCTCTGACATACACGGAGCTATTTTTCTTACTTCATCACCCGATATCATATCGAGCTTCAGACCGCCAGCTTCACAGCTCTCTTTAAGTGCTGTCAGCTTTTTTATATGAGCCTCAGTCTTTCCTAGACGAAGGTTTCCTTTCTGGGTGTACTCGACGTCACGTCCGAGCTCCTCAGATAGTGTCGGCCAGAATTTCTGTACAGCTGTCATAGCAAGCCCGAGTTCTCTTGGATCACGACCTGACTGACGGACACCACCGCCGTTACGGCTCGAAGCGCCATGTCCTATCGACGGGCTTCCTTCAAGAACGATTATATCCTTTACACCTTTTTTCTTCAGATAATAAGCACTGGCGCAGCCTACGATGCCGCCGCCGATTATGATAACGTCTGCTGTAGTCTTCATCGTAAACCTCCGATCTCTGCATCCTTTTCAAGGCCTCTGTCGTTTCCGCCGATTCCCATATCCACCGGTCTCATCGGTGTACGGGCTGTGGCGAGAGTTACGTCATTCGGCTTTATTTTAAGCTCCTTAGCTACAAGCCTTCTCGTCAGGGTTCCGCAAGTCTGTCCCTGGCAGAGTCCCATTCCGCAGCGAAGAAGTCTTCTGAGTTCTTCTATAGTCGTGATTCCCTCATGCAGAGCCTTTCTGATCTCTCCCTTTGTGACTTCCTCACAGCGGCAGACTAATAAGTCATCATCATCTTCAGGCACGTAAGGGCCGATCTCTTTTAATTTTTCTTCGATATCCAACATATGCAATCCTCCTTACTTAGCCTTGTAAAAACGAGCCTTATCGATATATTCCATCGGAACTTTCATCGTTACGAGATTCGTTCCGTCAAATGCCTTCGATGTGCGGACATTGGTTATCTCTACATCACAGAGCTTCTGACCGCTTCTTGAAAGTCCGTATCCCTTATCACCTTTTTCAGGCAGTGGTAAAAACTCATAAGGGATCGTCACTTCACCGAAGCCCGGCTCTGTATCTTCTGCTACAAGGAAAATAGCCTGTCCTGAACAGCTGGCTACGCACATACCGCAGTTGATACACTCACTGCCTTCGACTGAAATAGGAAGTGAAGTGATGTTATCTCCGATCGAAATGCATCCCTTCTTGCAGGCATCCTGACAAGGGTTACACGGGATATTCTGAGTACACTCGATGACCGGATGTACTTTAACCTGTTTTCTGAATCCAGGGAATCTGGTGATCTCGTCATCTGCTACATATCCTTTAGTAAGAAGGCTCTCTGAAACCGGAATTCCCTCATCAGTCTTTTCTATCTTTTTTCCACGGTTCTTCGGTGCGAACATTCCCTGTCTTAAGGAATCAAGTGATTTCTCGAGTTCTTTTTCTCTCGATTCTTTCGATGCTGCATCTGTATAGCCTAAGTACTCAGCTATTGCTGCGCCGCTCATCCTGCCTTCGATCATAGCCGATGAAGCCTCTTCAATACCTGCCACATCACCGGCTGCGTAAATACCAGGGATTGAAGTAGCACCGACTTCATCGCACTTCGGTACAAAACCTCCGGTCGAAGTATCCATCTCGATGCCGTCCATTTTTAACAGCTGAGCCATAGGTGAAAGACCAACGGCGACACAGACTGTATCGACATCGAAGTGCTTTTCTGTCCCGGGAATGAACTGGAAATGGCTGTCGACCTGAGCTATCGTTACTCCTGTAACGCAGTCCTTTCCTTCGACTTCTTTTATCGTATGTGAGAGGTAAAACGGAACTCCGGTACGGGCTACCTTTGCGGCGTGAACCCCGTAGCCTCCGGTTTTCGGAGCTGCATCTGCAAGTGCTACGACCTCGCAGCCTGCCTGCATCAGCTGGAACGATACGACGAGTCCTACGTTTCCTGTTCCAAGCATCAGGATCCTGTTGCCCGGCTTTATATGGTGCAGGTTCATCATGGTCTGTGCGGCTCCGGCTCCGATAACCCCCGGAAGAGTCCAGCCACGGAAGTTTACCATGTTCTCGGCAGCTCCTGTAGCTACGAGAACGGCGTCTCCCTTGTAGTGCTTTACCTCTTCTCCCTGCTGTACGAGAACTTCCTTCTCAGGATAGAGGCCTAAGACTGTAGCATTTAATACTACCTCGACTCCAGCCTCTTCAGCTTCTTTTAAAAGTTCCTGCCCGATACGGAATCCTCTGATTTTTGCCTTATGCTCTTTCGATCCGAAAAATTTATGGATCTGCTTGAAGAGCTGTCCGCCAGGTGCTGCGTTCTCATCAAAGACTGTAGCTTTAACACCACACTTAGCTGCTTCTATAGCTGCCGAAAGTCCTGCAGGACCGGCGCCCACTACTATAAGTTCTTTTCTTAATACTTCCATCGTGTGCCTCCTTAATCCTTCACTTCAAGAGGTTTTACACCATCCTGCGTCTGTACCTTCATGCCTTCTCTTAGCGGCGTAATGCATGTTCTGACATTCGGCTGTCCGTCTACTACCATTACACAGTCCGTACATCTGCCTATCGCACAGAAGACTCCACGTGGCTCATGCCTTTTTGCCGTGTAACGGTGTATCATTATACCGTTTACTCTTAACGCTGCTGCTATAGGTTCTCCTTCATATCCCTGAAGTGTTTTTCCATCATAGGTAAAATTCACTAATTTACCTTCAGGACTCTCTCCGAGGATTGGGTGATTTTTAATTCTGTCCATTTCTTTTCCTCCTTACTTCCAGATGCCACGATATTTACGAATCTTGTAATACATCGGGTTTTCCATAGCTAATACTTTTTCCATTGGAACAGCTTTAAAAAGCGGAATATGCATTTTTAGCTTTATCCAGAATATCGAATATACAAATAGTATCGCGGTGATGATCGCCGTAACTAAAAGTATCTGATTTCTCTCTACCGGATCAGTCGAGATATTCGCTATCATAAAAATGATTCCGGCAATGCTGATACACGGAAGGATTGGTCCAAGCGGTATCTTGAAGTTTCTCGGTGCCTTCGGAAGCCTGTGCCTGAATACCAGGAGATCTATATTTGCTGTGGCGTATGATGCCATCCAGAATATCGAACCTACCTGGATCAGGAAGCTGATCCTGTCTGATGAATTCTGAGAGATCCATGCACAGATCAGGATTCCGATGGTGATCATCCAGCAGCCGATGTATGGCACCTTATTTTTATTCATCTTTCCGAAGAACTGCGGCATCAGGTTCGTGTGGCTCATTCCTGCAAAAATTTCCGAAAGCCCCTGCACTGTCGAGTTCTGCGTGCTGACTACCGCAAGTCCCGATACTATGCACATCCATATCTGACCTGCTTTTCCGTAAAGAGATTCGCCATACAGCAGGTGAGGTGCTGCAGAATTCATCAGGTCGTCCCATGAAGTGTAATTATGGAAGCCGAAGATCATGATTATCTGGACTATACAGATAATGCCAAGCCCCATGAACATTCCGAGCGGTACATTCCTCTTCGCGTTTTTTACATCCTTTGAAATCGGGATAGCGTATTCAGCTCCGATGAAGAGCCAGAATGCTATAGCTGTTAGAGATACGACAGAAAGCGGTGTCTGATGTCCTACTACCATAGGCTGACTGACTATTTTTCCAGTGCCGAGCTTCAGGGCTCCGAGTATTCCCATGACAAGCATCGAGCCGAGCATCAGGTAGCTTACGAGATCCTGGATCTTTGCAAACATATCTACTCCACGTAGGTTTGCGATAAGGATGATAACTGATGCGATCACTACCCAGAAATAATTAGGTATCGGAAGCCCCAGCACTGACCCCATCGCATATGCGAAGATCGAGGCTTCAACTCCACATGATAAAATATTTGATACCATGTAGCCTCCTACCATAAGAACTATAGTAGGTATAGGTCCTATCCCTGCCAACGTGTACTGTGCAAGTCCTCCGGTCACATTCGGCATTATCGCATTCAGCTCCGCCAGTGTCGCCATAGTGATCATATTAAAAAGGCAAGCTATGATCATCGCCGGTATGAAAATGACTCCTGCCTGTCCGGCACCCTGTCCTAACTGGACTAAGGTGCTCGTCGCTATAACAAGCCCGACCGAAACCGATATGACATTTCTAAGTCCTAGTTTTTTTTCTTCCATAAATTTTCTTCCTTTTAAATTAAGGAAGTTCTTTTCGTTAAGCTTGAACCTCGTCTACTGACTCGTTCTCGCTAATCTCAAAGAACGACCTCGCTTAGGATTCGAACTTCGCTTGTTCTCATCTCGAAGCTTTCGGTCATAGTGCGTCAGTTCCTTCGTCTCCGGTTCTTACACGGATCACGTTATCGAGGCTGTAGACAAAGATTTTTCCATCACCGATGTGTCCGGTATAGAGTGTCTTTAGAAGCTCATCGGTGATCCTCTTTACTCTTTCTGTGTCAACTACGACCGACACCTGGATCTTCGGGAGAAGCTCCATCTCGTAGTTTTCATCTACCTCATACTCTTTTGTTCCCTTTTCTACGCCGCAGCCTAAGACCTGCGTGAAGGTCATTCCTCCAACCTTGAGCTCTGATAATTCTTTCTTTATAGCTGCGAATTTTGACATATCGCAGATTACTTCGATCTTACTGAGTCCAGCCATTTTGTTTTCCTCCATTTGCATAATTTATTATAATAAAATATGCGTATAAGTATTAGTATATGAATACATATGCTTATACGCACGCCGTTGTGCCTTCTTATTCAGTTATGCCATCTCCGGCTTATCCCAGAGATTGAGTTTGACCCCGATGCCTTCTTTTAATGCTCTCCTGTAGACTGAACAGCCCCAGGCCACATCCTCGACTGGCATGCCGCCGACCGAATAGACGATCACTTCATCGTCTGATTTTCTTCCTGGTGCTTTGCCTTCGATTATATCGGTGATCTCTGTGATATCGGAGAGCTTATTCTTTCCTTCGTGGACGAGATCTGTGAACTTACAACCGATGATGCCCATTTTCGGATAAGTCGGATAAGGGTATTCATTCGCCCAGGCTTCATAGAGTTTGTAGTTATCTACGACAAATCTG
>ONIH01000013.1:6791-47343 GCA_900317825.1 uncultured Lachnospiraceae bacterium | reverse complement strand
AGTCTGCTGTATCTGGATAAGTTGTGGTATGTGATCATGTATCTTAAGTACTTGAGTCACACCCCACAAGCCCCCGACTTTAGTCGGGGCGTAGTTGACCAGTGATAGTCAAATTGAATATTTTGATCATCGATTTATCATTTTAATGACGCTGACATAACCAGTTTCAGTCAGAAGATTTCAGTCCATGAGTATAGTCATTATACTGTTCTCTCCAGTAACGGCGTTCTTCATCAGTTATTTCTCTTATCACTCTGCATGGAGTTCATTTTGTACTGTTATCTCCTGTACGGAATAACAGGTGCTGGATCATCAGAATGCTCTCCGATCATCTTTTCCATCCAGATCATATCATACCACCTGCCAAATTTATACCCACTGTCATGGAACTTACCGACGAGAGAAAGTCGGCTGGAAATGCAATATTTTCAAAAGGTTTATTTATTGAGCAGACACTAATATATCATTTCTTATGAATTCTTACAACAAAAAACCACCCACCTCATAACAAGGTGAGTGGCGTCTCTTATTATTTTAAAAAATTATCAGAACTTGCCAGCCTTTGCTGCTTCCTCTACGGATACAGCTACTGCTACTGTAGCACCAACCATAGGGTTGTTGCCCATTCCGATAAGTCCCATCATCTCTACATGTGCAGGAACTGATGAAGATCCAGCGAACTGAGCATCTGAATGCATACGTCCCATAGTATCTGTCATACCATATGAAGCCGGACCTGCTGCCATATTATCAGGATGGAGTGTACGTCCTGTGCCGCCGCCTGATGCTACTGAGAAGTATGGCTTGCCAGCCTCAATACGCTCCTTCTTGTATGTACCTGCTACCGGATGCTGGAAACGTGTAGGGTTCGTTGAGTTACCAGTGATTGATACTCCAACGTTCTCATGCCACATGATAGCAACACCTTCCTGAACATCATCAGCGCCATAGCATCTTACCTTGGCGCGGTCGCCCTTTGAATAAGCAGTCTCGCTTACGATATTGAGCTTGGCGTTCTTGTAGTCGTACTGAGTCTCTACGAATGTGAATCCGTTGATACGGCTGATGATCTGAGCTGCATCCTTGCCGAGTCCGTTGAGGATTACACGAAGAGGCTTTTTACGTACCTTATTGGCATTATTTGCGATACCGATGGCACCCTCTGCTGCTGCGAATGACTCATGTCCGGCAAGGAAACAGAAGCACTCTGTCTCCTCCTCGAGGAGCATCTTGCCGAGATTACCATGTCCAAGACCTACCTTACGGTGGTCAGCAACTGATCCAGGAATACAGAATGACTGAAGTCCTTCTCCGATAGCTGCTGCTGCATCTGCTGCACGACGGCATCCCTTCTTGATGGCGATGGCTGCGCCAACTGTGTATGCCCACTTTGCATTCTCGAAGCAGATACCCTGGATTCCCTCTACCTGATGATATACATCAAGTCCGGCATCCTTAGTAACCTTCTCTGCTTCCTTTATATCCTTGATTCCGTATTTATTTAATGTGGCATTGATCTGATCGATCCTGGCCTCATAATTTTCGAATAAAGCCATTATAGTCTCCTTTCTTTATTCTAAAAATGATCACTCTTTACGTGGATCGATAAACTTCACTGCATCATCAATACGGCCATACTGACCCTTAGCCTTCTCCCAGGCTGTATTAGGATCATCACCCTTCTTAATGAAGTCGGTCATCTTACCGAGGTTGACATACTTGTATCCGATTACTTCGTCGTTCTCATCGAGTGCCATCTCTGTGACATAGCCCTCTGTCATCTCAAGGTAACGAACACCCTTTGCCTTGGTGCCGTACATTGTGCCGACCTGTGAACGAAGTCCCTTACCAAGGTCCTCAAGACCTGCGCCAACTGAAAGTCCGTTATCTGAAAATGCTGACTGTGAACGGCCATACACGATCTGAAGGAAGAGCTCTCTCATAGCTGTATTGATGGCATCACATACAAGGTCTGTATTCAGAGCCTCAAGAATTGTCTTGCCCTGAAGGATTTCTGCTGCCATCGCTGCTGAATGAGTCATTCCTGAGCATCCTACTGTCTCGATAAGAGCTTCCTCAATAATGCCATTCTTGATATTCAGAGAAAGCTTGCAGCATCCCTGCTGAGGAGCACACCAGCCTACTCCATGAGTAAAGCCTGAGATATCCTCAATCTTCTTGGCATGGACCCACTTACCCTCTTCAGGGATTGGAGCCGGCTCATGCTTTGCGCCCTTAGCAACCGGGCACATGTTCTCCACTTCGGTTGTGTAAATCATTACGATCTCCTTCCACATATATACTTTTAGTCTGACTTATGTCAAAAACCTCTTGTATTCTCTCACATACGCATGAAAAAATAAAGAGGTTTCACAAAAGTTTTTGATTTATTTTTCTTCAGCAACCACTTTGACAAGACTATGAGGGTAGGAGCCGCTGTAATGAAGGATAATTTTTATATGCCACTCAAGTCCAGATGGTATCTGACATCCTCCGTCAGTTCTTTTTGAAAAAACATAAGCATGTAGATTGGCATATAGGTTATCCTGTCATCAACACTCAAGTTGTCATTACATAATACAACTGCCTGCTCTATATTATACTCAGTGGATGTAAGTATGTTGCTCAATGCGGAGTGAATGGAGTAACTTTTTCCTGATTTTACTTCTATTGGAAGGACAGCGCCATCTTTTTCAATCAAAAAATCCAGTTCCCCCTGCGATTTACTGTTGTAATACCAGAGATTATTGAATCCATGAGAATAAAGTTCCTGAGCCACAACATTCTCATAAAGGCCACCGTTATTAATAGAAGGATCATTTGAAAGTATCCCAAGCCTGACAGAGTCTGAATAAAACGAGGTCAGAAGTCCTACATCCGACATAAAAAGCTTGAAGAGATTCCTCTTTTCACTGATCTTCAGAGGTGCTTTAGGTTCTGTCACATTATAAACAGGCAGAACAACGCCAGCATCTGATAACCATAGGAATCTGTCTTTCACCCTGTCAAAATTCACCTTCCCTGCAACATGAGAAATAAAAAACCGCTTATTATTTTCCTCCAGTTCAGCAGGTACCGCATCATATATATCCCAAAGTTCGGGACCTTTACCTGCCGCATATTTTGAAAAATCCCTGCGATACAGCCTTATTATCTCACGCTGAATATCAGATACATCTGAAAGATTTTCTGTATCAATGTACTTCTGCACAGCTGCCGGCATACCGCCAACCACGAGATACAGATAAAAGACCTTCATCAGCTGCCTGTGTATAAAATCATCTACAGGAACCTTGTCTTTAAATGAATGTTCTATTGCATCAAAAGTCTTCTGATGAACACCAATATTACTAAAAAATTCCTCTATCGACAACGGATATAAGGTAACAGATTTCAGATACCCCACAGGCACTGACCGAAGTCCCTTGAGCTCAACACCTAGCAGTGACCCACTGAGCACATATTTAAACCTTCCATCATCCACAAGGAATTTGATCTGCGTGACCATTTCCCTGCACTCCTGTATCTCATCGAGGAATATAACTGTCTTACCAGGTATAAGCTCCTGATCCGTCATCACAGAAAGCCTCGGGATAATCTCCTCTGCTCCAGATGCGTTGTCAAAGGCCTGCACATAGTCAGGGTGCTCAATAAAATTGATCTCTGCATATGGAGTATCTGTTTCTCTCAATACCTGCCTGATCAGATATGTTTTCCCTGTCTGCCTGGCTCCCGTTAATAGAAGTGCGCGATTGTCATCCTTTAACCATTTTTTTATGTCATTTTCAGCAGTTCTTCGTAGCATAATATAGCCTCTTGTAACTTTTTCTCAGTTCTTGAGGTTAATTATGATACTTTTTCTGTAACTTTTCAAGGGTTCTTGTTTGATAAAATGTAACTTTTTCATTTTTCAAGTGACACATGTGACAGCTGAACGCGTCCCCAGTGTCACATTTACAACAAAAAATGCCCGCTTTTGCAGGCACTTTTTACACATGATCGCGCACGAGACCCATGAAAGCATGGCTACATTCAGGTTAATCAAAGTCTATAAACATCCGATCAACCTTGGCTGGTTCTTTATTGTTTGGCCAGATTTCTAAGATCTTCTTTACAACAGCAGCGAGATCCCATGCACGATAAAGGCGCAGATCCACGCTACCACGCACTGGAAGACTACGATGAATGCTGCCCATCTGACGCCGAGCTCACGACGGATCGAAGCGATCGCTGCGACACAAGGCGTGTAGAGCAGGCAGAATACCATAAGCGCTGCGGCTGCACCTGTAGTTATAGATGATCTGAGGGCAGCCATAGTGCCATAGAGCACGTTCAGTGTGGCCACGACTGATTCCTTTGCCATGAAGCCGCTGATCAGAGCGGTTGTCACCCTCCAGTTGCCAAAGCCAAGAGGTCTGAATATAGGTGCTATAAATCCTGCGACAATAGCAAGGATTGATTCCGATGAGTCTATGACCATAGCAAAGTGTGGGCTGAAGGTCTCCAGGAACCATACCACGATCGAAGCGATGAATATGATCGTAAACGCTCTCTGCAGGAAATCCCTCGCCTTGTCCCACATGAGCTGCAGAACATTTTTTGCTGAAGGCATCCTGTAGTTTGGAAGCTCCATGACGAATGGAACAGCCTCACCCTTGAAATACGTATTCTTGGAAATCACAGCTGTCAGTATCCCGACTGCGATTCCCAGAAGATACAGAAGTACCATTATGAGTCCGCCCTTTCCAGGGAAAAATGCCGCCACAAAAAATCCGTATATCGGCAGCTTTGCAGTACAGCTCATGAACGGGATCAGCATGATAGTCATTTTTCTGTCACGGTCAGACGGAAGAGTTCTCGACGACATTACAGCTGGTACAGAGCATCCGAATCCGACAAGCATTGGAACAATAGACCGCCCGGAAAGTCCTATTTTTCGAAGAGGCTTATCCATCACAAAGGCGATTCGCGCCATATATCCTGTGTCTTCGAGCAGCGACAGGAAAAAGAAAAGTACCACGATGATAGGCAGGAAGCTGATTACTGAACCTACACCTGCGAATACACCGTCTATCACGAGTGAATGCAGGACAGGGCTTACATTCCAGGCAGTCATTCCCTTGTCAAGCGCACCTGCCAGCGCGTCTATTCCCATCTGTATCAGATTCTGAAAAAATGCTCCGATCACATTAAAAGTAAGCCAGAATACAAGCGCCATAATACCGATAAATGCAGGTATAGCCGTGTATTTGCCAGTCAGGATCTTATCGATCTTCCGGCTTCTCTCATGCTCCTTTGATTCCTTCGGCTTTATGACAGTCTGTGATACCAGTTTTTCAATAAAGGCAAAACGCATATCAGCTATGGCGGCAGAACGGTCGAGACCTCTCTCCTCTTCCATCTGCACGATGATATGCTCTATCATGTCCTTCTCATTCTGCTCGAGATCAAGAGCCTGTGTGATCTGTTCATCACCTTCTATGAGCTTTGTAGCCGCGAAACGAAGTGGTATCTCTGCTCTCGTCGCGTGATCCTGTATCAGATGCATGATACCGTGAAGGCACCTGTGGACAGCACCGCCATGGTCATTTTCGTCACAGAAGTCAAGCCTCTTCGGCTTCTCCTGATACTTCGCCACATGAATGGCATGATCAATGAGCTCTTCGATACCTTCGCCCTTGGCGGCAGAGATCGGAATGACAGGAACCCCGAGCAGAGACTCCATACGGTTCACCTTTACAGAGCCTCCGTTTCCCTGTACTTCATCCATCATATTTAAAGCCACGACCATCGGGACATCAAGCTCGATAAGCTGCATTGTAAGATACAGATTTCTCTCTATATTAGTCGCATCGACGATATTTATAATGCCGGTCGGCTTTTCATCCAGGATATACTGCCTGGATACGATCTCCTCCTCGGAATACGGTGACATCGAATAGATGCCCGGCAGGTCAGTGACTTCTGTCTCCGGATGGCCTTTTATCACACCGCTCTTCCGATCTACTGTCACACCGGGAAAGTTCCCGACATGCTGATTGGAGCCTGTCAGCTGGTTGAAAAGAGTCGTCTTTCCAGAGTTCTGGTTTCCCGCAAGGGCAAAGGTCAAAGTCGTGCCCTTAGGGAGCGGATGCTCACTTTTTCTGTCGTGGAAACGTCCTCCCTCACCAAGTCCCGGATGCGCATCATGACGATGATTCGTGGCATCCAGGTACGGACTCTCAATATGGTCTGGCTTTGCTGCTTCGGTACTGCCTGACTTTTCTTCCTCTCTTCTCTTTTTATATGCGTCCTTATCTATCCCGATCTGCTCTGCGTCATCGAGCCTCAGAGTCAGCTCATATCCATGGATACGAAGCTCCATAGGGTCGCCCATCGGAGCGTATTTCACAAGAGTCACTTCTGCACCAGGAATCACTCCCATGTCGAGAAAATGCTGCCTGAGTTCTCCCTCTCCACCTACATTGGTGATCACGGCGCTCTCGCCGATTTTAAGGTCCTTTAATGTCATATATATCTCCATCGCAAAAGTTAGTTCAGACAAACTTATTTCTTGACTCATACAATGAGTCTGCTGTATCAGTACTATATTCTGATATGTTTTATTTGTCAATATCATCATGACATGAAAGGTAATAGGATCTTTTAAGCGAATGACTACCGTTATACAGCCTTTTTGTCTTTGTGATCTGTCAAGTGGATTTTTGGTCAAAAAAAGGGCCGTGAGAAAATCTCACGGTCCTAATGAGGGGGAGTATGAAAAACGAAAACAATTTCCGTCAAAGGGTTTTGTTCCCTTTGATGTTTAATACTATACAATCCATCTGTGAAAAATCTGTGGAGCTAGTATTAAAATTTATTTATCAGAGCAGATGTCTGCCATGATACCAGAGCACTGACGGGTCAAAATCCCGCACAGTAGCAACTCCTGTATAACCCATGACTTCCTTAAGCTGCTGATCCATCTCCTGGATCTTTTTCTCAACCGGAGCCTTTCCTCCCTTTAACAGTCCCGGAAGTATGGCACGACCTACCGAGACTGCGTCTGCGCCGATCGCCATCAGCTTGTACGCATCCCGACCGTCATCTACTGAGCAGTCCGCAAAGACGAGCATCTGACCGGATACCCGCTTTATCTCAGGGATCACCATAGCAGGCGGCACTGCAAACGGCAGCCTTCCATGATGGTGGCTTACGACTATGGCATCCGCTCCTGCTCTCTGACAGATAGAAGCGTCCCTGGCACTGAGCACTCCCTTTGCCACGAACGGAAGCCCGAGATCGTGCGCATGGCTGATCAGATCCTTCAGTTCTGCGTCCGAAAGCGAGCCCATAGTCTCGCCGTCTACTACATCGAACTCTCCGTCAGTTCCTATGCTGTGGTCTATATCTACACCTACTGCAAAAGCATTGTGATCCTTAGCAAAGTCCATCTGGTCTTTTATTTTTTCATGATCTGCGAAAGGTTTGATAATGCGGATAGTCTCCGCTCCGACAGCAGCTATCTCAGCGTAGTCTTCATCAGACTCCATTCCGACCCAGTTCACCAGGTTCAGATCCTTTGCGGCTTCGGCGTACTCTTCCATTGGCTTATGATCAAGACCCGCTTTATTCAGATGTGAAAAAGCCGGCATCATTATAGGCGAAGAAAAATTCTTTCCCCATAACTCCATCGAGATATCTGCAGGCTGAGTTCCCAGGATCCTCTCCTCGATAAGGATATCATCCAGATATCTTCTCGTATGCCAGCTGGCATTTGACGCGTCTTTTGGCAGAGCCGGTATCAACCCCTCCGGGCCCGGCCATACAGCTTCTTTTTCCTTTCCTTCACTCATAATGTGCACCTCCATTTGTCTCCATTATATACGATGTATCTGAGTGAATGCAATAATGTATTAAGTTATCAGTTACTTCGAGATCGCATGCATTTTCTTTCTGTATATAAGTGCAGCGATGACCGCTGTGACTGCTTCTGCTACCCAGAATGCGTTCCAGACTCCGGTGGCTCCTATAAAACGGCTGAGTACAAATGCCACCGGAACTATGATCACTACATATCTCATCAATGAGATGATAAAGGAGAGAGTTCCCGAACCAAGCGCTTCCATGGTCCCGCATACGATAACAGATATCGATGAGACCACAAAGCCGCAGCTTATGATACGAAGTGCAGTTCCACCAGCCTTAATGGTCGCAGGATTTGTAGTAAAGAGTCCTATAAGGCTTCCCGGAGCTATCATACATATCGCCATTCCCACACCCATTACTATTATCGCAAGTATAAGCGCGCACCTGACTATACCTTTGACTCTTTTCAGGTCGCCAGCTCCATAGTTATATGCCACAAGAGGACGGATTCCCTGGACTATACCGCTCGAGGTCAGATAGATAAATGTCTGGAGTTTATAGTAGATACCAAGGATCAGGACGTCTGTCGCTGAAAAAGCAGAGAGGATCCCGTTCAGAAGTGTTATGAGCACTGACGGAAGCGCCTGGTTTAAGATAGCAGGTATTCCTATCCCGTAAAGCCTTCCGGCCAGATGTCTGTAATGCCAACCCTCAGTTATGGAAAGTCTTATGCCAAGCATTTTTTTCTTCCAGCAGTACAGATATATGACAAGTGTCACAGTCTGCCCTATCAGTGTCGCCGCAGCCGCACCGCTTATCCCCATCACTGGGAAAGGTCCGACTCCGAAGATCATTACAGGATCTAAGACTATGTTCGTAACACAGCCTGCTATCATACTGATCATACTTATCTTCATTTTACCTACAGCCTGAAACAGCTTCTCGTAGATAAGTGACACCTGTGAGATAACTAACCCTGAGAATACTATAAGCCCGTACTGAACTCCATACGATAAAGTCTCGGAATCATTCGTAAATGATGCCAGAAACGGCCTCTGGATCAGAAGAAGAACTGCTGTAAGAATTACTGAATGAACAAATGAGAGGAGCAGGCTAAGCGATGCTGCCCCATCTGCTGCCTTCTTATCATTCTGTCCCATAAAAAATGCCGTGACCGCATTTGCGCCGACTCCGAAGCCTATAGCCACAGCTCCGGATACATTCTGCAATGGGAAAACAAGAGATAAAGCTGTCATGGCCTTTTCGCTGATCTGCGCTACAAAATAGCTGTCCACTATATTGTAGAGCGCATTGACAAGCATCGAAAGCGCCATTGGGATTGACATGGAAAGAACAAGTGGGAGAATCTTCTTCTCCTTCATATACGTCTGCTGCATAAAAAATACCCTTTCATAGAGTCAGCAGCTGCGCATAAAAATGCCACGCAGCTGAGATCGGTCATACTGTGTGGCGAAAAGGTGATATAAAAATCCGGAAAAAATCCACAAAAAGTTTTCTAAGACTATTTTACGCTTTCTGAGTAAAAGTGTCAATACATGTGGATTTTTTCCGATCAGGCTTATCCGAGTACAATACGGATTTCCTGTTCTTTTTCTTTGTCTGCTATCTGATCTCTGTCTATCGAGACAAAGTCAGCGCCGTGAGATATTTCTGTGCCGTTAAGGAAGGCACTTTCGACAGTGTAAGCTCCAGTTTCCTTCTTAGCAGGATTTTCGATCGTGACGTGAATGCGGCTTCCCGCAAACGGCAGACTGATACTGGCTTTTCCGTCAGCGTCAAACTGTTCTGCTGTAAGACGCGGTGTGATGACCAGATCACCTGATACACCCTTTACCCCGTACATCTCCTGTACGACAGTCATCATCAGCCAGCTGGCTGCACCTGTCAGATAGTGATACATTCCACGTCCATCGGTCCTGAAATACTCAGGGATGCCCGGATAGATGCGGCTCTTATCAAAGTTCATGCAGGCATCTGTCAGTGCCTTAACAGCCTTACAACCTTCTTTTGCGAAGCCTCTGCCATAGAGCGCATTCGCGTACATGACTGCCATGTGTGAGAATACAGCGCCGTTCTCTTTTTCACCGTAGGCAAATCCGAACATTCGGCCAAGGTCCATTTTCAGCTCATGGAAGTCTGTGTTCAGACGGTATCCGCCTATGTCTTCCCTGTAGAGATAATGATCGGCAGCTTTGGCAATGCTTGCGACTTCATCGTCACTCGCCGTACCGCTCATGATAGCAAAGACCTGTCCGGTAAGCATCATCCTGACACTGCCGTCCTCCTGTACTCCTTCGACTCTGTTTCCAGAATTATCATAGTAGCTGTTAAACCATGAGTCAGACGGAGTCTCGATCCACTCCTGCTTTCTCAGAAAATCCATAAGCCAGTCGGCTTTTTCTTCCAGATTATCAGCAAGCGTCTTTACGTCGAAATCTGCCTTTGCGCCGTCAGTCTCTGGCTGTACCTTTGAAAAATATTTTTTCAGGGCCTTTGTCTTTTCTTCGACAGACTCGTATCTGTCGGTGCCGTTCTCAAGCAGTACTTCAAGAGCTCTGTTAAGTGTCACCTCATGGATGCCTTCCTTCTGATCGAGCAGACTAAGGAGCTTCGACAGACGCTTCAGATTTCCTGCATAAGCATAGGTAAATGCTACACTCTCACCATTTTCATCAGACATATCGAGAGCATCGTTCCAGTCGGCTCCACGGAGACGGATGATATTATGCTGGCCGACCTCGTAGAATTCGGTCAGTGTCTCGATGAGTATATGTTCAAGGACTGTTCCATTTATGGTTTTTCCACCCTTGTCCTTCAGTATAGTGCCGTCCTTTTCATTCCAGTTGCTGTCAGTATCAGTTCCTCTGAAAATCTGGCGGTCCTGGAAATACGGGGCCTCTTCGCTCAGGATGGAATAGTCTCCTGTCTGGTTCAGATAGAGCTCTATCGTAAGGAAAGGCCACATGCCATGATCCATCCAGACACGGGCAATACCGTTTCTGTCAGCCTTGAATTCTCCCGGCTTGTCACCTATGATCGTAGCATTCGTTCCATCGATCCTGACTCCGCCGAAATAGCTTACCAGATCATCTCTGACTTCCTTCGGGTTCATCATCAGAAGAGAAAGCGAATCCTGCCAAAGGTCTCTCCAGCCTCTGCCGCCTCTGCCGTAATCATGATGAGGAAGGAACGAACATCCGAAGATCCTGCGTAAAAATGGCTGGAAGGTAACCCACTTCATCAGTTCATCAAATGAATGGTTCCCGGTATGGTAGCTGATGCTGACTTCCTTTTTCCAGTAATCCTTTACCTCTTTAAGCTCGCTTTCTGTCTTTTCTGTACTGCTGAATCTGTCGATGACAGGTGCCAGATCTGTTCCCACCGGCGTGATTCCCAAAAGAACAGTGTAGCTTACCTCTTCTCCAGGGGCAAGCGTTATCTCAGCAAACTGAAGCGCACCGACGGCTTCTCTACCGGCAAAATATTCTCCTGCCTTTGCGCCTTTCAGGTCTCTGTAGACAGCTCCCGGATGAGTGAAGGTTCCTCCTTCTCCCAGGAACAGATCAACTGTAGGGTAAAATACTTCCGGAGCCTTACCTTCACCTGACTCTCCATAGACAAAATACGACGTATGATTTTTCTTATGTCCTCTCTCATCAAATGACATCGTAGGAGTCACGATGATACCGTACTTATCAGTGTGGATTCGATGGAGCATCGAGGTCACGTTCCTGTGGTCACGGATATTATCAGCACTTCTGCCATATATAGGAACTGCGGCAACCGGCGTGAACTTCTCTGTCTTATCGGAAGTATTTTTTAGCTTTACCGACATGACCTCGGCGTTTAAGTCTCTAGGTACGAATGATGTGATCTCGGCACTGATACCATATTTTTTTGACTCGCGCTCTATATTCTGCCACATAAAACCGGCAGTGATCTTTGAGTTGTCCTGAGCCTTCGTGAACTTGTCATTTTCAGCCTCAGCAGAGCTTCCGGCTGCTGACCATACATCACCATTATCGAACTTGGCCCAGAAATTCCTGGTGCTCCTGTTGTTGTGCAGATTCTCAGCACTTACAGGCTCAAGTAAAAAAGACGTCTGATCTATTTTTATATCACCGCCGAGATTCGGAGTGATACTGCTCTTTAAGCCTTTTTCACTGGCAAGCGGAAAATACAGATAGCTGTAATCTTCCGGACGATCCAGTTCAAAGGTCCCATCGTTATCTAAAAATTGTATTCCGTCCATATATTCCTTTCTGCTTATAAAGCTTTAGTTTTAAAAAGCTGCGGACATGCCGCAGCTTTTTATGAAGAGGAATTTATTATAATGAAGAAGTTACCTAAGTAAAATGAAGTTTAGAATGTAGCGGGCGTTTTCCTGAAGTTCTCCAAGGGTCAGGTAGTTCTCCGGGTCGGAGTCATGTACAAACCCTACATCGCCTCGTATCAGTGCGCCAGGCATCAAGAGGTTTACACCTGCGCGGATACGGTACGCGTTATTTTTCACTCCAGGGAATTCAGGACTGTCAGCCAGCTGCATCCACCAGTCTGTCATGACCAGGCCCTTGTAGCCCCATTCTTTTCTGAGCACTGTCTTTACCAGGTCGTAATTGTAATGTGCCCAGACACCGTTTATCTGGTTATAGCTTGTCATAATGCACTTCGGTGAGGATTCACGGATGGCGATCTCAAAAGGCTTCAGATAGATCTCTCTAAGAGTCTTTTCATCTACATCGCTTGAATTCCTGTACCGGTTTGTCTCCTGGTTGTTGCAGGCAAAGTGCTTTATGCAGGCTGCAGCTCCTTTGCTCTGGATGCCTCTTACGGCGGCACCGGCTGTCATTCCTGACAGGTACGGGTCTTCCGAATAGTATTCGAAATTCCTGCCGCAGAGCGGATTTCTCTGGATGTTCATTCCAGGGCCGAGCAATACATCAACTCCGTAGTGCTTCATGTCGTCCGCTTCCGACGAATACAACTCTTCTGTCAGGCGCCTGTTCCAGGTGCTGGCAACAGCTGTGCCTATAGGAAGAAGTGAACTGTATCTGCATACACGGAGTCCCGAAGGACCATCCGAAGTATTTATTATCGGAATATCTTTTTTCTTTAAGGCGGGTGTGATTCCACCGAATACACCTGCGTTTCCTTTGATGGCATTAGGTGAATCCATATCACCTTCGCCGCGCGACAGATCCGAAAGCTCTGCCGGAGTCATCTGCGCTATGAAGTCATCCAGGGAATACTTTCCAGCTCTTACATCATCAAAGCTGATCTGCTCTTGGACTATAGTCTCTACAGGAGCAGGAAGTCTGTCATGTATCCTCTCTTTTAGCTTCTCAGAGCCTTCTGTGATACTCTCGCATTTCTGAACGACTATATCATCTGTGACAGTCGCCTGACCAGCTTTTACAATAGTATCATATGGCGTGTCTCCTATGAAAAATTCATAGAAGCCTTTCTGTATCACGAAACTTTCGGAATCGGTGTCGTAGATCGAAACCTGGACTTTTTTAACCGAGAGGAGAATGACTTCACTCTCACCAGGTGCGAGCTCATCAGACTTCCCATATCCTACAAGAGTCCTGAAATCATATCCCGGAATAGTGGCATACAGCTGGACTAACCCTTTTCCTGAACGCTTTCCGGTATTCTTGATCTCTGTCCTGAACTCAAAGGTATGAGCTGTCTCTTTATAGTCCAGCACCTGTGTATCGAAGGTCGTATAAGACAGACCGTATCCGAATGGGAACAGAGCTTCTTTAAGCCCTCTGTAACCTACACGGACGCCTTCTTTGTACTCGTTAGAGTCCGGATCTCCGAAATGGGCGGCTGACGGATAGTCATCGTACTTTTCAGCTATAGTCTGGGTTAAATGCCCTGAAGGAGAGACTCTGCCGGTAAGTACATCTGCTACCGCATGACCCATTTCCTGTCCCAGCTGCCAGACGATCAGAAGGCCTTTCAGGTTACTGTATTTTTTAAGCCAGGTGAAATCTATAGGACCACCGATATTTAAAAGAACTATGACATTTTCAAATGCTTTGTCTACTTTTTCAAGGAGGGCTTCCTCCTCATCTGTGAGGAAGAAGCTGCCCTTTGTAAGAGTGTTATCTCTGTCTTCGCCTGCCGCCCTGCCTATCACGACTACTGCTTTTTCACAGCTGTCGGAAGCCGCCTGCATCAGCTCGTCAGAGACAGGCATTTCAGGAAAACTGAAAGGCCATTTACCCCAGGTGCCTTCGTCAGGTATATGATCAGGACACCATGCTTTATAGGCTCTGGCCAGTTCTGTGTCGTAGTTTATGCCGGCACTTTTTATGCCATCGAGGATAGATACTTTTCTGGTCGGCTTGACGTCGCCTCCACTTCCATATCCTACGAAAAATGTATTGATCTGGCATCTGCCGAAAACTGCGACACGCTCGTCCTTTATCGGTAGGACTTCATCGTCGTTTTTTAGAAGAACTATGGCTTCATCACCGGCCCGACGGATCACATCTATCGAGCCTGGTGAATTGTACTTTTCTCCTTCGACGGGTAATGATATGCCCTGCGCAAGAGGGCTGAGACCAGCCTCACTCATAAATTACTCCTTAACACCACCAAGGGTAATACCGGCGATGATGAATCTCGAAAGGAAGAGATATACGATGATGATAGGAACGATAGCTACCATGATCATCATGTAGATCTTACCCATATCGAAGTTCATGTAATCAGCACCACGAAGGGTTGCGATAAGTATAGGAAGAGTCATCTTCTTCTTTGTCTGAAGAACAAGGGCTGGAATGAAGTAGTTATTCCAGGAACCTACGAAGGTGAAGATGGCCTGTACTGCGATAGCCGGCTTCATGATAGGAATGACTATCTGGTTAAAGATCCTGAACTCACTTGCACCATCTATTCTGGCTGCTTCAACGAGAGCTGCCGGAAGTGATGACTCCATGTAGCTGTACATGAAGTAGAATACTGCCGGTGAAGCTATCGAAGGGATGATCAGCGGAAGAACCGTATCATACATTCCCATGTTCGTGATGAGTCTTAAGAAACCAAGTGCGGTAACCTGTGTAGGCATTACCATGATTGCCATGATAAATGTAAACGCTGCTTTTCTCAGCTTGAAATCATACACGTAAAGTCCGAATGCAGTCATCGCTGAAAAGTAAGTCGACAGAGCCGCACTGCAGGCTGCCACTATAAGGCTGTTGATGATACCGTTTACGACTGGAAGAGTTCCATCGTTTAATACGTTTGTCAGGTTCTTCGCAAAATGTGTGCTCGGAAGGAATGAGAATCCTTTCTGTAGTTCTACATGAGACCTGGTCGAGTTGATGATCAGGATGTAGAAGAAGAACATACACATGAATGAGAGGATCACGAGCACTATCTGTGCTATTACTACTCTTGTTCTTTCTGAATGGCTTTTCATACTGTGATTCCTCCTTCCACTGTGGCGATCTTTTTCTGACGTTTTTCTCTCTTAGCCTTTGCCTTTGCTTCGTTATCCGAACTGTCAGTATTGATGAAACGGTAAACGATGAAGCAGAGGATACCACTGATGATAAACAGGTAAACCGAAAGTGCACCTGCCATACCATAGTTCTTGGTCTTCAGATAGTTGTTGAGGAGCATGATAAGTGTCATCGAGCTTCTGTCCGGAGAACCATTACCGTTGGTAAGGATCTGAGGTACATCGAACATCTGGATACCACCGATAAGAGAGGTGATAAGAGTGTAGGTAAGTATTGGTCTTATCATAGGAAGCGTGATCCTGAAGAATATCTGCGTATGTGTGCAGCCATCCAGGTTCGCTGCTTCAAAAAGCTCTGGGTTTACGCCGTTTATAGCCGACATCAGCATGATAGTCGTGTTTCCGAACCACATCAGGAAGTTCATCAGTGCTATCAGGCCTCTGGTTCCTGACACTGAGGCCAGGAACCTTATCGGCTCTTTGGTGATGTGAAGCTGCTGTAAAAGTGAGTTCACAGGACCTGAGTTAGAGAAGAGGGTGAAGAAGAGCATTGCGAAAGCCGATGCCATGATAAGGTTTGGCATGTAAATGATGACTTCGTACACTTTTCTTCCTCTAAGCTTCATGTGCTGATCTGTAAACCACGCTGCAAGTATAAGCGCTATCACGATCTGCGGGATGAAACCGGCAATCCAGAGGACGAATGTGTTTCCGGTGTATTTAAGCAGGTCTGCCTTCAGTATCTGTGAGTAGTTCTGAAGATCTATGAAGTTCGGTCCCACTACTTTGAGTCCGGAAGTATAGTACTCATAGAAACTGTTCTTTATCGTATCGACCAGCGGTATCAGTGAAAAGATCACGAAACTGATGAAAAACGGTGCGATAAATAAATATCCGTAATTCGAATAATTCTTAGCTTTCTTTGTTTTCTTCTTCATAGTAAAGCCTTTCCAGGAAAAACCCTTTTGACCAGGTAATTATTACTTAGGCCACTCTACCTTCTTGAGGTCACTGTATCTCTCGAGGATAGCTGTCTCGAAGTTCTTCTTTGCCTTGTCAAATGAAACCTTGCCGTTGAAGTAATCACCAAATGCGTTCTGGAAGCACTCGCCGCATCCCTGATCATAAGGTGTGATCTTATCCATCTTGATGCTCTCAGCAGCTGGAGCGAAGTACTTGTATGGGTTCTCGCCGCCAAGGAAGTCTGAATCACCCTTCTTATCATCAGCAGCATACTCTTCCATACCTGAAACTGTGTTGGTATAGTCAAGAGTCTTATCTGTGATCTTAAGGAGTGTATCCTTATCAGCTGTAAGCTTCAGCATGATATCTTTAACGAGCTTCGGGTTATCTGTTCCCTGCGCTGCAAGGATGAATGAACCGCCCCAGTTATAAGACTGTGGTCCATTACATACAGCCCAGTCTCCTGCTCCTTTATCTCCTGCGTTAGGCTGGATAGTGAAGTTGATACCCCAAGCTGGGAAGAACCATCCGAATACCTTTGAATCAGCACCCTGATCTTTGTTCCAGTCATCTGTCCACTGTCCTGATACTTTGTGGTTGTATCCTTCGTCCGTGAACTTCTTTGACTGCTCTACCCACTTCATAAGGTTAGGGTCTACAGTAACTGTATCGCCCTGTACCCATGGCTCGCTTGCATTGTTACCGAATACTCTGTAGGTATCAGCGCCCATTGATGAAAGCATGTAATAACCTTTATCCTTGAGTTCCTTTGCTGACTGCTCGAATGTATCCCAATCCTTTACCTTCTCCTGGATCTTTTCCGGATCATCTGTTCCGAAAGCATTCTTTGCGATTCCTCTTCTGTATACGAAGAGTCCCGGACAAGCCTGCCAGCTGGTAGCTCTTAAGTCGCCATTCTTATCTGTAGCGGCATCCTTTGTGTACTGATACTGATCAGCGAAGTCTTTGTCAGGATCAATACCTAAGTCCTTCAGAGGCATTGATGCGTTTGCGTCAGCGTCTGTGTACTTTACCAGATAATCTGTCTCAGCAAGGAAGATGTCGATCTTGTCATCAGCTGAGGCCGTAGCCTGATTCTGAAGAGCTTCATCGAGCTTCTGCTGGTAAACGCCGTCCTGGTTAGGATTGATCGTCCACTTTACTACTGTACCATCCTTCAGCTTTGTCTCTGTCTTGTCCTTTGATACAGACTCTACTTCAGGATAGAAGTCATTGAATCTGGTCTCGAACTCGTCATTCCAGCTCCAGATGTTTAAGACTCTTCCCTCTTTACCACTTGAAGACTTTGATGATGAAGATGAGGAATTAGATCCACATCCTGCGAACATTGTGGCTGTCATCGCTGCGATGAGTGCCATACTTACGATTTTCTTTTTCATTGTGATTTCCTCCTTTGAAATCTCCGTTCTTTGTAACTATGCTTAGATTATATTCTTCATGGGTACATCATTATACAAAATGAAAAGAAAAAATATCAGATTCGTGCACTCATTTTCATCACAAATCTGATATAATAAATTCATGGAAAATAGATTTGAACATTTCGAAATAGCAAAAGACAATGAAACCGAAAAACACCGTCCTGCGTCCGAAGAACAGGCATTTTACAAAGAGGTCGCCAGAGGAAACCTCGAAGCAGTAAGACAGAACTGCGAGGCCCACAGATTCATCTCCACTGACGGTGTAGGAAAGCTGTCGCGCGACCCGCTGACAAATATCAAATATCACTTTGTTGTCAGCTGTGCGCTTATTACCCGTGTATGTATCCGTGCAGGCATGATCGAAGAGCAGGGATTTAGGATGAGCGATTACTACATCCAGCAGCTGGACGATATAAAGTCTATATCAGGTGTCGAAAAACTGCACGACGCTATGGCCACAGATTTTGCGACAAAAATGCGAATGACAGATACTCAGATCAAGGTGTCCGGGCCGGTCCAGAACGCATTAAATTACATATATATACACCGCAATGATCCGGTCTCGGTCGAAGACGTGGCTGAGTCAGTAGGTGTTTCTTCCGGATATCTGTCCCGTGTCTTTAAAAAAGAGGTCGGCGTTTCCGTAAGTGAATACGTAAGGCAGAAAAAAATAGAGACTGCAACTAATCTACTTAAGTACAGTCCCTATAGTATGGTCGATATAGCTAACCGCCTGTCATTTTCTTCACAGAGTCATTTCATTCAGACTTTCAAAAAAGCCATCGGAACGACTCCTCTGAAATACCGCGAGAAATACGGTAAGACAGAGTGGTCGGTAAATGAAGAAGGCAAAGCCTGGTTATGATATTTTAAGAATGATCTCGTTATTATCCTCGGTCAGGAGCTTTTCCGCGATATAGTTTCCGGAAAGGCTCTTTCCGTTAAGAGTCATCGACTTGAATCCCGACTCTGCGTGTCCCGGATTTTCTACCGTGATGTGCAGATGCTTTCCGCGGAAATCCTTATCTATCTCGAGGTGATCCCAGCTCTTCGGGATCGATGGAGCTAGCTTCAGTCCGCCGATGTCAGGTCTGATACCGAGGATACCCTCGACACAGCCTACCATCATCGTAGATGCTGTTCCGGTAAGCCAGTGTACATGGCTCTCTCCTGCGTGCGGGCTTGCCTTTCCTTCGGTGAACTGTCCGTAGCAGTAAGGCTCCAGTTTTCTGATCTCTGCCTTATCGTTCTGTACGGATGGAGAATTCTCATACCAGTACTCAAAAGCCCTGTCTCCGTGTCCGCGAAGCGCCTCAGCGAGGATCAGCCAACCCTGTGTCTGCGAGAAGACTCCGGAGTTCTCTTTGGTTCCCTGATTATAGATCACGGCGAATGCACCGTCGAAAGCATGCTTATGATAAGGCGGATCCATGAGTATAGCACCGTACTCGGTGTTCAGGTTCTCATGTACGTTCTCTAACGCTGCGTCTGCCTGCTCGTCTGTCGCAAGTCCGCTGATGACCGACCAGGACTGCGGATTGAGCCAGAGCTTGGCCTCCTGTGACTTTTTATCTCCTACAGTCTCTCCAGTTTCCGTATATCCTCTGATGAACCTGTCTCCGTCCCAGAGCAGCTCATTTATCTTCTGCAGATACTCTGCTTCTGTCAGATCCAGATGATCTGCGTACTTCATGTCCTTTTCATATACCGTGAGGATCTTCATGATTCGGAGTGCATAGTAGAACTGAAGCGCCACGAATGCCGATTCTCCGTCTGCTCCGAGCCTTAAGCAGTCATTCCAGTCTGCGTAGAGGCCTGCCGGAAGTCCATGCTTTCCGAGATGATCAAGTGAAAATTCGATAGTTCTTTTCAGATGCTCATAGACTGTAGCTTCATCCTTATTTGCAAATGGAAGTACTTCGTTTAAGAAGTCTACGTTTCCAGTCTCAGCGATGTATTTATATACAGTCGGGAACAGCCAGAGTGCATCATCTGCTCTGTAAGCCGGATGCCCGGTCTCCTGTACATATGAAGCATCATCTGGTGTATCTTCGTGTCCAGGGTTATGTGTGAACTTTACGAGTGGAAGTCCGGCACCGTTATCTACCTGTGCTGTCAGCATGAAACGGATCTTCTCAAGCGCAAGTTCCGGATCCAGGTGAATGATTCCCTGGATATCCTGAACTGTATCCCTGTAGCCGTAGCCGTTTCTGAGTCCGCAGTAGATAAATGAAGCAGCTCTCGACCAGATAACTGTCATGTAGCAGTTGTAGGCGTTCCAGGTATTTATCATCGTATTGAACTCAGGTGAAGGTGTCTTTACCTGGAAAGTCTTAAGTCTCGAACCCCATACTTCTTTTGTCTCGCTCCACTCTCTGTCACAGACCGCCTCTGTGTCTTTGTAGTGGGCCATTATCTCAGATGCTTTTTTATCTTTGTGCTCTCCAAGGACAAAGGCAAGAGTCTTCTCTTCACCCGGTGCTAGTTCTATGACAGATGAAAGAGCTCCGCAGCAGTAGCCGTTATAGGCGTCTACATCACCGAGATCACCGTCTGCTACACCTGCCGGGTTATCATATCCACGGTAAGTGCCAAGGAAAGCGTCTCTGTCTCCGCAGTGTGATGAGACTTCAGCGCCTGCAAGTCCGAAAAATCTCTCGGTAACACCCTTGCCGTCTACCTCATCGCCTTTTTCTGTCTCGGCATCGAGGTTCCCGTGAATCTTCTGTCTGATACGGTCTCCTCGGAAATCGGTGCTGGTGATAAACTGCGAATACTGAAGGTTTACCATATCCTGCTCGTAGTTATCATGGTTCGTAAGTTCTGCAAAGCCTGTAACTGTAAGCTTCCTATCTGACCTTCCGTCGTTTCTTACCTTTATTCTCCAGACTTCGTAAGTCTTTCCCTCCGGGACATAGTAAAGTGTCTCCGAATGGATATCACTGTAATCAGTCTCAAAAACAGAATAGCCAAGTCCGTGGCGGCAGATATTTTTATAAGCGGCAAGGTCTTTGCCTACTGGCTGCCATGAAGCAGACCAGAAATCCCTGCTGTCATTATCTCTGATATAGATATATCTTCCCGGCTTGTCCTCCCCGTTAAAAATATATCTGATGATCCTGCCGTTCGCTCCGCTCTTTACAAAGCTGTATCCGCCGGCATTATTCGAGATAATAGCCCCGTACTCTGGAGACCCGAGATAGTTAGCCCACGGCTTTGGCGTATCCGGTCTCTCTATCACATATTCTCGTTCTTTTTCGTCGAAATGTCCATATCTCATACTTTCTGGTTCCTTTCGTATGGCGTCAGTTTTTATGCTGCTCATATTTTCTACTTTTCGAACAAGAAAATATATTATCTAAGGGAAAAATTTATCGGATTCATGACTGATTATAAAAATGGCTGTTACCCCATCAGCCATGAAAGGTAACAGCTCTGACAATGATTATGCGCCACGCTCGTCTCATCGAAGTCCACTCCGGTGATATCCGAGAAGGTCTCTGCCATCGTACTGTGGTCTTCTGATGACATCTCTATATCCGTCCCGAAACGGCGGTAAGTACCCAGTTCAAAATTAACAGAGATGCTGAGTCCTATTTTATTTAGTCCGCTTTTCAGCTTCTCTTCATTTAAGATTCCGGCTCTGTCCAGTTCATCCTCAAGAGATTTAGTATCTTTTGTAGGGATGCGGGTTACCACATCATCAGGATTTACATAGTTAAAGATATTTGAATATTTCTTGGTAGTCTTAGTGCTCACCTTTACGACCTTTGGAGAAGCAAAGGTATAAGCATACACGTTTGACTTACCATAAGTATCAGATAGACGCTTTGCCATGATATTCGCCACTGCTGCGCCTCTGCTGTGTCCGGTGACCCAGAAGGCTACAGAGCCTTTTTTCAGCTTATTTGTCTTCAGGAAGGTATTCAGTTTCTTGTGCACTGCTTTTTCTGTCGCATTAAAGCCTGCATGAACAGTCGGCAAATCCAGCAAAGAATCTCCCAACCTAAGGTTACTTTTCCACTCATCATTCGACGCAGTTCCCTGAAGGATCACCGCCACGACAGTCTTTTTGCCTATTTTTTTCTTGCCGAAGTTAAAGGACAGGTCATCGCTGTTCTCATCGGTCACCGAGTCTCTCTTATTCGTAAACCCGCAGGTCTTTAGGAAATCCGTGATATCGTCCCTGTTATATACAGCGTCTGCTGCTCCGACCGAAAGAAGCGCCAGGGAGTCATTTCGCTTCGTAGCCTTCTTACTGAAAAAATCATCGGAATACACTACAGACGCATTCATCTCCTCATGGTCAAAAGCCCCATCCGGATATGAGAAATCCACTGTCTTCTTCGGACTCTCAGCTGATGCCTGGCAGGCACCCACAGAAAAAACGGTAGTTACAGAAAGCACTGCCACAAGAGAAGCAGTTATTATTTTTTTCAGGTTCATAAACGCTCCTTTCCCAGCTGGCTTAACACCTGGCCAACAGCTGTACGGATATCCATGTCGTGAGTGTCGACTGTGATATCTGCGTATTTTTCATAGAGTGGTACACGCTCATCGTAGAGATCTCCCAGCGTCTGTCCCGGCTCAAAAGCCACTCCACGCTCGTTTAAGTCTCCGACCCTTTCCGCTATATCTTCAAGCGGCAGCTTCAGGTATATGACATCTGCTATAGACTTCAGATGCTCCATAGCTTTCGGACCATATACCACGCTTCCGCCCGTTGCGATGACTGTCCTTACAGTTTCTATGGAAGCATTCACTTTTTCTTCTATTTTCTTAAAGCCAATAAGACCGTCCTGCTCGATTATCTCACTGAGCAGACGGCCCTCATTTTCCTGTATCAGAAGATCCGAGTCTACAAATCTGTATCCGAGCGCCTTTGCAAGAACTACGCCCAGACTGCTTTTTCCGCATCCCGGCATTCCTATCAGTACTATATTCTCTTTCAATCCAGTATCCCTTCCGCTATAAGGTCTGTCTCTCGTAACACTGACCATTTTAGCGGTTTAAGGGATTTTGTGCAATAGCGGTTTATTCGAAGAAGAGCTTCATGTCGTCTTCTACTGTTCCGATCCCGGCTATTCCGAAATTATCTACCAGTACCTTAGCCACATTTGGGGAAAGGAAAGCTGGAAGTGTCGGTCCAAGATGGATGTTCTTTACTCCGAGGTAAAGAAGGGCTAAGAGAACGATCACAGCCTTCTGCTCATACCAGGCGATATTGTAGACGATCGGGAGGTCATTTACATCGTCGAGCCCGAAGATCTCCTTGAGCTTTAATGCGATAAGTGCCAGTGAGTAGGAGTCATTGCACTGTCCGGCGTCGAGAACTCTAGGGATTCCATTGATGTCACCTAAGTTCAGCTTATTGTACTTGTACTTGGCGCAGCCAGCTGTAAGGATCACTGCATCCTTTGGAAGTGCCTTTGCAAAGTCAGTGTAGTAGTTTCTTGACTTAGCTCTTCCGTCACATCCTGCCATTACTACGAACTTCTTTATGGCGCCGCTCTTTACAGCATCTACTACCTGATCAGCGAGCGCAAATACCTGCTCATGTGCGAAACCGCCGACGATAGTTCCAGTTTCTATCTCTGTAGGAGCCTGGCACTTCTTTGCCTGCTCGATGATAGGTGAAAAATCCTTTGTCTCGCCGTAAGCTGCGTCGATGTGCTTGCATCCCGGATATCCGGCTGCTCCTGTAGTCCAGAGTCTGTCCTTGTAGCTGTCCTTCGGAGGTACGATGCAGTTTGTCGTCATGAGGATAGGTCCGTTGAAGCTCTCGAACTCTTCCTTCTGCTCCCACCATGCATTTCCGTAGTTTCCTGCGAAGTTATCGTATTTTTTGAAAAATGGATAATAGTGAGCCGGAAGCATCTCAGAATGTGTATATACATCTATCCCTGTGCCCTTTGTCTGCTCTAAGAGCATCTCCAGGTCCTTTAGATCGTGACCTGAGATAAGGATTCCAGGATTTTTTCTTACTCCGATGTCTACCTTTGTGATCTCAGGATTGCCATATGCAGTAGTGTTTGCAGCATCGAGATCAGCCATTCCCTGAACGCCATACTTTCCTGTCTCAAGGGTAAGAGACACGAGGTCTTCTACTGTAAGTGAGTCGTCGAGAGTCTTTGCGAGTGCCTCCTGAATGAAAGCGTCTACCTCAGAATCCTCTTTTAAAAGTGCGTTTGCGTGCTTTGTATATGCTGAAAGTCCTTTGAGTCCATAGGTGATCAGCTCACGGAGAGATCTGATGTCTTCATCCTTTGTAGAAAGAACGCCCTCTTTCCAGGCCTTAGCGTCGTACTCAGCCTCATTTCCGCTCCATCTGGCAGCTTCTGGAAGCTTCGCCTTCTCATCATCTGAAAGCTCAGAAAGAAGAGCAGCTTTCTCTGAAAGAGTCTCTGTGACCTTAGCCTTTATGGCATCGAGGTCAAAGTTTGCATTTGTGATAGTCGTAAAAAGATTTACTGTAACGAGATGATTTATTTTTTCAGGTATCTGCTTTCCATTTTTTCTTAAAGCAGTAGTGACAGCGCTTAACCCCTTAGTCACATAAATAAGCAGATCCTGCATCCTGGCTACTTCAGGCTTCTTTCCGCAGACACCTGATACTGTACAGCCTTTGCATCCTGCTGTCTCCTGGCACTGATAACAAAACATCTGATTTTCCATGATAAAACCTCCAAAATACTTTTCCTAAATTCGTATCCATCTGTCGGCTTCCCGCCTGACAGGTATAGTTTTATCAGAAAATCAGATGTCGTTCCGTTGTGTATCCAACAAAAATAAAAAAAGAATTATTCTATGTCCTCGGTCAGATCCCTGTCCTTGAACATCTCAAAAGTCTTCTGCGGACTTATCTCTCCGGTCTCTATCAGGTTCATAAACAGATCATCCAAGTACGGGTCAAACTGTGTGCCCCGGCCTTTTTTCAGCTCTTCCATGACCTGATCCATATCGAGTGCTCCGCGGTATACCCTGTTCGCCGTCATCGCGTCAAAAGTATCGCAGATGGCTATGATCCGCCCGTACAGCGGGATATCTTCTCCAGAAAGTCCATATGGGTAGCCTTTTCCGTCATATCTCTCATGGTGATACCTGGCTCCCTCAGACACATGGTCTACTATCGTAAAACCACGGAGGATCTCGGCTCCCGCCGTCGTATGAGTCTTCATGACGTCATATTCTTCACCGGTCAGCTTTGCAGGCTTATTCAGCACAGCGTCCGGGATAGCTATTTTTCCAATGTCATGGAGAAGCGCTGCCTTTTTCAGGTTCTTGGTATCTGCATCAGAAAAACCGTAGGCCTTTCCGAGCTTTTCAGCATAGTAAGCCACTCTGTGGCAGTGCTCTCCTGTTCGCCTGTCCTTTGAGAAAAGCGCCTTTGCCATCATAAGCACCGACTCATTTCCCATCTCTATCTGCCTACGTGCCAGATCCAGATCCGCCTGCGTCTTCTTCTGCCTGTTTGTGAGCAGTATATAAACGAGCAGCAGACTTATCACGCATATCAGTACAACGATAGCTGCTGTCTTACCCGATATATCAAAAAAATTCGATGCCACCACAATATATGATGGCCTGGTAAAAATAAACATTGTCTAAAGTATAGTTAAAAACTCTTATAATGTCAATTTCTCTTTTATACGTCTGTCCATAAATAAAATACTTGCAAATCATTCGCAAATGTGTATAATAGTTACTCGATGCAAATCGTTCGCATTTTCACCCGACAGGAGTAACAAAATGAAAGATTATAAATCACAGTATAAGAGCTGGATCGTAGATTATTTTGAACGCCACGAGGATGAGATCATCTCAGCCTCTGACCTTCTGGTAAAAATGCGTGATGACGGCCTTTCGATAAACCAGGCGACAGTTTACCGCAATCTCGACCGGCTGGAGGCCTCCGGGCTTATCCAGGGCCACCGTCTCGATGACAAAGGAGAAAAATACTATCAGTATCTGCGTGAGGGGCACGACTGTCCGCACCATCTGCACCTGTACTGCCATGACTGCGGAAAGGTCATACACTTAGACTGTGAATTCATGCACAGCATAGAAGAACATCTGCTAAAAGACCACGGATTTACGCTGGACTGCGGGTATTCTGTTTTAGTAGGACTGTGCGAAGACTGCAGAAAGAAAAGAGGAATATAAAAATGTCTATGTTTATTGATGCGCTTGTCGACTCCCTGGTCGACACTGTAAAGCTCATACCCTTCCTGTTCGTGACCTATCTCCTGATGGAGTACCTCGAACACCATACCAGCCAGAAGACTACCGGCATCCTTGCCCGGATGGGAAAAGCAGGCCCAGTCTTCGGAGGCATCTTCGGCATCGTGCCACAGTGCGGATTCTCTGCAAGTGCTGCAAGCCTCTACTCAGGCGGCGTCATCACCCTGGGAACAATGCTCGCTGTATTTCTGTCTACTTCCGATGAGATGCTCCCTATATTCATCTCAGAGCAGGTAGCACCATCACGTATCCTCACTATCCTGGGTACAAAAGCTGTCCTTGGCGTCGTATCAGGTCTTTTCGTAGATGCTCTCCTCCGCCGCACCAGATGGAAGGATAAGGGTGACAAGCGTATCCATGATCTCTGCGCCGAAGAGCACGCTGATTATGGGGACGAAGAAAAGGGCGGCATCATAAGAGCCGCCCTGATACATACTTTAAATATCGTTATATTTATCTTTGTGATAACACTTATCCTGACGCTTTTGGTAGATGCCATCGGTCAGAATAATATCGCCCATTTCTTAAACGCCATTCCGATACTCGGAGTCTTTCTTTCAGCCCTTATCGGACTGATCCCGAACTGTGGAGCTTCTGTCGCCATCACCCAGCTGTATCTGGCCGGTATGATGTCATTCGGACAGATGATGGCAGGTCTTCTGGTAGGAGCCGGCGTCGGCCTGCTCGTACTTTTCAGGACAAACCATCATCACCCTCGCGAGAACATAAAGATCACCATCCTGCTCTACTGCATCGGAGTGTTCTGGGGAATCCTTCTCTCACTGGTATAAAGAGATGAGCTTATCTCGAAGTCATACTCATTTAACAAACTGGACACATTATTTTCACAGGTGACCTGTAATATACATATATCGATAGCAGAAATGCTATTCGATTTTTTTTCATACTCTCCCCTTTTTGCCACGGATTTCATATCCGTGGCTTTTTTATTGCCTTAAGATTTCTTAATAATCCCTATCTGAGATTGCTATATAGCCCCTACTGCGGTAAAATAGGATGGCTTGTTAAAAGTATGAAAAGGAAAGTAGTAAGAAATGAATCTGATGCAGACACTCGACCTCACGAATTTTCTGCTGGTGCTTCAGATGATCCCCATGATAGTCATGGCGTGGATCGGAGTCATAGCGTTCTGGGGTCTTGTAAAAAACAGGCGGCCGAAAGCTGTCTACATAAAGCAGGAGCAGAATAATTTCGGCATCATCGTATGCGCTCACAACGAAGAGGCATCGATAGCCCACCTTTTTGACAGCATTAAGGCCTCCGATTACCCACATGAGAAAATACACGTCTTCCTGGTCGCTGACCACTGCACCGACAGGACCACGGACATAGGCCGCTCCTACCCTTTTGTCACTATACTCGAGCGAAATGAGGGACCGCAGGACGGTAAAGGCTCAGTGCTCAAATGGGCGCTTCCGCGCATTTTTGCGATGGATAAAGAGAATAAGCTTACAGCCTTCGCGGTATTCGACGCCGATAACGTATTAAAGCCTGATTTCCTCGAAAAAATAGACGACAAGCTGCGCCGCGGAAACCGCATAGTCCAGGGAAACAGACTCGGCGGTCAGCCGTACCGCTCTTTTGTAACGAAATGGTATACCCTCTACTGGGCGTGCTACTCGATGTTCTTCTCATATGCCAGGGAAAAAGTAGGGCTCTCTGCCTTCCTCACAGGAACGGGCTTTGCCGTAGACGGTGACCTCTTAAGGCAGGAGGGCTGGCATACCTCTACGATAACAGAAGACGTGGAGTTTTCTCTCGACAATGTCCTGCGCGGACAGAGAGTCGCCTTCTGCATCAAGGCAGTCTGCTATGATGAACAACCTCATCAGGTAGGCGTCATGTTCCATCAGCTCGCCAGATGGTGTACCGGCGGCTACCAGGTACTTAAAAAAGACTTTAAGTCACTTGCCTTCGACTATAGCAAGCCAGTAAGAAAAATGCAGCGTGTCGACGCGATAATGCTTCTTCTGATGGGACCGTGCTCCTGGATCTCAGCCATCATCTCGTACATAAACAGCGCTATCATCTTTTTCAAGCTGCCGCTTCTGTACTTCCTGCCGGCCACTGGATTTACGACACTCAGCCTTATTTTTATGTACGTGGCTGTGTTTATGACAGCGAAGTACAACCACCTGCCGATGCGGAAAATAGGCTTACTTCCGCTCCTGACTTTTCCGCTGTTCCTTTTTGTCTACATGCTCTGCTCCATAAAGACCTGCTTCTTCCCGACCCGCAAGTGGACAAAGATACAGCACGAATCACTTGACACTTCCCAATAGACCCAAAAAAGACAGCTCCGATCGTGGCTGTCTTTTTTATAGTTATTTCTTTCTTCTGTCGTGAGTCTTGTAATACTCGGTCTTGTTCTTATACATCATCTGCTCGGCGGCAAGCTGTGCCCGCTCACGGCCGGATGAGTTATGCGTCCATCCCCAGCCTATGGAGATCGTTATCGCATTGTCATCTATGATCTTTTTCTTATCGATCATCACCTGACAGAAATGATCCTCATCCGGATCCTCGAAGGTCAGAATAAATTCATCTCCTCCGATCCTGTACAGATGTCCGTCAGGATATGTCTCCTGTAAGAGCTGCGCCGTCCTTATGATCAGCTGATCGCCCTTAGCGTGACCGAAGCTGTCATTCGTGCTCTTAAGCCCGTTCAGGTCTGCAAAGATGATGCCTACAGGCGTGCGTTTTCTCTCAAGGTGCATCATATCCTCTTCATAGGCGTTCCGGTTATCGCAGCCGGACAGCTGGTCTCTGCGTGAGAGCTCTGTCAGCTGGTCGATAAGCATCTGGTTCTTTACCTCTGCATTGAGGAACAGAGCTATAGTCTGCAGAAGGCTCTTGGTATTTAAGACCTCGGCCTTTACGTAGTTCTCAACTCCCATGTAGCCTACTATCTGATTTCCGTCCTTCATCAGGACTTCCATGAAGTTCTGGCACATCGGCGGTTCGATGCCTTCAGGCGCTTTATTCATTATATCATTGACATCTGCTACGATTATCACATCGTCTTCATTTGCATATCTCTCCCACCATTTTACATTGTGGATAGTCTCGACCTGAGGGTGCTCACTCTTCTCGACTCCCGGAGCACACCATTCACGGATCTTGTGCATTTTGCCCTCGGATACGAGTCCGAAATAGATCCTTTCCGGATGGATGAGTGTCCCCATCTCAGCCATGATCTTGCCTGCGGCGTCTACGAGGCTGTCACCCTGATGTAAGAACTTCGCGCAGCGGATGATCACGTTATCCACCTGCTCATTTATGGCTATCTGATCCTGCTCAGATATCTGTGGGCCGAGCCCTGCGAGCTTGTCGAAGTGAAGTCTCTTGAACTCATCTATAGTAACCGGCTTTGAATACAGATATCCCTGGAAATAAGTCACCGGATACCGCTGTAAAAATGCCTGCAGCTCTTCGTTTTCGATACCCTCGATACAGATGGATTTTCCACTGTCGGTTACCGAGTGTGTCAGGCCGTTTATGATGTTCTGGTCTATCCTGTTCTCAAGGATATCCTTAATAAACTGCCTGTCTATCTTTACCTCGTCGATAGGCATTTTTCTAAGGAGATTAAGGGATGAATATCCCGTCCCGAAGTCGTCTAAGGCAAACCTGATCCCTCTGGCGCGCAGGGAGACTACCTTGTCACGGAGCATATTCTCATCCATGATACGGCATCTCTCAGTAAGCTCGAGACAGAGGTTCTTAGGCGAATAGCCAGTCTCATCGAGGATATTTATCACAGAATCCGCAAAGTCCGACTTCTCGATCTGCGCATATGACAGGTTCACGTTCACGACGAAATCCGGATTCCTCTTCGCAAAATCCTTTGCGTCGATACATGACTGGCGCAGGATAAAGCTGCCCAGCTCCGGAAATACAGTGTCTTTCTCCAGGATAGGAATGAACTCATCCGGGCTTACAACGCCGTACTTGTCATTTTTCCAGCGGATCAGCGCCTCCATGCCGGCGAGGGTTCCGTCTGACACCCTGATGATGGGCTGGTAGCACAGGAAAAATCCCCTGCAGCCGTCGATGACGCTCTCACGGATCACATTCAGTTCTTCGAGCCACTGTTTATTTTTGTCAGAAATACGGTTATGGAAAAGTACCAGTTCACCCTGGTGTCTGTCCTTAGAATCGCCATAAGCGTACAGAAGGCAGGAGTAGAGGGTGTGCGAGCTTATTTTGTTGTCGCTTACCTCCATGGCACCACAGGCTAAGAACAGATGGATTCTCGAATGCTCGACCTCTATTCCCTGCTTGCAGTCCAGGCGTAGCCTCTCATAAATGCCCTCCAGGTCTACACGGCTGACTGTCGACGACTTTACCGCGAACTTCGCGCCCTCCATCCTGTAGATGTCACATTCGTCTCCGAAATACCTGCGGAGCATATCTGTAAACTCCATCAGTACCTGGTTTCCGAACGAGTATCCGTAGACATCATTTACCTCGGCGAAGTGAGTTGAACCTATAAGAAGGGCTGTCCCGATCTCACCGTTCAGTCTGCTCGTCTTTACATCATTAAAAAATGCGTAGAGGTTCGGCAGAGATGTGACATTATCTATGCGGTTCTGAATGCCGAAGTTTATGACTGTTCCGGCTATGTATGCCGGAAACGTTCCCTCATCCTTTATGTATGACGCAGAGACTTCACAGTTTACAAAACTGCCATTTTTGTCCTTTATACGACATTTGACGTGAATTTTCCCGGTAGACTGGATGCGCATGGCCTCCATGCGGTCCTCAAACTCAGGTCTGTCCTCCGGATGGATCCGCAGGAGCCAGTCCTGCTCTCCCTCAGCTATCTGTTCTCCCGGAAGTCCGAAAAAATCAACAGCAGCCCTGCACCATCTGATCTCACCTGTCTGCTCATCGAGCACAAACAGATACCTTCCGTCATCAGATGATGAAAAAGCTGAAAAAAGGCTGTTCAGAAGGACTTTGTCCCTGAACAATCCTGGCATTATTTCCATGATCAATACTCCTTATAACGATCTGAAACCGTACTTTTCATACTGCTCTCTTCTCTTTGTATCGCCAAGCCGCTCAAGCGACATCTGATCCAGGCTGTGTGAAAGCTCTACATCACGTCTGATGGTCGCCAGATGCGAGCTCATATAAGCCGAGTCCCTGTATTCCTTCATGGCGTTGATAGGGCTTCTCTTGACGCCGAGCTTCTCCTTCCAGAAGGCGGACAGCTTCTTCTCCGTCTTCGCATCCGGACAGGAATCTATCGCTTTATAGATAGCGTCAAGCGTCCCGTACTCGCGCAGGAGCGGAGCCGCAGCAGAGCTTACGCCCTTTACACCTGGGATATTATCAGAGATATCTCCGGTAATTCCCTTGAGATCCGGGATCTGAGACGGACGCACTCCGTACTCAGCCAGACAGATCTCAGGCCTTATCTGAGCTGCCTTATCAGGAAGCGAAAATCCTTTCCCATCTGAAAAAATAGCCGAGTATTTTTTATTTATCGCATCAGCCTTGTCCTGCTGTGTCTGGACAAGCCAGAGAGTCGTATTATCATCGATAAGCTGCAGATAATCGTGATCCTTGGTGATGATATAGGTCGGCATCTCCTTTGAAAAAAGTGCCGCCGCGCCGCCTGCCAGATCATCGGCTTCAAACTCATCACTCATCTCAACAGCGTAGCCTATCTCCCTCAGCATGTCCTCCATCTGGACGAACTGGTCCTTAAGGGGCTCCGGGGTAGCAGAACGCTGTGCCTTATACTCAGAGTACTCTTTTCGCCTGAAGGTATCGCGCGTAGTATCAAAGCAGATCACCATGTGAGTGATATGCTGCTCTTTTTCTATCTTCTTCAGGGTCTTCGTCATCGCGTACATGGCATTAGTGTAATGTCCGTTGTACTGCATGATCTGGTCATAGTACTGCTTTTTCTTCTCCTCGTCCTTTTCAAAAAGTATCTGCTTCGGAAGAAGTCCGTAGTACGAAGTGACCAGCATCGAAGATCCGTCTACTATAAGAAGCCTTTCCATCAGTTCAGCTTTATTCCGGAAAGGAGGCTGCCAAGACTTGTAGTAGCTTCCTGTCCTGAAGAGTACTCGTGCTCCTCGGATTCCTCTTCTGCAGGCTCTCCATTCGGGTCATCCACAAGTCCCTTCATAGAGAGTGAGATCTTTCCGTCCTTTATGCCCTTTACTCTTACCTTTACCTTCTCGCCTTCTTTTACTATCTCTCTAGGACTTGCGATCCTTCTCTCTACGAATTCAGAGATATGAACGAGTCCTGAAATGCCATCGCCAAGATTTATGAAAGCGCCGTAAGGCATGATGGTCTCTACAGTTCCCTCAACTACATTGCCAGGTGTAAGTGAAGCTATACGCTTGTTTCTCTCGTCAGCTTCCTGTGCCCTGATCAGCTCTCTGGCTGAAAGGATAAGCCTGTTATTCTCCTGGTCTGCCTCAGTAACGAGAACATTTATCTTCTTTCCTACGAAGCTGTCGAGGTCTTCGACATAATGTCCCGAAAGTCTTGAAGCCGGGATGAAACCTCTGATGCCCTCTGCATATGCGACGCATCCGCCCTTTACCGCCTCGATGATCTCGACCTCGATAGGTGTAGATGAAGCCATCTCCGCTCTGAGCTTGTCCCAGTTAAAGTCCTCTTCGGTTTCCTGCTTCTGGTGTTTCTCTAAGGATTCGTTAATCTCTTTCTCGTAATCCTTCATAGTTTCTTCAGCCATTTTTTATATATCTCCTTAAAAAATGAATTTTTTATCTAAAGTACAGTATAAATATTCTGTCAGATTTTTTCAATATAAATTTCTTTTTTAAGCTTCATCTAAATAAAGCCCCGGTCTCTTAGTGAAACCGGGGTATTCTCATGCGTCGAGCATGCTGTTGAATTCTTCTGCTTTTTCTTTTACGAGTCTGTCAAATGGCCCTGTGCTTTCATCGACCTTGCATCCATAGAAAAATGAGTCCGGACCGACTTCTTTGGACTGCATTATCTTGCCGTTTACCTTTATGTCCTTGTACTTGAGTTCTACCCAGAGGCCGCTCTTGTACTTATAATTTAAGATAAAACCGAATCCGTGATCTGATACATCTATCAGTTTCGCATCATGGTCATTTGCCTTACAGTCTTCGTTTATCGGGTATCTCGCCGACTCACGGTGGAAGGTCATATCATCATCGTCATTTCTCTTGCCATATGTCAGATAGATCCTGTCTCCATGGTAATAGACCGGAAGTAACCTGGCTTTGGAAATGATCGTGTTCGAACCCTTTATCGAAAGACTGACTTCTCCGTCTTTGAACTCCTCAAACTGTCCATTTTCATCAGTACACGGTGCTAAGGCAATCAGACTGCCCTCTTCCACTATGACTGAAGTCTTGAATACTTTTGCAGAATCTGCTGTCTTATAATCGAGGATTACATCCATACCCTCTTTGAGCTTATCTGAAAGCATGTCTTTCCTCCTTTGCCCTCATAAAGATAACACGATTATAGTAGATTCTAAAAGTTTTATCAACCTTTTGCTTATAAATAAACGATAATATCGTTGTTTTCTGTCATTTTTTCTTCAGAAATGTAGCAGCCTTCGACTGCTTTGCCGTTTAAGGTCATTTTTTCAATGCCTGACTGTCTGTGTCCCGGATTCTTGACCTGGATGCAGAGGCTGTGTCCCATAAAACTCATGTGAATGGTAAACTCGGTCCACTCCGAATAGATCGAAGGACTGATGTAAAGGCCCTTATCGTCAGGCCTTATGCCGCAGATTCCCTCGATGCAGGCCGTCTCTATGACTCCGGCAGCCTTCGCGTTCCATGAACCGTGGCTTCTTCCGAAGTTCGGGCTGTATTTGCCCTCTGTGAACTCACTGTATGCATAAGGTTCTGTCTTTCTGGTATCTGCCTTTCTGTTCTGTGCAGCTGGTGCACTCTCCTCGTAGAACATGAACGCGTCGTCACCGTTTCCCAGAAGTGCTTCCGCCAGGATCAGCCTGCCCTGACTCTGTGAAAAAATCCCGCCGTTTCCCCTGACTCCAGGATTATATAAGGCTTCTTCACTGTCATCATCAGCTTCACACGGAGGATCTAAAGATACTGCTCCAAATGCAGTATTGCGATTTTCCTTTATCCGATCAAGTGCTTTTTTGCCTCTATCGTCTGCATAGCCATCGAGCATCTCATCCAGGGCTTCAGAATACCATCCGTCATCACGAAGCTCCGCAAGATTCGGAAGGAGCTGTGATATATCGCTTATCTCCCGACCTGCTATACAGGTATATGGGTTCCAGACATTTACCATGCGGTTAAACTCTGCAGACGGAGTCTGTACCTCGAATGCAGAAAGCCGCTTTGCCCAGAATGCCCTAAGCTCCTTCAGTTCTTTTGTAACAGTCTCTCTAGTGTGGACTTCATAGTGTCTTATTATCTCTGTAGAATCGGCATCGCTCTTAAGCCCGGCAATAAAGCATACCACGCTGCTCTCACCCGGTTCAAGTGTTATCTTATAAGACAGTGCTCCGACTGCCTCAGACGCATAGGAAAGCTCATCTCCGGCGTCACCACTGACTATTCCCTGCGGAGCCCTGAGGTCGCCGTAAGTCCCGAAAAATGTGTCTTTATCTCCGCAGTACGATGACACTTCAGTGCCAGAAAGCCCTAAGAATCTCTCGATCAGTTTCTTTCCATCACTTCTCTCAGCATCTTCTGTCAGATTTGAAAAGATCTGGTAGCGGAGCTTGTTATTCTCATAGAGTGTCCGTGTAGTAAAGACAGCATATGGGCTGTCGTCTGAAGCATTTTTGGAAGGGAAGGAGCAGAAGCCAGTGACTGTCAGGTTCCTCGGGCGCTTTGAATGGTTCTCGACATTTACTGCCCAGACTTCATAGTCCGCATCAACCGGAACATAATATAAGACCTCTGAGTGGATACCTGAGTAAGAAGCGTAGAGCTTGGTATAGCCAAGACCATGGCGGCAGATGCTGCGATAGTCCTTGAAATCCTTTCCGACTGGCTGCCACGAAGCTGACCAGAAGTCCAGGTCATCATCATCGCGGATATAGACATATCTGTCCTTAAGTACCTCGTTCTGATCCTCTGACCTGATAAATCCCCTGCCTCCGGCATTGTTCGTAACCTCCATGCTGTACCTGTCAGTCCCCGGATAGTTCTTCCAATCTGATGGTGTCTTAGGGTTTGTGATCACATACTCTTTTGCCCTGTCATCAAAATAACCGTATTCCATTTGAATCCTCCTTTTATATTTGTATATGTCATTTGTATAGAATAAGCATACATTTTATACTAATAAAGCTTAGTATAAAATGTATGCTTATTCCTGTGTATATTTTTCATTCCTTTGGCAGATCAAAACCCTTCAGATTCACCAAATCTCCAAGAGAAGCTGTAAAGTGCTCTTTGGAATCGAGCACATGCTTTATCCGCGGAGCCAGCTTCCGGAAGTTCTTCTTATCTGAGGTGAGCCTGAAAAGCCTCGATGTGTTCCTCGCGTCCCAGAGCGCGTCGTGCATCTGTCCCTCGAAGTCCATCCCGCAGGCTTCGACCGCCTTATCAAGTGATACTGCAAGCCTTCTGCCTATCGCCCTGGTAAAGAGCTTCTGATAATCAAACCAGTGTGAAAGCATGTAGTCAAGCTCATCCGTCTTTTTTATCTGCTTCAGGGCTATCTCATGGGTAAGCTGACCTTTATCAGCTCCACTCCAGGCATAGACCGCGTATTCTGTCCCAGGTGAAGCGCACCAGTTAATGAAGTCTCCGAGTACCGTCTCAAAATCCGCTGCGTCTTTTACCGTCTCCGCCGTGATGCCTGTCATGGCCTCGACAGTCTCCTGTATCTCTACAGAGTAGCGCGGCTTTACATAACTCTGGAACTGATCCACTTCCTTCAGGTCTTCGTCGAGCATCACCGCACCGAATTCTATGATCTCGTGTCTGGCGATGCTCCACTCGTCAGGATGCTCTTTGTGGTCGACCGGCTGCATCTCGAAATCCACAAAGACATACCTCTGTCCGTTTATTTTTTCCATGGCAGATCAGTGCTTCTGACTTTCTACGCTCCGCCTGTATCTGCCGAACCAGACTGCCTGTGGATCCCAGCCGTGGAAAGCACACTGTGTCGAGCAGAATCTCGGGGCCTGCATTGATTCTGTAAGAATCCTGTCATAGTCTATCTGAGCCATCTGAAATGGCCTTCCACATCCCTGACATATAAGAGTAACCGTGTTCATCTGAATCACTCCTTCTTTTTGTGTCCTGTACTTAGTTTAACACGAACTTTATTTTTCCGAAAGTCCTTTGAGATGATTTATCAGCTGCTGGGCTGAGCGTCCGGACATGCCGTTATGACGCAGTTCCCAGATGTTTGCTTCCTTCTCGAGCTCTTCGTCGCTCATAGGGATATCTGACCTGTGTGCCAGTTCCTTTACTATCGTAAAGAACTCCTTCTGATTCGGCTTCGAGTAGTTGATCTGGCAGCCGAAACGATTCACAAGTGAGAGCTTTTCCTCTACTGTATCACTTCTGTGGATACCAGCGCCGCTCTCCATATCATCTCTGTCTGACCAGTCTTCCTTTATCAGGTGACGCCTGTTGCTTGTCGCATATATCAGCACATTATCCGGCTTCGTCTCGACTCCGCCTTCGATCACGGCCTTTAAGTACTTGTACTCTATCTCGAAGTTCTCAAAAGACAGATCATCCATATAAATGATAAAACGGTAATTCCTGTTCTTTATCATCGAGATGACAGTGCTTATATCCTTCATCTGGTGCTTGTATATCTCTATCATACGGAGCCCACGGTCATAGTATTCATTCACTATGGCTTTGATGCTCGTAGACTTTCCTGTGCCGGAATCTCCATAGAGCAGACAGTTATTGGAACCTCTTCCCTCCACGAAAGCCTCTGTATTCTCGACCAGCTGCTTCTTCTGCTCCTCATATCCTACCAGGTCAGCGAGATGAACGACTTCCATGTTGTTGATAGGATGGAAGACAACCTTATCATCTGTATCTGAGATCCTGAACGCTTTGTTCAGACCGAACATTCCGACTCCGTATGCCTTATAAAAATCAGTCATCAGGTCAAAAAATTCGTTCTCATCCTTTGCTGCTGCGAGTTTTTCACTCAAAGCCCTGACCTTCGCAGATACAGCGTGGTTGTACATCAGGTCCTTTTTCACTACGGCCTTGTAATGCGTAAGCACTGTAAATACATTTATCCCGAGTGCTTTCTCTATCGGAGCAAAGTCGAAATGGAACAGGTTCATGGCTGCCCGGAAATCATTTTTTGCAAATTCATTCACGGAGCCATCGTTTGCCCCGACCTTCTCACATGTGATGGAGAACGGATTCTCATCGGTGATCAGGAGATAGGTCAGATAGTTCTGCCACAGGTTTCCGTCGAATCCGTAATCTGTAGCCAGAGCCAGGAGCCTGTGAACCTGCTCATATATCTCTCTGGTAAGCTGTGCATCCGAAGCATTACCCTCGTCAAACTGGCGGAAGATATCCCCCAGCCTGTAGAGGATGCTGTCTTCCGGGATATTGCCGTATGAAATGAATTTTGCTATCTCTTTATACATCTGCCTTTACCTTTCCGGCTTCCCTGATCCCGCGGTGCAGGAAAAGGTTCAAAACCATAAATGCAACTACCATCAGAAAAATATCTTTGATCGTAACTCCGTAGAGTCCGACGTTTAAAAATCCTGCTTCCCAGCATACCTGCATCACAAACGGGTATATAAACGCCAGAAGGCACATCTTTACGAATTCCTGGCTCTTTATGACTCCGGCCTTTTTTATGATGACTGAAAATGCTCCGCCAATGACCGCTGTCCAGGCTATGCGTCCGCCGACTGCCATGACCGACTGCGTTATCAGATGCCACATGAACACTCCGGGTCTCTGATCCGAAAAATATCCACCGAGCGCCATATCACAGACTTCATAGAAGGCGAAGCCGCTTCCAAAACAGCTCCCGTAAAAAATTCCCTGAAGCATCGTCACATTCTTTCCGGTCTTTTTTATGTGATACAAGACTACGGCAAGAAGCGCCAGCATCGATACAGCGCCTTCCACGAGCGACTTCAGGAACACGTGAATACTGTTTACGTCTTCAAAGATACCTTTTGTCGCCCAGGTGACAAGCATCGAAAGCAGTGCCCCGAATCCACACAGCAGCGCAGTATTCTTAAATGACACTTCTGTCTCATATATGCCTGACAGCTCATTTAAAAATAAAATGACCGCTGCCGGCGCAAGTCCGGCTCCAAGTGCCATCTCAAACGGCACTGCTCCGGCTCCCCTTGTCATGATGAACCAGTATCCGCAGAGCAGGAATACTATAAAGAGCCACCAGTAAACTTTGGCGTATTTCCATGGCTTTTCTATATCCCTGAAGAGATCGAAAACGCTGTTTGACTCTCCCTTCTCTGCACCAGAAAATTCATGGAGTCTGTCTGTTGCAATATTTGCTGCATCAGATGCCTGCTTTGCCTTTTTTCTGACTGCTTTATAGGGCGCCTCTTCCTTCTCAAGCGCTTTCTGCGCTTTTCTAAGCTCCTCCTGTTCCTTTATCGCCTTCTTATTAGCCTCCTCGGCTGCCTCTTCCCTCTGTCTGTACCTTAATTCATCGAGTATATACGCTGAATTAGTCTTCTGTTTTCCTATGATGGTGTCAGCGGCCTCTTCCGGAGAGCGGTCTATCATGGCAAGGACATCTTCAGAAACAGGAAACAATCCGAACAGTTTCTTTCCTGTAAAAATACAGGTATCCGGTGCTTTTCTCCCTGTAAAATACGCTATCAGCCTTGCGATAAATCGCTTTCCGTATTCTGTCTTAAAAAGCTGGTCATTTTTTTGTAGAAGGAGCACCGCTCTTATCTGCTCCTTATCTCTTAGATCTATTCTCTCTGAAAGATGGCCGATCACGCTAAGATCGTGGATCAGCGCTTCTCTGTCTGTCATATGTACTCCTGATCAAGTCTCTTTTTTACAATCTGTTCTATTATACCGCATTTGTCCGCTGCTTGTACAGTTGAAAAATGTCTGTTCCTGGTGTAATCTAATCTCCGCCGGAAAACCGGCGGATGGAGGTTATCATGAAACAGTCAAGCACTTTTTTTGCAGCTATAGACAGGATGAAATACATAGAGCGCTGGGCTCTGATGCATTCTGCACGTGGTGAATCCTTAAGTGAACATTCGCTTGAGGTCGCAGTCATCGCCCATGCCCTTTGCGTTATAGGAAACACCCGCTACGGAAAACACCTGAATGCTGAAAAAGCTGCTCTTATAGGCATCTACCACGATGCATCCGAGATAATCACCGGCGATATGCCTACTCCGGTCAAATACGCAAATGACGATCTGAAAACTGCCTATAAATCAATGGAGCACCAGGCAGAGCTCACTCTTCTTAACAAACTGCCTGATGATCTGCGCGAGTCTTTCCGCGACATCGTCTGTGAGGAAGCTCCTGCTGGAAGCGATCAGGATGAGATCTACATGCGCCGCCTGGTTAAAGCCGCCGACAAACTCTCAGCCTATATCAAATGCATCGAGGAAGAAAAGGCCGGCAATAATGAATTTAAAACTGCAAAGGTGTCAACGGGTGCAAAAATAAATTCATTATGTGATGAACTTCCCGAGCTAAAGGACTTCATCGACGAATTCCTGCCTTCTTACGGAAAGACTCTGGACGAGCTGATCTGATACTCAGAACAGCTTCGTCTCTCCGGTCTTTATCCATTGCATGAACTTCTCACCGCACTCAAAGTCTTCATTTCCATCCGTGAACATATCCATAGACACACCTCTGCTCTTCAGATACTCTTCGAACTCCTGGAATTTCTCTGAGTGCTTCTTCATCGCCTTGTTCCAGTATGCTGCTGACATGGCATTTCTGTCATCGTCTGTCTTCTCTTCGATTATCTCCTTGGCTTTTACTACCCTGTCTCCCTTTTCCCTCGAACCGTCGATCACCATCTGCTCATCATAATGATTTCTGATGCATGAGATGATCCAGCCTGTATAGTTATCAAGTGCACCAGCCTGTCGGTCAGCCATTTCCACAGCTCTTAAGACTTCTTTCTCATCGTGCAGTGATTCTTTCAGGAACGCCCTGATATCTGATTCAGAAAGCCCGTTATGTCCTACAAGCGCCTCCATCTGCTCCGATAGATTCGTAAGAGTCATCTGTTCATACTGGTTGTTAGTTTCTTCAACCTGCTTTTTCTTTGCGCTTATAGCTTTTCTAACCTTTTCTCCAGGGTTATTCCAGCTGATAATGAACTTGACTGCTACTATCTTTCCGCCTCTTCCGGCCGCTACCGGATCATAATCAAACTTCACATCGCACTGCTCTGCCAGCTCTTTCTTCGCTCTCTCGAGAACTCTTCTCCTGAAGTCTCCCCACTCGTTGAATGATTTCTCATTTGCTATCTCGACTATCTTATCCCAGCTGGCGCCGTTCTGCTTGGCTCTTTTGACCCTGGCTTCGTCCATATTTACGACGCCGATCAT
>ONIH01000013.1:2195-6769 GCA_900317825.1 uncultured Lachnospiraceae bacterium | reverse complement strand
TCTTTTACGTACTTGTCATCCATATCGCCTTTTCTCAGATGCCAGGCTTCTGACTTGATGAGCTCGTAAATACGGAATGAGTAATCGCATTTGAACCTGAGGACATTCGCGAGCGAATAACTCGTATAGTTTCCCTTGATATTGATGATGTATGGGGCTATGACTTTATTAAAAGTGACAGTGAAAACTCCGTTCTCATACCTGGCGTTTGTTATCATCGCCAGAACCTCGAAGTTCCCTTTATCATCCTCTATGACCATCTGATGTCCGGTCATCGTCTTCGCTGTACTTATGAGTTTTTTATAGATATTCGTATCGGACTGGCGCCCTAACAGCTTTCTGATCTCCGATGGATAAAGTGTCGCTACCGGCGTATCTCCTTCCATCGAAAGCCTGGAGAGCGCTATCGATGTGAGTTTATTCTCCAGAAGTGACGCTTTATACTTGGCTGTGATGATCTCACGGCCTTTATAGACTCTCTGCTGATCCGCTTCCTGCGGCAGCTTCCTGTCACTTTCCTCTATTATCTCTTCTGCCTTTTTCTCGCGCATTACATACCTCTGATGCCTGTTCTCTCCCGCCGGGCAAGTAGTTTCGGCCATCATATGTCTCTTTTAATGGCAGTATCTACCTACTACCATTCTATTAAAAACTATTTCGCCTTTTATGTCAAGTACTTTCTGCCACTATTTCCCTCCTTTTCATGGCGAAAAATACTTACTGTTCTCCCGGCATGCCCGGGTTTTATTCTGGCATAAATTACTTATCTTTTATGCTCATGACTTTATTATGGCGTAAATTACTGCTATTGTGGCGCGAACTACTAATGTTATGGCATCAGATACTATAGTCATGGCGTGGATTACTTTTATCATGGCAATTTCTACTTGCCTTTGGTCTTCCAGGCAGTTATCTTCTTATATTTAAGTCATTTGTGCCAGTATTTACAGTCCTTGATGCCAGCATATTTCCCTGTCGTAAGTATTTTTCGCCAGTTCTTTACTGCTTCCACGCCATGACTGGTTTATCCCATGCCATCCCTTTAAGTATCTCATGCCATTAAAAAATCCCGGAAGCCTTGTATTTCCGGGATTTGATGCTCTCTGTAATAAACAAAGTAATTTGTTGTTGTACAGTCTATTTATTATTCTTCTTCTGAAATTCTGGCGACTTTTACTTATCAGATCATCTTTTCCAGAATCTGGTTTATCAGCTCATTTTCGCTTATTTCGTACTTTGCAGCCTCATTCTGCAAGTTCTGGAGTGCCAGGTCTGATAAAAGAAAGCCTTTTCTGTGGCTTCTGGTCTTCTTTCTGGTAGGTGTAATGTATAAAAGACCATTGTTGACTGGTTCTTCAACTGCTTTTTCTTCATTTTTTGAGTAGTTGATGCCAGGATTTTCTGAAGCTGTTTCTGCAACTTTTTTATTTTCGGTTGGTTTTACCGTGTTTTCCGGCTCTTTTGCTTCGTTAGTAGTTTTTGCCAGAGTTTCAGGTGTTTTGGTGGCGGATTTTACTTGCTTCTCACTTTTGATACTTGTTTCAACTTTACTTTTCTTGGCTTTTTCTTCCTTTTCTTCTTCTTTTTTAATTGACTCGAATATATTTCTTGAATCGTTCTTGGAATTTTTCATTTCTTTACCTCTTCTAATAGTTCCTTTATCAGATTAGCGTAGTCTATTGCTGCGTTGCAGTTCGGATATTCGTCAAATAGCCTCACCTGTCTGGACTGGGCTTCTTTGATCTGCTGACAGGTTCTTATCGCCGTCTTGAATACTTTAAATCCCTGCTGTTTTCCTATCTCTGGAAGCTGTTCATGTACCAGCGAATCCAAAGCTGTTCTCTTATCGTATACTGTAAGCAGAACGCCATAGATCTTAAGATCAGGATTAACATCCTTTGCATCGTTGAAATTTGCCATGATCTGTGCCAATCCATCGATCGCGAACTTCTCCGCCTTTAGTGGAATGATAACTCCACTAGATGCCACTAGAGCACTGGTCATATAAAAACCTATATTTGGAGGCGTATCTATAATAGCAAAATCATATCTGTCATCTATGGTCTTTAATGCTTTTTTTAAGAGTGAATAATTCTTGATATGTGCTGCAAATTCACCCTCTATCCCGGCCAGATTATTGTCTCCTGAAACTATGTCTCCACTGTCGGTTGTCTGTATGGCTTCTTCTAATGTAGCGTCTTCATGTAGAAAATCATACAGTGTGGCTGTGTTCTCCTGAACGGCTCTGTAAGTGCTGGATGTATTGCACTGGGGATCCATGTCTATCATCAGTACTTTATAGCCGCATTCCTGGAGCCCATTTGCCAGGCAAAGTGCTGTCGTAGTTTTAGCGACTCCACCTTTCTGGTTTGCTATCGATATCGTTATCATTCTCTTCTGCTTCGCCTCCTGATCGTTTATTTGTATTTATGATCATCATTTGTATTATTTGATGTATTTTATATCACATCAGACTGTTCATTATTATATGTGGTTTTAAATCATATGTCAATTATTGTTCTTATATGATAGTTGTACCAACATACTTATTTGACGTTGTATTTTTTATTTTTATTACACTTTGTACTCTCATTTTTTATTGTATTAGTCTTTTTATTTATAACCTAATTTATGTTAATATTTTTATTTCTATTTATATTTATATTCTTATTAATCATTATTATTTTAAGTCGTTGTCTTATTCTTAATTGACTCTGTCATTGTTTACAAATTATAATTCTACATTATATGTAACATATTACTATAATTCATACTATAAGTTGTAATTATATTCAACGTTGTAGTTTAATATAAATTATATTTTCTAAATCTAATCTATATTTAACGTTAATATTGTACACGAATATGAACATGATTTCTAAATCATAATCATCATTAAATTCACAAACATATTACGAATATAAATCATAGTAAAATGATTACTAGAATACAACCACATATTATACATCATACACGATATATACGACTAATACTATAATCTACATTGACATAGATGTCAAACCCTACATCATATAAAACGTCATAAATATAATATAAATGAATATACGTATATAATAAACGCATACGATATTATAACACAAATACAACAAAACATCATACCTGACTTATAATAGCATGACTAATAAATACTCAGCAACAAATACCAGCAATGTATTAGTATAAAAATACTAACACCATATGTAACAAAGTATTGCAACAGGCACTACAACATGTAGATATTAAAATGGTAATAGCAGAAGACCAACATACCATGACTCCGGCTCTTGTCTGATTTCCTAAAAGTGGTACAATAGCAGAGCAGTAGTTAACTATTTAAGGAATGAAAGAAATGACCAATCAGGAAAAGAAAAACTTTACAGATACCCTGGATAAGACCAGACAGCTTTTTAAAGAAAATAAACTGGATGAAGCCCAGAAGACGATAACAGCTCTGATCGACACATTTACCGATGATTATCCGCTGAAAGAGGATGATGAATGTCTGTACTTTGATTTCAAGACAGCGATAGAAGAGAGCATCTATAGAAATGAGGAAAAGCCACAGAAGAAGCTGAGACTTGCAGAAGTACCGGTTTCAAATGTATATCTGATCAGCGGCAGCATAGCAATGGAACAGGAAGACTATGCTACAGCACTCGAGAGAATGGAAGAGGCTATGGAATGGAATCCGATCAGTCCGGATATAGCATTTGAGTACGCAGAAGTAGTAAAGAGGATGGGATCGGTAGATCAGTTTTTAGAGCTTACGAAGAGAATCTTCCCTCATATATATCTGGCAAGACAGCTGGCACATGCATACAGAAACATAGCTTACTATTATGAAAAGAAGGATGAGACTACAAAAGCCATCGAGGCTTTTTTCTATTCTTTAGTATATGAAGACAATGATGCAGTAAAGCATGAGCTGGATGAGATAGGAAAGAATCTGACTAAGGAAGAGAAGACTATCAATATGTCAGAGTTCCCGACTGTATGTAAAAACGACGGGATACCATTCGGACCAGATAAGACAGTGGTGCAGCTCGCATATGTCACAGCACAGTATTTTGAGAAGGAGAATGATCCTATGAGATCATTTTACTTCTATAATATAGCGTATGAGCTGACAAGGGATCCGAAGGTAAAGGAAAAAGCTGACGAACAGAGAAAAAAGATGGACGAGGCAAAGACTAAATGAGTTCAAGGACGTTTGACTTCAGTGACACATCTGAAGAAAAAGTTGCAGTACAAAAAGGTGTTGCAGGAAAAGAAGCATTTTCATTCGATACGTATGAGCAGGATTCGACGACTGCAGATGAAAAACATCCTCTTCTTATTATAGAAGACAAGGCTAAGACTCTGGTGCATCATGTCAGCGGCAGATTTTACCGCTTCGATGAAAAAATGAGCTTCGAATACGGCAGATCATCAGATCAGCTATACGCTGCGATCAACGGGATAGATACGAGATTTGTAAAGCTGATATACTGGCTGGCTGATAATCATACAGATGTAAGGCTTTCCGGCCACATAGTGGGAGAAAATTACTGCGTTTATAAGATAAGGGCAGTAGA
>ONIH01000013.1:0-2182 GCA_900317825.1 uncultured Lachnospiraceae bacterium | reverse complement strand
AAAGCACGATGATGAAGCCATAGAAGAAAAATCAGTTGCCGAAAAGATCCGGATGAGCGATGTGACCGGAATGGAGAATTTTCTCAAAGTGGCTTCGTCGGTTCTGCCAGAGAATATAGCAGTCTGGGCGAAGCGGAATCTGATGATGGCGAGATCGCAGAGCATAAGTCCCGATGAGAGACGACATGCGATGAGAGCCCTATCGATGATGCTGAATATCCACTGGCAGGATGCATATTTTCCTGCAATAGACCCAAACGCTGCAAGAAAAGTGTTAGACGAGAACCTTTACGGCATGGATAAGGTCAAACAGCGCATTATAGAGACTATAATCCAGATAAACAGGACACACACGCTGCCTGCATACGGGCTGCTTCTCTGTGGTCCGGCAGGAGTCGGAAAATCTCAGATAGCCTATGCTGTAGCAAAGATACTGAAACTGCCTTGGACAGCTCTCGATATGAGCACGATAAATGATGCTGAAGCGCTTACAGGAAGTCCGAGAGTCTATTCTAACGCAAAGCCGGGAAAGATAATGGAAGCATTTTCAGATGCCGGATCATCAAATCTGGTTTTTATCATCAATGAGCTGGATAAAGCAGATGCAGGAAAAAGCGGAATGAGTCCTGCGGACGCGCTTCTTACTTTACTTGATAACCTTGGATTTACTGATAACTATGTGGAGTGTACGATCCCGACGAACGGTGTCTATCCTATAGCTACGGCGAACGATAAGTCAAAGATCTCAGATCCTCTGATGACCAGATTCGCAGTTATCGACATAGATGACTATACAGCTGACGAAAAACAGATGATATTCGAACGTTTTTCACTGCCGAAAGTACTTAAAAGGATGCAGATAAGACCGGAAGAGTGTGTGATAACAGATTCTGGCAGCAGAAAAGTAGTTGATATATATAAAGACCAACCGGGAGTAAGAGATCTCGAGCAGGCTGCAGAGCACTTGGCAGCGCATGCTCTGTACTTGATTGAGACGGCTCATGTATCAACTGTAAAATATGACGCAAAAGATGTAGAGAAAGTTCTATTAGATGAATAAAATTCAATAGTGTATTGAGATAAATGCATCTAAAAGTGTTGACTCTAGTATGATACAAGGGTTTAAAGTATACACAACAGCAAACGAAAAGGCAAAGGCGCCGGTACCTCTAAGGAGGTCCGGTGTTTTTTTGTTCTCATTTTTACAGTACCTGTTCTGATGAGTTTTCTATAATAGAAAGCATCTCAGACGGGAAGGAGGTCAGATGGATACTAAGATCGACTTTTTATATCTGAGTGAGCCTGACATGGTAAAGGCAGGAGTCAAAGACATGTCAGCCTGCATAGATTCTATGGAAGATATGTTAAAGCTCCTTAAAGCCGGGGACTATATGATGGGAGGAGAAAACCATAATTCACACGGATGCATGGTTACCTTTCCGGATGAACCTAAATTCCCGGGGATGCCAAAGAACACACAGGATCGCAGGTTCATGGCAATGCCAGCTTATCTGGGCGGAAAATACCAGATGGCAGGAGTCAAATGGTACGGATCCAATGTAGAGAATAAAGAAAAAGGTCTCCCGAGATCAATCCTTATGATGGTTTTAAATGATAAGGATACCGGAGCACCGCTCGCATTCATGTCAGCAAACCTCCTGTCAGCATACAGGACCGGCGGAATACCAGGAGTCGGAGCCAAGTATCTGGCAAGAAAAGATTCTGAAACGGCAGCAATTATCGGACCCGGAGTCATGGGAAAGACTTCACTTGCAGCATTTGCAGTGACCTGCCCGAAGCTTCATCGGGTAAATATCAAAGGAAGAGGCCGTAAGTCGATCGATTCCTTTATAGAATTTGTAAAGAAAGAGTATCCTCAGTTCGATGAGATAAATGTCTGCGAGACAGATGAAGAGGCCATTAGAGGAGCAGATGTCATAGCATTTACGACTACAGCGATGACAGATGATGATCCGAAGATCGTAGAGACTTATCCTTATGTAAGCGGTGACTGGGTAAAGCCGGGGGCATTCATTTCAATGCCGTCTGCAGCCAGGTTTGATGATGATTATCTGAGCAAATGCAGATTTGTCGTAGATAACTACAAACTCTATGAAGCCTGGGCGAATGAATACCCTTATCCGACTTATCCGAAAATGGGCATCATCGGTTGTAAGTTCAC
>ONIH01000004.1:173066-179236 GCA_900317825.1 uncultured Lachnospiraceae bacterium | reverse complement strand
GTATTTGCCAGTTGTAGATTTCCAGCATTTTCCAGCGATATATTGAAACTGAAATTCTCGATTGTAGATTTTCGTGATTTTTTCAGTGTATATTGAAACGGAGGTCGCCGATTGTAGATTTCCAGACCATTTTTCACTATATTGAAAATGAAAGGCTATTTCAGTATAAAAGTCCGGATCATGTCATTTATCCGCTCCGGATTCGTGTGTCGCTGACTTGTCTCAATGCTGTAAATAAAGTCCTCATAAGGAACAAGCCCGGAGCTAAGGTACTCAGAGATCTTATCGATAGCGGCGCTTCTGTACTTGTCGACATCCCACATGCCGAAGTGCTCCCAGAGTATTATTTTCCCGTCTGAAGGCCTTTTCATCATAAAATCCGGATAAACGCTGCGCCCGTTCAGAGGATACTCACACTCGTAGCGATACTTTATGTCATACTTCACCAGTGACATGGCTATGATGACTTCAGATTTGGAACGCATTTTTTCGCTGAAAGGCCCAATATCCGTCAGTCCTTCAGGCTTGTATGGATTCTTGCTGTATGGCTCATTCGCCCATTCGCTCTTCTTAGAAAATTCAGCGATTTCCCTGGCAGCATCAGTGTTAATGTGCCGGTTAATGCGCTTTTCCTGGCTGTTGTAGAGCTTTTTCAGGACAGCGTCACTTCGCTGCATTATGGCAAGTTCTTTCTGGTACAGGTTCAGCGTGTCCATGTCCTGCTGTTTGCGCCAGAGCCGGTACGCCAGCTCTTTTTCAGCCTTTTTCAGGTACTGGTTTGTCCCATCCGGAAGCAGTACAATCCACCTGGAATAGTTTCCACTAGTGTAAATGCGAAGCTTCCCTACAGGGGCGTCCTGGATTTTGTGCTCTAGTATTTGGATCTCTCTTTCGAGAAAAGAAATGCGATTGTAGAAAAAATCAAACATCGGCTCTCTCCTTTGAAAAATGTTCGTTACAAAGAAGAAAATAGCACGATAAAATTACTGGGTCAATAGTTTCTGGTTCGATTTAATAATTGTTAATTTTTGGTTTATGAAATGTTCGTATTGAAAAAAGCGGTGTTGACTGAATAACACCGCTTTTGACCGAACAAAAAATAAAATCAGTTCTGCGACATCTCGCGTGATTTCGAGGCGGCTGTCCTGACAGCGTCGATCATCGCCTGGCGGAGACCGTCACGCTCCAGAGCGGCGACGCCTTCGATGGTGGTGCCGGCAGGTGAAGTCACAGCGTCTTTCAGCTCCCCAGGATGCTTTCCGGTCTCGAGGACCATTTTGGCGGAGCCGAGTACAGACTGTGCGGCGAAGACGTAAGCCTGCTTACGCGGCATCCCTTCAGCGACTGCGGCATCTGCCATCGCTTCGATGATCATGTAAATAAATGCAGGTGAAGAGCCGGAAACTCCGGTGACAGCATCCATCAGCTTCTCATCTACGAATTCGGCTTTGCCAAAACTGTTAAACAGGGCGAGAGCCTCTTCCTTCTCAGAGTCAGTTACTTTTTCGTCTGTGCAGAGGGCACTCATCGCTTCGCCGACCATCGCCGGAGTATTCGGCATAGTTCGGATGATATGCAGGTCGCCGCCAAGTATGAAGTGCAGCTTCTTCAGGTCAAAGCCTGCAGCCACAGAGATGATCAGCTGACCTTCACTCAGTTCCGGCTTCACCTGTCTGGCGACTTCCGGGAGCACTGCCGGCTTCACAGCCAGAAATACGATATCTGCGTTGGCCGCCTGCTTGTTATCGAGAGTCACTTCGATGCCGAGTTCTTCGGACACTTTTTTCTGAGTGGACTCAGAGTGGCACGAAGCGATGACTTCATCATTAGTGGCCAGACCGTTTCCGATAATGCCCTTGAGCATTGCGGTTCCCATATTCCCCGCTCCGATAAATCCTATTTTTTTCTTCATGAAAATACCTCCGAAATCATTGTATCACAAAACAAAGGTTTGTGGTAGAATAAGATGAAAAGGAGCAATAAATGGACCTATTTGATTATATGGCACAACAGAAAAAGAAGGAGGAGGCGCCGTTAGCTGCGAGGATGAGGCCTGAAACGCTCGACGAGATAGTCGGGCAGGAGGACATCATCGGCAAGGACACAATGCTTTACCGCGCTATCAAGGCAGATAAGCTTTCATCGGTCATTTTTTACGGGCCGCCGGGGACCGGCAAGACGACGATAGCGAAGGTCATCGCGCACACGACGAGCTCAGAATTCTGCCAGCTGAACGCGACAGTTTCCGGGAAAAAAGACATGGAGGAAGTCATTTCGAAGGCAAAGGATACGCTCGGGATGTACGGGAAGCGCACGATCCTGTTCATCGATGAGATCCACCGGTTTAACAAAGGGCAACAGGACTATCTTCTGCCGTTTGTCGAGGACGGCACGATCGTGCTGATCGGCGCGACGACGGAGAATCCGTATTTTGAGGTGAACGGGGCTCTTCTTTCGAGGTCGATCATTTTTGAACTGCACACGCTGACCTTCGAAAATGTCAGGACGATAATTCAAAGGGCTTTAACAGATGAAAAGAAAGGCCTCGGGAAGCTGAACATCCAGGCAGACGACGATGCTATGGATTTTCTGGCGGATACCGCAAATGGGGATGCACGAAGGGCGCTTAATGCGCTCGAACTCGCGGCGCTTACTACAACTCCGGACAGTAACGGCGTGATCCACATCGACATGGAAGTGGCGTCTGAGTGCATCCAGAAGCGGGTGATCGGCTATGACAAAAACGGTGACGGCCACTACGACACGATCTCAGCGTTCATCAAGAGCATGCGCGGCTCCGATCCGGATGCGGCAGTCTATTATCTTGCAAAAATGCTGACGGCCGGAGAGGACGTGAAGTTTATTGCCAGACGGATAATGATCTGTGCGTCTGAGGATGTCGGAAACGCAGATCCGATGGCTATGGTCGTGGCAGCATCAGCGGCTTCGGAGGTAGAGCGGGTCGGAATGCCGGAAAGTCAGCTGATCCTCTCGCAGGCGGCTATCTATGTGGCCTGCGCGCCTAAGTCCAACAGCGCTACGAATGCCATTTACAAGGCTATGGATGTCGTGAAAAATACGATGACCGACGCTGAGCCTGCGTACCTGCAGGATGCTCACTACGGCGGTTCTGCAAAACTGGGGCGCGGCATAGGCTACAAGTATCCGCACGACTTCCCGGGGCATTACGTGAAGCAGCAGTACCTGCCGGACTCAGTGGAAGGCACAGTCTTCTATGAGCCATCGGACCAGGGCCGGGAGGTCGAGATAAAAAAGCGGCTTGACAGCCTCAGGGATCCGAAAAGCAAAACCTGACAGAAGAGGTGCATGTTTTTTCAGAGTTGCCTACATTCAATAAAAGTGTGCTCTTAAAGGGAGTGTATACAATCTGAAGACTGCGGTCTGATACGCTTGAATGAGTTCTTAGAGCGCCTGTTTTCAATATATAATGTAGCGTGGTGGAAAAACTACAAAACACGTCCGGCGTTTCAATATACAGAGATTAGAGCTTGAAAAACTACAATAGGAATTTTCGTGTTTTCAATATACAGGGATATGCTGGGAAGAATTTACAACGAGAATTCCCGTTTTTCAATATACTGCGTGGAACTCTGAAAAAACTACAACGAGAATTTATGATAGAAGAAATTTCATTGTAGAAAAACGGTACATAACGGCGGTATATTGAAAACGAGAAGCCAGATTGTAGAAAAATATGGTTTGAAAGTGTATATTGAAAATGTGGCTGGCGAATGCATGCGGTGCAATTACAATATCGTGTATACAACGAGCTATCGACATTCTGCCATTGGTATGCAGGCGATTTGAATTCAGCCACTGGCAGATTGCACAAAAACAGGTGCTGAAATTTGTGAAAAATTCCATCTTGCGGAAACGTAAAAAAGAAGCTATAGTTTTAACAGGTTAGAAAGAACCGGTTGCGCGCGAAAGCAATAACAGGCGTGGCAGCCGGCTTATTTTTACAGAAAGGCGCAAACGATTGCGCCCTCAATGTGCCCGGCATTACCCAATGCACCGCAAACGATTGCGCCAAGCAAAAAGCCGCGCCAGGAATCCGGGCTCAAAAACCACGCCGGATGACCCGGCAAACAGCGCCACAATTCATGACATTGGCACAAGCCAGAAGGAGGAAAAATGTCAGAGAGGAAATTCAAAGGACGAGTGATAGGGGTTCTGCTGTCACTCATTTTTGTGTTCACGACAGTATTCGGGGCAGTGAACCTGACGAGCGTGAACGCACAGGCAGAGGAAACTGCCGCAAGCGAAGTAAAGCTGTACATCAAGACGAATACGGCGCACGACGAACTGTATTTTGCGCCGTGGTATAAGGGCGGCATGTGGATCGCCAGCGATGATCAGAATGAGCATGGCCAGTATTTCTGGGGACAGGATCAGGCGAAGCTCACAGCCATCGACGATTCAAAGACACTCTATTCGATACAACTGATGATAAATCCGTCCATTGCAGAAGACGGCTTCGGAGTCTACACATCTACCAGTGGTGCAAATGACGACCGTATCATCAATATCTGGGGCGGCGACGTCTATTCAAAGCTGATATCAGGCGAGAGCAAAGAGTACATCTTCGATGAGTCAGCATGGACACTGACTTCATACGGCAAAAATACCGAGGATACAACAGATGAAAAGGAGGCCACGGAGGGAATTCGCGGAGCCGACCTGTCATCATACATTTCCATTCAGGACGCCTTCGACCAGATGAACACCGATAAGTACCAGGGCAGAACAGACTGGGGCTATAAGGATTTTGACGGGAATGTCATAAAGGGCCAGAGCTTCTTTGATTTCCTGGCAAAGCAGGGCATGAACTGGGTCAGGATCAGAGTCTGGAACGACCCGTATGACGCAGCAGGAAACGGTTACGGCGGCGGAACGAATGATGTCACCAAAGCTGTAAAAATGGGCCAGTGGGCGACAAAAGCCGGCATGAAAGTCCTGATTGACTTCCACTATTCGGACAGCTGGGCCGACCCTTCGAGACAGACAGCACCGAAGGCTTGGAAGAGCTTTAATGGAGATCCGGAAAAGACAGCAGCGGCGGTCAGCGATTTTACGACGGAGTCACTCGACACCCTGCTCGATGCAGGCGTTGATGTCGGAATGGTCCAGGTCGGAAACGAGACGAACAACGGAATCGCCGGTGTAAAGGCTCGCGGCAACTGGACAGAGAATGTCGACAAAGTCTATGCAGCAGGCTGTGACGCGGTTCACACAGTGTCAGCATCACATGGTAAAAATATCCTCGCCGTCGTACATTTCACGGATCCGCAGGACGCCGGCAAGCAGCTCGGCTACGCAGCAAACCTCAAGGCAGGAAATGTCGATTACGACGTATTTGCCACCTCGGCTTATCCGTTCTGGCACGGCACAGCAGCCGATATCAAGTCAGACCTTGAAAAAATAGCCCGTGCCTACCACAAGCAGGTAATGGTCGCAGAGACCAGCTATCCGTACACCCTGAGCGAGCTCGACGGATTCGACGACAACACCGTATCAGAGAAGAAGAACAGTAAGTCAGCAGCCTGCGTTTACTCATACACACAGAACGGCCAGGCGCAGGAGTTCAGAACACTTGCGAACGCCGTGTCATCTATCACCTATACAGATGGCAAAAATGCTGGCCTCGGTGCATTTTACTGGGAAGGCGCATGGAACGGCCTCGTAGATGTGACCGGCATGAGCACTGAAGAAAAAGCCGAAGCAGTAGCCTACGAGGAAAATCTCTGGAGCAAATACGGTTGCGGCTGGTCTTCAAAGTATGCCGCAGAGTACGATGTACAGGCTCCGAAGACAGAATCGGGCGGAGCCGTGATCGAGAACCAGTCATTTTTTGACGCAGACGGAAAGGCGCTGAAGTCGCTCCGTGCATTTGCCGAGGACTATGATCCGACCACTGAAAAAATAGACGAGAACCTGATCCCAGACCAGATCACAGTCGAAACCGATACTATAGAGCTGGCACCGGGCGAGACTCTTACCGAAAAAATGCTCGGAAACGCCACAGTACACTACACCAATGGCTCATCGGACACTCTCGAAGTGACCTGGAACGCCGATGAGATCAAGGCTGTAAACGAGTCCACAAGCTATGGACAGATCTTCACAGTCACCGGCGAAGTCGCAGGAAC
>ONIH01000004.1:160120-172993 GCA_900317825.1 uncultured Lachnospiraceae bacterium | reverse complement strand
CAGACGGATCGACCGGAGCAGGCGTCGAGAGCAGCGTCGGCAATAACACCTACAAGGGAAAGTATTCGCTACACTTCTGGAGCGGAAGCGACTTCAGCTATGAGATCTCACAGAATGTGAAGATCACGGAACCGGGTGTCTATCAGCTCTCGATGGTGACCCAGGGCTCGCTGAACGGCGCAGACGATAAGGTCTATCTGAAGGCAGCAGGCCAGGAAGTGACCGACACCCTCGGCGGTTGGCAGGCATGGAAAAAGCCTTCACTCGAGATCACGGTGACTTCGGCCGACATCTCTTCCGGAAAAAATGACCTGACAGTAGTCGCTGGACTCAGTGCTGCAGCAGAGAGCTGGGGTGATTTCGACGAGATAAAACTGGAAAAAATTGCGGAAGTGAAAGAGGAGCCAAAGGAAGCCTGCCTTAAGAAAATAGGCAAGAAGACCTATGTATTCAAGAACGGCGACATCCTCGCAAGCTCTGAAGTCGTAACTATCGGTGACACCACCTATGTCGCAAAGGCAGACGGCTCTCTCGCGAAGAAAGAGCTCGTGAAAGCCACAGATGGTAAGACCTACTATGCAGATGTCAAGGGCCGCATCATCCCTGACAAAAAAGTCAAGGTAAAGCGCGCCAAGTACATCACAGACTCTACCGGAGCTATCATCACAAACCAGTGGGTGACGATCAGCAAAAGACAGTATTACTGCTCAGAAACTGGTGAGATCACCCAGACCATGAAACTGGTGAGATCACCCAGACCATCAAACTACGCTGATATATACGGCGCCTGTGCCATAGGGCACAGGCGCCGTTTTTATAAGCCACCCGACCAGAAATGGCGAAAGAAAAGTCCACGGCTGGCACCGTGGACTTTTTGTTGTGCAGTAAAACTTTTACTTCTGCTACACAATTATTATAGCATATATTGTCAGGCCTTTATATAGAGATAATGTCAGACAGCTCCGACCAGAATAATAACTCTTACTTCCCATACACCTCATGCGCGAATTTCTTTAGCACCGGGAGGGAGCGCTCGACCTTTTCGGTGTCGATGCAGTAGGCGAGGCGGACGTAGCCCGGGGCGCCGAAATTATCGGCAGGGACCATGATCAGGTCGTAGTCGAGAGCCTTCTTTGAAAAAGCGACGGCGTTGTCTTCGAGAGCCTTCGGGAATATGTAAAAAGTCCCCTGAGGACGCTGGACTTCGAATCCGATATCGGTCAGAGCGTCGTATAGCAGGTTCATATTCGTCTCGTAGACCGACAGGTCGGAAGTCCTGTCGATCACGGCAGATATGCCTAGCTGAGCCGTAGACGAAGGGCAGTTGTGACCGATACCGCGGCTGATCTGCCCGAAGATGTCGACCAGGATGTCGGCGTCGGTAGCCTTCGGATTTACAGCGATGTAGCCGATCCTTTCGCCCGGCAGGGACAGGCTCTTCGAGAATGAGTAGCAGGACAGGGTGTTGTCGTAGTACCTGGACGGGTACGGGCATTTTTTGCCGTCGAAGACGATCTCCCTGTATGGCTCGTCACTTATAAGAAAAATGTCGTGGCCGTATTTCTGTTCGCAGGTATTTAAAAATCTGGCAAGTCTTTCGAGCGTAGCCTCTGAATACACGGCTCCTGAAGGATTGTTCGGGGAGTTGATCAGGACGGCGGAGACGTCCGGAGTCATCATTTTTTCAAGCTCGCGGAAATTGATCTGAAAATCCGGAAGGTCAGGCGGGACCACTTCGAGCGTGGCGCCGGTGTCATTTATGTACGGCCTGTACTCCGGAAAAAATGGCGCGAAAGTAAGCACAGTATCGCCAGGCTTGGTCACAGCCCTGACAGCGTGCGCGATGGCGCCTGCTGCACCGGTCGTCGGGAAGATGTGCTTCGTCTCATACGGAATGCCGAACCTCTTTTTCAAAGAAGCGGCGATCGTCTCACGGGCGTGAGTGTTCCCGAGCGTCGGCGAATAGCCGTGAAGCGACATCGAATCCATCGTCTGATACATATGGATCACGGCTTCGTTATACTCCTTCGGTGTCTCGACCGATGGATTTCCAAGCGAAAAATCAAAGACATTCTCGTATCCTATCTCTTTTCCGCGTTTCTGCGCGTAGGCAGCCAGTTCTCTTATGACAGACTTGTTCGAAAGCCTGTCCTTGTACTTCTGATTTATCATGTAAAGCTCCTTTTCACAACTGCTCCCATTATAGCAAAAAATCACTGTTTATGAAACTTTTTATATATAGAAACAAATTTTTAATACTGGCTCCACATTTTTTTCACAAGTGGATAGTATATTAGTAACCATCAAAGGGAACAAAACCCTTTGACGGAAATTGTTTTCGTTTTTCATACTCCCCCTCTTTTGGACTGTGAGTTTCCCTCACAGTCCTTTTTTCGCATTTAAACTCTTGCATTTGTGTGATATACTGATTTCGGAAGAAAGAGATATAGCATACTGAGAGGTGATTTTTCTATGATAAAATTCACAGAAGACTATCTGACAGGGATCCCTGAGATCGACAAAGAGCATAAGCAGCTTTTCGTACTGCTCGAGCAGGCTGATGAGCAGGTGAGGAACGGAGCTGATATCAGGACGACAGGGATGCAACTCCTGAATGGGCTTAAAGACTACGCGGCGACGCATTTTGCACATGAAGAGGCATATATGGAGAGCATCGATGACCCGGAGCTGCCGCGGCAGAGAGTGGCGCACAAGGCGTTTATCGACAGGTTGGAGCACACGAACTTCGTCGGGATGCCGGATGATACGATGCGGGATGCGGTCATCGACCTGCTGAACTATATGTCTCACTGGCTTATGCACCATATCCTGGGTTCTGATACGCTGATCGGAAAGACGAAGTCTCCGTTTGCTTTTACAGATGAATACAGGACAGGCATAGAGCTCGTGGACTCCGAGCATAAGAAGCTCTTTGACATCATGGGGCGGGTGAACGCCCTGCTCCATAACGAGGATCTCTACGACAGGTTCGATGAGATCGTCGAGCTGATAAATGAGCTGAAGGACTACACACAGTTCCACTTCACCGACGAGGAGAAACTGATGGAGGAGTACCATTACTCCGGACTTGAGGCACAGAAGAAGGCACACAAGGGCTTTATCGATGAGCTGGATAAAATCGACCTGGATGCTGTCGATGACAACCAGGAAGCCTACCTTTCAGATCTTCTGGAATACCTGCTCCGGTGGCTTACCCACCACATTCTTGGCATGGATAAGAAGATAAAAGACGAGAGATGATTTTTGCACATTTTAAAGTGATTTTTGCATTTCCGACTTGTTGAGTCGCCGGCGGCGCAATGATATAATGGAAACTGAAATGGGGTACAAAAGTACAGGAGGAAATCATGGCAGATTATATCATGGCGCTTGACGCCGGCACCACGAGCAACAGGTGCATACTTTTTGATAAAAATGGAAAAATAGCCGCAGTCGCCCAGAAGGAATTCAGACAGTATTTCCCGAATCCGGGTTGGGTCGAACACGACGCAAACGAGATCTGGTCGACGATGCTAGGCGTCGCTGTTCAGGCGATGCAGTCGGTTGGCGCAGGCGCAAAGGATATAGCGGGAATTGGTATTACTAACCAGCGTGAGACAGTAGTAGTCTGGGATAAAAAGACAGGCGAGCCTATCTACCATGCCATCGTATGGCAGTGCCGCAGGACCTCGGCCATCGCCGATGAGCTGAAGGCAAAGGGGCTTACGGAGACTATCCGGAAGAAGACAGGACTTGTGATCGACGCTTATTTTTCTGCGACGAAGATCAAGTGGATCCTGGATAATGTCGCCGGTGCGAGAAAAAAGGCCGAGAAGGGCCAGCTGATGTTCGGCACGATCGAGACCTGGCTTATCTACAAGCTCTCTGGCGGAAAGATCCATGTGACAGATTATTCAAATGCCTCCCGCACGATGCTTTTTAATATAAATACGCTTCAGTGGGACGACGATATCCTCAAGGAGCTTGGAATACCGAAGAGTATGCTTCCGACTCCTGTTCCTAGTTCACAGGTGTACGGAATGACAGACCCGCTGCTTCTCGGTGGCGAGATCCCTATAGCAGGCGCAGCAGGCGACCAGCAGTCGGCACTTTTCGGACAGATGTGTTTCGACAAGGGCATGGTAAAAAACACCTATGGAACCGGCTGCTTCCTTCTGATGAATATAGGTGACAAGCCTGTATTCTCAAAGCACGGACTCCTGACTACGGTAGCCTGGGGTCTCGACGGAAAAGTAAATTACGCTCTCGAGGGTTCTATCTTCGTGGCCGGAGCTGCTATACAGTGGCTCAGGGATCAGGTGAGACTCATCGATTCAGCTGAGGACTCTGAGTACTGGGCGAACAAGGCTCACGGAACACACGGATGCTACGTGGTTCCGGCATTTACCGGACTCGGTGCTCCTTATTGGGATCAGTACGCGAGAGGCACGATAGTCGGGATCACCCGTGGCACGAACAAGTATCATATCATCCGTGCGACTCTCGAGTCTATCGCCTATCAGGTCTGTGATGTCACGAATGCGATGGAAGAGGACTGTGATCTGAAACTCGATTCTCTGCGTGTAGACGGCGGAGCATCGGCTAATAATTTCCTGATGCAGTTCCAGGCTGATATGCTCGGAAAGCCTGTACACCGCCCGTCATCTGTAGAGTCGACAGCTATGGGAGCTGCCTATCTCGCAGGACTTGCGACAGGATTTTTCAAAGATATAGACGCCATAAAAAATCTCCCGGACGAGGACGGCAGCGATTTCATACCGCAGATGTCCGCATCTGAGAGAGAGACAAAGCTTAAGGGCTGGCACAAAGCCGTGAAATACTCATTCGGCTGGGCCAAAGAAGACTAAAAAACGGGATCCGCGAGGGTCCCGTTTTTTATTTCATGCATTTATCATGTCGATGATCTGCTCTTTTGTGTGAACTCCGACTGCCTGCTGGGTGACTTGGCCGTTCTTTATCACGAGGAGTGTCGGGATGCTCATGACGTTGTACCTGGAAGCTATCTCCGGGTTCTCGTCTACGTCGAGCTTTCCGACCTTGACGTCCTTCAGCTCATCTGAGAGCTCTTCGACGATCGGTCCCTGCATACGGCAAGGAGCGCACCAGGTAGCCCACATATCTACGAGCACCGGCTTGTCGGATTTTAATACTTCAGTGTCAAAATTATCAGTAGTGAATTTTATAGCAGCCATTTTTATTCTCCTTTCGGATAACGGATTTTTCGTTCCACTAAGCACTATACCACGAAATTAGATTGCGTGCAATACATTTTAGAAAAAATTAACACTCAGACCCGGAGCAGGGATGCGATGCGGGAGAGGACATTGTCTGGGAACAGTCGTCCGAGGATGAAGTCAAGGAACGAGACTATCGACGGAGTCGAGATAAGTCCACGGCGCTTTATAGTGCGAAGAGAGCGTTTCACGACAGAGGAAGTCTTTGCGGAGAGGAAAGGAGAGGACTGGTGACCGGAGGCTGTTTCTATAAATCCGGTGTCGCGCACCCAGTAAGGGCAGACGGCAGTTACGGAGATTTTTTGCGGGAGGAGCTCCTGGCGCAGGGCTCGGCTGTAGTTTAAGATAAAGGCCTTCGAGGCGGCGTAGGTGTTGAAGCCTGCCATCGACTGGAAGCCTGCTATCGAGGCGAGGTTTACGATGCGCGAACCTGCTGTCATGTATGGCAGGCATAGCTGGATCATCGAAACTGTAGCTGAATCATTCAGTTTTATCATGCGCTGCTCGACAGTGTTGCCGATTTTTTCAGAAGTGCCGGAGAGCCCCATTCCGGCGGAGTTTATCAGGAGTAAGACCTGGTAATTTCCGGATTTTAGAGATCTTTCGATCAGACCATATGAAGATTCGTCTGTCAGATCGACCGGAAATATCCGCGAGTGCACGTGGATTTCATCTGAGAGGGCGTTCAGCCTGTCTTCGCTCCTTGCTATGAGCCAGAATTCGTCTATATCAAAGGCTGCCATCTGCTGGCTCAAGGCTAGCACGTAGCCGCGCCCCAGGCCTCCGGAAGCACCGGTGATAACGGCTATTTTTTTCATGCCGGAAGAGACAGGCGGCTTGCGGTAATGTCTGAGCCGGGCGGATTCTACCAGGCTTATGATGATGCCAAGAAGCCCCATCCAGAAGAAGATATTCCCGAATATAGAAACACAGTGTGAGTAGATTTCACTAATTATATGCATGTAAATACCTCCAGGAAAAGTTGCTTTATCCGATAAATGCATTATAATAGAAGTATTGAAATAAATGCAAGAGTATGATGAGAGAGAAAGGTCGTGCCTATGCTCTACGCACCGGGAAGATACAACCTGAACTATGACATCAGTGCCATTCTGCTGAATGTCATTATCATGATATTTTTCCTGACAAAGAAAAAAGTCAGGGACAGAAGAGTCAAGCTGTTCATGTCGTTAGAGTTCATTCTATGCGTCGCCGCAGCCGGCGGGCTTGGCACGGCGCTGATCAGAAATGGCACTATCGTCTGCTCTTCGGCGACTAAGACAGTCGTTACGATAATAGCGCACTATTCGCATAATTCCGTCGGTTTCCTTATACTTCTGTATCTGTTGGAGATACTTGGACGCCTGCGCACGATGAGAAAAGCACAGCTTTTTCTGATAAGCGTACCGCAGATGATCCTTACAGTCTTCATGTTCGTTCCGGGGCTGCGGCATACTATTTTTTACTATGACGCTGACGGAAACTATTTCCACGGGCCGATGCGCGATTGGCTGTACTACACGATCGTCATCATCTATCTGATAATCGGTATCATCGGGCTGATGAGGCATAAAAGGACGCTTGTAAGAAAAGACCTGTACTATTCACTTTTTGTGGCGATAGGCTTTGTGGCTTCGATGATCACGGAGCGGGTCGGCAGGTACTTAAGAGCCTGCGTATTCCTCCAGTCACTGTGCATGCTGGCAGTCTATGTCACGATTGAGAACGATGACGAGACCTTCGACTATGAGACCGGTCTTCTGAGCCGATATTCCCTCTGGAAAGAAGCCAGATTCCTCTTCGATAATAAAAGGACTTCGTATATGATCTCCGTCCGCTTGCAGGATGATAATTACTATGACGTGATGCTCGGGCCTGATATCACCCGTGGCGTCAAACGGCAGATGACAGACTGGATGGCACGGCTGATGAATGAGAGAGTCAGGGTGTTCTATCCGGGGCGCGGGACTTTTGCGATAGAGCTTTTTAACAGTACGAAGGACGAGGCTATGTCCGTCGCTGAAAAAATCAGACAGCGCTACGAATACAGCTGGCTCTATAAAAATACCCCGGCCTACTATACGGTGCAGGTCGTTGTAGGATGCATTCCGGATGTGATAAAGACGCAGGACCAGCTGATCACCTTTGTAGATAACGGTTTTGATGTGTCGCTTCCGGCGGATCAGGTGCTTTTCGCAGACGAGCTGATGAAGTCAGAAGTCAGAAAAGCTGATGTCGAGCGTGCCCTTCACAGAGCTCTCGATAACCAGTCATTTAAGGTCTATTATCAGCCTATCTACGACACCGAAGAGGGCAAGATCCGTTCCTGCGAAGCACTAGTCCGTATGATAGACGATGAGCTCGGATTCGTATCACCTGAGGAGTTCATAAAAGTCGCCGAGCAGACCGGACTGGTGTCACAGATCGGCGAGATAGTTTTTGAAAAAGTGTGCAGATACCTGCACGATGTGAAGCCACAGCAGTACGGGCTCGAGTTTGTCGAAGTGAACCTGTCGACAGTCCAGTGCATGGATACGAACCTGCCTGACCGTTTTACCGAGATCATGCAGAAGTACGGCGTGACCGCGGATCAGATCGATCTCGAGATCACGGAGTCCGCCGTCGTAAATGACGAGAACACGATGATCCATGTGCTGAACAGGCTCACAGATATGGGCTTCTCGTTTGCTCTTGACGATTTCGGAACCGGAAACGCAAACTACTCCTACATCATCAAGTATCCTTTCTGCCTGATCAAAATCGACAAGAGCTTCCTCTGGGGTTCTGAGAAAAATGCTGAAAACGCCACAATTCTCCGGAACATGGTGAACCTGATCAGCGAACTCGACAGGCTGGCTGTGGTCGAAGGCGTGGAGACTGTAGGGCAGAAAGAAAAACTGATAGCGAACGGCGTCAGATACCTCCAGGGGTATTATTACTCGAAGCCTGTTCCTGAGGACGACTTCACGAAATACATTAGAGATTTCAACGCAAATACTTCTGAAGAAGCCTGAAAAAAGTTCTTGACAGATACCCCTATAGGGTATATTATAGTCCCAGATACCCCGATGGGGTATCTGGGATATTTTTTTAGGAAAGAAGGTCGAAGCCCTATGGAGAAGTTTAATGTGACCGGCATGAGCTGTGCTTCGTGTCAGGCTCATGTAGAAAAAGCCGTGAGCAAGGTTCCGGGTGTGAAGTCCGTGAACGTTTCGCTGCTTACGAATTCCATGGCTGTCGAGGGAACAGCGAGCGATAATGATATAATCCAGGCTGTGGTAAATGCCGGGTATGGCGCTTCAAAGCAGGATTTCGATTCGCCGAAGTCAGGCGCCACTGCCAGTCAGAAGCTGGCTGCCGAGGAGGAGTCACTAAAGGATACGACGACTCCGAAGCTCCTGAAGCGTCTGGTATGGTCTGTGATCGTGCTTCTGGCATTGATGTACATCACGATGGGACATAATATGTGGGGATGGCCGGTCCCGGCATTTTTAGATCATAACCATATAGGACTGGCAATCACTCAGATGCTCTTAGCTCTGGTGGTCATGATCATAAACCGGGCATTTTTTACATCGGGATTCAAGTCCTTGTTCCACGGCTCGCCAAATATGGACGCACTTGTGGCTTTAGGTTCGAGTGTGTCGTTCGGCTGGTCGCTTTACATTCTGTACCAGATGACCTACCTGCTTACTACAGGCACATCGAATATGGATCTGATGCCGCTATATCACAACCAGCTCTACTTCGAGTCAGCGGCCATGATCCCGGCGCTTATCACGATCGGCAAAACACTCGAGTCCTATTCGAAGGGACGCACGACTGACGCTCTTAAGAACCTGATGAAAATGGCTCCGAAGACCGCAGTTATCGAGCGTGACGGCGAACAGGCCGAAGTCGGGATAGATGAAGTAAAATCCGGCGACATCTTCTTAGTAAAGCCGGGCGAGTCGATCCCGGTCGACGGAGTGATCATCGAAGGAACTACGGCTATAGATGAGTCGGCACTGACCGGTGAGTCGATTCCTGTAGATAAAAATGTCGACGACACAGTTTCAGCAGCTACGATAAACCAGTCCGGATTTATCAGGGCGCGCGCGACGAGAGTCGGTGAGGATACCACTTTTTCACAGATCATCCAGATGGTAAGTGACGCTGCAGCGACAAAGGCTCCGATAGCCCGCATAGCTGACAGGGTTTCGGGAGTTTTCGTTCCGGCTGTCATGGGAATAGCGCTCGTGGTATTTTTCGTATGGATGATAGTTGGCGGCGGCTCGGCTACTTCACTTGAGCACGCCATCACGGTGCTCGTGATTTCCTGTCCTTGTGCTCTGGGGCTTGCGACTCCGGTGGCTATCATGGTAGGGAACGGCATGGGCGCAAAGAACGGCGTCCTGTTCAAGACTTCTGAAGCGTTGGAAAATGCCGGGAAAGTGCAGATCATTGCTCTCGACAAGACCGGAACCATCACCGAGGGTAAGCCTCAGGTGACTGATATCATTCCGGCCGAGGGCGTTTCTGCAAAGGACCTTCTGCTAAAGGCATTTTCGCTCGAGTCGAAGTCTGAGCATCCGCTCGCCAGGGCTGTCGTAGAGAAGGCTGAGGCTGACGGTGTTAAAGCGGCTGATGTCGATGACTTTGAAGCCCTTGCTGGTCATGGACTTAAGGGAACTGTAAACGGGAAAACAGTTTACGGAGGTTCTGAGAAGTTCATCTCTTCTCTGGTGACTGTTCCGGCTGACCTCCAGGAAAAATCAGAAGAACTGGCTGAGCAGGGCAAGACTCCGCTGTTCTTTGAAGAGGACGGTAAGCTAGCCGGAATCATAGCCGTGGCTGATGTCATAAAGACTGATTCTCGTCAGGCTGTAAAGGAACTGCAGCACATGGGTATCGAAGTCGTGATGTTGACCGGAGATAATGAGCGTACAGCCAAAGCCATTGGTGACCAGGCTGGTGTCGACAGAGTCATCGCCGGCGTCCTGCCTGATGGCAAGGAAAAAGTCATCCGTGAGCTCCAGAAACGCGGCAAAGTAGCCATGGTAGGCGACGGTATCAATGACGCACCGGCTCTTACGAGAGCTGATACGGGTATAGCCATCGGAGCAGGAACTGATGTAGCCATAGATTCAGCTGATATAGTTCTGATGAATTCGAAGCTTACCGATGTGTCGGCTGCGATAAGGCTCTCTCGTGCGACACTTAAGAATATTTATGAGAACCTGTTCTGGGCTTTCGCCTACAATGCTCTGCTGATCCCTATGGCAGCAGGCCTGTATCCGGGCATTCACCTGAATCCTATGTGGGGAGCTGCCGCGATGAGTCTTTCGAGCTTTACGGTATGCGTGAACGCGCTTCGCCTGAACCTGTTCAAAGTTCACAGCACTAAGCATGACAAACCTCTGAGGCATCCGGCTCTTCCGGACACTTCAGCTGAGAAGGTAACTGTGGCAGAAAATGCCGTGAATGGAAATCCGGCTGCCTGCCCTATAGATACAGATGAAAAAGTAAATGGAGGTAACACAATGAAAGAGACTGTAAAAGTAAAAGGTATGATGTGCCAGATGTGCGAGAAGCACGTGAGCCAGGGACTCAAAGGAATCGACGGCGTAACAAACGCCACGGCTGACCATGAAAAAGGCGAAGCTGTGATCGAGGCTACGAAGCCAATCGATGAGGCTGATATCAAGAAAGCCATCGAAGATGCAGGCTATGAATTCGTAGCTGTAGAGGCGTAAAAGCCAATGGAACCGGGCAATGCCCGGTTCTGTTATCAGAGAATTGAATCGTTATTTTTATCAGCGAGCCTGGCGAGATCGTCAAACTCGCTTTTTTTGCGGGTGACGCCATAGCCGGTGGAGGTTTTGGTACGGACACCGTTCTCGTCAGCAGTCTCCGTGCGCTTCAGGATGTAGCGGTTGCAGAGAGCTTCACGGATGCCGATAGTTGTGGTGTGTTTAAATATCTGCGGGATGATAGACTCGCGGCCGGAAGGACGGCAGAGGACAGTCAGCAGGATGCCCGGCCTGTTTTTCTTCATGCCGATGGCGGTGGTGAAGACGTCGAGAGCACCAGCTTCGAAGAGCTTCGACATCGCGTATCCGATCTGCTCGCCGGTCATATCATCGAGATTACACTTCAGCTCGACTACCTGGTCGGTCTGATCTGAGCTCTCTGTACGTTCCACAAGGAAGACCCTTACACAGTTGGCGGCTTTAAAGTCCTTATGCCCCATACCGTATCCGGTTTTATCTACTGCCATCAGCGGACGTTCACAGAATTTCTGTGAGAAGTATCTGATCAATGCAGCGCCTGTAGGTGTGCACATCTCTCCTTCGATATCTCCGGCATAGGTCGGGATTCCTTCGAGCAGATACGCTGTTGCCGGAGCCGGTACTGGCATGATGCCATGTGCGCACTTCACTTCGCCGAAGCCTGTCCTGACAGGAGAAGCGTATATCGCATCAGGCGCCAGCTCATGGATCATGTAACACACAGAAGTCACATCCATTATCGCATCGAGAGTACCGACTTCGTGGAAGTGGATTTCAGAAACGGGCATGCCATGCGCCTTCGACTCAGCATCTGCTATCAGCTTATACACGCTCAGCGCATCAGTCTTTACACCGTCAGGAATATCCATCCCGTTTATGATACCTGCGATATGCTCCATAGAGGCGTGATGATGGTGGTGCTCATGTTCGTGATGAGATCCGTGTCCTTCCTCTTCACCGTTTATCACTACATGCATCTGCGTACCGGTGATCCCGCATTTCTGAGTTTTTTCAGCGGAGACAGATACCCCCTCCGGAGCTATACTGTTAAGCTTCGTGATCACATCATCCGGCTTATCGAACAGTTCGAGAAGTGCGGCCGAGAGCATATCCCCGGCAACTCCCATGTTACATTCTATATATAAAATTCGCATCTGTTTTCCTTTCGTTAAAAGGGTTTATTCTACTGCAAATGATACCATTTTTCACGCGGATTGCATAGAGCAGAAAACTTGACATATACCCCATCGGGGTATATCATAACAGTTGATCAGAGCAATACCAGGTAACACGAAAACGGAGGTGCATCTATATGGCACAGACAAATACACTGACTAAAGAGAAGGAAGAAAAGATCTGCCCGCACTGCGGACAGATGGCCGGAGATATAGAGGAGGCCGGAGGCGGCTGCGCAGCCTGCTCCGGGAAGATGAAGGACAGAAGCGATAAGGAGAAAAAGGACCTGGTGAACAGGCTCTCGAGGATAGAGGGACAGATCAGGGGTATAAAGCGCATGATAGAGGAGGATGCCTACTGCATCGATGTGCTGAGGCAGAGTACGGCGGCATCGGCGGCACTGAACAGTTTTAACAAAGTCATCCTCGCAAACCACATCCGCACCTGCGTCAAGGAGAATGTCAAGAACGGAAATGACGAGGTGATCGATGAGCTGGTCGAGACTATCCAGAAACTCATGAAGTAAAATATTTTAGTGCATTATAAAAGCTTTAGACGAACCTAAACAAGGTTCGTCTTATTTTTTGCCTAAAATACTTTAGTCATAATGCACAAATCTCCGAAACTATTTTAGTATATATTGACAAAAACAACAAAAAACAGTTGCAATC
>ONIH01000004.1:0-160088 GCA_900317825.1 uncultured Lachnospiraceae bacterium | reverse complement strand
GTAAAAGGGATTACGATGGACAGACAGGAAAACTACAACAAGCCATGGATCCTGCAGAGGGCAGATCCATACGTCTACAAGAGGGATGGGGCGTACTATTTCACGGCATCAGTGCCGGAGTACGATGAGATAATCCTGAGAAAGAGCGACACTCTTCTCGGTTTAAAGGATGCTGATGAGAGAGTTTTGTGGAGAAAGCATGATCACGGGCCGATGTCTCAGAACATCTGGGCACCTGAGATACACTACCTGTTCGGCGGGTACTACATCTACTTTGCAGGCGGAGAGGTAGAGGATATATGGCATATCAGACCTTACGTGCTGAAACTCAACGGAACTGACCCGATGAAAGACGATTGGGTCGAGGCCGGACCGATGCAGGCAGCCGATACGGATGAGTTTTCGTTCAGGGCATTCTCTTTAGATGCCACAGTATTTGAAGTGGACGGCGAGTATTACTACGTGTGGGCCGAAAAAGTCAGCGTCGGAAAGCAGATCTCGAATCTGTATATCGCGCGGATGGAGAGCCCGACGAAGCTGGCGACAGATCAGGTGCTCCTGACATCACCGGACTATGACTGGGAAAGACATGGATTCTGGGTGAACGAGGGGCCGGGAGTGCTTTTTCATGGGGACGATATCTGGCTGACATTCTCAGCGTCGGACACGAGTCCGGCATACTGCGTGGGACTTATGCACGCGAAGAGAGGCTCGGATCTGTTAGACCCGAGAAGTTGGGAAAAATCGAGATATCCGGTGCTTTCAACAGATGAGGAGTTAGGGATATACGGACCGGGGCATAACTGCTTCGTGAAGGATGAAGAGGACAACGATGCTATGATCGTTCATGCGCGTACAGAACCGGAGATAGAGGGAGACCCTCTGTATAATCCGAACCGCCACGCATTCATCCTTCCTGTCAGATGGAACGGTGAAACCCCTGTATTTTCATTCAGAGGTAATCTATGAAAAAAAGAATTGCAGCTCTTGTTATGGCAGCAGCTATGGTACTGACTGGATGCGCGGGAACAGCACAGAAAAGCGGAGGCTCGGAGAAGAAAGTGAAAATAAAAAAAGGAAACTACCAGTGCGAAGTCAGCATTCATGATCCGCAGATACTTCTCGACAAAGACGGGACCTACTGGATGGTTGGAAGCCATTACCTCGAGGCAAAGTCTGATGACCTGAAGACATGGACGTATACGGCGAAGACGCCTACGGTACTTTTTTCCAATATATATGATGGTGACATGCCGGCATTTGATTACGTCGGGAAAAACGACCAGGGCGGATATTCGTGCTGGGCTGAGAACATCATCTATAACGATACGATGAAAAAATATGTGATGTATTTCTGCACGACTTCTACCTATATAAAGAGCGATATCTGCATGGCGGTTTCAGACACGCCGAACGGCCCGTGGGAGTACAAGGCAAAGTTCCTCTACTCCGGCTGGACGAAAAAGGATGTAAAAAATACCGACGTGTACGACGTGCTCGGCAAGGGCGCAGACCTCTCGAGATACTTGGAGTACGGTGCTTACAATAATAAGGAGTGGCCGAACAGCATCGATCCGGCAGTTTTTACAGACACTGATGACAGGATGTGGCTCGTGTACGGGTCATGGTCTGGTGGTATTTTTCTTATAGAATTGGATAAAAATACCGGACTTCCGATCTCACCGAAGGAGACAGGAGAGAATATCGACCCTTACTACGGATACCATCTACTCGGTGGCGGACATCATGCTATCGAAGCTCCGTACATAGCCTACGATGAGGATACACAGTACTATTATCTGTTCTTGTCATATGGTGAGCTGACACGTGAAGGCGGCTACCAGATCAGGGAGTTCAGAAGCAAGGAGCCGACAGGGCCATATGTAGACGCCAAGGGACAGACACCTAAAGATCAGGATGATTTCTTTAACTACGGTGTAAAGCTGATGGGGAACTACACTTTCCCGAGCCTTGAGACAGCGTATATGGCGCCGGGCGGACAGTCAGTCTTTAAAGACAAGGGCGGAAATTGGTGTCTGATCTATCATCAGAGATTTGATAACGGTTCCGAAGACCATCAAGACAGGATCCACAGGCTCTATATGACATCTGAGGGATGGCTGGTGCCGCAGGCTTTTCAGTACAGCGACGATTCGACGAAGGAGTATAAGAACTCTGATATCGATGGAACAGTCTACATGGTAGATCATGGGATTGAAATCGGTTCGAATATCAGTGAGGCAGAGAAAACTACTTTTAATGATGGCAAAATAACCGGGGCGTACAAGGGAACCTACGAGATACAGGATAAGAACCAGATCACTGTAAAAATCGACGGTGCTACGTACACGGGGGTTATCACAGATACTACAGACGAAGCCGGTAATAAGGTATGCACTATCCTTGCGACTGGCGACAACAACCAGACTATCTGGGGGGTTAAATACTTATGAAGCTTTTTATCAATGAAAAGGTAAAAAAAGGAACCATTTCACCTGAGATCTACGGCCAGTTCAGCGAGCATCTGGGCCGCGGCATCTATGAAGGGCTCTATGTCGGAGAGAATTCGGATATCCCGAATGAGAACGGCATGAGAAAAGATGTCGTAGAGGCGTTAAAAGAGATAAAAGTGCCGGTGCTTCGCTGGCCGGGCGGCTGCTTTGCCGATGAGTACCACTGGATGGACGGCATCGGACCAAAGGAGACCAGGAAGAAAATGGTCAACACCCACTGGGGCGGTGTGACCGAGGATAACAGCTTCGGAACTCACGAATTTTTCGAACTGGTAAGACAGCTCGGCTGCAAGACCTACATCAATGGAAATGTAGGAAGCGGCACTGTCCAGGAGATGTCAGAGTGGGTCGAGTACATGACCTTTGGCGGACTCTCACCGATGTCAGAGCTTCGTAAGAAAAATGGCCACGAGGAACCTTGGACTGTCGACTACTTTGGAGTCGGAAATGAGAACTGGGGCTGCGGCGGCAATATGCGCCCTGAGTATTACGCAGACCTCTATCGCAGATTCCAGACCTATGTCAGGGTTTACGATCCTGAGCATCCGATCAAAAAAATCTGCGGCGGAGCCAATGTAGATGATTACGACTGGACTAAGAAAGTCTTAGGAACCTGCTACGATCACTGCGCACCTGCATTCCACGGACTGATGGATGGGCTTTCACTTCACTATTATGTCCATCCGGAAGGCTGGGAGATAAAGGGACCGTCGACAGAGTTCGACCACGAAGTATGGTACAAGACGATGTCAAAAGCCCTGTATATGGACGAGCTCGTGACAAAGCACGGCAAGATAATGGATACCTTCGATCCTGAGAAGCAGATCGGCATGGTAGTCGATGAGTGGGGCGGCTGGTATACAGCTGAACCGGGCACAAATCCTGGATTCCTCTATCAGCAGAATACAGTCCGTGACGCGCTGATCGCCGGCATTACGCTGAATATCTTCAACCAGCACTGTGACCGTGTAAAAATGGCCTGCATCGCCCAGATGATCAACGTACTTCAGGCTATGATCCTGACAGACGGAGACAAAATGATAAAGACTCCGACCTATCATGTATTTCATCAGTACAGATATCATCAAGGAGCAGAGCTCGTTGATGCGCATATCGCTGATGATGGAATCATCGGACCTGATGAATGGCAGGTTCCAGAGGTTACAGAGTCGGTTTCTATAGATAAAGACGGAATTATCACCGTAACCCTGGCAAATCTGTCCGCGGACGACGCACAGGATGTAGACATCAGCTTTGTTGAAAAGAAGGACTTCGAGGTACAGGAAGCTACAGTAGTGACTGGAGAGATCCACGCTCACAATACCTTCGAGGCTCCTGATGAAGTCACCGAAGAAAAATTCACAGGCTTTAAGAAGACAGATGATGGACTCAAGGCGACACTGCCGGCAGCCAGCGTCACTATGCTTCGCATAAAGTAAAATATTCCTATAAATCCATGGATTCCCTCCTTCCATCGCCAATCGGGCGATGTTCCATGGTTCTGTAATAACTATAACAAACAGGGCGGCGGGCCATAAGGCCTGCCGCCCTGTTTTGTTATGCCATCGGTTCGTAGTAAAGACTTACCTTTATATCCTGAGCGTAGTTTCCGAATGTACTTCCGAAGATCGTAAGCCCTCCGACGTGCTCGGCGTCGTCCTTTACCTCGAGTCTGAATGAGATGTGGCTCTTGTAGTTCAGAGCAAGCTGATCGATAGTCACATCAGAGATCTGAAGACCATCGATGAAGGTTCCCTCATGGTTTACGACGAGGAGTTTCAGGAGTCCGTACTGGTTCCAGTTCGGGAACCACCAGTCCGGAGTAAAGATTCCTCTGGTATCTCCGAAGTCTCCCGGAGAAGTCCACATACCAAGCTCTGTATGGTTTATCGAGAAGGTAATATCTGAAGGCCAGACTGAATTTACTCCCGGAGCCTCAGACGAGAGCTCGGCGGAGATCATTATCTGGTTTATCTTCTGGTTTACCGGTATGAAATTCGGTACCTCGTACTCTACAAATCCGCGGGTAAACCATAAGATATCGGCTTCGTACCTGTCAGGGTGTGAGAAGTATCTGGTGTCATCTACTTCTCCGATCAGCGACTTGTTTGTCGCGATGCCGCAGGTAGGATATACTTTGTAGTTAGTGTAGTGCCCGACCTTTATGTCGGCGTTGTAGATGTTCTGGACTTCCTCAGCTGTCTCGAAATCTATCAGGATTTTTTCAAGACGTGGAGAGACCAGTTTCTGATTGCCGTGGCCTTCGCTGTCGTTATTTACCGTGATGAAACCGGCAGCCTCGAGTTTTTTGATGTGTCCGGTAAGGGCTCCGTTTGTGATATTTAACGCAGAGGCGATTTCATTCATGTTCATCTGCTTGTTTGCAAGCAGCAGACTTATGATCTGCATTCTGGCGTCTGATCCCAGTACTTTAAAAAGCGGGAGTGCCTCCTCGGGCGTAGTGATTCGTATCATTTTCGCCTCCTGTAATCTTTATAGTTTTCTAAATATATGATAAAACATAAAGTAGTTTAGGTCAATAACAAAATTTTGATTTTGCGATAAAAAATTGGAGAACTAAATTATTTTAGAAAAAAATAAAAAAGGTATTGACAGAACCAGAAACAGATAGTACAATATGCATAGAAAATCGAGATAGCGAGAGGGGTTTTACAGTAATCTTTCACAAAACGGCCAGGCGCGCGAGCTGACAGTGACAGATAAAAGTAAAACAATTCACAAAAATCGAGATCGAGTTAGAAACAAGCACAGGGCGGATATTTTTTAAGGAAAAGTAAGGAGCCCATAGGAGGAAATGATTTATGAAACTCAGAAAGGCATTAGCACTTGGCCTTTGCACGGCCATGGCAGTTACGTCCTTCGCTGGATGTAGTGTAGCAAAGAACGAAGCTTCTTCAAGTGATGCTTCAACCAGCACGAATCTGAAGGGTGAAGGAAAGGACGAACTCCACATCCTCATCTACGCACAGGAGCATGAGAAGGCAGCCTACGAGAAACAGATCAAGAAGTTCACAGAAGCTCACAAGGATCAGATCAAGAACGTGAATTTCGAAGTAACAACACAGGACGAGTACAATACGAAGATGACAGCAGCTATCACAGCAAACGATCTGCCGGATATCTTTTATGTAGGACCTGCATCAGTTAAGGAGTATGTAGATAACGGCTACTGCATTCCTCTTGATAAGTATGTAGACCAGACAGCAGTAGATAACCTCTGGCCTGAGATCAAGAGCGCTTACCAGTATGATGGTAAAGAGATCGGAAAAGGCTCTCTGTACTGCCTGCCGAAGGATCTCTCATGCTTCGCATTCGCTTATAACAAAGACCTCTTCGATAAGGCCGGACTTGATTATCCGGATCCTGAGAAGCCATACACATACGATGAGTTCCTTGAAGTCTGCAAGAAGCTGACAAAGGATACTGATGGTGATGGTGAGATCGATCAGTGGGGTGTTGCAAATGCTAATGCATTTGGTATGACACCGTACATGTATTCAAACGGAGTCAAGTTCCTGAGCGATGACTACAAGAAGGTCAATCTCACTGATAACAAGGCCTTAAAGGACAGCTTCCAGTTCTACACCGACCTTACTTCAAAGTATAAGGTTACTCCTTCGGTAGAGCAGGATACAGCCATGGGCGGCTACCAGAGATGGCTTGACGGCCAGATCGGTTTCTACGCATGCGGTACATGGGATGTAGCAGCATTCATGGATCAGGCAACCTTCCCTTATAAGTGGGATCTCTGTGGATGGCCTGTAGGACCGGATGGAGACGGAAAGTCTACCACATGGCTTGGAACAGTAGGATTTGCAGTATCTAAGACCTGCAAGCACCCAGACCTCGCTACTGAGCTTATTACAGCTCTTTCTACAGACCTTGACGGACAGAAGGCTCTTTCAGGTGAGACTACCGGAAAGTCAATGCAGATTCCGAACATCAAGGACTATGCTACAGGCGACTGGAAGCAGGCTGTTAAGGATGGAAAGATTCCATATGCTTCAAATGTAGACGTTATCTTCGGTTACATCGAAGGAAACGACAAGTACAAGGGAATTTTCGAAGAGACTACATACACTCCGAACAACGAGTGGTGGACAACCTTCCTCGAAGGAATACCGAACGTACAGAATGGTTCAGAATCGGCAAGCGATTATCTGAAGGAAGTAGAACCGAAGTGTCAGGAAGCCCTCGACAACGCATGGGATCTCTCATCAGGAAACAAGAACTAACAGGCATTCTCTAGCGCGCAATTCGTTTACAGCGGCCACTCTTTCTATAGATTCTTTCATATGAAAGAGCGGCCGTTTTTTCAGAAAAGGAATTATAAAAATGGAAGTTACAAAGAGCAAGAGCAAGGGTCTGTCTGCGATGGCGAAACGAGAAGAACGCTGGGCATGGCTATTCATCCTGCCGCCGTTCGTAGGATTTTGCATTTTTATGGCATACCCGATAGTTTTCGCAGTTACGGCCAGTTTTTCGAGATGGACAGGACTTAACTCCCTCCTCGGCAACATGGCTGGCCTAAGAAACTATCACGACATACTTACAGATACCAAGTTCTGGAAGTCAATGCTGAACACGATCATCTACATGATCGGTATACCGATCGGTATGATACTCAGTATCCTGATTTCCATGGGTATCAACAGATTAAAGAAGCTTGGGCGTATTTTTACAACACTCTACTATATCCCGGTTGTATCATCCCTCGTGGCTGTGTCAATCCTCTGGGCCTGGGTGTTTAACTTCGACTATGGTCTTCTGAACTCTATCATCAAGGCACTGACTGGTCTTCATGGTCCGAACTGGCTCGGCGATGAGAAGATGGTAAAAGTAGCCATGATCATCTTCATGACCTGGAAGGGCCTCGGTGGTACGATCATCCTCTATCTCGCAGGTCTTCAGAATATCCCGAAGGATTATTATGAAGCTGCAAAGATCGACGGAGCCACAGGATTCCAGCTGTTTAAGTACATCACCCTTCCACTGATCTCCCCTATCACCTTCTTCGTACTGATCACTTCTCTGATCGGTGGCTGGCAAGTATTCGTCGAGGTTCAGGTCATGACAGGAAACGGTGGTACAAACTACAGCGCCGCTACTATCGTGTTCTACCTGTATCAGAAGGCATTCTCACAGAATCAGCTCGGATATGGCTGCGCAGTAGCGGTTATCCTCGCTATCATTATTTTTATCATAACGGCGATCAACTTTGGTACCCAGAATAAATGGGTCAAGACTATGGATTAAGGAGGTGGAAAAATGAGTGACGCTACTATAGATAAGAAAGAACTTTTAAAAATAGCTAAGAAGGGCCACAAATCCACCAAACAGAAGGCTGGAGACATAGTAGTCTTTATCCTTCTGGCTTTAGGAGCCGTGACGATGGTTTTCCCATTGATCTACATGGTGGCCACCTCCTTCATGACGAAGAACCAGATCCTTTCCGGACAGCTGAGTATCATTCCGGATCCTGTTCTTATCGGCAAGTACTCAGAAGTGCTTTCAAAGGGAAGTTTCATAAACGGTATTTTTAACACGCTGAAGGTCGAAGTACCGGTTCTTGTATTCGGAGGCTTCACCTCATCACTTGCGGCTTTCGCTTTCGCAAAGATGAGATTTCGCGGAAAGAACGCTTTCTTCATGGCTCTACTCGCCACGATCATGATCCCGTTCGCGGTAGTCATGATCCCGCAGTATGTACTCTTTACAAAAATGGGATGGACAAACTCCCTGCTTCCTCTTATAGTTCCTGGATGCTTCGGAAATGTCAGCATCATTTTCTTCCTGAGACAGAATCTCTACAGTATCCCAACAGAGCTTATGGAAGCTGCAAAGCTTGACGGCTGCTCTTACTTCGGAGTTTACTGGAGGATATTCCTTCCTCTGATGAAGGGCGCCCTTGGTACACAGCTTATCCTGTGGTTCATGGGTATCTGGAATGACTACCTGGCTCCAGTCATTTTCCTAAGAAATGAGAGCAAGTGGACCTTACAGGTGGTTATCAAGTCGTTCAACTCATACTACGCTATCCAGAGTGACTACGCTCTGATCATGGCGGCATCGGTTATAGCTATTATTCCTACGCTGGTTCTCTTCTTCTGTTTCCAGAGAGTCATCGTGCAGTCAGTTGCCATCAGCGGCATCAAATAATACGAAAGGAGCAGTGGTATACATGGAACAGTTTAACAGCAGCGTTGTCAGATTCTTAAATAAAATGACCGATCTTCTGGTCTTAAATCTTCTCTTTATTCTTACCTCCATTCCGATATTTACTATCGGGGCATCGCTCTCTGCCATGTATGCCGTTTCACTCCGTTCGATCCGATACGGCGATGGCTATGTAGTAAGGACCTACTTCAAAGCTTTTAAGCAGAGCTTCAGGCAGTCTACGATCTCATTCCTTGTACTTGCGGCATGTGGATTCCTCCTTTTCTTTGACTACAGGTTCTGGAATGTGAGGAAAGCCAGCTCCTTAAGCCATATGATGCAGGTCATAAGCATCGTCATAGCTATACTGATCGGTGTAGTAGCCATGTGGCTTTTCCCACTTATCGCAAAAATGAACGACAGCCTCCTGACTCAGGTGAAAAACGCAGCCAGAATGGCTTTCGGCTATTTTATCCCTTACACTGTATGCGCTGCAGGACTTGCGGTATTTGCAGTGTGGCTTGCGACACTGAATCCGGGACTTACCATTATCATGGCACTTTTCGGATTTTCAACAGTCAGCTGGCTCCAGTCACTTTTCTTCTATAAAGTGTTTTCTAAGCACATCTCAGAAGATCCGGTTGGAGCTGATGACCCTCTATATGGAGAAAACTACAAAGCATGAGTGAAAAAAGAACCTGCCGTCTCTGCGAGCTTGAAAAAGAAGCTGGAGCGGATGCGGCAGACCTCCTTCATTACAGAAACATGATAGCGCCCGAAGACCGTGCCACAGAAGCGGTTTACAACGGGCGCCTTTTGCTATGCGAAAAATGCCCCTATCTCGTGGACGTGACCTGCCAGGCGTGTGGCTGTTACGTCCAGATCCGCGCTTTCGCGAAAAAAGCTGCCTGTCCGAAGAAAAAATGGTGAATCTGCGGAATTTTTTACAAAAGAGTGAATTTCCGGATCTCACAGTTTTTAGGTTTGGGATTCCACATCAGCTCGTTTTTCCTGTGATCGAGGATGCCGCAGAGTACCCGCATTATGCCGCCGTGGCATGAGATGAGCACATTCTGATAGTCATTTTTTGAGAGATCATTCAGAAATGAATGGGCTCTTTTTTTCATGTGTGCGATTGACTCCACAGTGTCCGGCTCTGAAAAAATGGTCGGCAGAAGCCAGAATGACCACATGCGCAGTCCAAGCGCCGTGTATTTTCTCTTCTCGTATCTGCCGAAGTCGACTTCGATGATGCGCTCGTCTGTGATAATCTGATCTTTCGGGAAGCCTGTCATGATGTGAGCGGTATCTACAGCTCTCTGCAGCGGGCTCGCATATACGGCGTCAAAGCGGATGCCTTTTAGCTGTTCAGCGGCCTCGGCAGCCTGCTGCTTTCCTCGCTCATTCAGCGGCGCATCGGTCCGCCCCTGCATCAGGTGCGCCTTATTCAGATCAGTCTGTCCATGTCTTGTTATATAAATATTCATAGACACAGTTTAACATATTTTTCACAAATTTCCTATTGACAGATACTGACAACGGTGCTATTATTTGTGCGCAATCTAATTAGCACTCATATTCATCGGTTGCTAATAACGAAACTATAAAGGAGGAATTCAGATGACAGTATTGCCTTTATATAACGTGATGCTGATACCGGAGACGAACCTGTATCTGCAGACACAGGCTTTCACAGCCATGACAGGAAAAGACCCTGAGAACCAGGAAAGGCTCATCATCGTGGCAGAGAAAAGCCCGAAGAAGAGAGAAGAGATCACAGAGGACGACCTCTATCCGATCGGCGTATCAGGAATCATCACCGAGATAAATTCAGATAATAACTACATCGTGATCAGGACGAAGAAGAGAGCCGACATCACAGATGTCACTATCTTTGCGGATCACACGATAAATGTCACAGCCACAAAGCGAGAGGACACACCGGGCGAGGAGACGAACCCTGAGGAAGAGCGTGCCAGACTCGATAAGATGAAGCAGGCGCTGGTAAACTATTTTGCCAACTCACAGTGGGGGAACTTAAGCCGCGGCTACATAGCGCAGTTCAACTCCATCGCCGAGGTCGCAGCATCGATGAGCCCGTGGCTCTTTAACTCAGCCGAGGACAGGTACAGCGTCCTTGAGGAGGACTCGAAGAAGAAGCGTATCGATCTCCTCGAAAAAATGATCTACGAGAATATCGAGATGAGCAATATCGGCGCCGAGGCAGCAAACGCCCAGGAAGCCGATTACCAGAAGATATACAGGGAGTCAGCCCTGAAGAAGCAGATCGACTATCTGCAGAAAGAGCTCGATGACATGCATCCTGAGAATGTCTCGGATATCAGAAAGTTCGAGATAGCTCTGAAGGATAACGGCATGAATGAGGATGCCAGGAAGGAAGCTGAGAAGGTTCTCGGCAGACTGAAGCAGGAGGGAAAGAATTCTCCTGAGTACGGCATGCTCTATGATTACCTTGATTTCGTGACGACCCTTTCCTGGAAAAAGGAAGAGCCGAAGGATATAGACTTGAAGCAGGCCAGAGCTGTGCTTGACGAGGACCATTACGGTCTGAAGAAAGTCAAGGACAGGATCATCCAGCAGATAGCTGTCATGAACCTGAAGAAGCAGCAGGCCGGTTCTATTCTTCTTTTCGTAGGTGCCCCTGGTACAGGTAAGACCTCCATCGGAAAGAGCATCGCACGTGCACTCGGCAGAAAGTATGTCAGAGTAGCCCTTGGCGGTGTCCGTGACGAGGCTGAGATCAGAGGTCACAGACGTACATATATAGGAGCTATGCCGGGCCGTATCATGGATGGGATCCACAAGTCTGGAGTCTCGAATCCGGTTATGGTCTTAGATGAGATCGACAAGCTCTCGGAATCATATAACGGTGACCCTGCATCAGCACTGCTCGAAGTCCTTGACCCTGAGCAGAATAACAGCTTCACCGATCACTATATGAATGTACCGTATGACCTGTCAGATGTACTTTTCATCTGCACAGCGAATACTTTAGATACTATCCCTGCACCTCTTCTGAACAGAATGGAAGTCATAGAGTTCCAGGGATACACTCCGATAGAAAAGGAGCATATCGCCAAGGATCACCTGATCCCGAAAGCATATGAGAAGGCAGGCATCCCTAAGGACAAGCTCGACATCGACGATGATGCGCTCGAGACGATCATCTCCGATTATACGATGGAGGGCGGTGTCCGTGGACTAAAGAAGCGTATCGATACTCTCTGCCGTATTGCAGCCGTAAAGATCGAGACAGGAGAGGATCATGTCACAGTCCATAAGGATGAGCTCCGCGATTACCTGGATATGCATCCGCTCCACAGGGATAAAGTAAAGAAAGAGGGCAAACCGGGTATCATCACCGGACTTGCCTGGACTCAGGTCGGAGGCACGATCCTCTACATCGAGTCTTTGATGACAAAAGGTACCGGAAAGCTCACTATCACCGGTCAGCTCGGCGATGTCATGAAGGAGTCGGCTACGATCGCCCTCTCTCTTGTGAAAGCTATGTACCCGGGCAAGATAAAGCTTCTCGAAAAGAGCGATATCCATATTCATGTACCAGACGGCTCTACGCCGAAGGACGGACCTTCTGCAGGAATCACTCTTACGACAGCACTCTCATCACTCGTGACCGGAACTCCGGTCACTCCGCAGGTCGCCATGACCGGAGAGGTCTCACTGAACGGTTCAGTAAACGCTATCGGAGGATTGCCAGAGAAGCTGATGGCAGCCCAGAGAGCAGGCGTAAAGCGCGTCTTTATCCCTGAAGAAAATATGGACGATCTCCGTGACGTCGCCGACGAGGTCAAGGAAGCATTAGAGATTACACCTGTTAAAAAAGTGACAGATGTCCTTGATGCTCTGAAGATCCCGGTCGAGAATCCGTCACTGCAGAATAACAAATAAACAGTTTAACAAAAATCCCCGGCAGCCAGTATGGCTTACCGGGGGTTTTTCAGCCTTCAAACTCACTGCCTTTGAAGGAGTCTTTGTTTTCGTGCTTTACATCGTAGAGGTTCTTGTCGGCCTGCTTCAGGATGCGGCGGAGGCTGTCCTGGTCTGTGGCTTTACCACAGACGTAGCCGAGAGAGAAGGTCGGTGTCACATCTGAACCGGTACTGAACCCAAGCTTTAATTCGCGACCGAAAGTCACTATCTCACGTTCGAATATATCCCTCGGCTGACGTGAGACGATAAGTATCTCGTCGCCGCCGTAACGGAAGATGTCAGCATTGTCAAAAGAATGCTGCGCAGTCTTAGCGTAGAGCTTCAGGATGTAGTCGCCGTAATCGTGCCCGAAGTCATCGTTATAGTGTTTGAAATCGTCGATGTCCATCATAGCGACTATCACCGTCTTATTCAAAAATCCGTCGAATTTTTCACGGAGGCAGAAACGGTTATAGAGACCAGTCAGTCCGTCTCGCGCGGACAGGTACTCGAGCTGGCTTGTCCTGACTTCGATCTCCATCGATGCATAGACATTTTTTATCGCGATACTGTAGCGGATAGTCGATAACACGCAGGTCACAGCATAGAACATGATCCAGTTGACCGGATCATATCCGTATATCCCGACCTTTCTCATCAAGTAGAACATCCCGTAGAAAAGAGTGGCTCCGTAGATCAGCGATGCGAGCGGGTAGATTTCAAAAATGCCGAAGCACCAGATGACTATCAGCATAAATGAAAGCATATAATCCTGGCCGAATCTGCAGGAGTAGAGCGAGCGTGACATCCCGTAAAACGAGCAGGAGAAAAAGTATATAAAGAATGCTATCCACCCCGGCCATATCAGCTGAGCCTTCGGGTACTTACGGTAGATTATCGAAGCGATTATCATGGCAGCAGACCCGAGAGTCAGTACCAGATTTGCCAGCCAGCGGTGATAGTCTCCTCCTCCGAGATACACGAAAAAATAGATCAGTCCGGAGGCAGCAGTAAGTACCGCCATCGGAAGACCGAATGAGAGGTTATCCTTTAAAAGCCGCCTCATCACCTCGTGATGCTCCATCTTATCAGGGATGTAAAGCCCTGTTTTTCTAAGAAATTCCTTGATCATAAACCCATCCTATATTTTTACACAGATAATTTTATTATAAAACTATAAGAAGAGTTTATCAAGTTTTTACCAAGGCACAACCGCCGAACAAAAAACAGTTGAGTAAATCCCGGAATTACTCTATAATAAAAAAGCTTATGAATTTTTACAGGAGGAAATAAAAATGGCACAGAACCCGGTGGTTACGATAAAAATGCAGGACGGCAGCGTGATGAAGGCAGAGCTTTATCCGGAGATCGCGCCGAACACAGTAAATAATTTCATCAGTCTGATAAAAAAAGGCTTTTATGACGGACTCGGATTTCACAGAGTCATCAACGGTTTCATGCTCCAGGGAGGAGACCCGGACGGAAATGGAACCGGAGGACCGGGGTATTCTATAAAGGGAGAATTTTCTGCAAACGGATTTGAGAATGACTTAAAGCATACGGCGGGAGTGCTCTCGATGGCACGTACCATGGCACCGGATTCAGCCGGAAGCCAGTTCTTCATCATGCATAAGGACGCACCGCATCTCGACGGACAGTATGCGGCTTTCGGAAAGATCACCGAGGGCATGGACGTCGTGAACAGAATAGCAGAGGTCGAGACAGACTGGTCGGACCGCCCGGTAGAGCCGCAGGTCATGGAGACAGTCACAGTCGAGACATTCGGCGAAGAGTACCCTGAACCGGAGAAAGCATAATGGATATCAATGCACTTATTGCAGAGGAGCTGCAGGTCAAAAAATCCCAGGTCGATGCGGCAGTAGAGCTGTTAGATGAGGGAAATACCATCCCTTTTATCGCGCGATACAGAAAGGAAGTCACCGGAGGATTAGACGATGACGCCCTTCGTGTCTTAGGCGAAAGGCTCGAGTACCTGCGCGGACTCGAGGACAGAAAGCAGACAGTACTTTCTACTATAGAAGAGGCCGGAGCACTGACGGATGAGCTCCGTAAAAAAATCGACGCAGCCCGGACCTTAGCCGAGGTAGAGGATATCTACAGACCTTACAAGCCAAAGAGAAGGACCCGCGCTACTATCGCAAAGGAAAAGGGCTTAGAGCCGTTAGCAGAGACGATAAAGGCACAGCAGCTTAAGACTTCTCTTACCGAAGAGGCAGAAAAGTATGTAGATCCAGAGAACGATGTCCATGTACCGGAGGACGCCATAAACGGAGCCTGCGATATCATCGCAGAGGAGGTCTCCGATAACGCTGATTTCAGAAGCTGGATCCGTGAGAAGACAAAGACTGATGGAAATATTTCTTCGGCTCAGAAGAAAGAGAACACGCCGTCAGTGTATGAGATGTACTACGACTACTCTGAGAAGATCACGACCATCCCAGGCCACAGGATCCTTGCCATGAACCGCGGTGAAAAAGAGGATTTCCTGACAGTAAAGGTAAACGCTCCGGCAGAGGATATAGTCCGTTACTTAGAGAAGCAGATCATCACTTCTGAAAATCCGAACACGACACCGGCATTACAGAATGCCGCAAAGGACGCCTACGACAGGCTCATAGCTCCGTCGATAGAGCGTGAGATAAGAAGTGACCTGACAGAGATGGCAGAGGATGGGGCTATTAAGGTCTTCGCCGCAAATCTCAGACAGCTGCTCTTAGCACCGCCTATCGCGGGAAAGACAGTCTTAGGCTGGGACCCGGGATATGTACACGGATGTAAGCTCGCAGTCTGCGACCCGACCGGAAAAATACTTACTACAGACATGGTCTTCCCGTTCAAGCCGAAGAACGATATCGATGGAACTAAGAAAAAAGTCCTAGCACTTATATCGAAGTATGACGTGGATCTGATAGCACTTGGAAATGGAACTGCCTCAAGAGAGTCAGAAGTCATCATAGCCGACATCATTAAGGAAGCTTCCCGCCCGGTGCAGTACGTGATCGTAAACGAAGCTGGGGCTTCGGTCTACTCAGCCAGCGAGCTGGCAGCCAAAGAGCTTCCTGATCTCGATGTCGAGGGTCGAGGAGCAGCTTCGATGGCCAGAAGACTTATCGATCCGTTATCAGAGCTGGTAAAAATAGATCCGAAAGCCATAGGCGTCGGACAGTACCAGCACGACATGAATCAGAAAAAGCTATCTGAAGCACTTACCGGAGTAGTCGAATCCGTGGTAAACTCAGTAGGAGTAGATGTAAATACAGCTTCGGCTCCGCTGCTTTCGTATGTGGCAGGCATTTCGAAGACAGTATCGAATAACATCCTGACATACAGGGAAGAAAACGGAAGCTTTTCGGAACGTAAAGAACTTCTAAAAGTAAAAGGCTTAGGACCGAAGGCTTATGAACAGTGTGCCGGATTCCTGCGTATCAGAAACGGAAAAGAGCCTCTCGATAACACCGGAGTACATCCGGAGTCTTACGATAAGACCAGAGAACTCTTAGGACTCTTAGGTTACACCGAGGATGACCTGAAGAACGGAGCTCTCTCAGACATAGATAAAAAAGCAGGATCCGTAGATGAGCTGGCGAAGAAGCTCGACATCGGAGTCCCGACTCTGACAGACATAATAAAAGAGTTAAAGAAGCCTGGACGTGATCCGCGTGAGGAGATGCCGCTTCCGGTACTCCGGAGCGATGTTCTCTCAATGGACGACTTAAAACCAGGCATGAAGCTCAAAGGCACGGTCAGAAATATCGTGGACTTCGGAGCCTTTGTCGATATCGGAGTGCATGAGGACGGTCTGGTCCACATATCGCAGATATCGAACAGGCACATAAATCATCCACTTGACGTGTTAAGTGTCGGTGATATAGTAGATGTGACAGTGCTCGACGTAGATAAGGAAAAGGGCCGTATCTCACTTACGATGAGAGACGACAGCGGCAAACAGGACAAGGCGTCTCATCACGAAGAGTCTGAGCGCCCTAAGCAGAACCGTGGGAACAAAAAGCCGCAGAAAAAGCAGAATGGAGACAGACAGAAGGGTAAGCAGCGCCAGAATAACCGTGATGTCGGAACGAATCTCGGAAGCCTGCTTTCTGGTCTGAAACTGAACTGAGGTAAAAATGACATTTGAAAGCCACAGCAGGGAAGAAACCATAAAATTCGCAGCCGACATGGCTGCAAAGGCAGAGCCTGGAGAAGTCTTCACTCTGACCGGGGACTTAGGAGTCGGAAAGACAGTCTTCGCAAAAGGCTTTGCCAAAGGACTCGGAGTCACAGAACCAGTCACGAGTCCGACCTTTACGATAGTTCAGGAGTATTTAAGTGGTCGCCTGCCATTTTATCACTTCGATGTGTACAGGATCGGAGATCCGGATGAAATGGAAGAGACAGGTTTCTACGATTATCTCGACAGGGGCGGAGTCGTGCTTATCGAGTGGGCGGAGCTGATCGAGGATATCCTGCCTTCACCGCGCACCGCCATAAAGCTCGAGAAAGACTTAGACGGCGATGACGATTACCGCCTGATCACAGTAGAGAACAGATGAAAAAGGGACTGACATTTTTTACATGGAGGGATCATGAGGATACTTGGAATTGACTCCTCAGGGCTTGTCGCGTCGGCGGCAGTAGTTGACGACGAAGTGCTCTTAGGAGAGTTTACAACTGATTATAAAAAGACACATTCGACGACGCTGATGCCAATGCTCGACGAGCTGATCCGGATGCTGGGCATTGACCTGAAGTCTATAGACGCGATAGCTACAGCCGCTGGTCCGGGAAGCTTTACCGGACTTCGTATCGGAGCGGCTACCGTAAAGGGCTTGGCCTATGCGCTCGGGATCCCGGTCATAGCGGTTCCTACAGTTGATGCGATAGCGTATGGTCTCTATGGCTCAAAGCGGCTTATCTGTCCGCTGATGGATGCGAGAAGGCAGCAGGCTTATTCGGGACTTTACAGGTTTGATGAAACGAATGAATTTATCGTAAAAAAAGAGCAGGCGCCTGAAGCCATAGAAGACATCATAAACCGGATAAATGCAGAGGATGAGCCGGTCACTTTTTTGGGAGACGGAGTCCCGGTATTTAGGGACTACATCGAACGGAACGCTAAAGTGGACTATGATTTTGCGCCGCCGTTTGCCAGCAGGCAGAGGGCCGGTACAGTCGCCTCTTTAGGAAGAAAATATTTCGACCGGGAGTATTACACTTCGGCCGAAGAATTCAGACCGGATTACCTGAGACAGTCACAGGCCGAACGTGAACGGGCAGAGAAAGCAGGTGCAAATGCTTGATATCTGTCTTTTAGGCTCAGGCGGGATGATGCCGCTTCCGAAGAGACATCTGACGGCGCTGACAGTCAGATACAACGGTCACACGACGCTTATAGACTGCGGCGAGGGAACCCAGGTCGCGATGAAGAGAGCCGGACTTTCGCCGGCGCCTATAGATACGATCTGCTTTACGCACTATCACGCTGATCACATCAGCGGACTGCCTGGACTTCTCCTCGATATGGGGAACTCAGACCGGACAGAACCGGTACAGATGATAGGTCCCAAAGGTCTGATGCGTACAGTCAAAGCACTCTGCGTCATAGCGCCGCAGCTCCCGTTCGAGATAAAATACCATGAGCTCTCTGAGAACGAAGAGACCTTTGATCTCGACGGGTTGAGGCTTAAGGCATTTCACGTGAACCATAACGTGACCTGCTACGGCTATACTTTTGAACTCGACAGGGCAGGCCGCTTCGACGCTGATACAGCGAAGGCTCTTGGCATTCCTATAAACTACTGGAGCGTACTGCAGCACGGAAGTGAAGTGGATATACCTGAAGGGCATTTTTCACCGGAGCAGGTGATGGGCCCGGCGAGAAAAGGCCTGAAGGTCACCTATACTACGGACACGAGGCCTACGCACCTGATCGCGGAGAATGCGAAGGGCAGCGACCTCTTTATCTGTGAGGGAATGTACGGCGACCCGGAGAAGGCGCAGAGCGCTAAAGAGAAGAAACACATGACGATGCAGGAGGCAGCGAAGCTCGGCATGGATGCAGGAGTAAAGAAAATGTGGCTTACCCACTTTTCACCTTCGGTCATCAATCCGAAAATATATATAGAAGAGATAAGAAAAATCTTTCCAGAGCTTTCGATGGGAAAGGATGGAAAGAAGATCGAATTAGACTTTATAGACGAGTAGGAGGTGTTCCTATGAGACGTGCAGCGAGAACGGTATCGGTATTAGTCCTGTGTGCGGTGATCATCGTAGCTTTTTACATGTACCTGAACAAGGCAGCAGGCAAGCGGACTGAATACAAGCAGGAGCAGGCGGTCACGGAGATGGACCGTCTTCTCGACGTGGATTTTTCAAAAAATTATCCGCCGACCCCGAGAGAAGTCATAAAGTGGTACAACCGCTATTCGATTCTCTGCTTCGGAGATAAGAAGCCGACCAAAAAGCAGACTGAGAAGATCGCGGTAAAAATGCATGAGCTTTTAGACGATGAGCTTGCGAACGCAAATCCTGAAAGCGAGTATGCGGCTTCGCTCTGGAGCCAGGTCCAGGATTTCACGCAGAGAAAGGCAAAGATATACGAATCCGATGTCTGCAACACGGATGACATCATCTATAAGACTATAGACAAGCGTGACTATGCCTACGTGCAGGCCACTTACTACATCCGTGAAGCCAGTTCTTTTACGACGACATATCAGAAATTCGTGCTCCGTCAGGATGAGAATGATAACTGGAAGATCGTCGGATTTTCACGCACGGATAAAAACGGGACACCGGTAACTACAACTACTAAAACCAAATAGATATGAGTGATATAAAAATACTTGGGATCGAGAGCTCCTGCGATGAGACCGCAGCTGCTGTCGTGGTAAATGGAAGAAAAGTACTGTCGAATGAGATCTCGACACAGATCCCTATACACACCCTCTACGGAGGAGTCGTGCCGGAGATCGCGTCGAGAAAGCATGTCGAGAGGATAACGCAGGTCGTGGACCTGGCGTTAAAGAAGGCTGATACCAGGCCGGAGGAGCTGGACGCAGTCGCAGTGACATACGGCCCGGGACTCGTCGGACCGCTGCTTGTCGGAGTGTCATTTGCGAAGGCATTTGCCTATGCTAAGCAGAAGCCTTTTATCGGCATAAATCATATCTCGGGACACATCAGCGCGAATTACATCGAGGCTCCGGACCTGAAGCCTCCGTTCCTCTGCCTGGTAGTTTCCGGAGGACACACACATCTGGTAAGGGTCATAGATTACGGAAAGTACGAAGTCCTCGGAAGGACGGTCGATGACGCAGCAGGAGAAGCTTTCGATAAAGTCGCCCGTGCCATAGGCTTAGGTTATCCGGGCGGCCCGAAGATAGAGAAGGCTGCAAAGAACGGAGATCCGGATTCGATAGAATTCCCGCGCGCGAAGGTCGCAGACCATCCGTATGATTTTTCGTTCTCGGGACTGAAGAGCGCCGTGCTGAATTACCTGAACCATGAAAAAATGGCCGGACACGAGATAAACCGTGATAACGTTGCCGCTTCTTTCCAGAAGGCAGTAGTCGGAGCACTTACCGACCATGCGGAAATGGCTATCGATGAGTTTGGCGAGGATAAATTCGCCATAGCCGGAGGTGTCGCGTCAAATGGAGCACTTCGCGCGTCGATCGAAGCTCTCTGCGACAGAAAGGGTGTCAGGTTCTACCGCCCTGCTCCTATCCTCTGCACAGATAACGGAGCGATGATCGCAGCAGCAGGCTACTATGAATTCGAAAAAGGTGTCCGCTCCGGTCTCGACCTGAACGCCGAGCCGAGCCTCGCACTCTGATAAATACAGGGACAGACCCCGATTTCTGACTGAAATCGGGGTCTGTCCCTGTCTGTATATAACCAGAAGTTATAGCCGGCTATAATATATACTTATTTGCGCTTACCTGTATGAACTCTTATAATGGTTACATATTCATAGTAATCATATAAGAATAGTAGGATATGACAGGAGGCGTATTTTTTTGAAGAAAAAAGCAAAATCGATAGCATCAGCTACGGCGGCAATAGTCTTTGCCGCATTCATACTGAGCAGCGTGATCTACTACCAGTATTCGATCCACGCTGAGAAAAAGGATGTAGAGACCATAAAGGTCGCCTATCTTCCTATCACCCATTCGCTTCCTGTACTAGAGCTCGCAAAGGAACTCGATGCGGATAAGAACAGCGATATAAAGATAGAACTCGTAAAGTACGGTTCCTGGCCTGAGCTCATGGATGCGTTGAGCTCCGGAAATGTAGACGCGGCTTCTGTTCTCGTAGAGCTTGCGATAAAGGCTTACGATTCAGGCTCGCATCTGCAGCTTGCAGCCCTGGGGCACAGGGACGGAAACGTCATAATCGGCTCGAACGATATAAAAAGTGCCGAAGACCTCAAAGGAAAGAGCGTAGCCATTCCAAGTCCCCAGTCTTCCCACAATATTTTACTGAGACAGTACCTGCAGTCAGCGGGGCTTTCGGACAGCGATGTGACCTTCCTGGAGCTCGCTCCGACAGAGATGCCTTTCGCACTCCAGAGCAAGAAGATCGATGCCTACTGTGTGGCCGAGCCTTTCGGAGCACAGGCTGTCGGCAAAGGAATAGGACACGTGTTAGAGACTTCCGAAAATCTCTGGAAGGATTCCATCTGCTGCGGACTCGTCTGGAACACCGACTGGTCGAAAGAGCACCAGGATACCGCCGATGAATTTTTAGATAAATACTTAGAGACTGGAGACAGCCTGAACTCCGATAAGGACGAGGAACTTTCACTCGCGACAGAATACCTGAAGGGAACGAAGAACGTTTTGGAGCAGTCACTCCAGTGGATCTCATACGACGACCTGGAGATCACAGAGGATAACTACGATACGCTTTCGGAGAAGATGAAACAGTATGGACTCAATGAAAATCCGCCGACATTCGGCGACTTCGTCTACCAGAAGGGAGGAAAAGCGAAATGAAAGTCCTGAAGAAAATTTTTAAAAGCAGTCTGATATTCATCATAGTGATAGTCATCTGGCAGCTGAACTGGAACGCAGGAATCTACAACCGTTCGCTCTTCCCGTCGCCGCTCCAGACGGTAAAGGCTCTCTGGTACGAGATCACGCAGGATAACCTGTACTTACACATTGGAGCGAGCATGTCGAGATACCTGACTGGCTACATAATAGCAGCAGTGCTCGCGGTTTTCCTCGGATTGATCTTCGGATATTACACGAAGTCCTGGGAATTTGTAAATCCGCTCGTGCAGTTTATCAGACCTATCTCACCTATAGCCTGGATGCCGTTCATCGTGCTCTGGTTCGGGATCGGAGACATCCCGGCAGACGTAGTCATTTTTATCGCGGCATTTTTCCCGATACTTTTATCGACAGTCTCAGCAGTCAGGAATGTCGACCGTGTCTATCTGAGAGTCGCGTCGAACTTCGACATAAGCACCGGAAAGACTCTTATGAAGATAATCTTCCCGGCAGCGTTCCCGCAGATCATGAATGGATTTCATATGGCATGTGGAACAGCGTGGATTTTTCTTGTGGCGGGCGAGATGATAGGAACCCAGTCAGGACTCGGCTACCTGATCATCGACGCGAGAAATAATCTCCGTACGGACATCCTCGCGGCCGTGATCATAGTCATCGGACTTATCGGTCTCGGAATTGACGCACTGATGAAATACCTCGAGAACCTCGTAAAAGAAAAATGGGGATTCGGTATCCTTGAAAAGAGCAGGTGACGCAGATGAGCTACATAACAGTAAAAGACGTAAACAAATATTATCCGACTGATAATGGAAAAAGGCAGGTCTTAAAGGATGTGTCCCTTGACATAGAAAAGGGAGAATTCATCTGTCTCCTGGGGGCTTCCGGCTGCGGAAAGACGACTCTCTTAAATCTCGTGGCGGGATTTGAAAAGCCAGACAGCGGCGAGATACTTATCGATGGTAACAAAGTCACCGGCCCGCAGAAAAAATACATCACGATCTTCCAGAACTACGGTCTCCTTCCGTGGAGAACTGTCGAGAAGAACGTGCTCTTAGGACTCGAGGATGAAAAGATCCCTGTGAAGGAACAGAAAGAGAGAGCCGACAAATACCTTCGCATGGTAGGTCTCGGGCAGTATAAAAAATATCGCCCCGGCCAGCTGTCAGGCGGTATGCAGCAGAGAGTGGCAATAGCCAGGGCACTCTGCGTAGAGCCTGAGATCATTTTTATGGATGAGCCATTCGGGGCGCTCGACGCCATCACGAGGATGAAGCTGCAGGACGATATCCTGAAGCTTTCGCTCGAGGGCAACAGGACAGTCATCTTCGTGACCCATGACATAGAAGAGGCGGTATTTTTAGCAGACAGGATAGTGATCCTCGAGCCGAATCCGGGCAGGATAAAGCAGATCATAAAAGTAGACATCGGCACGCACAGGGACAGGACCCGCGACGATTTCCTCGCGGTGCGTGACAAGGTAATGACCTGCTTCGAAGAAAAACAGCCGGATGTGACAGAATACTACATTTAAGCTATAATGGGGCAGTCACTATAAAAGTATGTATCAGGAGGAAAAATGGTCGAAAAGATCCACAGTCACAGGAACCTTATAGGCTTTGATGAGAATGGTATCCCTACAGTCACTCTGAAAGCCTCGGCACACAGCAGCGAGGATATAGACGCTGATTACCAGGCAGTAGAAAACGGAGATTTTTCTCAGAGTGGGCACAGCCACCATCATCATCACGAGGAAACGGAAGAGGACGAAGACGCATTCATCAAAGACTATATGAATGCAGTTTCCGCTTACAGAAAGACATTCCCGAACAAGCAGGAGCAGATAGAAAAAACAGCAGACCCGGCGATCAGGGAGATGCTCCTTCGCTCGGAACAGTTAGGCATCGATACGACTTTTGACAGATTTGACAAACAGCAGCCTCAGTGTAATTTCGGCATGGCAGGCATCTGCTGCAAGATCTGTAACATGGGCCCGTGCCGTATCACCCAGAAGGCAAAGAAGGGAGTCTGCGGAGCAGACGCAGACCTTATCGTAGCGAGAAATCTGCTCCGTGCGGCAGCGGCCGGTGCAGCCCAGCACGGAATGCATGCCAGAGAGCTGATGCTCGAGCTGATGTGGGCGGCCGAGGGAAAACTCGACGAACCGCTTCTCGGAAAGCAGAAGATACTCTCGACTGCTAAGGCCTTCGGCATAAAGACAGAGCACAGACAGCTGAAGAATGTAGCATACGACTTAGCAAAGGCTCTGCTCGATGACCTGTCGAGTCCGGACCCGGAGCATGAGTACAAGACTCTCGAAGTCTGCGCTCCGGCTGAGCGAGTAAAGACCTGGAAGGACTTAGACCTGATACCGATAAGCGCGTATCACGAAGTATTTGAGGCATATCACAAGACAGGAGTGGGAACTGACGGAGACTGGAAGAGCACGATGGAGCAGTTCCTTCGCTGCGGACTAGCGTTCTGCTTCTCTGGAGTGGCAGGAGCTTCGATAGCTACGGACAGTCTCTTTGGAGTCGGCGACAGGGTCACTTCGAAGGTAAATATCGGCGCCCTGAAAAAAGGCTACGTGAACATCGCAGTCCACGGACATCTGCCTCTCCTCGTAAAAGAGATAGTAAAATGCGGACAGACCGAAGAGATGATAGAACTCGCGAAGTCCAAAGGCGCAAAGGGAATCCAGTTCTACGGCATCTGCTGCAGCGGACTTTCAGCCATGTACAGATACGACGGAGTCATCCCGCTTTCAAATGCTGTATCGGCAGAGCTTGTCCTGATGACCGGAGCTCTTGACCTCTGGGTGGCAGACGTGCAGGATGTCTTCCCAGGCATCATGGATGTTGCGAACTGCTACAGGACAACTGTCGTGACTACGAGCGCATCGGCGAGACTTCCTGGAGCAGAGAGGATGGAGTTCGACAGACACCATTCAAATATCGGCGAGGCAAAGGAGCTGGCTAAGCGCATCGTGACCCGCGCCATCGATAGCTTCGAGCAGAGAAAGGGAATCCCTGTCTACATCCCGCCATACGAAGTCACGGCAGAAGTCGGATTTTCAGTAGAGTATCTGATGAAGAGATTCGGCAGCTTCGCTCCGATAGCAGAGGCTTTAAAGAGCGGTCAGATCCTCGGCATCGTAAATATGGTCGGATGCAACAATCCGAAGGTCCCTTATGAGAGATGCATAGTGGATGTGGCAGATGTCCTCGTGAAGAATAACGTCCTTATCCTCTCAAATGGCTGCGCCTCCTATCCTCTGATGAAGCTCGGCTTCTGTGAAAAGGATGCCTGGAGCAGGGCAGGAAAAGACTTACAGGAATTCTTAGCTCCTGACCTTCCGCCGGTATGGCATGTCGGTGAGTGCATCGATAACACCAGATCATCGGGAATCCTCGGCGGCATAGCAGCTGCTCTTGGAGTAGACATTCCGGATATGCCGTACGCCTTCTCATCTCCTGAGTGGAGCAACGAAAAGGGAATAGACGCGGCGCTAGCGTTCAGGCTTATGGGAATCTCGTCATACCACTGTGTCGAGGCCCAGATCTTCGGTTCGAAAAATGTCATCGAATTTTTGAAGCTGGGTACAGAAGAGACGCTCGGCTCACACATGGTCGTAAATGTAGACCCTGCCAAGCTCGGTGAGCAGATAGTCGAAGACATGAAGGCAAAGCGCAGAGCCTTAGGCTGGGACTGACGCTCATATAAAAAATAAAAACTTTGGCAACTTTCTCAAAATATGTTATAATCATTCAGTTTAGAAAAACATACAGGAGAAAGACAATGTCAAACAGAGTTACAAAAAATAAGAGGTACGAGGAAAAGGTCCCGGCAGGCATCATTCTTTCTATACTTGCCGCAGGCATCGTGCCTCTTATCATGAGAACTTTCACTTATGATTCACATCTGTCAGGCTACGAATGGTTCCCATCTGATGGAACGGTAGTCGACATTTTTCTTGCGTACAAATCATTCGCGATGATCACTATAGGAATCTGCATGGCGATAGCCTTAGCTTATAGAGCATATGAGCACGAGAAGTTCCCGGTCACAAGACTTTTCATGGTGCTTTTCGCATATGCGGCTCTGGTGCTGATAAGCGGTATAGCCTCGAAGTGGAAAGGCTTCGCGTTCGGCGGCTCATATGAGATGTTCGAGTCGGTGCTCGTCGTCTTATGCTATGTGATGTTCGCATTCTACACCTTCACCGATGTAAAAAATGAAAAGACAGTCAGAACTCTCCTGAAATGGACAGGAATCTTCGTGCTGATCCTTATGCTGATCGGAGTGTTCCAGGGATTCGGAGCAGACTTCTTCGCTACGAAGTTCGGAAAAGTCCTCTACTCGACTCCTTCATTCTGGAGCAGTCTGGACAGCCTTGTCATCAGGATGCCGAAGGGTACGTCGTATTCGACACTTTATAACCCGAACTATTTTTCACTGTACTTAGCTCTCGTGCTGCCGATGGCAGTCGCAGCATTTTTTGCGGTAAAAGAAAAGAAAGCGAGAATACTCTCGGGTGCCATCATAGTATGCTCGGTCATCCTTCTGATCACAGATATCTCGATCACCGGTGTCATGTCACTCGTGATCTCAGGCAGCATCACTATCCTCGTAGTCTTATCCAGAAATAAAAAGCCGTTCATCGCCGCAGCTTCGATACTTGCCGTTGTGATAGTCATAGGCATCGTATTAGTAGTCGCTGTTAAGCCGGTGCAGGAGCTCTTCCTTAGAAAAATAAACGCAGACCCGACTCCTCTTACAGCCGGAACTCTTAAAGACATCGAGACAAATACAGACAATGTAACGCTCGACTTCAAGGACGGTTCTAAGTGCGCTATAGAGTACAGCTTTGATGATAATTCACAGATGACTGTCACAGCTCAGGATAAGGAAGGAAATGATCTGACAGCTACCTGGAACGGCTCTTCTGATGATATAACAGACGCCAATGGAACGGTGCTCTGCTCAGTCATACCGAAGTCCACCGAGGACGGACAGAATTTCGTCAGCATTTCAGTCGATACCAGAGAGTTCTACTTCATCCAGGATGAAGACGGATACGAGTACATCACCGGCTCCGGAAAACTCGTAAAGCTCGATAATGACATAAAGTCAGCAGGAGTCTTTCCAGAAGACTTTTTCAGTAACAGAGGTATCATCTGGAACAGGACGCTTCCGCTTTTACCGAAGCATATCATTATAGGAAGCGGACAGAATACTTTTCTGATGGATTATCCGCAGAATAACTATGTGATGAAGTCTCTTCTTATAGAGAGTGAGACTACTTCTATAGATGTCAAGCCGCATAACCTCTACCTGCAGCAGTGGGTCGAGAACGGACTCATCGCGATGATCCTCTACCTGGTAGCTGTCATCGGTTATCTGGTGCAGACCGCTTCGGTGATCAGAAAGCATGACATCAGAAAGCCGATGACTATCTTTGCTATCGGAGCGTTCGCGGGGATCCTGGCACACCTGGCAGCAGGCATTGCAAATGACTCAAACGTCTGCACCTCGCCGGTCATGTGGGTTCTTCTGGGACTTGGCTTTGCCATAAACGAGATAATAAAGCATGAAGATTCAGATACTGCTGGCAACTCATAACGGCGAAAAATACGTCGAAACGCAGCTGGACTCACTGCTGGCACAGCTCAGAAGACCGGAGGATCAGTACAGTATTCTGATATCGGATGATGCTTCGGATGACGGAACTCCTGAGATCATCAGGGAATACCAGGAGCGGTATCCGTCGATCATCACGATCATTCCGGAGAAAAAGTCAGGCTCCGCGATGGCAAATTTCCTGAGGCTTATGGCAGCTTCGGATGGAGATGTCATTTTTTTCTGTGACCAGGATGACTGGTGGCTGCCTGAAAAAGTGATTAAAACTCTTGAAGCATTTAACAGCTTTGAGAAGCCGGAGTTAGTTTTCTCAGATGCGCTGATCGCTGACGAGAACTTAAAGACTCTTGAAGCAGATGAAAGGAGACTTCAGACCTATAATCGAGGCCTTACCTTGCAGAAACTGCTCGTGCAGAACTATATCATGGGCTGTACGATAGCGGTAAACAGAGCGCTTCTGGACGGAGTACTGCGTGACGATTATCCTGGGATGGAGATGCATGACTGGTGGCTCGTGCTCTACGCCGAGACTTTCGGGGAGATAATCCACGTGCCGGAGAAACTGATCAAGTACCGGCAGCACTTTGATAACGAGGTCGGAGCGAAGGACTTAAAGAGCATGAAATACATCAGCTCTCACCTGAACGGAAAAATGCTCCGTGAGAACTGCGGGAAGCTTCTGGCACAGGCAAAGGGATTTTTCTCATGCTATGGTGATCAGATGACTCCGGAGAATGCTGAAATATTCAGGGGTTTTTATACGCTGAGGGAAAAGAAAAAGCTGTCACGCATCATGACACAGCTGAAAGGCGGCTACCTGAAAAGTACTGCAGCCCGTGTCATCGGCCAGCTGATCTACATGTGAAAAAAGAGGGTAAAAATGAAACTGAGAACAAGAACGATACTTAGTATGGTGTTGACGGTGCTGCTTCCGATAGGACTGGCACTGGCAGCGTATTTCACAGTCAGCCGGACTAAGGCGGATGTCGGAAATACGACGCAGGGCCAGCTGTATTTTTCAAATACAGTAGACACGCTCGCCTCTTACACAGACGAAGATGTGAAGATGCTTGAGGGGTGGTCGAGGACATTCCCGGATAATTTTTTAAATAAGGATATCCAGAGACAGACCAATGAAAAGCTCGCAAGGAAAAATTCGTACCTGGTCGTGCGGGTCGGGACGAAGATAGTCTACGACGGCGCGGCGAAGGGAATGCATCCTGATTACAGCAGCCTCCCGATGTACGGAAAGCTCGTAAACGGCGATGTGCTGATCATAAAACTCCAGACAGAGAGCGGGATCCTGAAGGAGATAAACTTCGGAAAAGAGGATGGAAAGCGCGGTCAGGCATTTGTGATAACGCCTGCCGGAAGTGTCGTGCCAGGCGGAGAGTGGGTCATACTCTACTATATCGTCTGGCTTATCGTGATAATGCTGATCACCGGGTTCATCATCTCGATGCTCCTCTACCGCAGCACGATAAAAAAAGTCAGGCAGATGCAGGCGGCGACCGAGGATATCCGTGAAGGAAATCTTGAGACCCGCATAGATGTCAGGGGGAAGGACGAGCTTTCGGAACTCGCGCAGAGTCTTGAGCGAATGAGGGCGAGACTTCTCGCGGATGCTACACAGAAGCTGGCGGACGAGGATTCAAACCGCAAATTCCTAAGCAGCATCACGCACGACCTGAAGACTCCGCTGACTTCGATTATCGGATACTCAGAGGGAATCCTCGACGGGATAGCAGCTGATCCGGAAAGACAGCGCAAATACATCAGAACGATACACTCGAAAGCAGTCGACATGAACGAGCTCCTAAACGAGCTTTCGGAGTTCTCGAAGCTTGACCTGCATGAGATACCGTACCATTTTGAAAAAATAAATGTGAACGACTACTTTGATGAATTCGCCGAGGTGACGGAGGAAGAACTGTCGAGCGACGACGCTGATTTTTCTTATAAGAATACACTGGACGCCGATACCATGATGATCTGTGATCCCGCGCAGATCAAAAGGGTACTTCACAATCTGGTATCAAATGCGTTAAAATACTGTCGGGTTGACGAGCGGCTCCAGCTGAAGTTCACGGTAAGTGACGCCGGGGATTTTATCCAGGCATCGCTCGAAGATAATGGAAAGGGAATAAGTCCGGACGACCTACCGCACGTGTTCGAGAGACTTTTCAGAGCTGACAAGGCACGGAACACCGGTATCCGCGGAAGCGGCATAGGACTTTCTATAGTGAAAAAAATAATTGAAGACCACGGAGGTCAGATCTGGGTTACGAGCAGACTGAATGAAGGAAGCACCTTTTATTTTCTGCTGAAAAAAGTATCGCCGGATGAGGAGACTACAGACATATCAGATTAGGAGGAAATGATGAGCAGGATACTCATTGTAGAAGACGAAGAGGCAATCGCAGAGCTTGAGAGAGATTATCTGGAGCTGTCGGGGTTTACTGTAGAGATCGAGAACAATGGAGATGAGGGTGTCAAAAGAGCACTGAACGAAGAGTGGGATCTGTTCATCCTCGACATCATGCTTCCGGGGACAGACGGATTCGAGATCTGCAGACAGATCCGCGCGGAAAAATCGACTCCGATCATTTTTGTTTCGGCGAGAAAAGATGATATAGACAAGGTCAAGGGACTCGGCTTCGGCGCCGATGACTACATCACAAAGCCGTTCTCACCGAGTGAACTCGTGGCGAGAGTCAAGGCTCATCTGGCTTCATTCGACAGAGTCGTAAACGCTTCGGCTGTCTATTCGAATGACGATGTGATCCGTATCAGAGGCCTGAAGATCGACAATACTTCTCACCAGGTCTGGGTCGACGGTGCAGAGAAATTCCTTACGACGAAAGAATACGACCTGCTCTACTTTTTCGCAAAGCATCCGGGTCAGGTATTTTCGAAAGAAGAGCTCTTCCAGCGTATCTGGGATCAGGACTCTGTAGGCGACATCGCCACAGTCACCGTCCATGTAAAGAAGATCCGCGAGAAGATAGAGCTCGACAAGGACCACCCGCAGTACATCGAGACAGTATGGGGAGTAGGGTACAGGATGAAGATCTGATATGAACGCTGAAAATGCTATCGAGGTCAGAAACCTCACTAAAGAATTCAAAGTGAGCCATGACGGCGCGAAGACTCTGAAGGAATTCCTGGTAAGACGTCACACAAAGGCTGAAAAGCACGTGGTCTTAAAGGACATAAGCCTCGACATAAAAAAAGGCGAGACTGTCGGACTCATCGGTGTGAACGGAAGCGGGAAGTCGACTCTTCTGAAGCTGATGACGAAGATCATCTATCCGACGAAAGGCACGGTCGAGACAAACGGCAGACTCACTTCACTCCTCGAACTCGGAGCAGGCTTTCATCCAGACTTCACCGGCAGGGAAAATATATATTTCAACGCTTCGATCTTCGGCATGACGAAGAAGCAGATAGACGACAGGATAGATGAGATAATCGCATTCTCAGAACTTGGTGATGCGATAGACGAGCCGATAAGGACCTACTCTTCCGGAATGTATATGCGTCTAGCGTTTTCGGTAGCGATAAATGTAGACGCGGATATTTTACTTATAGATGAGATTCTGGCGGTCGGGGACCAGCACTTTCAGGACAAGTGTTACGACAAGCTTCTCGAACTGAAAAATTCCGGAAAGACGATAGTTATCGTATCCCATGCCTTAGATCAGGTACGGAAGCTCTGCGACAGAGCAGTCTGGATCTACAAAGGGACGCTTCGGCTGGACGGAGATCCGGCTTACGTGATCGAAGCATACAAGAAGCAGTCGGCGATAGACCACAAGGAAGAGAAAAAGGCTGCAGTTGAAAAGGGTACAGACGAATACAAGGGAGTCGTGTTCATCGATTCACCCGCTGATTTTTCAAAGGTAGCAAAAGACCAGGAAGTCGTGATAAACGGCTGGCGGATTGCAGACAGCGATGACTTCGATTTTTCTGTGGAAGTAAATGGTGAAAAGATCACGCAGATAGATGAGGTCGACAGGCCTGATGTGGCTTCGGTATACGAAGAAGAATACGCCGGGTATGTGGAGGACAGAAAGCTCGGATTCACGGCCCGCTTTACTCCGCATGAGACGGGACAGCTTACTATACTGGCTCAGATATCGGCCGGAGGAAAACACATAGCGGATAAGCAGATAACGGTTACAGTAGGATAATGCTCAGAGAAATATACGATTACAGGGAATTATTAAAGACGAATGTGAAAAAGGATATCAGGGGCCGCTACAAGGCCTCTGTTCTTGGCGTACTCTGGTCTTTTATAAATCCGCTGCTTCAGGTGCTCGTATATGCTATCGTCTTTCCGTATCTGATGAAAGGCGCTGCAGATCACTACGTAGTCTACCTGGTCACCGGTATCATCCCGTGGACTTTTTTCCAGACGGTAGTGAACCAGTCGACGACCTGCATCAAGTCGAACTCTGGCATCATAAAGAAGGTTTATTTTCCGAGGATCATCCTGCCGCTTTCGGCATTTTTCTCAGGACTCATCAATTTTTTCATATCGTGTGTGATCATAGTATTTTTCTGCCTGATATTCGGAATGGGAATCTCGTGGCACCTGGTTTTCGTGCCGCTTATAGCTGTGACTGAGGGACTCTTCGGTCTGGCACTTGGCACTATCTTCGGAGCTATCGACGCCTACATCCAGGACACCGAGTACATCGTGAATTTCATCCTGATGATGGCGATGTATGGAGCCCCGATCATCTACGAGAAATCGATATTTCCGGAGGGCTCCCGAATCAGTGCCATGATAGAGCTCAATCCGATGACCCACATCATGGATGGCTACCGGGATGTCTTTATGAATCACCAGATCCCGAATCTCCGTGCGATAGGCATAGTATTCCTCGGCTCCTTTATCCTGTTCCTGATCGCTGTCGCGATCTTCAACAGGCTGCAAAAGGGATTTGCGGAGCAGTTCTAGTATGATGGAAGTTGAAGACAGGAGACAGGTAATGGGAAAGTCAAAAGCTGACAAACAGGAAATAAGACTGGAAGTGCTGTTTGTAATAGCAATAGGTATATACATGTTTATCTGGAGTGTTCTAAAACCGTTTAACTATGCTCCGGATGAGCAGATGCGCTATGACCTGCCACTATATATATATAATCATGGCAGACTTCCATTGGGAGATGATCCCGAGATTCGTAATCAGATCTGGGGATTTTCATATGCATTTATGCCGACATGGTTGGAGCCGATTATAGCAGCTTTTTTCATGCATGTAGTATCGATATTTGGAGCCAGTGAGTTTAAGCTCGTTGTGGCTGCACGATTTGTGAGTGTGCTTTCTATCAGTGGAATGGTTTATTGTCTCGCAAGAACTCTTGATAGACTATTTTCAAGAAGAGTAAAGTGGATGACACTCATCCTTATTTCGATGCTGCCACAGATTACATTTTTAGGAAGCTATGTAAATCAGGACAGCTTAAATCTTTTGGGAACTTCTATAATTCTGTTATCTTGGGTCTGTGGAATACAGGACGGATGGAATTATAAAAATGGCTTATTACTGTCAGCAGGAATCATAATTGTGTCTCTGTCCTATTATTTTGGATACGGGTGGATACTGGGCAGCATATTTTTCTTCTTTATCACACATTTACTTCAGATAGGTCCCAATAAGCCGGATAAAAAAATGTGGAAGGTGACAGCCCTGATTTGTATATTAGTGCTGGGAGTAGTATCATTCTTCTTTATCAGAAATCTGGTGATTTATCATGGGGATTTATTGGGCAGAGCATCTATGGGGGCAGCGCAAAGCAGATATGCCACTACGGAGATGAAACCGGAAAACCGCTTATCGCTTATGTCGCAGGGAGTACCTTTTGTATATCTTCTTATAAGCCGTGAGTGGTGGAGGAGTACATTAAATAGCTTTATAGGTTGCTTTGGCTATATGCAATATCCGGTTCCGGGATGGATATGGGTAACATATTTTTTGATGTTCTTGTTATTTATAACCATATTTATTGTATCTACTGCAAAGCTGGCATATAATAAATGTAAATCGGAGGTTGTGTTCAGAGCTTTTATTATTTTAGAATTTGTGATTCCGATCATCCTGTCATTGTGGTATTCATATTCATCAGATTATCAGGCACAGGGACGATATATTATGTCTCTTATTCCTGCGCTTACTATAGAAAGTGCTGTGGGAATAGCTGCAATAGATAAAAGGAAAAACATCGTGACAGTGATATTAACAGGAATAGTTGTCGTACTTGCGTTATATTCATTCATAGGAGTATATTTGCCATCATGATAAACTTTAACATTCCACCATATGTGGGAAAAGAATTAGACTATGTAAAGCAGGCCATCGAATCGCATAAGATCTGTGGCGACGGAGCGTTCACAAAGAAATGTAATGAGTGGCTGGAAAGCCGATTTGACGCGGAAAAGGTCATGCTGACCACCAGCGGGTCTACGGCTCTTGATATGGCCTTTGAGCTTTGTGAGCTGAAGCAGGGTGATGAGGTGATTCTTCCGAGCTATACATTTTCAAGTACGGCCAATGCCGCGGTTCTTTGCGGCGCAAGGCTTGTCTTCGTGGATATCAGACCAGATACCATGAATATCGATGAGAAAAAGATCGAAGCAGCCATAACAGATAGGACAAAGGTCATCTGCTGTGTCCACTATGCCGGGGTAGCCTGTGAGATGGATACGATCATGGATATAGCAACCAGACATGGGCTAAAGGTCATAGAGGATGCAGCACAGGCAGTGACTAGTAAGTATAAGGGCAGATATCTGGGAACCATAGGAGATTTCGGATGCTATTCCTTTCACGAGACGAAGAATTTCTCTATGGGCGAGGGCGGAGCTCTTGTCATAAATAACAGGGAGTACAACGAAAAGGCAGAGATACTTCGTGAAAAAGGAACAAATCGTGCAAAATTTTTCAGAGGTCAGGTGGATAAGTATACCTGGGTCGATTTCGGGGACAGTTACCTTCCGAGCGAGCTTAATGCGGCATATCTATGGGCTCAGTTGGAGTCGGCTGATAAAATAGAAAAAGATAGAATGGAGACATGGAATTACTATAATGAGCAGCTTCAGGATCTGGCAGCGTCAGGAAAGGTAGAGCTCCCATTTTTACCTGAGTACTGTGAGCATAATGCACATATGTATTACATGAAGTGCAGGGATCTGCAGGAGAGGACAGCGCTGATTGATTATTGTAAGAAACGAGGAGTTATGCTCGTATTTCATTATATTCCATTACATTCGGCACCGGCAGGATATAAGTTCGGACGATTTGCTGGAGAGGATATATATACCACAAGAGAAAGCGAGCGACTGGTGAGGCTGCCATTGTATTATGGTTTAACGAATACGGACAGAAAAAAGGTAGTTGATACTATTAAAGGGTTTTTTGATAAATGAGTACTTTGCTGAGTTTTGTTATTCCATGCTATAGAAGTGAACATACTATAAGAAGCGTAATAGATGAGATTATAGAAGTGGTTTCAGAGAGACCTGAATATGATTATGAAATCATCGCTGTAAATGATTGCTCACCAGATAATGTATATAAAGTGCTTTCACTTATTGCGGCAAAGAATTGCAGGGTAAAAGTAATAGACTTTGCGAAAAATATGGGAAAACACTCGGCAATATTAGCTGGATTTGCAGTGGCAAAAGGAGCGTATATTGTTAATTTAGATGATGACTTTCAGTGTCCGGTTACGGAGCTATGGAGGCTTCTTGAACCGGTAGAGAATGAAGGATATGACGTCAGTACAGCGGAATATACAGACAAGAAGGAGTCAAGGGGAAAAAGAATAGGAAGCTTTATTAATTCCTGGATGTCTGAGAAAATGCTTGATAAGGAAAAGGGGTTGCGATTTGAAAATTTCAGCATTATGAAAAAATATATAGCTGATGAAATAACAAATTACAAGAATCCATATCCTTATCTGGAAGGCTTAATACTAAGAGTTACCAGAAATATTAAGACTGTTGTAATGGATGAGAGATCAAGGGCAGATGATAATACTACGGGTTTTACATTCAGAAGGTCACTGTCCCTATTTATCAATGGGCTTACAGCGTTTTCTGTTAAGCCTCTGAGATTCGCGGCAGTAGCCGGTTTTTTATTTGCGGTCATCGGTTTTGTATATGGAATAATCATAATAGTCAAAAAGCTAATAGAACCAGCTGTACCGATGGGATATAGCTCGATTATGGCTGTAATACTTTTTTCAACTGGTCTTATAATGATAATACTGGGGCTTATTGGTGAGTATGTGGGAAGAATATATATGTGTATTAATGACTCGCCGCAGTACGTTATCAAAGATACTATAAATCTGGAGAATGCTGACAATGAGTAATATATCTATCAGGCCTATAAATGAACAGGATACTGATAAAATAGTGAAATGGCGTAATAATAAAAAGGTAAAGAAGAATTTTGTCTATCAGGAGGATTTTACCAGAGAAGGACATCTGCATTGGCTGCATACGAAAGTAGATACGGGCGAAGTGGCTCAATTCATTATCGAGGCTGCTGATAGGGCAGTAGGCTCATGCTATCTCAGGGATATTTCCAGCACAAATAAAAGTGCGGAATTTGGCATCTTTATTGGAGAAGATGATGCCAGAGGAAAAGGATATGGAACAATGGCAGGCAAACTGCTGTTGGATTATGGCTTCAACAGCTTAGGATTGCATAGGATATTTCTCCGTGTATTTGAAGATAATACGGCCGCTATAAGAAGCTATAGAAAAATAGGTTTCAGGGAAGAGGGAGTATTCAAGGATATGATCTATCAGAATGGAAGATACAGAAGTATGGTTTTTATGGCATGTCTAAAATGTCAGTAGGACTGAGCCCTGATAAAGACAAAGAGACATTAAAGATCCGGATGTGATAAGGAAGAACAAATTGAAGCCAAGAAATTCAATCGATGTATTAAAAATAAATAGACTGCCAGATCATGATGTACGAAGAGCTTTCGTAAAATATGTTGAATGATATATCGAAGGATGATACAATGTATTCAGATAAGGAGGTAAGCTTATGCCAGTAATAAAACCAGTATCAGATCTGCGTAACTATGGACAGGTATTAGATAAGGTATCGCCTGGCTCACCAGTTTATCTGACTAGAAATGGTGAGGGGATATACAGCATACATAGTATAGAGGATGATGACAAGTATGAAAAAGCAAATGCAATGGTAGAGCTGTTATCCGAACTGAATAAGGGTATCAGATCTGGGGAGAATGAGGATCTTCTTACAGATGATGAAGTTAGTGAGCATTTCAGGATACGCAGGGAAAAATATCTAAAGGAGCACGCAATTGAACAGTAGTCCAGTAAAATATACGCATGCTGCATTGGATGATCTGGATCAGATATGGTCAGAGGTGTTTGATGTATCCGCTGATATAGATACAGCACAGAATTATGTGGATGGAATAAGGCAAGCCATCAGTAAAAAGGCTGGGTATCCTAAGACAGGTATTCCACTTCTTTATAATGAGCATCCAACGGGGATGTATTTTGTAGTATATAAGAAATACTATGCTTTTTATAGGATTCATAGCACATATATAGAGATTATAAGAGTTCTATACGGAGCGAGTGATTATATGAGGGTTCTGTTTGATGGTGAGTGAATACGACATGATCATGAGTATGTGAAAAAGAGCCAACAGCAAATGTTATAATAAGCAAATGGGATTTAAAGAAGAAGGGGTGTTTAAAGATATGATCTACGGAAACGGTAGATACAGAAGCATGGTTTTAAAATGTCAGTAGGACTGAGCCCTGATAAAGACAAAGAGACATTAAAGATCCGGATGTGATAAGGAAGAACAAATTGAAGCCAAGAAATTCAATCGATGCATTAAAAATAAATAGACTGCCCGATCATGATGTATTAACAGTAAGCGGATGGGCATTTAATGAGAATGGTATGCCTGAGGCTATCACTCTTTATATTAACGGAAAGCAGCAGGATGTTAAGATAAAAACAGTTGCTCGTCCTGACGTGGACAGAAGATATTTCCATCAGACAGAGGGACTTATCAACTCTGGCTTCAGGATCCAGATGAATGATTGCGAGTATATAAGCCAGCTGGAAATACACTCTGGCAATACTGTGATACTGTCAATGGATAAGAAGGCTATAGATCATATTATCTCATATGATACAATTGTTTATGCCATTGATAATGAAACACATGATAAGAAAGGGAATACATCGGTTACGGGATGGGTGTATTCCTTGAATCATGTACCTGTCAGTATATCAGTTATGGATAGGCACACGAAAAAAGAGCTTCCATGCAATATCAGAAGGATCTTCAGAAATGACCTTTACAGGCTGGGCTTGATCAATAAAGATGAAAAGAACGCTGGATTTATTATTTCATTCGAGAGTTCCAGAAAAAACAGTGATATAATAACCTTTTCATCAGATAAGGATAGGGCAATTGAAGCGGTTCCTTATACAAGTACAGATAAGAGAGGCTTTGGCAGACTGATAAAGAATATAAACAGAAAGAATATTAAGAAGTTTTTTAAGTATGTAAGGACCTTTGGACTTTCAAAAACGCTGAAGACAGTCTTTTCATATAGTGGCGGATATGATTATGATCAGTGGTTCAGAACTCATCGAATAACTCCTGATCATCTTGAAGCCCAGAAACAGGTAAGATTTGCCTGTGAGCCTGTTATAAGTATTATAGTACCTGCATATAATACAAATGTGGATCTTCTTAAGGCAACAATTGATTCTGTTGAGCAACAGAGCTATAACAGATGGGAACTTTGTATAGCATTTGCTGGAGATGAAAGCGCACCAGCAAGGAAACTGCTTGATGAAATACAGGAACATGACCAGAGAGTAAAGGTGACTTTCCTTGATAAAAACTATGGTATATCAGGGAATACGAATAAAGCACTTGAGCTTGCAAACGGTGATTTTGTCGGACTCTTCGACCACGATGATCTGCTTGAACCAGACGCTTTATACGAGGTGGTAAAAGCAATCAATAATACTGAAAAGCCTGTGGCTTTCTATACCGATGAGGATAAATATGACACAAAGGGAAAGACTTATATAGATCCTAATATGAAACCGGATTTCAATCTGGATCTGCTTAGAAGTCATAATTATATAACGCATTTTTTTGTTGTAAAAAGGTCTGTATTGGATGAAACAGGTGGCTTCAGAAGCGAGTTTGATGGAGCACAGGACTACGATATGATTCTGAGAGTCGCAGAAAAGACAGGTCCTATTATGCATATTCCAAAGGTACTGTATCATTGGAGAATGCTTCCGGGATCTACAGCGCTTGATCCGGAGAGTAAAAAATATGCATATATTGCCGGGCAGAAGGCAATAGAGTCTCATCTTGAAAGAAGTCATATCAGGGCAAAGGTCAGGATGCAGGAAAAACCAAACTATGGTCTGTATGAGGTGGATTATGAACCTGTAAGTAAGCCGCTGTTGTCAATAATAATACCGAATTATGAACAGCGTGATCTTCTGAAGCAATGTATTGATTCTATAGAAGAGAAGAGTACGTATAGAAATTTTGAGATAATCGTTGCTGAAAACAATAGCACTTCTCAGAAGATAAAGAGCTATTACTCTGATGTGCAAAAACAATATGATAATGTAAGAATTGTTGACCTTGGTAAAATGACATTTAATTTTTCGAGGATAAATAATCTTGCAGAAAAGGAAGCAAAAGGAGATCTGCTGCTGTTTCTCAATAATGATACTGAACTGATCAGGGAAGATTCCATTGCAAATATGGCAGGCTTTTTTGAAAGACCTGAGGTTGGAGTGGTAGGCGCAAAGCTTCTGTATGAGGATGATACTGTTCAGCACGCCGGAGTAGTTATAGGCTTTGGAGGCTTCGCAGGACATATTAATACAGGTATAGATAAGGATCAACCGGGCTATATGATGAGAGCACTATTAAATTGTGATTACAGTGCAGTGACCGGGGCCTGCCTGATGACACGCAGGAGCCTGTTTGAGTCATTGGGCGGATTTGACGAGGCATTCAGAGTGTCATGCAACGATATTGACTATTGTATGAAGGTAAGAAGAAAAAACCTGCTTGTAGTCTATAATGCGTTTTCAATCTGGCATCATTATGAATCAAAGTCCAGAGGCTATGAGGATGACCCTGAGAAGATAAGGAGATTCGAGGGTGAGATAAAAACCTTTCAGGAAAGGTATGAAAAGGAGCTTTCAGAAGGTGATCCCTACTATAATCCGAATTTCAATATTAACTTTGGACCTTTTCAGCTAGGATAGGAGGGCATAGGGGTAAGGGTGTAGGGTATAGAAACCAGTCCTTCGCTCCTAACCCCTACCTCCCTTACCACAGGACAAACAAATGAAAAAAGACATCGCCTGGAATACTTTTGGAAATATTTTTTATGGGTTCTGCACCTGGGTCATTACGATCATCGTCGTGAGGCTCGGGTCGTTTGAGGATGCCGGGTATCTGTCGCTAGCGATGACGACGAGCAGCACGTATAATGCGATAGCGCTGTTTGCGATGAGAAACTATCAGATAACAGACGCGAAGCATGTGTATTCGGATGGGCAGTATGTGTCGAGCAGAGTCATAAGCTGCATAGCGGCATATGCGTTCCTGGCTGTGGCGGCAGCGTTCAGCGGGTCGGTGTATCAGGCAGTCTGCATTATAGCCTTCATGCCGGTCAGACTCTCGGAAGCCTTCTCAGATGCCTTCCACGGGATCGACCAGATGCATGACAGGTATGACCTGATAGGAAAATCGTTCGCGATCAGAGGCGTGGCGATAATCGTGATATTCGTAGCAGGGCTTGTCCTGACGAAGAATCTTGCAGTTACGCTTGTGATCATTTCAATCGCCACTTTTGCAATCTCTATACTCTGGGATATGCGACTTACTTCAAAAATCACAACTATCAGATTGCACCTGAAGGACTCGAAGATATTTAAACTGTATTTAAGCTGTTTACCGCTGATGCTTTTCACTTTTTTTATGAGCATGCAGGTAATGTACGCGAAGACCGTGCTGCAGGATGTCATGGGAGTCGCGAAACAGGGAATCTACGCCTCTATTTCGAATCCGACTTATGCGGTACAGGTCATGGGAGCAGCGATGTTTGCTCCATTTCTGCCGGTGCTCGCTGAGAAGCTCAGTGAGCAGGATTTCAAGGCTTTTAAGAAAAATGTCCTGAAAGTTACCGGAATTCTGGCCGTTTTTGCTGTATTCGTCCTGATAATTGCAGCACTGCTTGGCAGATGGGTGCTGGGGATTTTCTTTGGCAAGGAAATACTTGACTACTATGAGCTGTTCATTCCAGTGGTGATCGTGGTCATCATAAATACCTTCGTCTACTGGTTCCAGGGCGTACTCGTGGCACTGCGCCAGAATGTGGCGGTGGCAGCAGGAATGATCGCGGATTTTATTTTTTTCGCACTGACAGTCAGACCGGCGATAGGAACCTGGGGCATGAACGGCGCCAGCTACGCGCAGATAATTCCGCTTTCATGCTATATACTTTTTGAAGTGATCGTGGTCGTAGTAAGCACCCGCCGACTTGAAAAAAACGCAGGGCGCTGATACTATATTGAAAAAATTGAAAAACAAGGAGCATTTTTACATGAAGAAAAAATTATTTAAAACAGCATGTTTTCTGATGGCTGTCTGTCTTCTGACCGGGACACTCAGCCTGAACGCTTATGCAAAGAAAAAGAGCAGAAGCAACTACACTATAGGAATCGATGCGGGACATCAGAAATCTGGTAATTACTCAAAGGAGCCGATTGGACCGGGGAGCAGTGATAAAAAGTACAAAGTAACTGGTGGAACCAGTGGAAAATACAGTGGTCTGCCTGAATACAGACTGACACTCCAGGTCGCTAAAAAGCTTAAAAAGGAACTTGAGTCACGCGGCTACAAGGTCGTTATGACACGCACAAAGCATAAGGTGAATATCTCAAACAGCGAACGCGCGAAGAAGCTGAACAAGAAGTGCGACATCGCAATCAGGCTTCACGCTGATGGTGCAGCACCTTCGGCACACGGCGCATCGATGCAGTGTTCTTCAAAAAATAATAAGTACATCGGCAGGCTCTATTCTAAGTGCAACAGGCTTTCAAAAGATATATTGAACGGCTACTGCAAAAAGACAGGAATGAAGAACCGCGGTATCTCATACCGCGACGATCTGACCGGAACGAACTTCTCGACGATCCCTGTCACCCTTCTCGAGATGGGCTTTATGACGAACCGCTCCGACGACACCTACATGGCAAAGTCCTCCAACCAGAAAAAAATGGCAAAAGGCATAGCCAACGGCATCGACGACTATTTCGGATTCTAAGGTAGTTAGTTGTCAGGAGAGCGTTCTTCAGCCCGGAGTGTGGCAGCAGGTGCGGCGCGAATAGCGGTTTTTCGTTGTGACGAAGCGCGATGTGCGGCCGCTGGAGCACCGATACAAGCCTACGTTTGCGTAAGCGGCTGCTAATAGACGAGCGCGAGGAACAGAAAAACCGGTGTTGAGCGCCGCACCGCTGCCATGCTCCGAGCTGACAACAGCGCTCTTGACAGCGGCGGACATTTTTTCTATGATTATATAGTTTGATATTTTTAAAAAAGCGAGGAAATACAATGGCTGATAAGAAACTGGTGGAGGCGATCACCTCCCGTGACGAGGATTTTACGCAGTGGTACACTGACGTCGTAAAAAAGGCGGAACTGATGGAGTATTCGACCATCAAAGGCTTTATGATCTATAAGCCGAACGGTTACGCCATCTGGGAGAACATCCAGAGCAAACTGGACGCCATGTTCAAGGAGACAGGTGTTGAGAACGTATATCTGCCTGTGCTTATACCTGAGAGCCTTCTTCAGAAAGAGAAGGATCACGTCGAGGGATTCGCGCCGGAAGTAGCATGGGTTACCCAGGGCGGCGGAAATGAGCTCCAGGAGAGACTCTGCGTCAGACCTACATCTGAGACACTTTTCTGCGAATTTTTCAAAAATAACTGCCATACATACAGAGACCTGCCGATGGTATATAACCAGTGGTGCTCGGTAGTCAGATGGGAGAAGACGACCAGACCGTTCCTTCGCTCATCAGAGTTCCTGTGGCAGGAGGGACACACGATCCACGCTACAGCAGAAGAGGCTGAGGCCCGCACTATCCAGATGCTGAACATCTACGCGGATTTCTGTGAGAACGAACTTGCCATCCCTGTCATCAAGGGACAGAAGACCGACAAAGAAAAATTTGCCGGAGCAGAAGCTACATATACTATCGAGACGATGATGCACGACGGAAAATCACTCCAGTCAGGCACTTCACATAACTTCGGAGACGGATTCGCAAAGGCCTACGGCGTTCAGTACACAGGTAAGGATAACCAGCTTCATCCTGTATATCAGACATCATGGGGCGCATCGACGAGACTTATCGGAGCCATCATCATGGTTCACGGTGATGATTCAGGGCTCGTTCTTCCTCCTCACATCGCACCGACCCAGGTAATGATCATTCCTATCCAGCAGCAGAAGGAAGGAGTCCTCGAGATCGCGAATAAGGTAAAGAACCAGCTTTCAGCAGCAGGCCTTTCGGTAAAGCTCGACGATTCAGATAAGAGACCAGGTTGGAAGTTCGCCGAGGAAGAGATGAGAGGAATCCCTCTTCGTGTCGAGATCGGACCGAAGGATATCGAGAAGAGACAGTGCGTACTTGTTCGCAGAGATAATCGTGAGAAGACAGTCGTAAGTCTTGACGAAGTAGCGGATAAGGCCAGGGAGATCCTCGAGACAGAGCAGCAGGATATGTTCAACCGCGCAAAGGAATTCCGCGATTCACACATCTACGACGCTCACGATTACGACGAGTTCAAAGACCTCGTAGCCAACAAGCCTGGAATGATCCGTGGTATGTGGTGCGGAGACCAGGCTTGCGAGGACAAGATAAAAGAAGACACGACAGCTACGAGCCGCTGCATGCCGTTTGAGCAGGAGCACATTTCAGACAGATGTGTCTGCTGCGGAAGACCGGCGAAGAAGCTCGTTATCTGGGGAAAAGCATATTGATGCAGTTACCAGGATCAGTAGAAAAAATCATACACACATTAGAACAGGCCGGCCACGAAGCGTATGCAGTGGGCGGCTGCGTTCGTGACGCACTTTTAGGCCTTGAACCTGACGACTGGGACATCACAACGTCCGCAGAACCGGAGGAAGTCAAGGCTCTTTTTCATAGAACGATAGATACCGGCATAAAGCACGGTACAGTCACCGTTCGCATGGACGGGAAGAGCTTTGAGGTCACGACCTATCGGATCGACGGAAAGTACGAGGACGGCAGGCATCCGGAAGAGGTCACTTTTACAAAAAGTCTCGAGGAGGACTTAAAGCGCCGCGACTTCACGATAAACGCGATGGCGTACAACGACAGCACCGGCATAGTCGACCTGTTCGGCGGCCAGGATGATCTCCGTGAAAAAATGATCCGCTGCGTTGGTGATCCACTCGAGCGCTTTTCTGAGGATGCCCTTCGGATGATGAGGGCAGTCAGATTTGCGGCAAAGCTCGATTTTTCTATTGAGGAAGAGACGAAAAAAGCCATTTCAGAACTTAAAGATAATTTAAGCAAAGTATCGGCAGAACGCATCCAGGTGGAGCTGACCAAACTCATCACTTCTGACCATCCGGAGCAGCTTAGGACTCTCTATGAGACGGGGCTCACCTCTGTATTTTTCCCGGAGTGGGATGTGGCGATGGAGTGTGAGCAGAACACGAAGCACCACTGCTACACTGTCGGAGAGCACTCGATAGTCGTGATGCAGCATGTCAGGGCGGATAAGGTCATGCGTCTCGCGGCGATGCTCCACGATATCGGGAAACCAGTGGTAAAGCGCACAGATAAAAAAGGCCACGACCATTTTCAGGGGCACCCGCAGATGTCAGAAGTCATGGCTGGAAAAATTCTCCGCCGTCTGAAATACGACAACGACACGATAAAAAAAGTTTGTACACTTGTCAGATATCATGACGAGCGTCCTGTTTTGAATCCGCGGAGCATCAGACGCTGCATGAGAGACATGGATCTGGACTTTGATGATCTCTTCGAGCTGAAACGCGCTGATAACGCTGGCCAGAGCGACTATATGCGAGAGGAGAAACTTAAGGCTATCGATGATCTTGAACAGCTCTATCATGAGAATCTCGATGCCGGATACTGCACTGACAAAAAGCATCTGGCAGTAAACGGCGGTGACCTGATAAAGGCTGGTGTCGAAAAAGGACCCGACATGGGCCGGGTCATGGAGAAGCTGTTAGACGATGTGATAGATGAACCATCGGAGAATGATAAGGAAACACTGCTTTCCAAGGCGCATAAATACGCTTCTCTGGCAAAAAAAGGTAAACTGTTTTTAAGTATCTGCGCGATCTTTTTAAGTATCGGAATGAGCCTTACAGCCTGCGGAAGCAATCGTGGAACAGTATCCTACAGGGCACCGGGAGTCCCGCTGTCACAGGCTTCTGCAGATGCCTCCGGAGATGCGACTGCTTCACTGGATAAGGTCTACATCATCGAAGAGAATAATAAGGACGAGGGGAAGCTTACCGTGATGAATGTCACGAGCCTCCGCGAGTTCAGATACCCTTATGATATCTCGACCGAGTTTCTCGACAAGTACGGCGACACGGATACGATGGATGATTTCAAGCCTGGAATGGCTATCACCTTTGACGCTTCCGGACGTTACGGAATGCTCACGAGGGTGCAGAAGTCGAACGCGGTCTGGGAATGGGACGACCTGAGAAATTTTTCATTCGATGAATCGATAGATCTGATGAAGATCGGCGATGAGAATTACAAATACACTGATACCACCCTCTTTCTCGACGGAAAGAATCCGATAGAGGTAGATGACCTGGTGAGCGGAGTGGATCAGCTGCGCGTGGTCGGAGTCGACAAGGAGATCCTGTCGGTCGCTGTGACGAAAAGCCACGGATATCTGCAGCTGGCTGATACGAAGCGCTTTGATAACAGCCTTATACAGATAGGCTCTTACGATGCTTCACAGGTATCGGACGGAAAGACTTTTACACTGCCTGCAGGCACTTACGCGATCACTGTCGCGAACAACGGCTGGGGCGGCACAAAGAAAATAAAGATAAAGAAAAACGTGACAACTGTCCTGAATCTCGAATCGATGAAAGGCAAGGGACCAAAGTCCTGCAAGCTGAAGTTTGAGATAGATGTGGACGGCGCGAAGATATACCTGGATGGCAAACGGATAAAAAAGGACAGGACGCTCACTGTACTTTACGGAGCCCATTCGCTGAAGGTAACGGCCGAGGGATATGATGACTGGGAGAGGACGCTGTACGTGAACTCGGAAAAAGCTACGATCTCTCTTGATATATCAAGCAGTAAAAAGGGTTCGTCGAGCAGCACCTCTACATCAGGTACAGATACGATAAACTCCGGAACCTCGAACAGCTCTACAAACAGTTCGACAGATTCCGGAAATACTTCGACTAACACAAACGGAAGCACTGTAACGACCGGAAATGACTCATCGACATCCACGAGTTCCGGCACGACACATTCTGAACGTGACAAGGCGCAGGAAGACTACCTGTCCACGCTGGCAAACTCGATAGCCTCTACTATAGGCTCGAGCCTGTCAGACTAAAAAACAGGTGGAAAAGAGTGCTGGTTTCGGCTATAATAGGCATAGTTTAACAGAAGGCATTTTTCAAAGGAGGAAAAATGGGATATAAGGAGACTTACGAAGCATGGCTTTCAGATCCGTACTTCGACGACGACACAAAAGCAGAGCTCAGGAGCATTGCAGGAAATGACAAGGAGATCGAGGACCGCTTCTACATGGACCTCGAGTTTGGAACAGCCGGACTCCGCGGCGTGATCGGTGCCGGAACGAACAGGATGAACGTCTACACTGTCCGCCGTGCCACCCAGGGACTCGCTGACTATATAAATAAAGTTGGCGGAGCCGACAGAGGCGTAGCCATTTCATATGACTGCCGCCACATGTCACCGGAGTTCGCAGATGTTGCAGCAGAGTGTCTTGCGGCAAATGGCATCAAAGCCTATGTATTCGAGTCACTCCGCCCGACACCTGTACTTTCATACGCAGTCAGATACTTACACTGCATCGCCGGAATCAATATCACTGCAAGCCACAATCCGGCTGAGTACAACGGATATAAGGTCTATTGGGAGGACGGAGCCCAGATCACACCTCCTCACGACACAGGCATCATGGACTGTGTAAAGGCTGTAGCCATCGACAAGGCAAAGACTATTTCAAAGCAGGAAGCTATCGACAAGGGACTCTATCAGGTCATCGGAAAAGACATCGATGATCCGTATATCGCTGAGCTGAAGAAACTCGTGATCCATCAGGATGCCATCGACCAGGTCGGAAAAGACATCACCATCGTCTACACTCCGCTCCACGGCACTGGAAACATACCGGTAAGGCGTGTCCTTAAAGAGCTCGGATTTACAAATGTATTCGTAGTTCCTGAGCAGGAGAAACCGGACGGAGATTTCCCTACAGTTTCTTATCCGAATCCTGAAGCAAAGGAAGCTTTCAAGCTCGCCCTTGCGCTTGGAAAAGAGAAAAATGCCGACCTCGTACTTGCTACAGATCCGGATGCTGACAGACTCGGCGTTTACGTAAAGGACAAGCAGGGCGAATACCACTGCCTGACTGGAAATATGAGCGGATGTCTTATCGGAAACTACGTGATCGGTCAGAGAAAAGCCAGAGACGGAAAGCTGCCGGCTGACGGAGCTTTTATCAAGTCTATCGTTACTACGAATCTGGCAGACGCCATCGCAAAGGATTACGGGATCCAGCTGATCGAAGTGCTGACCGGATTCAAGTATATCGGCGGCAAAATTCTTGAGTTCGAGAAGTCCGGAAAAGGAACCTACCTCTTCGGAATGGAGGAGAGCTATGGCTGCCTGACAGGAACCTATGCACGTGACAAGGACGCTGTAGACGCTTCGATGACTCTCTGCGAAGCAGCAGCTTACTATAAGACTCAGGGATGGACTCTCTGGGATGCTATGGTAGATCTCTACGAGAGACTCGGCTATTATCAGGACGCTGTAAGCGCTATCACCCTGAAGGGCAAGGAAGGCATCGAGAAGATCGGTTCTATCATGACTTACCTCCGCGAGAATCCGCTTACAGGAATCGGCGATTACAAGGTAGTCCGCACCAGAGACTATCAGAAGGATACGATCACAGATGCAGCCACTGGAAAAGTGGAGCCGACAGGTCTTCCGAAGTCAAACGTTCTCTACTATGAGCTGAACGATGATGCCTGGATCTGTGTACGCCCTTCAGGAACAGAGCCGAAGATCAAGTTCTACTACGGTATCAAGGGTTCTAGCTTCGAAGACGCTGATAAGAAGTCAGCTGCCATGGCAAAGGCTCTCGAGGAGCTGGCAGACAAGCTGACGAAGTAATACTTTTGTAAAAACTGAAACAATTACATCGATACAAAACTGTAAAAAATGCCCAAAAATCTTTTAAAAACGGGCATTTTTAAGAAAAACGTATTGACATTTAATTGAAAAAAATGTATAAAAGAAGAGACGCAGGAAATACTATCTAACCTGCGCAAAACTTAAAGTATATCGTATTAGAAAATACGAGGAGGAAATTCAAATGAATAAGACAGAACTTGTAACAGAAATCGCAGAGAAGGCAGACACATCAAAGAAGGAAGCAGAGGTTGTCCTTCGCGCATTCACAGATGTTGTTACAGAGCAGCTGAAGAAGGGTGAAAAGATTCAGCTCGTTGGTTTCGGTACTTTCGAAGTAGCTGAGAGAAGCGCTCGTACAGGAAGAAATCCTCAGACTGGTGAGGAGATGCAGATCGCAGCTTCTAAGGCTCCTAAGTTCAAGGCAGGCAAGGCTCTTAAGGATGCCGTAAACGCCTAAGTATAGAGCATTTTTAAATAAAACTATAAAGCGGCCCTGAGTGGCCGTCTTTTTTTAACTTCAGGAGGATATATGGCTGAAGAAAAAGACGAAGGAATGAGGCTCGACAAGTTCTTAAAGGTCTCGAGGCTCATAAAGAGGAGAACTGTGGCGGCTGACGCAGCCGATGCCGGAAGGATAAAGGTAAATGACAAGGTAGCGAAGGCATCTACAAAGGTACATTCCGGCGATGTCATAGAGATCGGTTTCGGGAACAGGACAGTCAGGGCAAAAGTCAAAGAGATCATGAATACCACAAAAAAAGAGAATGTGGCGGACATGTTTGACTATATCTAGTACTTGTTACTGACAGAAAAAACAGGTATAATTATTTCTATTCACAGATATTAACTCTGTGATTTTTTTAACAGTAGACAGGACAGGAGAAAGGCAGCGGATGACAGCAGTCAGTACGGGAAAAGTTCATAAGAAGAAGCTGAACGTAGTGAAGCTCTTAAGTCTTCTGATGGGACTGGCTGTTACGGTCACACTTCTGTTCCAGCTGCATGCGCTCTACACGAAGTACCGTTCCTACAGGCAGAAGGAAGCCCTGGTGAACGAACAGCTCGAGGAGCAGAAGGAAAAGCAGCAGGACTTAAAGGATTACGAGAAGTACACTAAGACGAAGGAATACACAGAGAGCCAGGCGCGATCGAAGCTCGGGCTTCTCTATGATAACGAGACGATTTTTAAGGAAAAATAGAATTGGATTTTACTGAAAAGACAGAGCGCTTTATCAGAGAAAGCGGCATGTTAAGGCAGAAAGGATCCGTCACTGTGGGAATCTCCGGAGGTGCGGATTCGGTCTGTCTTTTTTTACAGTTATCAGACCTAAGGGAGAAGCTCGGAATAGAGCTTAAGGCTGTTACGGTCGAGCATGGGATCAGGGGAGATGAGAGTGAGAGTGACGCTGAGTTTTCAAAAAAGCTCTGTGAAAGCCACGGTGTCCACTGTGAGGTCGTGCACGTCGATGCTCCGGGCAGAGCGCGAGAAAAAGGCATATCCTTAGAAGAGGCTGCCAGGCAGCTTAGGTATGAAGCTTTTTTTCAGAATACAGAGCCTGGAGACGTGATAGCTCTTGCGCATCATCTCGAGGACCAGGCGGAGACGGTCATTTTTCATATGGTGAGAGGAAGCGGAGTCCGCGGGCTTACAGGCATGCGTCCGGTAAGTGAAGTGCAGGGCAGGTATATCATAAGACCGCTGCTCTTCGCGACAAAGCAGGAGATCACTGATGAGCTTGAAAGCCTGGGACAGGAATGGCGCACCGATTCGACCAATTCTGATGTGAATTACGCGAGAAACCGGATAAGACAGATCATCATTCCCGAGCTTACACGTATAAACGCAGGTGCCGCCAGGCACATCTGCGAAGCGGCTTCAGACATTGGTCAGATGTACGACGGTTTTACCGAAAAGGAAGACGCCTACATAGCAGCGAATGAGAGTGACGGAGGCCTTGATTGCCGCAAGCTTGCGGAGAGTGATGAATACACCCGTGGCATGGTCATCATGGAGTACCTGAGGCGTCACCTGAAGAGCATAAAAGACGTCGGCCGGGAGCATATAGACAGGCTGTCCGCGCTTGTGAAAAAGGGAGAGAACTTCAGATATGACCTGCCTGCCGGGGCAGAGGTGTTTTTTGAATACGGAGTCCTGAAGGTGAGCTACAGGCGTGAAGACACCGGATTTATTTACGGGCTGGATGAACTCGCGCAGAAAGGTTTCCAGCAAATAAAGACAGAGGATTTCAATGTGACGTTCTCAGTCAGGGATTTCGATTTGTCGGAAATTAAAGACATTCCACAAAAAAACTATGAAAAATGGCTCGATTATGATAAGATAGTAAAGAGTTTCTGCATCCGGAGCAGAGCCCCGGGTGATTTTTTTACGATAGATCAGGACGGGCACAGACAGAAGTTCAAGGACTTCTGTGTGAACGCGAAGATTCCGGCGTCCGAGAGAGGAAGGATACCTCTTCTGGTCTCAGGTGAGCACCACGTGCTGTGGGCTCTCGGGACACAGCGTATCAGCGAGGACGTGAAACTGTCGGAGAAGACTAAAAAAGTATTAGTGGTGAAGTGTACGACTTCAGGAGGAAATGAGTCAGATGGAAGATAAGATAAGAGTCATGCTGTCAGAAGAAGAGCTTGACAGAAGAATCCGTGAGCTTGGAGCACAGATCAGTGCAGACTACGAAGGTGAAAGCATTTTTCTGGTGTGTATCCTTAAGGGAGCAGCCATGTTCGCCTGCGAGCTGGCAAAGAGGATTACTGTTCCGGTAGTCATGGACTTTATGGCTACATCGAGTTATGGTGCAGGAACAGTTTCCACAGGCGAGGTAAAAGTAAAGAAAGACCTTGACCTGTCACCGGAGGGAAAGAATGTCCTGATCGTCGAGGATATCATCGACAGCGGAAATACCCTGAATTTCCTCTCTCATTTTTTCGAGGAGAGAAATGCGAAGAGCGTCAGGATGGCTACAATGCTTGACAAGCCGGACAGACGTGAAGTCGATGTGGATGTAGACTATACCGGATTTACGATACCGGATGAGTTCGTGGTAGGCTTCGGGCTTGACTACGACCAGAGATACAGAAATCTGCCGTATATAGGAGTTGTGGAGCCGGCAGAGAAACAGTAAAAGAAAGAGGCACATTTTGGAAAGACGTAGAGGTCTGAGCGGATTGGGATTTTACATCCTGCTGATACTTATAGTGCTGGTATTCTGGTTCTATTTCACAAACAGGTCACAGCCGAACTACTCGGTGAGTGAACTGAACCAGGCGATAGAGAAGGACACAGTCTCGTCGGTCACCATCCAGCAGAACAGGGAAGTCCCGACAGGGGAAGTGGATGTAAGGCTTAAGGACGATGACACGGAGTATTTTTTCTACGTGTCTGATGTAAAGGAAGTGCAGACCTACTTGTCGTCGAAGGGCGTTGCCTATACGCTCGGAGATGTGCCAAAAGAGAACTGGATGGCAGAGCTTCTTCCAACGCTTATCATAGTCGGAGCTTTCTTCATCCTGTTTACGATGGTCTTAGGCGGAAGGGTGCAGCAGACAGGCGGTGCAGCAAACCGGATGACTGACTTCGGAAAGAGCCGTGCCCGGATGACCACCAAGGAGAATGTCAAGGTACGCTTCAAGGACGTGGCAGGTCTGGAAGAAGAAAAGAAGGAGCTGGAGGAGGTCGTTGACTTCCTGAAGTCTCCATCGAAGTATACGCAGATGGGAGCCAGGATCCCTAAGGGACTTCTGCTTGTGGGCCCTCCTGGAACAGGAAAGACTCTTCTCGCAAAGGCAGTAGCAGGAGAGGCCGGAGTGCCGTTTTTCTCGATATCGGGTTCTGATTTTGTTGAGATGTTCGTCGGAGTCGGAGCAGCCAGAGTCAGGGATCTTTTTGCTGACGCAAAGAAGAATTCACCGTGTATCGTGTTCATCGATGAGATCGATGCCGTAGCCAGACGCCGTGGAAGCGGAATGGGCGGAGGACACGATGAGCGTGAGCAGACCTTAAACCAGATGCTCGTCGAGATGGACGGTTTCGAGGAGAACGAGGGCATAATCGTGATGGCTGCTACGAACCGTGAGGATATCCTCGATCCGGCACTCACGAGACCGGGACGTTTCGACAGAAGGATATATGTAGGAAGGCCTGATATCAAAGGCCGTGAGGCTATACTCAGAGTCCATGCGGATAATAAGCCACTCGCAGACGATGTCGACTTGCATAATATAGCTCAGACCACAGTCGGATTCTCAGGCGCAGACCTCGAGAATCTCCTGAATGAGGCTGCTATTTTAGCAGCCAAGAACAACCGCCTTTATATCACCGAGCAGGATATAAAGGATTCCTTTGTAAAGGTAAGCGTAGGAACCGAGAAGAAGAGCCGTGTTATCACCGATGAGGAGAAAAAGATCACAGCTTACCACGAATCCGGTCACGCTATCCTTATGTACTGTCTTCCGAAGGCAGGTCCGGTGAACTGGATCTCGATCATCCCTACCGGCCCGGCAGGCGGCTACACGATGCCGCTTATCGAGAAGGACGACATGTATAACACCCGTGGAAAAATGTTCGACGATATCGTAGTAGACTTCGGCGGCAGAGTTGCCGAGGAGCTGATCTTTGATGACATCACGACCGGTGCCAGCAACGACATCCAGAAAGCTACAAAGACCGCCCGTGATATGGTCACCATTTATGGCTTTTCAGATTCTATCGGCCCGATAAACTACCAGAACGGAGACCCGGACGAGGTCTTCCTCGGCCGTGACCTGGGCCATGCCCGCCCTTACGGCGAGGCAGTAGCCGGTGACATAGATTCTGAAGTCAAGCGTATCCTCGACGAGGGCTATGACAAGGCAAAGCAGCTGATCACTGAGCACATCGACGTCCTCCACAAGAGCGCCGCGCTCCTGATGGAGAAAGAAAAGATCGGCCGCCAGGAATTCGAAGCATTATTTGAGGAGTAAGACATGAACAAAGAGGCGCTTTTCTCTGATGGGACAAGTGAATACACGGATCCATGTGAGCCGGCAGAATTCGACACGGTCAGACTGCGCCTTCGTACAGCAAAGGGAGAGGATGTCAGGGTCAGCGTCATGACGAGCGAGGACGGAAAAGAACTCGCCTGCGTAAAGGAAGAGAGTACGAAGGATGACATGTTCGACTACTACGACGCAGACCTGACACTTGGAAAAGACCTCGTCAGCTACTACTTTAAGATCCGCTGTGACGAGGGAATCCTGTTCTACGACAGGTTCGGCGTCACGGATACCATGAGACCGCAGTATTTTTTCAGAATAAGTCCGGGGTTCCATACTCCGACCTGGGCAAAGGGAGCGGTTATGTACCAGATCCTCGTCGACAGGTTCTGTAACGGGGATGAGGCAAACGACGTAGAAGATAACGAGTACCACTATATAAACACATATTCACATCATGTGCCGGACTGGGATACCCCGCCGGCAAATTTCGACGTTGGGAATTTTTACGGCGGAGACCTGGAGGGCGTCAGACAGAAGCTCTACTATCTGAAGAGCCTTGGCATAGAAGCCATCTACTTCAACCCGCTTTTCGTATCACCGTCGAATCACAAGTACGATATCCAGGACTACGATTATATCGACCCGCATTATGGAAAAATAGTAAAAGACGACGGAGAGAACCTGACACCGGGAGATTACGATAATAAAAACGCGACAAAATTCATCAGAAGAGTCACAGACAAAGAGAACCTCGAAGCCACGAACCAGTTTTTTGCAGACTTCGTGCAGGAGGCCCATTCAAAGGGAATCCGGGTCATCCTCGACGGAGTTTTCAACCACTGCGGATCATTTAACAAATGGCTCGACAGGGAAAGGATATATGAGGGAAAAGAAGGCTACGAGCCGGGAGCTTATATATCAAAGGACAGCCCCTACCATTCATTTTTCCAGTTCTACGAGGATGGAGACGATAAGTGGCCGTATAATAACAGTTATGACGGCTGGTGGGGAAATGATACCCTTCCGAAGCTGAACTACGAGGGCTCGCAGGAGCTGGAGGACTATATCATCCGGATCGGACGCAAGTGGGTTTCACCACCGTATAACTGTGACGGATGGAGACTCGATGTCGCTGCGGATCTGGGACACTCGCCGGAGTACAACCATCATTTCTGGCAGCGTTTCAGAAAAGAAGTAAAAGACGCAAACCCGAATGCAGTGATACTGGCAGAGCATTACGGAGACGCTTCCAGCTGGCTCGCGGGAGACCAGTGGGATACGATAATGAATTACGACGCTTTCATGGAGCCGGTCTCATTTTTCCTGACAGGAATGGAGAAGCACTCAGACAGATTCGAAGGAGACCTCTGGGGCGATGGCCGTGTGTTTGAGATCACGATGAGACACGCCATGTGCGAATTTCTGACGCCGTCGCTTTACTGCGCGATGAACCAGCTGTCGAATCACGACCACTCGAGATTTTTGACGAGGACGAACCACAAGGCAGGACGAGTGGCAGAGCTCGGAAGCGCAGCAGCCGGAGAAGGAGTCAGCATTCCAGTCATGAAGTTGGCAGCCCTTATCCAGATGACCTGGCCGGGAGCACCGACACTTTACTACGGTGATGAGGCAGGAGTAGTTGGATTTACAGATCCAGACAGTAGAAGAACCTATCCGTGGGGAAATGCGAACTACGAGCTGATAGACTACCACAGAGACCTTATTTTCCTCAGGAGATTTCACGAAGCCTTAAAGACCGGCTCCCTGAATTTCCTTGCAAGTGGACGAAACTACGTAAGCTACGCCCGTTTTAACGACAAAGAAAAAATGGTCATAGTCATAAATTCTGGGGACACTGACTTTGAGGTCGACGTACCTGTATGGAAAGGCGAAGTGCCCCAGAACTGCGAGATGCAGATGGTATTTGCGGCAAACAAACAGGGCTATTCACTGATGGCAGTCAGATATCAGGTGGAGAAGGGCATTCTGCATATAAAGCTCACAGGACTTTCGGGGGTGGTACTGACTTATGAAAATTAAGAAACTGACCCTCGGAATAGTAGCGCACGCAGATGCAGGAAAGACTACGCTCAGTGAGGCAATGCTCTTTAACGCGAAAGTCATCAGGAAGCTCGGAAAAGTAGATGACAAAAATACTGCTCTGGATACAGACGCAGTCGAGAAGCGGAGAGGAATAACCATCTACTCGAGAGAAGCAAGGCTCGAGAGGAACGGTGTCCTGCTTCAGTTTATAGACACTCCGGGGCATGTGGATTTCGGGGCAGAGATGGAGAGAGTCCTTCCGGTATTAGACGCTGCAGTTCTGGTCATTAGCGGAATCTCAGGTGTCGAAAACCACACAAGGACACTCTGGAAACTCCTCAGATACTACAATATACCGGCTTTCATTTTTGTGAACAAAATGGATATAGCCCGGGAGAGCAGGGAGACTCTTTTTGAAAAACTAAAGGGAGAACTGTCGGAAAATCTGATCGATTTTTCACAGGAAAAAACTCAGATAGAAGAAGAGCTCGCCTTCTGTGATGACGAACTCTTTTCTCTTTATACCGAAAAAAATCAGATGCCGGAAGGCGGTGTCAGAAAGGCATTTTCCAAGCGGGAGTTTTTCCCGGTGCTGTACGGAAGCGCCCTGAAGGATCAGGGTGTAGACGAGCTGATGGAGCTTGTCACTGATCTCGCGACAGCAAAAGAGACGACCGAAGAATTCGGAGCCTACTGCTACAAGGTCACGAGGAGTGGAAACACGAGGCTCGTACATCTGAAGATGACGGGCGGGAAGCTCTCGGTCCGGGAGAATATCGGAGACGATAAGGTCACCCGGATCAGATTTTTAAATGGAGACAAGCAGGAGAGTGTCACTCAGATAGAAGCAGGAGATGTGGCTGCAGTCGAAGGGCTGGACCACGTGAATGCCGGAGATGCGCTGGGCGCCTGTGACTTTGCGAGACAGCCGGTACTTGAGCCTGTCATTTCATACAGAGTAGTGCCACCGTCAGACGTGAGTCCACAGATGCTCTACGATGATATGAAAGTGTTCGGGGAGGAAGACCCTTCTTTAAGCGTCAGCTGGCAGGAGGAGACCAGGGAAGTCCACATCAAAATGATGGGACAGGTGCAGCAGGAGGTAGTCGTAGAAGCTGTCAAAGACAGGTTCGGCTATGTCGTGACTTTTGATGCCGGACGGATCATGTACAAGGAGACTATCACCGAAGCTGCCGAGGGAATAGGACATTTTGAGCCGCTGAGACACTACGCGGAAGTCAGGCTCCTGCTGGAACCTGGCGAGCCGGGAAGTGGCATAGAAGTCGAGAGCGAGTGTCCGACAGACATCCTGGATAAAAACTACCAGCAGCAGATACTCTCGACGCTGAATGGCTACAGGCACAAAGGAGTCCTGACGGGAAATCCGCTTACCGATGTGAAGATCACTCTGGTTGGCGGACAGGCTTCGAACAAGCACACGATGGGTGGAGATTTCCGCAAGGCCACGATACGCGCCGTAAGGCAGGGACTTATGAAGGCTTCGAGCGAACTTCTGGAGCCGTGGTACAAGGTCACTCTCCGCATCAGAAACGACGCTGTCGGAAGAGCAATGAACGACCTGATGCAGATGGGCGGAACCACAGAAACTCCGCAGGCGATCGGTGAGACGACAGAGCTTGTCGGAGAAGTTCCGGTCAGCTCATTTATAGAGTATTCGAAAAGGCTCAGTGAATACACTAGCGGAACTCAGGACATAGGGATCTCAAATGCCGGCTACAGGCCTTGCCATAACGCAGATGAGATCATAGCTGAGTCATTCTACGACCCGGAGATGGATTCGAGGAATCTGCCTTCGTCGGTTTTCTGTTTCCATGGAGTCGGGACGAATACTCCGTGGTATCTCGTGGATTCGATGGCGAGGAGCGAGCCGGTGCTAAAAGGCGACAAGCGTGTTGACTGGGACCGTATGGCCCAGGTGATACATGAAGCCGCCGAGTCAGTAGAAGAAGAGTATGAGCAGCATGAGGAAAGTCTTGCGGGTGGCGGAGCCATGGAAAGCCACGGTGCAAAGAAGAGCTCGTACCAGGGATACAGCGGCATGAGTCCGGAACTCGAGGAGATTTTTATCAGGGAGTTCGGTGAGATAAAAAGACCGATGTTTAACGACGGCACAGGCGAACGTGACTATGACCGCGATGAGAATATCCGGTCCGCAAAAGAGGACTATATCAATGCTCATCCAGGACTGGCGGAAAAAAGGCGCAACGAGAATAAAAAACGCCGTTTTATGATAGTAGACGGGTATAATGTGATCCACGCTTCGCATGAGCTCTCACAGCTCTTCCATGAAAATATGGACTCAGCCCGGACAAAACTCGTAGACGAAGTCGAGAATTACCAGGGCTTTGACGGGGCAGAGACTATAGTCGTATTCGACGCATATAACCGAAAGGGAAATGCCGGAAGAGAGTCGAAGTCAGGCAAAGTAACTGTGGTCTACACGAAACAGGACCAGACCGCTGACGCCTACATAGAGAAGTTTACCCACGACCACAGGGACAGGGATTCTGTCAGGGTAGTCACAAGTGATAATGCTGAGCAGACCATTGCCATTGGAAACGGAGCCATCAGAGTTACGGCGAAAGAATTTTTACAGGAATTAAGGAACGCGCATCTATGAAGATAATGCACTGTGCAGATATTCATCTGGATTCAAAAATGGAGAGCAGGCTTACTCCTGAGCAGGCTGCCAAGAGACGTGAGGAAATGCTTCTTACCTTTCACGACAGTCTCGACTACGCAGCCGAGCATGAAGTGAAGGCAGTGCTTATCGCAGGTGACCTTTTTGACAAGAGGCATATCAGAAAGTCCGTAAAGGATAAGGTAAAGCAGGAGATCATCAGCCATACGGACATGGATTTTTACTATCTGAGGGGAAACCACGATATCACTGATTTCCTCGATGAGATGGAAGAGATCCCGAAGAACCTGCACCTGTTCACGAAGGAGAAGTGGAGCTCATATCAGATCCCCGATCAGAATATAGTGATCACCGGACGTGAGCTCGACGCGAAGTCGACGACAGATGTCATGAGCGAGCTCGTCCTGGATCAGTCGAAGGTGAATATCGTAATGCTTCATGGCATGGACAGTGAGTACCCGACACACGATAATTCATACATTATCGACCTGCCAAAAATGCGCGGCAGATATATTGACTACCTGGCTCTCGGCCATCTGCACAGCTACAGATGGGAGAGGCTCGACGAGAGAGGAATCCTCTGCTATCCGGGATGCCTTGAAGGGAGAGGTTTCGACGAGTGTGGGAAAAAGGGATTCGTGATCCTTGACATAGATAAAGACGGAGTCCACGGACACCAGTTCATCTCGCTGGCGAGGAGAGAACTCCACGAGATAAAAGTCGAAGTAGAGCCAGAAGACGACCTGGACAGTATCATTACAAAAGTTAAAGACCCTTTAAGTCATGCACCGGAAAAAGACCTGGTGTGCGTAGTTCTGACAGGCCGTAAAAATATGGACCTGGAGCTGGACTGTGACTGGATAAGGGATAAGACCGACAGGGGATTTTTCTACTACGAGGTCAGAGACGATACAAAGACGAAGATAAACTACGAGACCTTTGCGCATGACAGGTCACTAAAGGGTACTTTCGTGCGCACAGTGCAGGGTCTGGATATGGACGAGGAAGAGAAGGCGAAGATCATCGAGACCGGGATCCGCGCTATCATGGAGGGAAGTCTGATCGAATGATACTTGAGAAATGCTACATAGCCGGATTTGGCAGACTCATAGACCAGACCTTTACCTTCGGTCCGGGACTAAACGAGGTTCTCGAGGATAACGGCTGGGGAAAGACCACTTTTGCGGTATTCATAAAGGCGATGTTCTATGGGATGGAATACGCTCCGAGAAGGTCGGGACTGACCGAAAGGGAGCACTACAGACCGTGGGGAACGGCAGCCTATGGCGGTACTCTCGACTTTTCTATGGGCGAGAAAAAATACCGTATCGAGAGGCGCTTCGGCCACAGTGACAAGGAAGACGAGTTTGCGATATACGATACGCAGACTAATCTGCCGACTGAGGATTTTTCTGAGAATATAGGCGAGGAGATCTTCGAGGTAGACAGGGAGTCCTTCGAAAAGAGTATATTTGTGCCTCAGGGCTCACTGGAGACCGAGATCACGAGCAGGCTCAACGCAAAGCTCGGAGGACTTGGCGCGGTCCAGGATGATATGAACCAGTTCGATGCTGCAGTCAAAGCCATAGATGAGGCGAGAAAAGTCTACACTGCCACGAGCAAGATCAATCCCGGAAAAATAAAAGTAATATCCGACGAGATAAAGAGCCAGAAGGAAAAGTCAGACCAGATAGCTACCCTTCAGAAAGCCTATGACGCGAAGTCGCAGATGCTTCTGGAGAAGAGGGCAGAACTCCGAAAGCTCGAGTTCAGAAAAAGTCAGCTGGCGGATTCATTGACCTCTATAGCGAGAAGCGAGAAATCGGTAGGAGCCTACCAGGCAAAGCAGGATTCACTGAACAGGCAGGAGGAAACTCTTAAAGGTCTCGATGATTTTTTCGCGGGCGGACTGCCGAGCGATGAAGAGATAGATGACTTAGAGAACAGAGAGCGTGACCTTGAGCTTGCGAAGAGCCGCAGGGACCTTCTCCGTGAAAAAATCCCCGACACCGATGAACAGGATTTTTTAAAGAAGCTGTTTTCAGATAATACGATAGAGAGAGCTGATATCGACGACTGGAAGAAAAAGGCCGCCGACATCAAGTCGATAAGAATGAAGGGCGAGCATGTGCAGATGTCGGAAGACGAGAGGGCGCAGCTTGCCGGACTCAGAGAATTTTTTAAAGAGGGTGAACCTTCCGATGACCAGATGCAGCAGGAGCTGGCGGACATAAGCAGGCTGAACGAGCTGTCCGGAAGGATGAAGGGCTTAAACGACACTTACCGGAAGCACAAGGACGCAGTCAGGAGCAGCAGACAGCTGACCCAGATAGAAGAAGGCATGTCCGGAACGATCATCGTCGGACTCATCGCCGCTGTGTTCCTGGTCGCCGGATTTGTATTCTTAGGATTCGTAGGTGACGGACCGCTGGCACAGATCATCGGATTTGGCAGCTTTACGGGCAGCATTGCTTTCTTTGTGCTCTTCGTGACGCAGATCATCCACCGGAGCCGGAAGAAGAAAAAGGATATGGCTTCGGCGGAAGGCGAGATGATAGAGTCGGAAAAGGATCTCTGGAAATTAAGAGACGAGTATAACACTCTCGACGATTCTGTCAGCTCCTTCATAAAGAAGTATCCGGTGGAGACAGAAGACAGGCAGCAAGCGATCCTCGAGATCCATCGAAAAAAAGATCGTTTTGATACACTCTCCGAGGAAGAAAAGAAGTATAATGAAGATACTTCCGGAATGATGGAAGACCTGTCCTCACTTCAGCTCGCACTCTACACTTCACTCGACAGATACGCGAAGATTTTCGGAGTGAATCTCTACGAGGATGCGAATGTAGACGACCTGCTAAAGCAGATAGAAGAGAAGTACAACGAATACGAGGAGTTCGAAAAGAACGAGCAGGAATACCAGAGAATGGTCGCCGGGATAAACGGAAAGACTAGCGGTATCCTGTCAGTGCTCAAGGGCTTTCCACTGAAGAACGACATAGCGGATCTGGCCGCCTGCATCAGGGAGATCAGGGCGAATGCGCTTCTCTACACGCAGACGCAGAGTCAGGTCGATGAGCTTAAAAAGGATCTGAAGTCGCTGCATGTAGAGGACATAGAGAGCAACGGCAAGACTCTTCAGGATCTGCAGTACGAGCAGAAGCAACTGGATGAGGAAATCTCAAAGCAGAAGCAGTACATAGCAAATGATGCAAAAGAGCTTGATTCCAGGTCGGCTGAGCTGTTAGAATGTGAAGAAGCGAGAGAGGATCTGAAGGAACTCGGCGCCAGAAAAGCAGACTATGACAAGAAGGTAAAGCTCTTAGAAGACACTAAAAAGTACTTAAGCCTCGCAAAAGAAAATTTCCTGAAGGTCTACATGGGGCCGCTCAGGGAAAGGCTTAACTACTATCTGAAGAGCATTTACCCGGATACGGATGAGGCTATACTTACCGATGATTTTGAGCTGGACATGAATCTGGCGGTTTCGGTGACCGGAAAGAGCGGCGGCGGAAAGACCAGGTCGATCGACTATCTGTCGACAGGCTATCAGGATCTGGCTTCGTTCTGTTCGAGAGCCGCGCTTATCGATGTGCTGTTCAGAAGGGAGCAGCCGATGATAATCCTCGATGATCCGTTCGTGAATTTTGATGCGGAAAAAATATCCGACGCCCGTAAGATGATGGACACACTTTCCCAGAAATACCAGGTGATCTACTTCACCTGTCACAGCAGCCGGTCGATGAAATAGACAGGGACAAAAGGGAGGCACTATGGCGAATATCATGGATTACCTGGACTGGAGGGCGGACATCCCCTTCTCGGTCGATCCATATAATGAAGTGGATAATCTCGTCTTTTCGACAATGGCATATATAGACTTCGATGGAGTCGTGCCAGGCCTCGAAAAGGACAGGCTGCTTTCTGTGTGCGAGGTGAATGCCAGATATTGGAGAAAGCACACGCACGCAGAAGTGAAGTCGAGAGAAGCTTTTGTCTCGGACGCTCCTTTTATCCTTGAAAAAATGTCCGGAAGCCGTAGATACAAACATCTGAAGATGCTGCATTACATCAATTCAGTAAGTGAGGATGTGACGCTTCAGGTTTCGGCTATAACCATTCTGCCGGGAGACGGTTCGGTGTATGTGGCTTACCGGGGAACAGATGATACACTGATAGGCTGGAAAGAGGATTTTCAGTTCGCGTATAAGGACATGACTGTCGGACAGAAGGTCGCAGTCGACTATCTCGACAGAACTTTAAACTGTCTGCCGGAGAACCTGAAGCTCTATGTCGGAGGACATTCGAAGGGCGGGAACTTCGCTGTATTCGCGGCAGCCTTCTGCAGGAAGGCAGTCAGGGAGAGGATAGATAAAGTGTATTCGAACGATGGCCCGGGCTTTGTCCAGGAAGTCATAAATACGAAGGAATACCAGGACATCAGAGAAAAAATGATAAAGTACACTCCGGAGTTCTCTTTTATAGGAGGACTGATGGCAGACGACGCAGAGCCTGTCATCGTAAAAAGTGACGGAAGCGGAGCCTATCAGCACGATCCGTTCAGCTGGCAGGTTATGAGAAATCACATGGTCTTAGCTGACAGTTACAGTACCCAGAGTGTAGTATTAAATGACGCACTCGGGCGGTGGGTATCAAATGAGTCGCCGGAGAAGCGCAAGGTCTTCATAAATATCCTTTTTGACCTGTTCAAAGAGGCAGGGGTCACGAAGGCCAGTGAGCTTGGGAAGAATAAGATAAAGACGTCGATAGCGATGATGAATGCTTTAAGAAAACTGCCGGCAGACGACAGAGCCACTTTTCTTTCGATACTGAAGGATCTGGCAAAGAGCGGAGGCTCGGCACTTAAGGATGCTATCCTCGATGTAGAAAAGAAAACAAACACCTGGTAAGAAGGCAAGGGTTTTATTATGGGAAATACAGAAGACAATGAATTAGAGGGGTTTATAGCAGGCCATATCGATGAAGCACTCGAAAAGGGCTGGATAAAGGTATACTTCCAGCCGGTGGTAAGGGCACTTACAGGAAAACTCTCCAGCTGCGAGGCTCTGACCAGATGGGTGGATCCGGAGCATGGCATGATCTCTCCCGGAGTATTCATACCTGTTCTCGAAAAAACTGATCAGATCCAGAAGGTGGACCTCTATGTCATAGACCATGTGGCAAAACTTTTGAAAGAGATAGGAGAAAGGGGAGAACTTCAGATACCGGTATCTTTTAACCTGAGCAGGGTCGACTTTTCGCAGACGGATCCATATGAAGAAATCGAAAAGGCCGTAGCAAAATACGGAGTCGACAGAAAGTTCTTCAAGGTGGAGATAACTGAGAGCACTCTTATTTCTGACCCTCAGAAGCTGCAGAATATGTTCACCCGGTTCCATGATAATGGGTATGACATCTGGATGGACGATTTTGGAAGCGGCTATTCGACACTTAATGTACTGAAGGATTACAGCTTCGATGAGATAAAAATAGACATGCTTTTCCTTCGTGGCTTAAACCAGAGAGGGAGAAATATAGTATCATCTATAGTCCGCATGGCAAAGAGCCTCGACATCCATACCCTGACAGAGGGTGCTGAGACCAGGGAGCAGGTAGATTTCCTCCGGGAGATAGGCTGTGAAAAAATTCAGGGGTACTACTATGGTGCTCCTATGCCTTATGAGAAGCTGGTCCAGCACTGTATGGATTTCGGACTTTTCCCGGAGACGGAGGATGAAGCAGTGGTCTACGATGCAGCAGGCTCTGTGGATTTTCTCGCTGACAAGCCGCTGGCGCTTATCGATTCGGTAGATGGCAATCTGAAGCTCTTATTCAATAACAAAGGTTCGCGTGAAGTTCTGAAGTCACTGGGCGCTCCTGATGGAGAGGAGTTCATAAACGACGTCTTCGAACTGAAAAATACCGGATTTTATCACAGGTTCTCTGATTTTTTAAAGAAGGTGGAAAAGTCCGATAAGGAAGAGATGATAAATGCTGTCTATAACGGCAGGTATTATCGTATATATACGACGCTGGTAAAGCGGGTAAATCGCCACAGTCTTTTTACAGTATCTGCCTATGACATCACCTATGACCTGTCACAGAAAGGAATGAAGCGCTTTAATGACCTGCTTCGTGAGGCAAACCAGATATATAACCATATCTACCTCTGGTCGCCAAAGGACGATAAGCTGGAGGTCGTGGAGAGCGAGGATACGGGGGAAAAGACTGGAGACACATATACCAGAGTAAAGAACACTTTCAGACAAATGGCAGAGCAGAGACTGGCGAGTGACGACAGGGAGCGTTTTATGACCTTTATGAGCGCGACACATATAAAGGCTGCGCTTGCGAGAACCCATAACAGTTTTACCGGTGACTGCTTCAAGGTAAAAAAGCCCGAGGGTGGTTTTGCATGGGATGAGATAGACGTGATGAGCCTCAGGTACGGCGGTTACGGAGAATATCTGATCCTTGAGAGGCGGGCTGCGCTCGATGAGGTCGAGAATACAGCAGATGTCATCCGAAGGATAGACGCTTCTGCCGATACTGCTACGGATGAGAACGGTTACAGCTACAATGCAGATAGAGACCTGGTCTACAGAAGCATAATGGAGCAGTCTGGGCTCAAATACTTCTGGAAGGATACCAAACGGAGATTCTTAGGCGTCAGCAGGGCGTTTCTTGACTTCTACGGTATAGGCTCGGCGTCTGAGATAATCGGAAAAAATGACGAGGAAATGGGATGGCATGTGGACAATGCCCCGTATATGGACGATGAGAAGGAGGTCTTAAGGGAAGGCCGGATAATCAGAAATTCGCTGGGACACACGCTGGCTGGCGGCAAAATCCACATCATATCGGCTACGAAGTTCCCTATATACAAAGGAGACACTATAGTAGGACTCGCCGGATACTTTAAGGAAGTAGATACTCTTAAGGGAGAGGGGAACCCCGCGATAATGACTGATACTGTTACTGGTTTCATGAATTTCAGCGGGTTCATGGCCTCTTTGATATTTTATCATGATAACTATAAACGAACCGGAGAAGGCTATACTCTGGCATATATACGTGTGAATAACGATGACTCGGGACACAGACCTGACTCTGAGACTGCAAAGATAAAGCTGGAGAGGCGTGTCAGTGACGCAGTCTCCGATAAGTTTGTGACGAATGAAATGATCTGCTCCATGCAAGACAGGCAGAGCTTCATGATCCTGACGAAGGAGAGCACTGGAAAAGTGCGGGACCATGTAGATGCACTGTCGAGAGCTGTGAGTGAGATCAGGTTCGTAGGAAGCATACCTGTGAAGTTGTCTATTTCATACTCCATAGTCAGATCGGAAGAGGATGTGGCATCAGATCAGCTGATATCTGTCCTGAAAGAGCGCTGCAGGATTCAGGATATAGAGTTCGTTGGAGCGGACAGAATACAACTGGAACTGGAGAAGCTCAATGACATGGACGAGCGAATCTATGTAACTGAGGCTGATACGAATACTCTTCTATATATGAATAGGACAGCGATGAAGGACTTGGGACTTCCTGACAGCTATAAGGTCGTAGGGAAAAAATGCTATGAAGTGATACATAACTACGACCATCCGTGTGACCACTGCTCCACACCGCTGTGCTCGAGAGACGGTTTCTATTCGCATCACTACCACAATGCCCTGACAGGTCAGGACTACCTGATGCGCGATACTCTGACGGAGTTCGCCGGAAAGAAGGCAAAGCTTTCGATGAATATTTCACTGACTGAAAATATGAAAGAGGTCATCGAAACAAACCAGATACGAGATAGACGGAAAGCTCGCTGAGTTAAGGAAGCAGTTTGATAAGGACGATATCAGTGTAGCTCTCGGAGCCGCAGCCAGAACTGACGGAGAGGACTCTCTAGACAAGCTGCTGAAAGAAGCTGACGAGAGGATGTATCAGAATAAAAAGGTAATGCACACAGCACTACAAAGTTAGAAATGTGTCTGAATTGCCGACAGTTCTGAAAATTTGTATATAGACAAAAACGGGCCAGGGAATTAAAATCTTTTAATATAATTTCAAATAGGGAATTTTTCTGGTATTTGTTTAGATAAAAGATTTTAACGAAATGGAGGAACCGTACACATGGGAATTAAAGAACTTTCACATGCTGCAGAGCGTAAGGCATTTTCTACAGCTATCGATGGTTTTTTAAAACACATCAAGAAGAAAGACTATGCAGGCAGATCTGAGACTTATGCGAAGCTCGTAGACACCGCAGCTACATTCTGGGGAAAGGGCGCGAGCAAGGAGAAGATGGAAGCTGCAAAGAAGGCTCTCCAGGATCCGAATAACAGATGGGTCAGGTTCTTAAACAGAGTTATCGATGAGACAGACCCTCATTACGCAAAGACAATGCTCTTAAACCTCGGGTATGAAGCATTTTTCCGTGGCACAAAGATGATCAGGGCTAACCGTGAGAAGTATCATTGCAATATCCCCTGGCTGATCCTCTTCGATCCTACCATGGCCTGCAACATGCACTGTGTAGGCTGCTGGTCAGGTACATACGGCCACAAGGCTAATCTCTCCTTCGAGGACATGGACAAGATCGTCACCCAGGGCAAGGAGCTCGGCGCTTACCTTTACATGATGACAGGCGGTGAGCCGACTGTGCGCATGAAGGATATATTCAAGCTCGCCGAGAAGCACAATGACTGCTTCTTCGGTCTGTATTCCAACTCCACGCTGATCACCGACGAGCTCGCTGAGAAGGTGAGACAGCTCGGTAATATCACTTTCATGCTCTCTCTCGAGGGTACTCCGGATACTAACGATATCCGCCGCGGCAAGGGTCACTATGCTGCCGTTATGAAGGCCATGGACATCCTCCGCAATCACGGGATAGTATTCGGTACCTCAGTCTGCTACACCAGGCAGAATGTCGAGGCAGTCACCAGTGATGATTTCTTCCACCTGCTCGAGGAGAAGGGAGCCCGTTTCGGATTCTACTTCCACTTCATGCCAGTTGGAAATAACGCTGTACCAGAGCTGATGCCGACAGTAGAACAGCGTAAGTACATCATCGACCGTATCCGCTATGTCAGAAGCAACAAGTGTGACTTCGGATTCTTCCCTATGGATTTCCAGAACGACGGTGAGTATGTAGGAGGATGTATCGCCGGGGGAAGAAACTACTTCCACATCAATTCCAACGGTGACGCTGAGCCATGTGTATTCATCCACTTCTCGGATTCGAATATCCATGACAAGTCCATCCTCGAGATCCTTCAGAGCCCTCTGTTTATGGAGTATCATAAGGGACAGCCGTTCAACCGTAACCAGCTTCGTCCTTGCCCGATGCTTGAGAATCCACAGCTTCTGAGAAAAATGGTTCATGATACCGATGCTCACCAGACAAATATGGAGTCTCCTGAGAGCGTTGAGCATCTCTGCGAGAAGTGCGATGACTACGCAAAGGAGTGGGCTCCTGTAGCTGAAGAGGTATGGAGAAGCCAGAAGCACGAGCCAAAGGCTTATGTCAACTACTCAGAGGAGCATCGTGAGCATCCTGAGCTTGCAGCTTTCCAGACTGAAGCCGATATCACAGACGCTGCCAGAAAAGACCCTTCACTTGCCGCTTACAGAAGTGACTCAGATGTGACCGGTCAGCAGAACTTCATAGCATAAACTAAAAACAATTTCATCATAAGGCCCCTTCGGGGGCTTTTTTTTTATGCTCGATTCTGTCATAATAAAAGGCATGAAAGTGCTTTTTATCAGATTATTCGAATCGTATTTCGACAGGACAGTGCCCGAGGGCATGAAGAGGCTGGGCTGGGAAGTCGACGAAGAAGTCTTCTTCACGCCGCAGGATCAGACGAATGACCCGAAGCTTCAGCAACTCGTCCATGACCGTCTTGAAAAAATGTCCGGAGGCTGGGACTTCTGCTTTACGGTGAATTTCTGGCCGGTGCTCGCTCCGGTGCTCGAAGACCTGGGGATCAGATACGTGTCGTGGAGCTACGACGCTCCGCTGAATTTTGTCGGGACTCCTGAGATGGAGAGAGCAAATAACTACATCTTCCTCTTCGACAGGGGGCAGGTCAGGGACTATCGAAGTCAGGGAGTCACGAGAGTATGGCATTTGCCGTTGGCGACAGATCCGGACATTTTTTCAGGGGAGATAGAAAAAAACAGGGAAAAATACAGTGACTGCGGTGTCAGTTTCATCGGCTCGTTCTACTACTCGCCGTACACTTCTGTCGTGAGTCAGATAGGTGGACATCTGAGAGGATACTTAGACGGCGTGCTTGAGGCTCAGAAAAATCTGCAGGGCGGATATATTCTGCCGGAGCTCGTCACTGATGATATAGTATCCCAGGTGAATGCAGACCTGACAAAGGATAAGTCACAGAGTGCGGAGATCTTCGCAGGAAATGTGACAAGGCAGAATCTGATCTATGCGATGGCGACCAGGATCACCTGCATTGACAGGCTGACTCTTCTCACCCTGGCTTCAGGGCTTGCAGACACCGTCATCTACACTTCGAATAAGCCTGAGGAACTGGCCTCGGTATTGCATCAGGCTCAGATCAACGGACCGGTCGACTACTTTACGGAGATGCCGGTCATTTTTAACAGGAGCCGGATAAATCTCTGTCCGACGCTCCGCTGTATCACTACGGGAATCCCGCTTCGGGCGATAGACATAATGGCGTGTCACGGAGTCGTGCTGTTGCCGCTTTCAGAGGAATCGGCGGAGTACTTCGAGAGCGGGACTGACAGCCTGCTCTACTCTTCATGTGACGAGGCCTACGACCTGATGAAGTTCTATCTCGCGAATGATGATCTTCTGGAAAAGATCCGTGACAATGCCTACGCGAAGATAAAGCGTGACTTTACGATGGAGGAGAGGCTTCGCACTATAGAAAGGACCATAAATGACAACTGAAAAAATATACGATAACGAGCCTTACAGCACGGACTTTACAGCACAGGTGATGAGCGTCGATGGTGATAAGGTCATCCTCGACAGGACACTGTTCTTCCCGGAAGAGGGCGGGCAGACCTGCGACACAGGATACATAGCTGTCAGCGGAGAAGAGCATAAAGTGACAGATGTACAGATAAGTGACGGCTGTATCATACATACTTTAGAGGACGTCTCTGGGATAAAAACGGGAGATACAGTCAGTGGGCACATCGACTGGGAACACCGTTCTGACAATATGCAGAACCACACCGGAGAGCATATCTTCTCAGGCCTCGTGCATTCGCTGAAGGGCTACGACAATGTCGGATTTTCGCTGACTGAGAACACCTCTCAGATGGACTACAACGGGAAGCTCACAGACGAAGAGATAGCGCAGATAGAGAAGCAGGCGAATGAAGTGATCTGGAAATCCATTCCGGTCGACTGCAGATATCCGTCCGCCGAGGAGCTTAAGACCATTGATTACAGGAGTAAGAAGGAACTGACCGGAGCTGTCAGGATAGTGACCATCCCTGGGGTCGATGTCTGTGCCTGCTGCGCTCCCCATGTGAAGACAACAGCCGAGGTCGGCGTCTTAAAAGTCCTCTCGCATTTAAACTACAAGGGCGGGACGAGACTCTATATCGCCTGTGGAAAGAGAGCTTATACGGAGTTTGTGAAGTCGTTTGACGCACTTACCGATATAGGGCATCTGTTTTCGACGGGACGCTCAGACGCTCTGGATGCAGTGAAGAAACTCATAGATGACAGGGATACACTTAAAGGACAGCTGTCATCTTTTGAAAAGGATGAGCTGCTAAAACAGATAGATGAGGCTGACGGGGACACCATTTTTACGAAAGTCTCTGACCGCAATATCCTGACGGCGGCGTTCAACCACTTCAAGGAAGTACATGATGGCGCCTGCTATATTTTTTCAGAAAAGGAAGACGGCACATATACCTTTCTCGCTGGAGGCCGTGACATGGATGCCAGAACTCTTCTTCCATCTCTCAAAGAGAAGTATAACGTCCGTGGTGGCGGTAAGGCCGACATGATCCAGGGTTCTTTAAGTAAGAAATAGAGACTGAAACGCAGATTTTATTAAAAATTGACGATTTTTGAAAAAAAGGTTGGTTTTATTTGTGCAATATGCTATACTTTTGCTTAAGACCAATGAAGCGTTTTGGTTATTTTTATAGAACAGAAGAAGATGATGAGGGGAGCAAACTCTCATTCAGATGCGAGGTGATTAGATGAGTAGTAAAGAAATGATAGCCATGCTTCTGGCTGGAGGCCAGGGTTCAAGGCTAGGCGTACTTACTTCCGATGTGGCAAAGCCGGCAGTAGCATTCGGCGGGAAATACCGTATTATCGATTTCCCATTGAGCAACTGCATTAACTCAGGCATAGACACTGTCGGTGTGCTGACACAGTATCAGCCGCTGGCACTGAATACACATATCGGGATCGGAACACCGTGGGACCTGGACAGGAACAACGGAGGAGTGACCGTACTTCCGCCGTATGAGAGAAGTGATAATTCAGAGTGGTATTCAGGAACGGCAAACGCCATCTATCAGAACCTGAAGTACATGGAAAGCTATAACCCTGAGTACGTACTTATCCTATCTGGCGACCATATTTACAAAATGGACTACGAGGCGATGCTTGATTTCCACAAGCAGAATCAGGCTGATGTCACGATCGCTGTTATACCTGTACCGATCGAAGAGGCAAGCCGTTTCGGAGTAGTCATAGCAGATGAGAACAAGCGCATCACAGAGTTCCAGGAGAAGCCGGAGCATCCGAAGAGTAACCTGGCATCGATGGGTATCTATATTTTCTCATGGCCGGTATTAAAGCAGGCGCTGATGGCTCTCAAGGACCAGAGCAACTGCGACTTCGGTAAGCATATCATTCCGTACTGCCACGAGGGCGGTAAGAGACTTTTCGCGTATGAGTTCAACGGCTACTGGAAGGACGTAGGAACGCTCGGCTCATACTGGCAGGCGAATATGGAGCTTATAGACCTGATCCCGGAGTTCAACCTCTACGAGGAATTCTGGAAGATCTATACGAAGCAGGATAAGATAGAGCCGCAGTACATAGGATCTGAAGCCGAGGTCGGCAAGGCTATAATCGGTGCGGGTGATCAGATCTATGGTAAGGTATATGGTTCGGTGCTTTCAGCCGGGGTAGTTGTAGAAGAGGGCGCAGTTGTAAAAGACTCGATCATCATGAAGGACACAGTCATCCATAAGGGTGCGTACATAGAGAAGTCGATCATCGCTGAGAACTGTGATGTCGGCGAGAACACGAAGATCGGTGTAGGAGAAGAGGCAGAGTCGAAGCTGAATCCGAAGGTTTACAGTTTCGGTCTGGCGACCATAGGCGATGGTTCCGTGATACCTGCGAATGTTACGATTGGTAAAAATACAGCTATCAGGGGAGTGACAGAACCGGAGGACTATCCGGACGGTGCGTTACCAAGCGGTGGATATCTGATAAAGGCAGGTGAGCAGGCATGAAAGCATTAGGGATCATTTTAGCAGGTGGTAATTCCACCCGAATGAAATCATTATCGAATAAGAGAGCCATTGCTGCTATGCCGGTTGGCTGCAGCTACAGAGCTATTGACTTCGCATTGTCGAACATGACGAACTCGAATATCCAGACCGTAGCCGTACTTTCACAGTACAATGCCAGGTCGTTAAACGAGCATCTGAATTCTTCGAAGTGGTGGAACTTCGGACGTAAGCAGGGCGGTCTGTTCCTGTTCACTCCGACTGTCACAGCCGAGAACAGCTGGTGGTACAGAGGAACTGCTGATGCCATGTGGCAGAACATCGATTTTTTAAAGAAGAGACATGAGCCGTATGTAGTCATCACGAGCGGCGACTGCGTTTACAAATGCGACTTCGGACCTATCCTTGATTACCATATCCAGAAGCAGGCTGACATCACTGTGGTCTGCACGAAGGCTCCGGAGTGGGATGATATCAGCCGTTTCGGTACTGTAAAAATAGATCCGGATGGCATGATCTCTGAATTCGAAGAGAAGCCGATGATCGCCCATTCGAATATCATCTCGACCGGTACCTACATCATCAGAAGAAGAAAGCTGATCGAGCTCTTAGAGCAGTGCAACGCCGAAGGCAGATACAACTTCGTGACTGATATCCTTATCAGATACAAAGGCATGAAAAAAATCTACGGTTACATGCTCGAAGGATACTGGTCGAACATCGCTTCTGTAGAATCCTACTACAGGACGAATATGGATTTCTTAAAGCCTGAAGTCCGTGACTTCTTCTTTGCTCAGGAGCCGAAGATCTATTCTAAGGCTCAGGACCTGCCTCCTGCAAAGTTCAACCAGGACGCAAAGGTTCATGATTCACTGATCGGTTCTGGTACTATCATAAACAGTGTCGTGGAGCACTCAGTGATCTTCAAGAACGTCTTCATCGGCAATAACACTGTGATCAGGAATTCGATCATCCTGAACGGTGCCTACATCGGGGACAATGTCCGCGTCGAGAACTGCATCGTCGAGTCGAATGAGACGCTGCTGTCGGATACGAGCTATGTGGGGGACGACCAGATCAAGATCGTGATCGAGAATAATAACAGACTTGGTGTATAAATAGAAAGAGACGACCCGCTACGCGGGTCTTTTGTTTATGCAGACACTACTTTTCTGTTATATTCGTTCATAGCCTGATCTATATGACCTGCGATGACCAGTTCGGCTGCGTCGCAGGCTTTTTCTTTGGCCTGATCGAAGAGAGCCTGGTCGGCTGGGGTGAGATGGCCGAGTACGTGGGCGACCATGTCGCCGTGTGGCGGGAGTTTGCCGACACCGACGCGGATGCGGATGAACTCTTCGGTGCCGAGATGGGCGATTATATTCTTCAGGCCGTTGTGCCCGCCAGCGGAGCCTTTTTTACGAATGCGGATATAACCACAGTCGAGAGCAACATCATCGGAAAAGACTATGACCTGAGTTGCCGGATCGAGCTTATAGAAGTGCGCGAAGTCGCCGACCGACTCACCGCTTAAATTCATAAATGTCTGAGGCTTTATCAGGATTACCTTCTGCCCTGCGATTACGCCTTCTCCACTCAGAGCCTTGCGCTCTGATTTTTTTATATCAATTCCATGGCGGGCAGCCAGCTCATCTATCGTATCGAAGCCGGCGTTGTGCCTGGTGTGTTCGTATTTCGTGCCCGGATTTCCGAGCCCAGCTATCAGTATCATAAAAACCTCCGTGTCATTTTTTATAGGAGTTTATTATAGCAGACTTCTTTTGTTTTTGTTCAGATACATTTATTTTTTCTATAGAAAACTGTAAGATTTTGAGGGCCTTCGGGTACTATATAAGTGAACAACAAAATCCGCGGATATGAAGGAGACAAATGGAAGACAAGGAGATAATAGAACTGTTTTTTGCGAGAGACCAGGAGGGAATCGCTGCGCTTGTGGATAAATACGGAAGGCTGTGCCGGCAGGTGTCGATGAATGTGCTTGGGAGTTTCGAGGATGCAGACGAGTGCGTAAATGACACCTGGCTTGCAACCTGGAATCAGATACCGCCGCAGAAACCTACTTCTCTTGCGGCATATGTGGCAAAAATAACTAAGAATCTGTCACTGAAAAAATATCGTGATGACAGGAAAAAGTACAGGGATACGGAGATTGAACTCTGCCTAGATGAGATGGCGGAATGTACATCAGATCAGCAGACTGAGTCGGAAGATGAGCTCCGGGAGATAATAGAAAAATTCCTGAATACCCTGAGCACTGAAAATCGAGTGATCTTTGTGAAGCGTTACTGGTTTGATGAATCAGTCAAGGCCATAGCCACAGAGATTGGGCTTTCAGAAAATAGTGTTTCGGTAAAACTGCACAGGCTGAGAAAAAGACTAAAAAAATACTTACAGGAGGTGGAACGATGAATAAACAGGAGAAACTGCTTAAGGCGATAGATCAGATAGATGAGAAGTATCTGGCAGAAGCGATAAATTACAAAAGGAAACCTGCGAAGAAAAAATGGTGGATAGCAGTTGCCGCAAGCGCAGCAGCTTTTGTGGTCATTTTTTCGATGGGGTGTGTGACTCATCCAGCGTTTGCCGAGAAGGTTCCACTGGTTGGAAAAGTATTTGCCGATCTTGGTGATTCATTCGGATATGGCGGCGATTATGAGAAATACGCCGAAACGGTGAAAAATAAAAAGACCGGAGAGAAGAAACTGGCTAAAACTGTAAACGGAGTCACCGTTACGCTTGACGAGACATACTGCAACGATTACGAACTTTTCATAAGCCTGACCATAGACTCTGAGAAGGCGTTCCCGGTTGAGAAAATACAGACCTATGACGACGGCACGTATCTATACACCAGAGATACTACGGTAAATACTGATTTTAAAGAGTTGGGCACCGGTATGCATGAGATAGATGGAAAGTTCGTAAACGACCATAAGTATGAGGGTGTGATAAGACTGGATCTGAACACGCCGGTCAGGTCGGTCAGAAGAAATGGTAAGATCTACCTCGTAGACAGTTCTGGGCATGAGACGGAAGTAGATGGCGACCAGAGCGCATACGAAAAGCAGAGCGTTCCGGAGAATTTTTCAGTAGATATGTCCATTGGAAAAATAATGGCTGACATTGGCACTTCGGGAGATACATATGAAGCAGATGGCCCATGGGATTTCAGCTTCGATGTAACAGTGAATAATGATAAAACCGAGAAAAAAGAACTGACAGCGGATACGGCGGACGGTATGACGATCACAGTCATAAAGACTCCTTTCGATATCTCATACCGCGCGGATACCTTAGAACACAGCTATGACTACGAGGTGCTCTTCACTGACAGAAATGGAAAACTGCTCACCTACAAGGGAGGACTATCAAGGGATGTGGCTGTAAACGGCAGTGATATTTCAGAATTGGGCGTATTTGTGATGAAACGTGACACATATGAGAAAGAGGAAGACAGGATATTAAAGGCGAAAGAGAATGCTTCGGAACTGCTTAAAAGTGTGAGCATCTGGAGTCAGAAACTGAATTGAAGAATGAGACAGTCCCCCGCTGGGGCTGTCTTTTTGGCTTTTTTATAGAAGTTTATTATGGCAGACTTTACAAGTATGGTATAATGAACTTCTATGAAGGAAAAAGAATTAACAACTAAACACAAGCATGCGATAGGAATAAGCCTGGTAATTGCCGACTCATTCTTTTTTTCGCTGATGACACTGTTTGTCAGGCTTTCGGGTGATATTCCGACGATGCAGAAGTGCTTTTTCCGGAACGCTTTCGCGGCGATAATCGCAGTCATTGCGCTGGCGAGGACAGATGAGAAGTTTCATATAAAGAAGGGTTCGCTGCCGGGACTTTTCGCGAGATCCATCTGCGGGGGCTTAGGCATGATCCTGAACTTCTACGCCATCGACAGGATAGGGCTTGCAGACGCGAACATCCTGAACAAAATGTCACCATTCTTCGCGATAATCGCATCGATTTTTATACTGAAGGAGATACCGAAGAAGGCAGACTGGATAGCAGTTATAATCGCGTTTGTAGGTGCTGTTTTTATCATCAAGCCATCAGGAAATATCACGTCTCTGTACGCACTGGCCGGACTTCTCGGAGGACTTGGCGCCGGAGTCGCTTATACTTTTGTAAGAAAATTAGGGCAGCGGGGTGAGAGAGGCCCGGTGATTGTGGCGTTCTTCTCGATTTTTACCTGCTGTCTGTGTCTGCCGTTCATGCTATTAGAATATCATCCGATGAGCGGAATGCAGTGGCTCTTCCTGATACTCGCGGGACTTTCCGCAGCAGGCGGACAGTTCACAGTAACGGCAGCCTATAAATACGCTCCCGCGAAAAATATCTCGGTGTTCGACTATTCGCAGGTCATTTTTGCATCGATATGGGGAGCAGCGATTTTTGGAGAACTTCCGGATTACCTGTCGGTGATCGGATATATCATAGTCATCAGCTGTGCAGTCGGCAGGTGGCTGTATCTGATGAAGTCGGAGGACTGAGGTGTGAGGGTATAGGATATAGGATATAGGATATAGGAGATAGGGACTACAGGAAAGGAGTCTATAATGAATCCAGGTGCTATATTTAAGATGAAGGGCGTATTAGAAAAATTTAATCAGAACGCCCATCCAAAGGTCGTATCGTATTTCAGCAGCGTTTTCGGGAGCGGAGTTCCGGAGGGAACAGTCATGGAACTGACTGTCACAAAGCCGGGTGAGGAGCCTGTCACTACAAATATGAGAGTGACAGCTGATGACCTGGAACTGATACAGACGCTCAAGGAGATGAAATAAAAGAAGTTAGGATACAGGGGATAGGGTATAGTGCCTTGATAGTGCCCTAACTCCTAACTCCTAACCCCTAACCCCTATGGATAAACTATTCAAACTACACTCTAAATACCAGCCGACCGGTGACCAGCCGGAGGCGATAAAAGAATTAGTCGACGGTTTTAAAGACGGGAATCAGTTCGAGACTCTGCTCGGAGTCACTGGTTCCGGAAAGACTTTTACGATGGCGAATGTCATCGCCCAGCTGAACAAACCGACACTTATCATGAGCCACAATAAGACTCTGGCAGGACAGCTCTACAGCGAGATGAAGGAATTTTTCCCTGAGAACGCTGTAGAGTATTTTGTATCATACTATGATTACTACCAGCCGGAGGCTTATGTACCGCAGTCGGATACCTACATCGCGAAGGACTCCGCTGTAAATGACGAGATAGATAAGCTGCGTCTTTCTGCGACGGCTGCTCTTTCTGAGAGAAAAGACGTGATAGTGGTCGCTTCGGTTTCATGCATCTACGGTATCGGAAGTCCTGACGACTATGAGAACCTGATGGTGTCCCTGCGTCCCGGACAGGATAAGGACAGGGACGAAGTCATCAAAGAACTCATAGAGATGCAGTACCTGAGAAATGACATGGACTTCAAGCGTGGTACTTTCAGGGTTCGCGGTGATACTCTCGAGGTGATCCCGGCGAATACGACTGACTACGCGTACCGTATCGAGTGGTTTGGCGATGAGATCGACAGGATAGTGCAGACAGACCCGCTTACTGGAAAAGTACAGTACGAACTTCAGCATGTGGCTATTTTTCCGGCATCGCACTATGTCGTTCCAAAGGAAAAAATAGAGAGAGCCTGCGATACGATAGAAGCAGAACTGAAAGAGAGAGTCGATTTTTTCAAGGCGCATGACAAGCTCCTCGAGGCGCAGAGAATTGCTGAGAGGACGAACTTCGATGTCGAGATGCTCCGTGAGACAGGATTCTGTTCAGGTATAGAGAACTACTCCAGGCACCTGACCGGAGCAAAACCGGGCGAGGCGCCGAAGTGTCTTATCGACTATTTCGGGAATGATTTTCTTACGATAATCGACGAGAGCCACATCACAGTTCCACAGATCGGCGGTATGTATAATGGCGATAAGGCGAGAAAGACTACACTTGTCGACTACGGTTTCAGACTGCCGTCGGCCCTCGATAACAGACCGCTGAATTTTCACGAGTGGGAGCAGAAGATAGACCAGCTGCTATTCGTATCGGCGACTCCAGGAAAGTACGAAGAGGAACATGAGCTTCTGCGGGCTGAGCAGGTCATCAGGCCTACGGGACTTCTGGATCCTTCAATCGAAGTGAGACCTACCGAGGGGCAGATCGACGATCTCTATGCCGAGATCAAAAAAGAGACAGAAGGCCATCACAAAGTTCTTGTCACGACACTTACGAAGAGGATGGCAGAAGATCTGACAGACTACCTGGCAGAGCTCGGAGTCCGCGTGAAGTACCTGCATTCGGATATCGATACTTTGGAGAGAGCTGAGATCATCAGGGACTTAAGGCTCGATGTGTTTGATGTATTGGTCGGGATCAACCTTCTTCGTGAGGGACTTGATATTCCTGAGATCACTCTCGTGGCTATCCTCGATGCTGATAAGGAAGGCTTCCTCAGAAACGAGACTTCGCTGATCCAGACCATAGGCCGTGCTGCGAGAAATGATCACGGTCATGTCATCATGTATGCCGATACAGTGACAGAGTCTATGCAGAAGGCCATAGATGAGACCGAGCGTCGTAGAAAAATACAGCAGGCCTATAATGAGAAGCATCATATCACACCGAAGACTATCCAGAAGGCTGTCCAGGATGTCATAGCTGTGTCAAAACAGGTCGCAGCCGACGAAAAGGATATGGAGCGGCAGCCTGAGGAGATGTCTGTCGATGAGCTGAAGAAGTACATCAATAAGATCCGCGACAAGATGGAAAAGGCGGCAACCGACCTGAATTTCGAGGCCGCAGCCGAGTATCGTGACAGGATGATAGAACTTAAAAACATGCTACGCGATATGGAAATAGGGGATAAATCATGATATAATGGCCGTGCTGTCACTACCTACTCTAAATGAGAGGAGGTGAAAAGCATGAATTACCTGCTTACAGTTTTATCCACTGTTCTGGCGAATGTAATCAGCTATTATATTTGCAAATGGCTGGACAAGTGGAGACGTGACCAGTAGCCGGGTGGGTGCGTTGCCACCATAAAAGAAATGAAGAAACCCCGGTAGTAGCAGCTACCGGGGTTTCGTGTGGTGAAAATCATGTATTACCTACAGTTTTTATCCGCATCAAATATACCACTATACACAAAAAAAATCAAGTGAGGCTTATATGAAGGAAGCAAGTGAAACACTTACTCCACGTAAGTACATAAAGATAAGGGGAGCCAAGGTACATAATTTAAAAAATATCGACCTCGATATTCCGCGTGACTCATTTACCGTATTCACCGGACTTTCGGGCTCAGGCAAGAGCTCCCTGGCCTTCGATACTATTTTTGCAGAAGGACAGAGAAGATACATGGAGTCGCTGTCGAGCTACGCGAGACAGTTCTTAGGACAGATGGAAAAGCCTGATGTCGATAAGATCGAGGGACTTCCGCCTGCCATCTCGATCGACCAGAAATCTACGAACCATAACCCGAGGTCGACTGTCGGAACTGTCACAGAGATCTATGACTACCTGCGACTTCTGTACGCCAGATGCGGAATCCCGCACTGTCCGAAGTGCGGCAGACCTATTTTTAAACAGTCTGTCGATCAGATGTGTGATCAGATAAAAAAATTGCCGGAGAGGACAAAATTCCAGGTACTTTCACCGGTGGTCAGAGGCAGAAAAGGAGCCCAGGAAAAACTTTTCGAAAGAGCCAGAAAGAGCGGCTACGTCCGTGTTATCGTCGACGGGAATCTCTACGACCTTTCAGAGGACATAAAGCTGAACAAGAACCAGAAGCACAATATCGAGATAGTCGTGGACCGTCTGTCTATGAAGGAAGGCATTGATGCGAGACTGATCGGTTCACTCGAGAATGCACTGAAGCTGTCCGGTGGACTTGTCATAATCGATGTGATCGGCGGAGAACCGATGAGATTTTCAGAAAGCTATTCCTGCCCTTATGACGGCACCTCGATCGATGAGATAGAGCCGAGAACTTTTTCGTTCAATAATCCGTTCGGCGCCTGCCCGGAGTGTTTCGGCCTCGGCTACAAAATGGAATTTGACGAGAGACTGATGATCCCGGATAAGTCGCTTTCATTTAATCAGGGTGCGGTCCAGGTTCTTGGATGGCAGAATTCGAAGGATCCGAAGAGCTACTCGCATGCGCTGCTCGAGGCACTGGCAAAGGAGTACGACTTTTCACTTGATACTCCATACAAGGATCTCCCAAAAAATATCCGGGATATGTTCATAAACGGCTTCGACCGCGTAGTCAAAGTCCACTATTCGGGACGCTGGTCGACCGGCGTCTACGACGTGCAGTTTGAAGGACTGATAGAAAATACAAAACGCAGATACCGTGAGACAAAGTCTGATTCTGCAAAGGCTCAGTACGAGGAGTTCATGCGGATCACACCTTGTCCGACCTGCCATGGACAGCGTCTGAAGCCGGAGGCATTAGCAGTCACTGTCGCTGACAAAAATATCTATGAGATGACCACGATGTCCGTGAAGGATCTCCGTCCGTTCCTCGAAGATATGAAGCTTACAGATCAGCAGATGAAGATCGGACGTCTCGTGCTCCGGGAAATAAAGGCGCGAGTGAAATTCTTAGATGATGTAGGACTTGACTATCTGTCTCTTTCGCGTGCGACAGCTACTCTGTCTGGTGGCGAAGCCCAGCGAATCAGGCTTGCGACGCAGATAGGCTCTGGACTCGTCGGCGTCACCTATATCCTAGATGAGCCGTCGATCGGACTCCATCAGAGAGACAATGACAAGCTCCTGGCTTCACTCAAAGGTCTGCGTGACCTAGGAAATACTCTTATAGTCGTAGAGCATGATGAGGATACGATGAGAGCTGCTGATTTCCTGGTTGACATAGGCCCGGGAGCCGGAGATCACGGTGGAGAAGTCGTAGTCGCAGGGACTCCGGAAGAAGTCGAGGCCTGCCCGAATTCACTTACCGGACAGTATTTATCCGGCAAGAAAAAAATCCCTGTCCCGGATGTCAGGAGAAAGCCGACCGGCCATCTGACGATAAAGGGTGCCCGCGAGCACAACCTGAAAAATATCGATGTCGAGATACCGCTTGGCATCATGACCGTAGTCACCGGAGTTTCAGGTTCCGGAAAGTCTTCACTGATAAATGAAATACTTTACAAGACTCTCGCAAGAGACCTGAACAGGGCGCGCACTATTCCAGGCGACTGCGATGGCATCGAGGGAACTGAACAGTTAGATAAAATAATCGACATAGACCAGTCGCCTATCGGCAGGACTCCGAGATCGAATCCGGCAACTTACACCGGAGTTTTTGACCTGATAAGAGACCTGTTCGCGGCGACTCCTGACGCAAAAGCCAGAGGCTACTCAAAGGGACGTTTCTCTTTTAACGTAAAGGGCGGCCGCTGCGAAGCCTGCGGCGGTGACGGTATCAAGAAGATCGAGATGCATTTTTTGCCGGATGTGTATGTGCCATGTGAGGTCTGCCATGGTCAGAGGTATAACCGTGAGACTCTCGAGGTCAGGTATAAGGGCAAGTCGATCTACGATGTGCTCGACATGACAGTCGAGGACGCTGTGAAGTTCTTCGAGCCTGTTCCTTCTATATATAGAAAGATAAAGACGCTGATGGATGTCGGTCTTGGCTACATCAAGCTCGGCCAGCCTTCGACTGAACTGTCGGGCGGCGAGGCGCAGAGGATAAAACTCGCGACCGAGCTTTCAAGGCGCGGGACAGGAAAGACCATCTATGTACTCGACGAGCCGACGACGGGACTTCACTTCGAGGATGTCAGGAAGCTGGTAAAAATCCTCCGTGAGCTTTCAGACAGCGGGAACACTGTAGTAGTCATCGAGCATAACCTCGACGTGATAAAAACTGCCGACTACATCATCGATCTCGGTCCGGAGGGCGGCGACGGTGGTGGTACTGTTATCGCGCAGGGCACTCCTGAAGAAATCTGCAAGGTGAAAAAGAGCTACACCGGCCAGTACCTGAAGAAGTATCTGAAGTGAAAAATGAAATGTCGGTATTTAGGCTTTGTATAGAAAATAGTAATGATTGATACTTGAAAAACCGGAATTTTCCGCTATAATATTCTATGTATGTTTTTCGATAATTTTTCACAGAGAAATCTGCATTGATATAGATAGGAAGGGAGCCCTACAGCATGGCTGCAACAGATATAGGAATCGATTTAGGAACTGCAAGTATCCTCGTTTATTTAAAGGGTAAGGGAGTAGTTTTAAAGGAACCTTCGGTCGTAGCGTTTGACCGTGACACGAACAAAATCAAGGCTATCGGAGAAGAGGCCCGCCTGATGCTCGGCCGTACTCCGGGGAATATCGTGGCTGTCCGCCCGTTAAGACAGGGTGTTATCTCTGATTACACTGTCACTGAGAAAATGATAAAGTATTTTATCCAGAAGGCTCTCGGAAAGAGAAGTTACAGGAAACCGCGTATCTCTGTCTGTGTTCCTTCGGGCGTTACCGAAGTCGAGAAGCGTGCCGTTGAGGACGCTGCCTATGCAGCAGGCGCCAGAGAAGTGTTTATCATCGAGGAGCCTATTGCTGCTGCTATCGGAGCCGGTATCGACATCAGCCGTCCTTGCGGTAATATGATCGTCGACATCGGCGGCGGTACTGCTGATATCGCTGTTATCTCTCTTGGAGGCTCGGTTGTTTCTACTTCTATAAAGGTAGCCGGCGATAATTTCGACGAAGCTCTCGTCAGATACATGAGAAAAAAGCATAACCTTCTGATCGGTGAGAGAACCGCTGAGGATATGAAGATAAATATCGGAACCTGCTATCCGCTTTCTACTCCGGAGACTATGAATGTCCGTGGACGTAACCTCGTTACCGGACTTCCGAAGACCATCGAAGTCACCTCCGAGGAAACAGAGGAAGCTCTCCGCGAGCCTACTGCTCAGATAGTTGAGGCTGTTCACTCAGTTCTCGAGAAGACTCCGCCAGAGCTCGCCGCCGATGTCGCAGACCGTGGCATCATCCTTACCGGAGGCGGTTCACTTCTCCGCGGTCTCGAGGAGCTGATGGAAGAGCGTACCGGCATTAACACCATGACAGCCGAAGATCCGATGACCTGCGTAGCCATCGGCACCGGCAAATACGTCGAGTTCATGGCAGGAAACCATGACCTCTCACAGCCGTGATGTGTCACCGGGGACGCGTACCACTGACACAGAAAGCAACAGAATAACCAGAATACTAAGCGCCATGCTCCGGGAAAAGCCGGAGCGTGGCTTTTTTGTCGTGGAGAAATACAAAACGTCGTTCTGTAATGTCTTTGTCAGCCGGGGCGGTCCGGAATACAGGTCTGTCAACCTGAAATCCGGCCTGGCTACTGCTTTTCATAACTGACTCTATGAATTCCGAACTGTCTATTTTTATTCTGATCGGTCTACCTTGACAATGGACTGGTTTATAATCTTGAAAAAACCTTAAACCATGGATAATTTCATAGACGAATCTATTGAGGCAGATAAACATAGTTACAGCAATAGAAAGGTGAAACGCCGGTTCTGAGCATAGTCAGACCGGCGTTTCTGCTGTAAAGTGGGAGACGTCTGAAGAGAAAACAGCGAATCTCTGAGGAACGTGAGTCATAATATGTATGATAATTGATCTGTCACAAAATCCTGTGACGCATACAGGCTGCTGACAGGTCCGCCTTATATCATACGAGATTGGGAGGTCAGGGCGCACGTAGCAAATTGACAAACATTCTATTCCATACTGGAATCCGGATGCAGGAGTGCCATCAAAAAATGGATACAGGTCTTTTCTTATTATAAGGGCCTGCGATTATGCATCGATTTTCTTCCGGAATGATGGAGCAGGAGAGCCTTGTACAAGATTCGAAGCGGGAAACCGGTGGTAATGAGTCCAAGACAGATTGCTTCAGATACGTCTGGATAGATGGTGCATGAACTCCTACAGGAAAGGATTTCCACAATAAAGGAGGAATCATAACAAAATGTTAAATTTAAAGAAAGGTTTAGCACTCGTGCTTGCTGCAGCTACAGCATTTACATTCGCACCAGTTGCTAATCTTGGAAATGCAGTATCGGCTCAGGCTGATGAGGCTCACGATAAGTCGATCACTGAAGACGCGAAAGCTGCCGGCGGTAACGAAGTGACTACTGGTAAAGAGGTAGAGCTTAATCTTGGAACTGGTACTTATGTTCTTTCATTCCCAAAGAAGTCAGACGGCACAGTTAATACAGCATCTGGTAAAGTAACAGAGACTAGTTCACAAGTAGCTAAGAAGCAGGATGGCACAACGGCAGCTCTTGCATCTGGAGTTACTACGGATACAACCTTCGGAGTTGCTGACGATTCAACTAAGCTCAAGCTTAAGCTTTCAGATGCTACCGCAAATGGTGAATATACCTTTACAATTACAAAGGTTAGAAAAGAGCAGACAGTAATATCTGGCGCAGCTGCTTTTCCAACTTATGATATTATCAATGAAAACCAGGAACAGTGGACTATTAAGCTTACAGTAAAGGGTCTTGCAGCACCATCAGTTTCCACAGCTCTGGTTCAGAATGCCACAAAACCTGCTAGTGAGGCTGCTGCTACTGATTTCCCAAAGACTGTATTTGGTGACAAAATTTACCATATTCAGAAGGGGCAGACAATCACACTTGCTGATCTTAAGGCTTTCAAAGATGACTCTGACTCTACAGACGAGACAACTTCAGTTGGTCACAATAAGAAATTTGCCTTCCGCGTTACTTCAGAGAGTGGTCGCATTACTGTAGCTGATAACGGTACCATCACTGGATCACTCAAGACAGGTGACTTTATTAAAGATGGTAAGGCAAAGATTACTGGTATTGCTGGTGGCGAGGATAAGCTGAAGGTTGAGGTTTATGCGCTTGAAGCTACTGCTACTTCGGATGATGTATTTAATACAACAGCAAGAACATACAAAAAGGGCGAAGTTGTAACATCAGCAGAATTCAGTTTCGTTGTAGACGATCCTACTTCCAATATTTCTGCTTTCACCTGGAATCAGGCTGATGGTAAGATCGGTTATCCGAGTGCAGCGTACAGACCAGCTGGTTACAAGGATTCTCAGGTTAACCAGACATCTATAATTCGTCTTGATACAAAGGTAGCTAAGTCACTCCAGCTTAATGTTACAGCAGCAGGTGCATTAACCTACATCTCTAGTGATACAAGTGTGGCAACTGTTTCTAATACTGGTCTTATTGAAGCTAAAAAGGCAGGTCAGACAACTGTACGTGTGCTTGCAGCTCCAACAGCATCTATCAATCAGCTTGGAGATATCTCTCTGACTGTAATTGTTTCTCAGACATCTAAGGATGTAATTACTGCTGAAGTAGATGGCAAAGATGTGAACCTTGCCAATGATCCTGATGCGAAGATCGATCTTGATCCTTCAACATCTACATCATCTGTAAAAGTAAATTCTAAGCAGATTACTGCAAAGTCTGTTGCAGGCCTTACCCCGCTTTATCAGCTGGTAGATGCAGAGGGAAGTACTGCATATGGTGATTCAGCAATTGCTACAGTAGATTCAACAGGAAAGGTTACTGCTGGCACAAAGACAGGAACTGTATATGTAAGAATTACAACAGCTGGTGCTGATTCTGTTGCAGCAGCTGATCCTGTATATGTTAAGGTTGTAGTTAATAAACTTCCGCAGGCTGATATCACTAATGTACCTGATACTGTAAGACTTGATCTCAATCAGAACAAGACATACACATTTGATCCAAAATCAAGCGTTGCTAATGTAGTATGGGGTTACACACCAGATGATGATGCATCTACAGTAGTAGATCTGACTGGATCAAAGATTACAGCCAAGAAGCTTGGATATGGAAAGATTACTGTAACAGCCGCAGCTACTGCAACTACAAGACAGACAACCAAGAATGTAACCGTTGCTGTCGTTGATAATGCAGCAAAGGCTGACTCAGACCTCAAGGTTGCTGACTCTGCTCTTACCGTAAAGGTTGGCGATACTGCTTCTGCTGGTGCTTCTACTACAGCTTCAGGCGCAGCTATCACTTATACTTCAAGTGATACAGATGTTGCTACAGTTGCAGCTGATGGTACTATCACAGCAGTTGCTCCTGGAACAGCAGTAGTTACTGTAAAGGCCGCTGAGACTGATACTGTAAATGCTGGAACAGCTACTATCGTAGTTACAGTTCCTTCAAATCCTCAGAAGGTAACAGGCGTCAAGGTTTCTAACAAGAAGGGCGCTTACGTTACTGTTAAGTGGACTTCACAGGGTGGAAATGTCAACTATCGTATCTACAAGAAGGTAGGCAACGGTAAGTGGATTGGCAAGAATGTTGCTGGAAGCAAGACTACACTCAAGGTTAAGAAGGGTGCTAAGGTTCAGGTCAAGGTTAAGGCTTATGTCAAGGATTCTACAGGTAAGACTACCTGGGGTCCTAAGGCTACTAAGGCAAAGACCTTCAAGACTGACAAGAAGTAATACCCAATCCTTCAAAGAAAATCAATGATTTGACATAATGAGCCGAAGAGAACCCTGTAATTTTTCTTCGGTGACAAGAGAATAAATGTCCGGGACGCTCCTCCCAGCGGCCCGGATTTTTTAAGAGGATACTATCTAATAGTGAGTTACTTTGGTACAATAGTAAAAAAGATTCTGAAAATATAATGTATGGCTAGAAGAGTACTTAAAAACGATGACTTACGTGACATATCCGTCATGTATCATAAAGGATATACACAGCAGGAGATTGCAGAGAAATATGGTGTATCTCAGAGCACAGTTTCTAATGCTATGCATCATATGCAGAATATGGAACTTGTAAGTGAGATCAGGAGATTGAGGGAAGACCTCAGGAAAGGAGACGGTTATATGTCGTTTGAATATAAGGGAGAGCTTGGAAGTCTTGCAGGATTCTATGCTTCTATGAGGCAGCAGAATATTCAGATAGGAACATTTGATCACGAGTATAACCATGTGGATTCGTGTGTTATATTTGATACTTCTGTTGATGAATGGAGACTGGTATTCATCAAAAGAGCTGTCGGGGATACGCTGATAGTTCCTATAGAAGTCGGCTATAGATTTTCTATAGTAGGTGATGAGAAATACAAGGAATTTGTAGATTATTTCGGTATAGGTCACGGTAGAGGTGAGTTCCATATCGCTGAGTTCAAAGAAAATTTAAATGGGCAGATTCCTGGGACATATCAGCTCAATGATCGGGCCAGAGAACAGGTAATGCGCTACAACAGGATTGATCCGGATAGTGAGGGAATTTATCCTATAGGCACTATTAACTGGCAGCTCCAGCATGCTCTTCATCCTGAATGGCCGGATGATAAGTATCACAGAAGTGCTGAAAACCTGAGGAAGACCAGGCAGCTATATCCGGCGATATATGCGGCCACCAGAAACATGGATGTGACAATAAGATATGGAGTTGATCCGGGAGAAAACACTGACAATATGGTAAATGGCAATTATGCATGGCAGGATGATAATGTATAAATGGCAGATACTATTAACAGAGCACTGACATCGGGATTTTGACAATCCTGTGCTTGTTCAACTATAATGGGCAGTTGTAACTGGAGGAATGATATGCCAAAAGGAAATGTGAATAAGAATCCCAATGATCCCCGTGCTGCGAGGTCTGTAAGGGATATCAAGAATACGATGCTGTCTCTGGTAGAGCGTGAGCCATTTGCTCAGATCAGGGTGGAGCAGATTCTGAGCGATGCTCCCGTTCAGTCGAATACTTTTTACAAGTACTTTGCATCGAAGCAGGATGTGCTCGATGCGATCGGAGATGACCTGATTGCACGGATGCGGCAGGAGCTTGAAACCCTGCAGCCACGCAATTTGCGGGGGGGGGTAATGGTATTTTACAATGTAATAAATACGGACGAACCGGCATACGGGAAGCTGTTTTCGGAGGAAGAGTATGCTGAATTCCAGGAGAAGATCAGGGATGATTTCTTCGACTCCGACTACTTCATGGATTTCTGTAATAATGATGAATATGCTGAGATTGTGCCTGCATTCATAGGTAATGTGGCGGCAGGGACTTTCCGCAGATGGCGGGAGAATGATAATGGAAAGAAGCGCTCCCTGGAGCAGCTGGCTGACTCTACAGCGGAACTGCTGTTAAACGGGTTGAAAGAAACAGAATAACCAGAATACTAAGTGCCATGCTCCGGGAAAAGCCGGAGCGTGGCTTTTTTGTGTGTCATTTGGTGACGCGAGGCAGATGACACACTTAGCACAATGCGTCTACTTTTCTTGACTGGTATATAAAAAACTGCTTTATTGGAAAAAACGTAACTTTTTGGCTGAAAGCATACTGCAAAAACGTAACTTTTGAACCTGAAACACCTTGCAAAAACGTAATTTTTTTGCTAGAATCCTTTTAAAACAAGGATAGGAGGCAGGTTATGTTCAAAAGAAAAGCATACGACCGAATGATGGAATGGAAGACAAAGTACTCCGGCAGATATGCCTGCCTTCTTGAAGGCGCCAGACGAGTCGGAAAAACCACCATAGCAGAGAATTTTGCCAGAAATGAATACAGGTCGTTTATAAAAGTGGACTTCGCTAATGCCACAGATGATCTGATGGATGTGTTCAGGGATATAGCAAAGCCGGATCTGTTTTTTTTACGTCTTCAGGCAGAGACGGACGTTACATTATATGAGCATGAATCGGTGATACTTTTTGATGAGATCCAGCTTTATCCGAAGGCCAGGCAAGTTATCAAGTATCTGGTGGCTGATGGCAGATATGATTATATAGAGACCGGCTCCCTTATTTCCATTAAAAAAAATGTCCGTGACATCGTGATACCATCGGAGGAGCACAGGATTTCCGTGTATCCCATGGATTACGAGGAGTTTTTGTGGGCTACTGGTGGTAATCCGGAAATACTCAGAAAACTGGCAGAGCTGAGAACGCCTGTAGGAAATTCAACCAATCGGACTCTGATGCGGAATTTCCGTACATATCTGGCAGTCGGTGGAATGCCACAGGCAGTAGAAGCATATATAGAGTTCAATAATATGGAAGAGGTCGACAGAGTAAAAAGAGAGATCGTAAATCTGTATTATGATGATTTTAAAAAAGTAGATGCTTCTGGCCGCCTGTCTGATATATACCGTTCTGTTCCATCTCAGCTGGCACTGAAAAAAAAGAGGTTTGTAATCTCAAGCGCAACAGGAAAGAGGAAAACGCAGAAAGATGAAGAACGGCTTTTTGATCTGATAGATTCAAAAACAGTTTTGCCGTGCTATGATGTGGCACAGCCGGAAACCGCATTGGAACAGACCAGGATTCCTGATAAATACAAGCTCTACTTATCAGATGTGGGACTTTTCACGTCGATTATTTTTAACAGTTCAGAAGAAGGACATCAGGATATTTACAGAAGGCTTCTGAGTGACAAACAGGATTCTGACCTGGGATATCTGTATGAAAATGCTGCAGCACAGATGCTGACTGCACTTGGATACCGTTTATATTACTATACATGGAGAAATGGTGGGACACATTCACATGAGATTGATTTCCTTGTAGTCAGAAATGGCAAAGTAATTCCGATAGAGATCAAATCATCTCAGATAAGAAACCATAAATCTATCGATGAGTTCAGCATGACATATTCAAAGCATGTAGGAGAACCGTATATTTTTTCAAAAAAGTATTTTTCAAAAGATGGTGTACTCAAGTACGTGCCGATATATCTGATGCCTTTTACAATGGAATGTGTCACCGGAAACGCATTCAAGTGACACATTTTTGACGATTACTGGATTTTGCCTAATATAAAGTCTGTAGTTTTTTGGCGAGGTCAGAATAAATGGCAGTGAAACAGGAGCAGATGAGGATAAAATGATATCAGATTATGAGTGGGAACGCATGATAGGCCAAAAGCTGTATAACCCGTACAAGGTCGGAGACACCAGCTTCGAGAGAGTACACGCGGCACAGAAAAAATTCAATGAATCAGATTTCTGGGAAGACAGGACAGCGCTTGATGAACTGAGAAAATGCTTCAGAGAGGCGCCTCGTGACATGGTGCTCACGCCACCGGTATATTTTGATCATGGAGACAGGATCAGCTTCGGAAAGCATTTTTATGCAAATACTGATCTGACTATATTGGATGAGAATTATGTGACGTTCGGGGATAATGTGTTTCTGGCACCTCATGTGGGTATTTATACAGCTGGTCATCCGATCGATGCGGGGATAAGAAACCTGGAGCTGGAATACGCCAGGCCTGTCACGATCGGTTCTGATGTATGGATTGGTGGTAATGTCGTCATTAATCCGGAAGTGACCATAGGCTCAGATGTGGTCATAGGTTCGTGCTCCGTGGTGACGAAAGACATTCCGGATCATGTGATAGCGGCGGGCAATCCGTGCAGGGTGATCAGAGAGATAACGGATGAGGATCGGGACTACTGGAGAGCACTGTACGATGACTACACACATGGGATGTAGAACTTTAGGAAAAAAGCAGGGACTTGACGGATAATCAGATAATGATTTTGTGACACCGGGGACGCGTACCACTGACACAATGTGACACTTGAACGCGTCCCCGTTGACATGATGAAACAGCCCTATTAAGTTATTCCGCCTGATTGATATTTCAGAATAAATGCTATATAATAACCTTGTTACTAAAATTTTCATGAAATGCGAGGTAAAGGTATATGAAAAAGAAATTATTATCAATGGTAACTGTATTGTTTTTGGCTCTAGTAATTGTATTTACCAGTACATCGAATGCGTATGCTGCTGGATTGAGCAGTTCACAGAAGTCGAAGATAAAATCACTTGTATCAAATACGTTGCCATTAACTATGTGTACAAACATGAGTATTAAGAAAGGAAATAAAAAAAGCTTTGATTTCTCGAAAGCATCAGATCGCAAGAAAGTCTTATATGGGTTGTATGGAGAAACCTCAGCTAAAGACCTTTTTGGAGTTAGCATGAAGCCAGTAACGGATGATACTGGAAAATATTATGGCAAATATTACGCTGATACTGGTGATGCATATTTTATGTTTAAAAATTTTAAATACAATTCGATAGGCAATAATTCATACCGTGTCACAGCAAATTTTTATTATAAGCTGGAATCAAAGAGTGGTTCGATAGGAAAAGTTACTTTCAGAGTAAAAAAGAATAGTGATTCCAAGTATGGTTTTATCTTAAAGAAAATGAACGTTAAGAGAACATCTGATGTTAACCCATGGGGCTGATCACATAATGTGTCACCGGGGACGCGTTCATCTGACACACTTGATTTTCCATCTGAACATCCGATAAAAGTATTATAAATACCTGATAAGGCAAAACTGTCAGAGGAGGATATTGGATGAAGATTACAGATACGATGCGAAGTACTGCCTATGAAAGCGTCACGAGTGAAAAGAAGAGTACCAAGGCTACCGTGAAGCAGAAGAAAAAGCAACAGGATACTTTTGAACTGTCGGGTGATACGGGCGTGACGAAGACTGCTGTCGGCGGTATGAGTGCTTCGTCGGACGAGGATGAGCTCGGCATTTCGAAAAAGAAGGGAACGAACAGCTATGTGGTCACTTTTGGAAGTCCGGCATATGTCTACAGAGCTGTGGCGAGAGGCTACATCACTGTAAACGGAGTACAGGTTCAGCTGTCGGATGATGTGAAGAAAGCACTCACCAAGCAGGCGGACGAAACGGCCGAAGCAAATGAGCGGTCCATTTACGAATACATAGCACGGAATAATGCGATAGTTGCAAAGCAGCAGGGGGATGCGATGGAAGAGACGGCGGATGATACAGCAAAGGCCATGCGCATTATGGCACGGATCGCTTCCGGCAAAAGAGTACCGATGAAGGATAGAGAATTCCTGATGAAGTATAATCCTAAGCTCTATGGAGAGGCAGAGTCGATAGGAGCCATCGCCAGGATGCACAAAAAGAAAAAAGACGATAAGGTCGAAGGAGAGAAGGATGATGAAGAGAAAAAGCCAAAAGAGGACTATAATAAAGAGATGGAAGATCTGACTATCTCCCATACAAATACTACGCTCGAAGTCTCACTGGATGGTGGAGAAGCCACAGCCGGAGATGTATCCTCAGAGACCATAGAATAAAAATAAGCTGCAAGGAAGCACATTCCCTGCAGCTTTTTCTTTTTAGTTCATAATTATTCTGACGGCGGAAACTCCGATGCTTTAGCATCGGGGTGGAGCCGTCTTTATCCTTTCTTTTGTTAAGTGTTGTTCTCTGGTACGATATATCTGTCCACCATATATCCACTACAAGGCTGTATCATATGTATTTTTTTGCAGCTGACGGAACCGTTGTTTACTTTACCTGTACCATTAAAGAGCCTTATGTCAAAATATCCTGTTTTACGTCTGCCAAAAATGAAGTAATGGCTCCAGCCTTTGTATGATACATGGTCAAAGAGCCTGAAGCCTTTTATCTCATATTCAGCCTGATTACGTTTTCTGATACCGTCCTTAAGTATTTTAGCTTTGTGTATCTGCCTGTTGTGGCATCGTATCTTTCTATATGCATACACTACGTCACCATCTTTACAGGTGCTCTTGGCATCTGGATGACCACTTATGCATCTGGCATCTATGTAATGGTCTTTTGGCAGATTATGTTCTATCCTTGTATTCTTGGTGATGTATCCGTATGTCAGATGTACATCAGGATACAATCCTTTCAGCCTGTCATTGAGCGCCCAACGCATGATACCCATGAATGTGGCATCCTTAAAGCTCATGCCACGGTGTATCGCTTTTGGCAGCTTCACAACTCCCATATGGTATCCTCTGTGACACGTTTCGCACAAGGTTATCAGGTTGTTCGGTGCATTACCGCCGGTCTTTCGGCTTTCGATATGATGGACGTTAAGTATCTTATCGCCTGACTTACCGTGACAGCACTGACACTGATGACCATCCCTGAAGAGTACATATTCTCTTACGTTCCAGAAGTCGAGCTGTTCACCTTTCTGATACTCGGTGCCCTGAATATCCGGGTTCTTTATCTTCTGGATGTCAAAAGACGCAACTTCAACTGTTATTTTTGTTATTGGCAGTATCTCATGTACTTTTTGCACTGCCGTAAGATGTGTCTCGACTTTTTCTCTTACTGATGGAGCAAGCCATCCGTCCCCACGCCTGCGGTTATCGAAGCGTGGTTTTCTGTATCTTGTTTTGCGGCTCCTTCTGCTCCGTCGGTACTCGCGCCTTGTGGAAAGTTCATCCACTATATCATTTCGCAGCTGTATATCAGCTTCAAACAGGACTTTTGTCTCCGTAGTTGCCGACAAGCCTATGTGTCTGCTTCCTGCGTCTACCCCAAGACTTATATCCTGCGTATATTCCGTACTGTCATACAGAAGTCTTATCGTGAATGGATACCTCCTGACTGTCTCTGCCTTTTTAGTCTTTAACAGGATACGGACTTTTGCATGGTTTTGTGTAGGCATCAGAGGCTTGTTATCTTTACTCAAAACGTAGACCATTAGTCTGCATCCTCCTTTCCTAGTATTAGAGCACTAAGGTTCTAGCTTCTCACTCCTAAGAGTGGTCATCGTACCATCGCCAATGTTATCGGAAGGTTTATATGTCAGCAGCACTGTTCCTACCTCACAGAGCTGTTTAACCACTGACCGCAGTGTTCAGAGCTTGGTACTACACCCTGAAGTGCCTGTATATTCTTCCGTAACGTAGTTCTTTAAGAGCTTAGGCTATTCAATGTGGGATTATGAGTTGGCAAAGCCTTCTCATAATCCCCTATGCTTTAGCATAGGGGTCGTTGAATATCGCATTTCCCAGTTCTTCGGCATCGGAGACAATTCTTTCAGCCGGTATTCTGGTCAGGTACTTGTGGCTGCGGAAACCCCAGTCGACAGAGATCACATGCATGCCGGAGTTCTGACCGGTGGCGAAGTCGACTTCGGAGTCTCCTATGTATACGCAGTCTTCGCGTGGGATCTTAAGCACACGCAGGCATTCATTCACCATGTCAGGAGCAGGCTTTCTTTTTATACCTTCTTTTTCACCGAGAGCAAAATCAAACGAATCCGGGAACATATCGTCCACAAGCGTCTGGACAGCCGAATCCGGTTTATTGGAAACTACAGCGGTCTTAATGCCGCTGTCACGTAATTTTTTCAGTAGGGCGAGAATGCCAGGATACGGGCCGGTCTTTATGTCGCAGTGAGCGTCGTAGTAGGGCCTGTAGATTTCAGAAACCCGCTCTATCTCAGCGTCGTCTTTGAAACAGTCATCCGGCTCATTCGCAGTGCCGATCAGGTCGAGCTTCTCTGCAGGAAAACCATTTTCTATAGAAAGAGCACGCTTTATCGCCACATAGACGCCACTGCCGAAAAACTGGGCGACCATTCTGCTATCATACTTACACGCATGTCCTGTCTCTTTGAGTGAGTAGTCGAGCGCATCGGTCAGATCGTCCAGCGTGTTCAGTATAGTTCCATCCATATCAAAAATCGCTGCTTTATAAGCCATGATCACATCTCCAATTTCTTATGATAAGAACTACTGTAGCACAGAAACTGAAATGGGTCGATACTGTTTCCGTAAAAATGCAAAAAAGTGTTAAGGTTTTCGAAAACGCGTCCGATACAAAGAGTGAAAACAAAAACAGACACTAAGACAAACGAGGAAAGGAGTGGTCTGTATGAGGATAAGTGCATATAATGCGATCACACAGGTATATCAGACCAGAAAGCCTTCCACTGCCAGAGCGAATAAGACATCTGACTTCAGGGACGAGGTCGATATCTCAGAGGCAGGAAGAGATTACCAGATAGCGAAAAAAGCAGTTTCTGAAAGTGCAGATACCAGAGAGGATCTCGTGGCATCTATGAAGAAGAAGTATGCAGGTGATGTGAAGGTAGATACGGGAGACTTTGCGGATATACTTTTACAGAAGTATAACGGACTGACATACTAAGAGAAGCTGGATTATTATTAGCCCGTCGACATGGATGTCCGTGGGGTTATGAATTCACCCAGGTTCCAGGGACGGGACGACATATGGAGCAGGGGACTGCTTCCTATAACGGGCGGATGGTCTTTCGAGTACGAAGGATCTTCCGCCTGTTTGCATATCAGGAGGAATGATGGCGAGTCTTGCGGAAGAACTGTATTCTGTGATGTGTGAAGAGAAGAAGGGCTACGATGAGCTCTACGATCTGTCACAGAAGAAGAGAAAAGCTATAGTCAAGAGAAATCTGCAGGAACTCCAGGATATAAACACACAGGAGGAGACTATTACAAGTCGCCTGAAGAATCTGGAGAACCGCAGGATAAAGAACCTGACAGACATGTCAGTGGTCATGGGGCATGACGATGAGATACTCACAGTCACCCAGGTCATAGATCTGCTCGATAATCAGCCGGAGGAGCAGAAGCATCTGAAGGATGCAAAGCGCGAGCTCGTGAATTCGGCGACCAGAATGCATCAGCTGAATGAGCAGATACAGGTGCTACTGAACCAGGCACTTGAGATGACGGAGTTCGACCTGAACCTCTTTGAAAATATGAAAAAAGCGCCGGAGACGGCGAATTACGATAAACACGCATATAACACCGGAGATGTGCTGCCGAGTGGCGGCTTTGATCTGAAACAGTAGGCCGAAAGCCTGGAGATTTTAGCGAAGGGAACTTCCTTATAAGGAGATTAGAATGGCAAATAGTTTTGGCAGCTTATACGTAGGAGCATCCGGAATCCAGAATTCCCAGCATGGTCTGAACGTAGTAGCAAATAACCTCTCAAATATGGATACCACAGGGTATGTCAGACAGAGGACATTTTTTTCAGATCAGATATATCTGCCGACAGGGAAGTCTGCGATAGCAAACCAGCAGACAGGACTCGGTTTGAAGATCGGTGATGTAGTCCACAAGAGAGACGAATTCCTTGATAGAGCGTACAGGCAGGAAAATGGACGTCAGGCATATTATGACGCGGCATATGAGGCGACCGGAGAAGTCGAGACTTTTCTTCGAGAGGGTGAGGGAACCGCATTTTCCAGTTCGATAGAAGACCTCTATGACGCATTTAACCAGTTCGCGACTGACCCAGCAGCCGAGGAAAAGCAGAACCTCGTGGTACAGAAGACACAGCTTTTTGTCAGCCGTGCGAAGTCCGTGTACCAGGGACTTTCTGATTACCAGGATAACGTAAACCAGAAGATAAAAGACGACGTCGACCAGATCAATTCCATCGGTAAAAAAATCCGCAAGCTGAATGTCCAGATCCAGGCGACAGAGGCTGGTGGTGTCGAGACAGCCATGGCGGACAGGGATGAGAGAGACAAACTGATCGATGACCTTTCGAAGCTCTGCGAGATATCCACGAAGGAAACTCCGGAAGGAGTCGTAAAGATAAATATAGAGGGCGTCGAGTTTGTCGGTGAGGACAGGGTCTATCCGATCTCACTTGATACAGATAAGACGACTGGTTTCGTGACACCTTACTGGCCACAGCTTTCAAAGACAAAGAACGGAGTCGTCGAGAGAAAAAATGTCTTCGACACTTACCTCACAGATACAGCGAAGAACCAGGATATAGGAGAAGTCAAGTCACTCCTTCTGATGCGTGGCGACCATCGTGCGACATACAGGGATTTTTACAAGACAGATCCGGATGGAAATTACGTGCTCGATGAGGACGGGAATACCCAGGAGATCACAGCATTCCAGTATTCAGACAATATGGAGTCACCAAAGGACGGACTGAAGCGAGCCGGACTTGGCAAGTCAGTGATCATGAATGCTCAGGCAGAGCTCGACCGGATGATGCACACCGTCGTTACGAATATAAATGATCTGCTGTCACCGACAGCTACGATCAGTGAGATAATAGCCAGGAACTCAAATACTGATACGAAGTCAGAGTTTAACCAGAAGCTGAGTACTCTGGTAGGTAAAAATGGCACTACAATGATCCTAAACGGAAAGACTATAGACCTGAGCAGTGCTGAGGGGCAGAGTCTCAGGATCATGGACCAGGATTACGCAGTCATAGGAGCTGATGGCAAGCTCCCGCCGAACGAACTTTTTTCAAGAGTAGTGGGAGATGTAAATCCGGATGCGACACAGTATCAGAGATACACGAAAGCGACTATTACTGGAGCTGACGGTACCTCGATGGACGTCTATGTGTATAACGATGAGGACGGCACTGATCTGGCAAGCCAGTACACTCTGTCACAGATTACCGTGAATTCTGCCCTTGTCGAGCAGCCGAACAAAATCCCTTACAAGCATCTGAGCGGTTCGCTCAAGACTCAGGATACGCTGAAGGATGCTTCGAACCTTCATCAGAATGACGATATCGCCTATGACGTGGCGAAGAAGATATATGAATGCTGGGACACAGAGGATTTCAAGCTGAACCCGGCAGACACGACTCCGACGAATTTTAACGGCTTTTATACAAAGTATATCGGTGATCTGGCCGATAAAGGAAATGTATATAAGACGAATTCCGAGGTGCTCACCGATACGGTCGAGAGCATTTCATCGAGCCGCGACGGAGTCATCGGAGTAAACGCCGACGAAGAACTGGAGAATATGATAAAGTACCAGAACGCGTACAACGCCTCATCGAGATTTGTAAACACGATCACCCAGATGATCGACGTGCTTCTGAACTCTATGACATAAAGGAGTAAAAAATGGCATCTACTTTTTTTGGATTGGGAATAGCAGCATCGGGACTCAATGCATTCCAGGCAAAAATAAATACGACCGGAAATAACGTCTCAAACCTGGAGACTGAAGGGTATTCGAGACAGCAGGTGAACGTGTCATCGGCAGTCTCACTCCGCTCGTACACACCTTACGGAGCCATAAGTACAGGTGTATCGACAGATTCGGTCACCCGTATGAGAGACCAGTACTACAATGTAAAGTATTGGGAAAATCAGTCGAACTACGGCCAGACGAGCATCAAAGAGTATTACATGAAGCAGATAGAGGATTACTACACGGACAATGCAGCAAATCCAGGCTTCTCGACTATCTATGCGAAGATGTTCAACGCTCTCGACAGCGTAAAAGGAAACGCTGGAGACGACACGAAGAGAAGTCAGTTCATAAGTGATGCCAAGCAGCTCTGCGATTATTTTAACCAGAATTCGCAGAACCTGAAGACGCTGCAGACAGATGCCAACGACCAGATAAAGAACGCCGTCGATCAGATAAATGCTATCGCTAAAAAAATATCCGTCCTCAACAAACAGATAAACCTGATCGAGACTGAGGCCGGTCACCCGAATGCGAATGAGCTAAGAGATCAGAGAGAACTTCTTGTCGACCAGCTGTCAGAACTCGTGACGGTAGATACGCAGGAGGTAAAAGTCAGAGATACCCGTACTTCGACTCTTGCGAAGCTCGACCATAATGTCGAGGAGATCTACACTGGAGCTACTACCTATACTGTAAAAATAGGCGGTCAGATCCTCGTAGATAACTACGACTATAACCCTCTCCAGGTGACATCCAGAGATAAAAAATACAATCAGTCCGATGTAGACGGACTCTACGACGTGACCTGGGCTTCGAATGGCAGATACAACGGCCAGTCGCTGAATGTATTCGGCACAAATCAGGGCGGAAAGCTGCGCGGACTTCTCGAGATAAGAGACGGAAACGACCAGGAGAACCTGACAGGAATTGCTGAGCTGATAAAACCAAAAGTAGCAGGAGCAAATGGCGAAGATGTAGTGAACTCAGATGGCACTACAAAGCACTATAATGCAGGAGAGTATGTATATAAAGATGGAGCTATAGTAGAAGACGATAGTGGCAACGAGAGTGCATCTTTTATAAAAGTAAGCGAAGGCATAAATATCACAAATGCCGACCGTATGAATATGCCTGAAGAGGGCGCTATCTATGTGAACAATCACAAGTACAAATACTCTTCATTTACGGCTCAGACTGATGAGAACGGCAATATAGTTTCCTACACTTTCGAACTGACGAAGCCTATTTCCGCGAAAGAGATAGGACATGTAGCAGGAAAGCAGGCGACAGTCGGACAGACGGTAGATTTCAAGGGAGTTCCGTACTATCAGAACGAGATGAACGCCTTCCTCCGTACTTTTGCAAAGGAATTCAATAAGATCCAGAAGTCAGGACAGGATGCGAACGGTGACGCCGGCCGGTCATTTTTCACAGCGACGAACCAGAGTCAGAACAGCACCAGCACAGAGTACGACTTCACCGGAAGCGATTCTGTAGTGGATAATGACTACTACGAAGTTGAGTACGAAACTGACGCAGATGGTAAAGTGATTATTGATGCAAATGGGAATCCTACTGTAAAAAATAATACAGGTGAAAAAGCAGTCAATACAAAGCGTGATACGATTCATGCAAAAACAAAGACTGTCGATAATAATGGGAACGTCACTTATTATGGCGGTGTTATCACGGGAACGGCTGACTCATACTACAAGCTGACAGCTTCGAGCATCAAGGTAGCGGACGCTATAAATCGAAGCCCGAACCTGTTCTCGACCACGATAAATAAAGATTACAACAATAACAAGAATCTTGGATATGACTCATACGATATCATGCAGCAGATGCTCGATCTCCAGGATAAGACGACACTTTACAAAGACGGGACCGGCGACAAGTTCCTGCAGAGAATCTACGCCGACGTGACAGTCGATACACAGGAGTGCACACAGTTCACGAAGAACTACGAGAGCATCCAGAAATCGATAGATACACAGCGTCAGTCAGTTTCAGGCGTCGACAAGGACGAAGAGGCCATGAATCTCGTGAAGTTCCAGAACGCCTATAACCTTTCCTGTAAAGTCATCTCCACTCTTTCCGAGATGTACGACCAGCTGATCCTAAAAACCGGAGTATAACAATTACAGGGGTAGGGTGCATGAGTACATGGGACACCTGTTTGGGTTCCGGATAGGCAGACAGACGGGAGCGAATAGCGGTTTTCGATGCGACGCAGCGCGATGCGCAGCCGCTGAAGCACCGATACCAGCATACGTTTGCGTAAGCGGCTGCTAATAGGCGAGCGCGAGGAGCAGAAAAACGCTGTTGAGCTCCCGACAGACAGCCTATCCGGAGCCATCACACAAGGAGGTATATATGCGAATTACGAATAATATGATCCTGCACAACGCGGCATCAAATATAAATTCAAATAAGATCCTCGTCGACAAGGGCGAAAATCAGATGACGACGCAGACAAAGATCCAGCGCCCGTCAGATGATCCGGTAGTGGCAGTCCGTTCACTTGCACTCCAGACCCGTTTGTCGAAGATCAACCAGTATTACGAGACGAATATCCCGGATGCCGAGAAGTGGATGGATGTCACAGAAACCGCCCTTTCAAATATCATCGATAATATCACCGACCTGAAGAGACTCTGTGTCCAGGGTTCTACAGGCACTTACAAAGACGACGATAAGGCGACAATCCTTCATCAGCTCCAGTCACTGCAGGAATCTATTTTTGCACAGGGAAATGCTGACTATGCCGGCCGTACTGTATTTACTGGCTATCGAACAGACAAGACTCTTGTATTCACGGATGCTGACAGCGACAAGAAGTACAACATCACCCAGGAACTCTCAGCAAATGACTTCGAGAAAGTCAAATACTTCAACCACTCGGTGACAGTCCCAGCAAATAAGAGCGAGGTAACAAATCTCGATACAAATACAGGACTTGCAAAAGACGATATCACCATCCAGGACTCTTCATACAAACGTCTCCGCCTGGCTTACGATAATGTATCTGATGTCGAGAGCCTGACATTTTCATACAAGGATGCAAGCGGACAGACTATAAAAAATACTTTACAGCTTGTATCACAGGATACTAACAGAATACCGCCACTTGCAAATGGTACTGCTAATCCGGACGGGACGACTAGGCTTGCTTATGAAAATGGTGTAATTCAATCAGGATCTACCAGAACGGTAAAGTCAGCTTCTGGACAAACACAGGACGTAAAATACGAATATAGTCAGATAGGAACTTCTTCCTCAATAACACCAGGTACAGTTACAGAGAAAGATGCAAACGGCAACACAGTAACTACTGTAACAGCAGCTGGAACAGATGCTGGTACATATACTATTACAAAGACAACTACGGATGGCACAGGTGCAACAGTCGGAACACCTGAGACAAAAACAGTCAGAGCATATAGTACTACTACCGTAGACGGAGTTGAAAATAAAAATTACGATACAACAAATTCACTTCCTAAAACAGTTTACGTCTTCGAAAACGAATCCGACTGGGCGGACTGGAGTTCCAAAAACGCAACAGGTGAGAACGCTCTGAAAAAGTACGTTCCTGACGACGCCATGGTCATGATCAAGGAGACCGGCGACCTGATCTTCGGAAAGAATGTATCAGATCAGATGTCAGCAAAAGAGACGACAGTGGCAGTGAACTACGATAAGAATTCGTTCTCGGCAGGAGAGCTGAAGCCGGAATATTACTATGACTGCGTAGATAACACGGCGGTAAATTATAGCGACATAGATGGAACTATCGGCCAGAGACAGGTCTACGACAGAACCGATACACACTACGACATCAATTATACGGTCGCAGTGAACCAGACACTGACGGTAAATCTCCAGGCAAATGAGATTTTTGACTCGAGCGCGCAGCAGGATATGAAGGACCTGATCGCAGCAGTCACCAACGCACAGAACTCAGACACCAAGAGACAGAAGATACAGGCACTGATGAAGGACGCCGATTACCAGGACGAGAAAACCCAGGCGAAGCTTGCAGAATGGTACACCGCAGCGAATAAGGAATACGACTACTACAAGGACTACATGAAGGACAGCTTCGAGAGAGTCCTTGGAAACTGTGACACCTACCTGAACAAGGCAAATCTCGGCGAGACGACACTAGGCTGCCGTGGAGACGAGCTGAAGATGACGAAACTGCGTATGGATGAGCAGCAGGAGTCAGTCACAGACCTGAAGAACAAGAATGATAATATGGATCTGTCGACCATCATGATGAACTACACGGCATACTACACAGCTTACCAGGCATCACTTGTAGCCGCCGGAAAGCTCGGCCAGCAGTCTCTCCTGAACTATATTTAAGCAGTGAAAAGAAAGGGAACATATGAAGGTTAATACAAGACTTTTTGGGGAAATAGACATAGCAGACGAAAAAATAATCGAGTTTCCGGACGGGATCATCGGATTTCCCGACATGAATAAATTCACCCTGATCTACGATTCAGAGGGCAGTGACGGCAAAGAAAATAAGACGGCTCTGATGTATCTTCAGTCGATGGATGAGCCGCAGTTCGCGATGCCAGTCGTAATGCCAGATGATATTTTTCCGGAGTACAATCCGACGATAAATGACGACCTGCTTCCGGATATCGGAAAGCTGACACCAATGAACACCTACTGTCTGGTCACGATATCAGTCCCTAAGGATGTAAAAAAAATGACCGTGAACCTCAAGGCACCTTTCATCATAAATACCGACACGCTGAAAGGCTGTCAGTTGATGGTCGAAGATGACGTACAGGTAAAGGCACCTATCTACGATATCCTTGCAGCCCGCAAGGCAGGAAAGGAGGCCTGAGCATGCTCGCACTCACGAGAAAAAAAGACGAGTCGATCGTCATCAACGGAAATATAGAGATCACTGTCATGGAAGTCAAGGGTGACCATGTAAAGATCGGCATCCAGGCTCCGAAGAACGTCCCGATCTACCGTAAGGAAGTCTTCGAACAGATCCAGAAAGAAAACGCCGAGTCAATGAACACCGAGAGCGTCCAGAACCTTAAGGAGCTATTCTAGCACTTTTTTATGTAGAGAAGGGGCGGCAGCAGCCCCGCTTCTTACAGATAAAAATGCAAAAAAAATACAATTCATCGCGGGGCGAGGGTTGTATTTTTTTTGCCTGAACCGATATAAGAATAAAGTAAGTTCATGAAGTAATGCAGAAGTTTTACCATAAAGCGGCACATGGAGGTGGCAGTTATGGGCATATCAGTAAACGGACCAGGATACCAGAAGCAGGGAAGCTACACAGTGAACGGGTCCTCTCAGACAGACGGCGTGCAAAAACCAGACACTAAGACAACAGACGCCGCTCAGACAGCAGCAGTCGAAAATGACCCGGTGGAAGAGGCATCATCAGAGGCTATCCAGACAGCCGGTGAGGAAGCACTGAAGTACGATGAGAAGCTTGATCAGAAGGAGAGAGAGCGGATAAAGCAGGCAGTCTCTTCGATGAATAAGCATGCGAACGGCACCGAGGCTATTTTTGGCATTCATGACAAGACAAACCGCGTCACGATAAAAATCGTCGACCGTGATACAAAGAAAGTCATTAAGGAAATCCCGCCGGAGAAGACCCTTGACATGATAGCGAAGGTATGGGAACTGGCAGGCATATTAGTAGATGAGAAGAAGTAAGCAGGAGAGAAGGAGGTAATCAAATGGCATCACCTATCAGAATGAGCGGTATGGTATCGGGACTTGATACAGAGTCTATCGTAAAAGCCCTGACCAGCGGCTACCAGACAAAAGTAGACGACTATAAAAAAGCCCAGACGAAGCTTTCATGGAAGCAGGACGCCTGGAAAGAAGTAAACACAAAGATAAATGACTTCTATAACAGTCTCGATAACTACAGGTATCAGTCCAGTTGGAACCTGCAGAAGGCTACAGCATCAGACGCGACAAAGGCTACAGTTTCAGCGAACGGAGTCGCATTCAACGGAACCCAGACTCTGGAGATCACCAGCTTGGCATCGGCAGCATCACTTACCAGCGGAAAGCTGGGTGAGGTCGGCACAGGAGATGACAAGTCAAAGGTCACCGCAAGCACAAAGCTGTCTGACATAGCAGGCACTGATGCCGTAGGAAAGACCATCAGGATCACAGTAGGCGGTAAGAATACAGACCTTGAGATCGATGCGGATACGACAGTTCAGAGCCTGGTGAACAAATTAAAGGACGCCGGACTTAATGCCAGCTTCGATGAAGATCAGCAGAGATTCTACATCAGCTCTAAGAAGTCGGGAACAGCACAGAGCTTTTCTATCACGGCAGGTACTGAAGCAGCTGGTATGAAGGCTGATGACAGCATCCTTAAGGCACTGAAGCTCTCATCCTCTGCAGATGATGGAAAAGTGGATAGTAATACAGGAGCTATAAAGAAAAATGGTGTAGACGCAGAGATTACTCTGAATGGAGTAGAATACACCAGCTCTTCGAACAACTTCAGCATCAACGGTCTGAACATTCAGGCCTTAGCAAAGACTGATGGCGATGGCATCACGATAAACACCCAGGTAGACACTCAGGGAATCTACGATAAGGTAAAGGAGCTTATCTCTTCTTATAATGACCTGATCAACAGCCTGACAGATAAGTATAACGCAAAGAGCTCAGGCTCCTACGAACCTCTGACAGATGATGAGAAGGCGCAGATGTCGGATAAAGAGGTAGAGAAGTGGGAGAAGAAGATAAAGACCGGACTTCTCAGAAGAGACGATACTCTGGATTCTTTGATGAGCACTCTGACGAATGGCATGATGAAGACCTACTATGATGACTCGGTAGCCACCTTCGATGATGATGGTAATCAGGTACTGAAAGCAGGTACAGACGCTTCATCGGCAAAGAAGTACAGCCTGGCTACCTTTGGTATCATGACAAAGGGAATCCTTCAGTCAGCTACGAACAGACAGTATGAGTATCACATTGACGGTGATGAGGATGATGCTTCGGTTTCTTCAAAGACAGATAAGCTGATGACAGCCATTACAGAGGATCCTGACAAGGTCGTGGACTTTGTGAAGAACCTGACGAATAACCTGTCAAAAGAGCTGAAGAAGAAGATGACAGCTACTTCGCTTCGTACAGTCTTCACAGTCTATAACGACAAGGAAATGGCAAGCGAGTATTCATCTTACACGAAGCTGATAAATCAGTGGACTACGAGACTGAATGATATGCAGGACAGCTACTATAAGAAGTTCTCCAAAATGGAGTCGACTCTCCAGGAGCTTCAGAGCAGCACGAGTTCTATCTCAGGGCTTGTATCATCATAACGGATATTTTTCGGTTTGTTGTTTGGCAGAAAAGGGTAAGGTACAATGCAGAGAAATCCATATGAAGTATATAGAAGGAACCAGGTAGAGACAGCATCACAGGCAGAACTGGTGCTGATGCTCTACGATGGAGCGATAAAGTTCGTAAATATCGCACATGACGCTATAGAGAAGGGCGACATACCGAAGGCGAATACGAATATCCAGAAGGCTGACGATATAATCGTCGAGCTGATGGGTTCCTTAAACCACAAGTACCCGGTAGCGACTGATTTCGATAATGTCTACAAGTACATCAGGGACAGGCTCCTCTGGGCGAACATGAAAAAAGATAACGACATCCTTCAGGAAGCTTATGACAGCATCGAGACGATGAGAGAGACCTGGAAGGAAGTCATGAAGAAGACGAACAACGGTCAGAACACAAACGTCGGCACGGCCACCACAGCGGAGTGATCATTTTATGGAAGATGAAGCTTATGTCAGAGTGCTGCGTGAATCGCTGGAAAAAAAGGTTGAGCTGCTCCAGCTGATCTCAAAAGAAAATGAGGTCCAGTCGAAGGTCCTGAAAGACCCTACTTCGACACCAGATGAGCTTCAGGCTACCATGGATCACAAGGACGTCTGGGTAGATCAGATATCCACCCTTGATGACGGATTTTCGGTCATTTTTGACAAAGTAAAGCCGCTTCTTACGGAGCATAAGGCAAAGTACAGAGATGACATCGCCGCCATGCAGGACCTGGTCAGGGAGATTACAGACCTGACTGCTCAAGTCAGAAAGCAGGAGCAGGAGAACTACAGGCTCGTAGAGCAGAAATTCGCAGGCATCAGGAAGCAGGTCAAGAAGATCCGCAAGAGCCAGTCTGCTGTATCGAACTATTACAAGGCGATGAATGGCGATTATGACTCGCAGTTTTTAGACAAATCCAAATGAATACATACGAAGAGCTTGTATTTTTACAGGACGAAGTAAGAGACGGGTTCTACATTCCGACTGCGGTGAAGCAGGCGTGGATCGAAGAACTCTATATATTAAAAGAGATAGATGCGGTGTGTAAAAAGCACCGCATTACTTATTTTGCGGACTGGGGAACCCAGCTGGCGCTCGTGCGTCACGGAGGTTTTATCCCGTGGGACGATGATCTCGATATCTGCATGAAAAGAGAAGACTATGAGAATTTCCGGGCGCATCAGGACGAGCTTCCGGAAGGATTTTTCGTGCAGGACTATTCGAATACTGATGACCACTGGTTTTACATCGCAAAGGTTGTATCCCAAAACCACATCTCATTTGACGAGGAATTCCTTAAAGAACACCATAATTTCCCGTACATGGTAAATGTCGACATTTTTATCCTGGACTATGTCTATGCGGACAGGGAAAAGGAAAAGCAGCGTGACAGCGATATTCTGACCATTCTGGCGCTAGCAGATGGGATCAGGGAGCGGACCATGAGTGATGAGTCGGCTGCCGACATCTTAAAAAAATTAAACGACTCTTTCGGAACTTCATACGCATTTGACGGGACAGATGGCAGCAGGCATGACCTGTCTGTCGCACTATATTCTCTGTCGGAGAGGCTCATGCAGACTGCGTCTGAGAGCGAGTCTGACTGTGTTACTAATATATTTCCATGGGGCCTGAAGCAGATGTTCTACAGTGAGAAGTCTATATACGCGGAGACTGTGAACCTGCCGTATGAGAATACGTCTATTCCGACTTCATCCGAATATAACAGACTGACGGGCGAGCTCTACCACAACTACATGGAAGTCCACAAGAACTGGGACGGGCACACCTATCCATTTTTTGAATCGCAGAAGAAGGAGCTTGAGGAACTGAACGGTGGCAGGCTGCCATTCGAGTTTTCATTTGATGCCTCGATGCTCCGCAAGTCTTATCCGTCTGAGATGAGAGAGCCGAATGAAAAAAGACAGGTGGTTTTTCTTGTGACAGGCCGGGGAAGATGGAAAGCGTTTTCTACTTTTCTAAGGGATGAGGAAAAAGAAGGCTCGGAGATCACTGTTACTTACCTGCCGTTCTTTTTCAAGGAGCCTGACGGGACGATCATCTATGATGAAAAGCTTTTGGAAAAGCAGCTGTCATTTGCGAAATCGGAGATGCCTGCTGAATTCAGGGAGCATTACAGAGATTATTGGGACTGCGAATTGGGAACTCCGGATGCCGTCTACATCTGTGATCCCTACGATGACAGAAATCCGTGCTTTTCAATCCCGCCAGAATTTTACACTGCGGGGCTGCAGGAAGTTACAGATGTGATAGCTTATGTGGCACCGTATGAAGTCAGTGATTTTTCAGATGAGCCGTCACCTGACATGACAGTGCTCCGTTACTATGTGGATGAGCCGGCCGTTATCCGCGCTGACTGGGTCTTCGTTCCGACGGAATGCATGAAGTCTCAATACATCGATGAACTCTCCAGGTTTGCCGGCGAGCAGACATGCGAGTACTGGCAGAATATAGTCGCAACATACGAACCTGAAAGAGAAGAAATCTCTAAATCACTGTTATTCTGTGTGGGACTTAGCAGGTTTACGGAAAGAGATGAGAGTTTTGAAAAGACACTGGCAGAGCTTGACCTGGATATCCATGAACAGGAGTGTGACGTGACATTTTTCCCGGATGAAAGAGATGAGTGGGTGAAGATCCTGGGCGAATCGCAGGTGTCTTCTATCGAAAAAGTAACAGCTGATAAAAGAAAAGTGGATTTTTCGAGAGATTATCAGAAAAGAAAAAGCCAGCTGGACAGATACGCCGCTCTGCGCGGCGACCCGTCTCCACTGACTCTGCATTTCATATGATAGACTGGATATAGAGCGAAGGCTCGGTCATCAGATCGATGATCTGTCCATCGTCGAACTGGATCATCGGCCTGCTCATCGTGTTGTTGTGATGATGGATGTAGACGACCTTGCATCTGCGTCCGTCATTCAGAAGTACCCTGGCGTTCTGATAGGCGCCGGCGAGTCTTGATAGGAATGTCATGACTACCTTCGGCGAATACTTCTGGAGTCCGTCTTTTTCAAAAGCGGCGATGACCTGGAAAGCACAGAGCGGAGCTCTGTAGACTCTGGCGGTCGTCATGGCGTCGTAGACATCTGCTACGGCGACTACTGATGCAACAGGATCTATCTCATCGCCCGAAAGACCTCTAGGATAGCCGGAGCCGTCATTCCTCTCGTGGTGCTGGAGGGCAGCAGCAAGGATGCGACTGTCGATGTTCGGGATCCTGGAGAGAATTTTTTTACCGTTCAGAGGATGCTGTCTCATCAGGGCGAATTCCTCGTCGGTGAGCTTTCCTGTCTTGTTCAGGACTTCCGGCGGGATCGTCAGCTTTCCGATATCGTGGAAATATCCTGCGAGCGTCAGGAGGTTAAGTGTATCAGCATCGAATCCCATCCACTTGCCGAGGCCTCTAGTTATCAGCGCCACATTCAGCGAGTGCACATAGACAGCGTCATCGAGAGATGCCATCGTGTGAAGGATGTCGAAGAGATCGAGAGTCGTCTTCTGTGCGAAGAGCGCCGACACATCCCTGAGAATTGAATTAAAATCCACAGCTGGATGCTCTTCTTTTATGATGCGTGCAAAAAGTCCGCGCATTACCGCGATATTTTTCGAATAATCTATCTGGAAAGTCTGATAGACCGGCGTGCTCTTGAGCTTCTGTGAATAGGGGATCGTCTCATTTTTTTCTTCGGAGACAGCAGGTGCCGGTTCCGGATCTGCTTCTGATCTGATCGCCACGTCAAAGATCGAGTAAAAAGTGATCTTTGAGATCAGGCTCTGATCGAGGACTGTTCCGGCCTTGGCAAGGCACTGCCCCTGAAGTGTCATTACGTCTTTTGCTAAGACCATGCCAGGCCTTAATTCATTAGGTTTGTACTTTACGTCCATTTTATACCCCTCATGGAAAAAATCGATTGTCTAAACAGTATTATAAATTTTTATATGATTTTACGCAATACATTTTTGAATATTTGTGTATGGACAGAAATCGATTTATTGTTATAATTCTCTATGCAAACTAAAAATCATATTTCGAATTCTCTTATTCAGAGTGGTGGAGGCACATGGGCCTGTGAAGCCACGGCAACCCCGGCACATCGCCGAAAGGTGCCCATCCTGAGCGAGTGATCGAACAATAAGGAGGACTTTTTTTCATGGAGAAGCGTTTATTCACTTCAGAATCTGTTACCGAAGGACATCCTGACAAAGTCTGCGACGCAGTAAGTGATGCCATTCTTGATGCCTGCATGGAGCAGGACCCTATGAGCCGTGTAGCCTGCGAGACAGCTACATGCACAGGTTTCGTACTTGTGACCGGTGAGCTCACGACAAAGGCAAATATCGACATCCCGGCTATCGTTCGTAAGACTGTAAATGAGATCGGTTATAACGACGCAAAGACCGGATTTGACGGAAATACCTGCGCAGTAATGGTTGCACTTGACAAGCAGTCACCTGATATCGCTATGGGAGTTGACAAGGCTCTCGAGGCAAAGGAAGGCGAGCTGAAGGACGACCTTGATACAGGTGCCGGAGACCAGGGCATGATGTTCGGTTACGCTACAAACGAGACCGACGACTACATGCCGTATCCTATCTCACTTGCTCACAAACTCGCAAAGAGACTTACAGATGTAAGAAAAGACGGAACTCTGAAGTATCTTCGTCCGGATGGAAAGACTCAGGTTTCTGTAGAGTACGATGAGAACGGAAAGCCGTTCCGCCTTGAGGCTGTTGTCCTTTCTACTCAGCATGACGAGGATGTGACTCAGGAGCAGATCCACGAGGATATCAAGAAGTACGTATTCGATCCGATCCTTCCAAAGGAACTGATCGATGACAAGACCAAGTTCTTCATCAACCCGACAGGACGTTTCGTAATCGGCGGACCTCACGGTGATGCTGGTCTCACAGGAAGAAAAATCATCGTAGATACTTACGGTGGAATGGCTCGTCATGGCGGCGGCGCATTTTCTGGTAAGGACTGCACCAAGGTAGACCGTTCAGCTGCTTACGCTGCCAGATATGTAGCAAAGAATATCGTAGCAGCAGGCCTCGCTGACAAGGCTGAGATCCAGCTGTCATATGCTATCGGCGTAGCGCAGCCTACTTCGATAAATATCGATACATTCGGCACAGGAAAGCTCTCAGAGGAGAAGCTCGTTGAGATCATCCGTGAGAACTTCGATCTTCGTCCGGCAGGCATTATCAAGATGCTCGACCTTCGTCGCCCTATCTACCGTCAGACCGCAGCCTACGGCCACTTCGGCAGAAACGACCTGAACCTTCCTTGGGAGGCTCTGAACAAGGTAGACGATTTAAAGAAGTATCTCGCGTAATAAATGAGCGGTGCTGATGCAGACACATCTGTCAATGTGAGCTTGCTCACATATATGACAGAATGTGTCTGCATCAATAGCGCGAACGCGCGGACGAAGCAGACGCGTAGCGTCTGCGAGTGCACCGCAAATATGCGTCTGCGAGTGCCCTGCTAGTTAAAAAATAGTGGAAAAATTATCGACTATGGTATAGAATATCATAGTCGATTTTTTATGTGAGGAGTTTTATATGAAGATAATAGTAACCGGCGGCGCCGGATTTATCGGAAGTAATTTCATTTTCTATGAGAGAAAAAAGCATCCGGAGGATCAGATCCTATGTGTAGATTCGCTGACGTATGCCGGGAACCTCTCGACACTTGAACCGGTCATGAATGATCCGCAGTTTAAGTTTTTTAAACTGGATATAAGGGACAGAGACGGCATCTATAAGCTGTTCGAGGACGAAAAGCCAGACATCGTCGTGAACTTCGCGGCCGAGTCCCACGTCGACAGATCGATAGAAAATCCTACGATCTTCCTCGAGACAAATATCATCGGGACATCGGTGCTGATGGACGCCTGCAGGAAGTATGGTATTAAGAGATACCACCAGGTCAGCACGGATGAGGTCTACGGCGACCTGCCGCTTGACAGACCGGATCTCTTCTTCCATGAGGATACACCGATCCATACCTCAAGTCCGTATTCGACATCGAAGGCATCAGCAGACCTTCTGGTCATGGCTTATCACAGAACCTATGGCCTTCCTGTCACCCTGAGCCGCTGCTCGAATAACTATGGCCCGTACCAGTTTCCGGAGAAGCTGATCCCGCTGATGATAGCAAATGCCCTCGCTGATAAGCCGCTCCCGGTCTACGGTGAAGGGAAAAATGTCCGTGACTGGCTTTACGTCGAAGACCACTGCAAGGCAATCGACCTGATCATCAGAAACGCCAAAGACGGCGAGATCTATAACATCGGCGGCCACAATGAGATGGCCAATATCGACATCGTAAAGCTGATCTGTGATTACCTCGATAAGCCGTACTCCCTGATCGAGCACGTCGAAGACCGCAAGGGCCACGACCAGCGTTACGCGATCGACCCTACAAAAATCCACAACGACCTCGGCTGGCTTCCTGAAACCGCCTTCGCTGACGGCATCAAGAAAACAATCCAGTGGTACCTGGATAATAAGAAGTGGTGGCAGGACATAATCTCTGGCGACTACATGAACTACTACGAGAAAATGTACTCACATCGTAAGGTACTCGGTTAATAAGGGAGGACGGTACAGAGACTGCGAGAGCGGACGTCTGTGCTGGCCGACCGCTGATTAAGGAGAATTTATGAAAGGCATTATATTAGCCGGTGGCAGCGGCACAAGACTCTATCCGCTCACCATGGTGACGAGCAAGCAGCTGCTCCCGGTCTACGATAAACCGATGATCTACTACCCGCTGTCTACCCTGATGCTAGCCGGCATCCGCGAGATCCTGATCATTTCGACCCCGACCGACACTCCTCGCTTCAAGGAGCTCTTAGGTGACGGTTCGCAGTTCGGGCTGTCACTTTCATATAAGGTACAGCCGTCACCGGATGGCCTCGCCCAGGCATTTATCATCGGCGAGGATTTTATCGGGGATGACTCCTGTGCCATGGTCTTAGGCGATAATATATTTTACGGAAATGGACTCGGCAGCCTGATGCGGGACGCAAAAGAAACGGCAGAAAAACACGGAAAAGCCACGGTTTTCGGCTATTATGTCAACGACCCTGAGCGGTTCGGAGTCGTAGAATTTGACGAGAACGGCAAGGCAGTTTCTATAGAAGAAAAACCGGAAAAGCCAAAGAGCAACTATGCGGTGACCGGACTCTATTTTTATCCGAAGGGAGTGGCGAAGAAAGCAGGTCAGGTTAAGCCATCGACTCGCGGAGAACTGGAGATCACGACTCTGAATGACATGTACCTGCAGGATAATGACCTGATGGTAAAGCTCTTAGGCCGCGGCTTTGCGTGGCTTGATACAGGTACGATGGAGTCGCTCCACGAGGCAGCAGGCTTTGTCCGTACGATAGAGACACTTCAGGGGATCATGATCTCGGCGCCAGAGGAGATCAGCTACAGAAACGGCTGGATCGACACGCCTAAGCTCTTAGAATCAGCAGAGAAGTACGGCAAGAGTCCGTATGGCCAGCATCTGAAGGCAGTCGCAGAAGGAAGGTTCAGATATTAGTATGCAGATATCAGTAGAGAAAAATGTCGGCGGTATCGATGGCCTTGCGGTCATCACGCCGAATGTACATAGAGATGAGAGAGGCTATTTTGTCGAGACGTGGAATTCACGCGAGATGAAGGAAGCCGGACTGGACGTGGATTTTGTCCAGGATAACCAGTCGATGTCAGAGAAGGGCGTGCTCCGCGGACTCCATTTCCAGAAGCAGTACCCGCAGTGCAAACTCGTGCGCGCGGTACGTGGCGAGGTCTTTGATGTCGCAGTCGACCTCCGCAAAAATTCATCGACATACGGCAAATGGTACGGAGTCATCCTGTCAGATCAGAATATGAAGCAGTTCCTGATACCGGAAGGCTTTGCTCACGGATTTCTGGTGCTCTCAGACGTGGCAGAATTCTGCTACAAGGTAAATGATTTCTGGCATCCGAACGACGAAGGCGGAATGGCATGGAATGATCCTGAAATCGGGATCGAGTGGCCACGCGTAAAGGGCGCTTATCAGGGATCTCCATCGGCAGACGGCTATACTCTGGATGACGGAACTCCGCTTATCCTTTCAGACAAGGATCAGAAGTGGGCGGGACTCAAGGACACTTTTTCATTTGGAGAACTTAAATGATAGAATGTGAAAACTGCGGGACGATGTATGATGAGTCGCTGGACCACTGCCCGGAGTGCCTCAGCTCGGTGCATGAGACGAACGACGATGGTGAAGAGTGCGGAGGCATTTACGAGCCGATATCGGTCTGGATAAAGGATAAGGGCAGGCCGGAGATCATCTGTCGCTGTCAGTTCTGCGGAGCGTTGAAGACAGAGCTTATCGACCACGACGACAACCCGGTGACCATTATGTCGGTTGCGACTAAACCGCTGGCCAATCCGCCATTCCCGATAGAGAGACTTCAGGAGCTTACAGATCTGATGGGCGGTCAGGGAGATATGAGCGGGTACTATCGATGAACAGAGAAAATAAACGAAGAAAATACGACAAGAATTACTATAAGAAAAATCCGTGCACAGATTCCTTTACATGCAGGAACTGCGGATGGCCGATAGTCTCAAACGGAGCCGGTTCAAATCACAGAAACCACTGTCCGAACTGCCTCTGTTCGCTGCATGTAGACGAGACACCGGGAGATCGGGCTTCGAACTGCGGAGGCATCATGGAACCGATCGGAGTCTGGGTCAGAAGTGACGGAGAATGGGCGATAGTCCACCGCTGCAAACACTGCGGGAAACTCTCATCGAACCGTATAGCAGCCGATGACAACCCGATGAAGCTGATGGCACTGGCGATGAAGCCGGTCGTGAATGATTTTTTAGATAAAGACAGACTGAAAGAAATGCTTTCATCAATGCAGAGCCAGGGAGACCTGATCTAAATCACTTGCAAAAAAATAAATGGGTGGTTATAATATGAGGGTTGACTACAAAATTTGGAGGCTATTTTTTATATGAAGAAGAATAAGGCAGCAGCGCTTGCAGCAGTTGCGCTCGCAGGCACTTTCGTACTGAGCGGCTGCACGGCAAAGGCTACAGATACTCTGATCAATATCGACAACGGCAAGACGAAGATCACTTACGGCTACGGGAATTTTGTCGCAAAGTATAACCAGGCTACATACGACCAGTATTACCTGCAGTACATGGGTCAGAACTACTGGAGCAAGGAGCAGGGCGGCAAGACCATGGAAGAGACTGTAAAGGATAACGTCATCGACGGTATCGAAGAGCAGTATGTCGACAAGCTCCACGCAGGCGACTACGATGTGAAGCTGACCTCATCAGACAAGAAAAAGATACAGGAAGCCGCAAAGAATTTCATGTCTTCGAATACAGACAAGGCTATTGAGCAGATGGGAGCTACCCAGGATTATGCTGAGGACCTTCTCGAGTATGAGACATATCAGGCAAGAGTAAGACAGGCTGTAGAGGACAAGGCAGAAGTCACCGTAACCGATGACGAGGCAAACCAGTCTACAGTTTCTTACGTATATTTTTCAACGGCATCGTCTACTGACGCTTCAGGAAACGCTCAGGAGAAGACAGATGACGAGAAAAAGGCTCTGAAGAAGCAGGCAGAGAACGTAGCAAACGCTTCTGATTTCGATAAGGCAGCCAAGGCAGAGGGCGCTAAGGTTGAGACTCACTCATACACGACAAAGGGAAAGTCTTCAGACGATACAGTCCTTGGTGAGACTGTCATTGACGCAGCCAAGAAGCTGACAAAGGAAGGGCAGATCTCAGGCGTCATCACTGTAAAGGACAAGGGCTACTACGTACTCCGTATGGACAAGCTCCTCGATAAGGACGCTACAAAGACACAGAGAGAGACTCTTACCAGTCAGAAGAAGGAAGAAGAGTACAACAAGCTCGTAAAGCAGTGGAAGAAAAAGGTGAACTTCGACCTGAATGAGAAGCTCTGGAAGCAGGTAAAATTCACTGACCTCTTCACGGCAAAGACACAGAACGCAAGCGGCGACGCTACGTCATCTAACTGATAGAATGAAAAGGGGCTGCCACATGGCGGCCCTTTATTTATGCGAAAAAAGTCTGTTTTCATTTTTATGTCAGGAGAAAAAATGAGGTTTGCAGCACACTATTTAGGCGATTACAAAAAAGAGTCGCTTCTGGCACCGCTCTTTAAAATGCTCGAAGCCATATTCGAGCTTCTGGTCCCGCTCGTTATGGCAAAAATAATCGATGTCGGCATCGCGAACAAAGACACCGGTTATATCATGCGGATGTGCGGAATGCTGATCCTTCTGGCAGTCATCGGACTGACGGTTGCCATCATCGCACAGTATTTCAGCGCGAAAGCTGCGATAAATGCAGCCGGGCAGATGAGACAGGATCTGTTTTTTCATATAATGAAATTCTCGCGCGGCACCCTCGAAAATGCCGGGACAGCTTCACTTGTCACCCGTATCACAAACGACGTGAACCAGGTGCAGAACGGGATGAATATGTTCCTGCGTCTTTTCCTGCGTTCGCCGTTTATCGTATTCGGCGCGATGATCATGTCGTTTACAGTGGACGTAAAAGCAGCGCTTGCATTCTGCGTAGTCATCCCGGTTCTCGGACTGGTGGTCTATCTCGTGATGAGAGCCACGCTTCCGAAGTTCAGAAAGATCCAGGAAGGCCTTGAAAAAGTCCTTCTGACTGTAAATGAAAACCTCGAAGGCGTCAGAGTGATCCGTGCCTTCAGAGTCGAAAAAAAGCAGGATAAGAGATTCAAGGACGAGACTGCAGACCTCTATGGCAGACAGGTCTCAGCCGGAAGGATCTCCGCTCTTTTAAACCCTGTGACATACGCAGTCATAAACCTCGGTATCGCAATTATCCTCTGGATCAGCGGCGGCCAGGTAAATACAGGAAGCCTGACTCAGGGTGAGGCAGTGGCGCTTGTAAACTACATGTCGCAGATCCTTGTCGAGCTGATAAAGCTCGCAAATCTGATACTTCTGCTGACGAGAGCTATTTCTTCCGCGGGAAGACTTCAGGAGATTTTAACTACTGAACCGGATGAGAGAACCCACGAAAAGCTCGCAGACAGTTCAAATGAATTGAACGATACTGCGATAGAGTTCGATAATCTGTCGTTTACCTACCCTGGAAGCCGCGACTATGCGCTCTCTGACATCTCTGTCAAAATAGGCAGAGGCCAGAGCCTTGGTATCATCGGTGGAACAGGTTCCGGAAAAAGTTCGCTTGTCAGACTTTTAAGACATGCATATGATCCGACATCCGGAAGCCTGAAGCTCTTCGGAAAGGACATAACAGCATACTCAGATGAAGAGCTTGTACAGACCATTGGCCATGTACCGCAGAAGGCAAATCTTTTTACAGGTACTATAAAGTACAACCTCCAGCTCGCAAAGCCTGATGCCACGGAAGAGGAGATGTGGGCGGCACTTGACGCTGCACAGGCGAAGGAGATAGTAGAGAATAAAGAGAACAGACTCGATGAGTTCATACAGAGAGGCGGAACGAATTTTTCAGGTGGACAGAAGCAGAGGCTTACGATTGCAAGAGCTCTTATAAAGAAACCTGTGATACTGATCCTCGACGATTCGGCTTCAGCTCTCGATATGCTGACAGAGCGTCATCTGCAAGATGCCATAGGAAAGCTGCCCTGGCATCCGACTTCGGTGATCATCTCGCAGAGAGCATCATCAGTCATGACCTGTGACCAGATCCTCGTGCTCGAAGGTGGAAAAGTCGCAGGACTTGGAACGAGCGATGAGCTCTTAAAGACCTGCCCTATCTATAAAGAGATCTACTCTACTCAGTTCGAGATAAAGGAGGCAGCGGTATGAAGAAAGATACGACATTTAACAGAGTACTGAAACTGCTGAGACCTTATACCGGATTCATCATCCTCTCACTTCTGTTCGCGCTCGGGACTGTGGTCTCGACGCTGATGATCCCGGTGCTCGAAGGAAGAGCTATTGACCATATAATCGGCAAAGGAAAAGTCGATTTCGACGGACTGCTCCTCGTATTAAAGCAGATAGCAGGAGTTGCGGCAATCACCTTCTTCTGCCAGCTGTTTATGAACCTGATCAATAACCATGTGACCTACTCAGTCGCAAAGACCTTGAGGCAGAAGGCTTTCGAGAGGCTTCTCAGAGTTCCTGTCGGAGTCATCGACAGGGAGAGCCACGGTGATATCGCAAGCCGTATCGTAACAGACGCTGACTCATTTACAGACGGACTGCTTTTAGGATTCACGCAGCTTTTCACCGGGGTCATGACTATAGTCGGAACCATCATTTTTATGATCAGGATCCGCTTTACGATAGCGCTCGTGGTCATCATCGCGACACCAATCTCGCTGTTCATCGCGAGATTTATCTCGAAGCGCAGCTATAACTTTTTCAGGCAGCAGTCAAAGGACAGGGGCGACCTGACAGAGTACATCGATGAGAGAATCTCGCTCGAAGACCTGGTGAGCCAGCTGGGAGCACAGGAGCTTTCTGATAAGGAATTTGTCATAAAAAATGACAAGCTGACAGAGTCTGCGGTCAAGGCGACATTTTTCTCATCGCTTACAAATCCGTCGACGAGATTCGTAAACGCAGTGATCTACGCAGTGGTCGGAGCCGTAGGAGCTCTGCTCGCAGTCGCAGGGAGCATATCGGTCGGAGAACTTACCAGTTTCCTCGGATACGCGAGAGAGTACGCCCGCCCGTTCAACGAGATCACCGGAGTCATCACGGAGATGCAGAACGCCATGGCTTGCGCTGCGAGAATTTTTGAACTGATAGACGAGGATCAGGTGACCGACTGTGACGGCGAATTCGACGGAGAAGTAAAGGGACAGGTAGACATGGAGCACGTTGATTTCTCCTATGTACCTGAGAAGCCGCTGATCACTGACCTGAATGTCTCGGTAACACCGGGTGAGAAGGTCGCCATAGTAGGACCGACCGGAGCCGGAAAGACGACACTTATCAATCTGCTGATGCGTTTCTACGATGTAAATGCGGGCGCAGTAAAAGTGGACGGAAGAGACATAAGGACGGTAAGCCGGAATGCTCTGAGAAGCAGGTTCGGGATGGTATTACAGGAGACCTTCCTTTTCACCGGAACTATCAGGGATAACCTGACTCTCGGAAAGCCGGATGCGACTGATGAGGAGATCATCGAGGCATCGAAGGCGGCACACGCGCATGAGTTTATCAGAAGGCTGCCGGATGGCTACGATACTGTGCTTTCTGCAGAGGGCGGTACGCTCTCCCAGGGACAGAAGCAGTTGCTCTGCATCGCCAGACTGATGCTCGCGCTGCCGCCGATGCTGATCCTCGACGAGGCTACTTCTTCTATAGATACGCGCACCGAGATAAAGATCCAGGATGCCTTCTCGAAGATGATGAAAGGCCGCACGACATTCGTGGTCGCTCACCGTCTCCAGACAATCCGCGACGCCGACCTGATCCTCTACATGGAAAACGGTCACGTCCTCGAGCAGGGCAGTCACAAGGAACTGCTGGCGAAGGGCGGGTATTATGCTAAGCTATATTATTCCCAATTTGTGAGTTAGTGGGCTTGCAACCTATATAACTCCGCGCCAACTTTTGAAAACTTGACTTTTTTCACGAAGTATATAGAATAGATACGGGAATTTTTCAAGAAATTTTACATATTTGTTACAGAACACAAGGATAGGAAGATAATGGGACAGTACGTGATGAAAGGCGGGACACCGCTGTACGGATCTGTAAATATATCAGGAGCAAAAAATGCCGCGCTAGCTATACTTGCGGCAGCGGTCATGGCAGATGAGGACGTGACGATCACGAACCTGCCGGACGTAAATGACGTGCGGGTAATGCTCGGAGCCATCGACGAGATTGGCGCGAAGGTCGAAAGACCAGACAGGCATTCAGCCATCATAAACGGTTCGACCATAAATGTCCTGACGGTAGATTACGAATACATAAAGAAAATCCGCGCATCTTACTACATGCTCGGAGCTCTTTTAGGAAAATATAAAAAGGCTGAAGTGGCTCTTCCGGGAGGCTGCGCTATCGGAGCCAGACCTATGGACCTGCACACGAAGGGATTCAGAGCGCTCGGAGCTACGGTTGACGAGGGCTACGGCCTGATCTCCGCAAAGGCTGACAGACTTGTCGGAACGCACATCTACTTAGATAAAGTCTCGGTCGGCGCCACGATAAATATCATGATGGCTGCTGTTCTTGCAGAGGGAAAGACAAGCATCGAGAATGCGGCAAAAGAGCCGCACGTCGTGGATGTCGCGAATTTTTTAAATAGCATGGGTGCAGACATAAAGGGCGCCGGAACAGATCTCATCAGGATAAATGGTGTAGATCACCTGCACGGGACCGAGTATTCGGTAATTCCTGACCAGATCGAAGCGGGAACCTTCATGTACGCTGCAGCTGCTACCCACGGTGAGATCACTGTGAAGAATGTCATACCGAAGCATCTCGAGGCTACGACTGCAAAGCTCCTGGAGGCAGGCTGCCGTATCGCCGAGGGAGATGATATGGTAACAGTTTCGGCGAAGGACATCGTGCTCCAGCCGACCCAGGTCACGACTCTGCCGTATCCGGGATTTCCTACAGATATGCAGCCGCAGATGACTGTAGTTCTGGGACTGGCAGACGGAGTCAGCACCGTGACTGAGAGCATTTTTGATAACAGGTTCAAGTATGTCGCAGAGCTGGCTAGAATGGGAGCGTCGATCCGTGTCGAGAGCAACATCGCGATAATCACCGGAGTCGACCATTACACAGGTGCGAGAGTTGACGCGCCGGACCTCAGAGCCGGAGCAGCTCTCGTCATAGCTGGACTTGCCGCAGACGGGATGACGACTGTCGATGATATCAGATTTATCGAGAGAGGGTATGAGGACTTTACGGAAAAGCTCCGCGGAGTCGGCGCCAATATCGAAAAAGTCGATGATGAGCGCGCATTAAAGAAGTTTATGTTTCAGGTGTCGTGACTATGAGAATACTTTTTCTGTACTGGAATTGTTTTAACGGAGAGGCCACACAGGAAGCGATGAAGAAGCAGGGCCATAAGGTCCTGCCTTTTTTTCACCATGATTACAACGAGCTGAAGTCCGATGAATTCAAAAAAATATTCGAAAAATTCGTCCGGACAAAAAAGCCGCAGGTGGCATTTTCATATAACTACTACCCGCTGATGGCAGAGTGCTGCCATGACCTGGACTTGCCGTATGTGTCTGTCGTCTACGATAATCCGGCAGTTTACGTCTACTCGTACACTCTGATGTATCCGACGAATCACGTGTACATCTTCGATTCGGAGTGGGTGCGCGAGTTCAATGCCGGCGGCCTTACGAATGTGCACTACATCACGCTTCCGGGCGACATCGGCAGGATGCGACAGATAAATGCGGTAAAAGAAAAAAAGTACGCATGCGACATTTCATTTGTCGGAGCGCTCTATAACGAGCACCATAATTTTTACGAGCAGATGGAAGAAAATCTCTCTGAGTACACGAAGGGTTTTCTCGAGGGGCTGATGGACGCGCAGTCGCTTGTCTACGGGACAGACATCATAAAGCCGGCGTTAAATGACGATGTGCTCGCGACTCTGAGAAAAGCGCTTCCGGTGATGCCTGACAGACTTTCGGTCGAGCCGAAATACTACAGATTTTTGAAGTATGTGATCGGGAGAAAACTGACGAGCCGGGAGAGGATAAAATATCTGACCGCTCTCGGGAAAAAATATCCGGTCGACCTCTACACCCTTGACGACAGGGCTGAGATCCCTGGGATCAGGAACCGTGGAGTTGCTGACTATGAAGCCGTGATGCCGCTGGTCTTTAACCAGAGCCGGATAAATCTGAATATCACTCTTCGCAGTATAAATACCGGTATCCCGCAGAGGTGCATGGATGTCATGAGCTGTGAGGGGTTTCTGTTGACGAACTACCAGTCGGATTTTTTCTTAGATACGATAACGGATGACGGTTCGGCGGCTTTTATTCCGGGAACTGATTATGATTTCTACTCGAGTACTGATGAGCTGATGGAGAAGGTCGGGTATTACCTGAGCCACGAAAATGACCGCGCGGAGATAGCGCACAATGGTTTTGAGAAAGTGAAGAAATACTATTCGCTCGACCATTTCCTTCACAGGGTGCTCGATGAATTTCTATGAAGAAAATGCCGTGTACAGAAGCTTCTGGAGAACTGTCTCGTAGGTGTAGCACTTTTTAAGCTTCTCAAAGCCGGCTTCGGCAATCTGCCGTCTCTCGGATTCATGGTCCAGATAGTAAGCACAGAGTTCCTGGAGCTCGTCGAGGCTTTCGTACATGACGATCTCTTCGCCTGGTACGAACAGTTCAGGGATCTCTGCCTGATAGTTGCTGATGCAGAAGCCTCCACAGGAGAGGATATCAAAAATACGGAGCGGTAGCCCGGTGCGGATCGGTTTCGATGTCGTGTTTATATTTATCTTCGATCCGTGAAAAATAACCGGCATCTCTTCCTGGGATTTCGCGAGCCCTCTGTTTTCAAGCTTCGGGAGTCCCGTGGTGTCGCTTCCGGTGTATATAGTCGTGTGAAAATGCTCTGAGAGCATACGGAAGGTATCATCACGCTCAAGTGCGGTGATGGCATTTCCGATGTACTCCTGAGACACGATCCTTTTATCGGTCAGGAAACTCTTCTCGGGTGGTGCCGGAAATCCCTGCACTGAGTTCTTCACTTCTGCGACGATGTCATCTGTCAGCAGCTCCTCGATGAAGTAGTAGCCGTAGACTGACTCCTGGGCTTTCATTATTCCTTCGATGTAGCCCTTGGTGTATTCGGAAAGTCCACTTGCAGATACGAGTGGATTTTTCTCAGAGTAGAGGCTTCCGACGAAGACGATGTCGTGGGAGAACTTCTGACGTTTTGTGACAGGTGTACTATTTATGACAGCTGTCCTTTTTATGACAGAGCCGGCGAGCGGCAGATGGAAAACGCAGTCGGGATTCAGTGGATGAATCTCGTCATAGACTGCGCGGTCGAAGATAAATGTACGGTTGTATCTATTCGTGATCGCGGAGGTGTAGAGCTCCAGAACCGGGGCATCGACGACCCACGACACGTAGCGCAGATGCAGGATATTCGCGAGCTCTGAGACATACGGGAAAAAATTGATCGAGAAAATGAAGTCGCACGGATTCTTGTCGACAAATTCATAGAACCGTGTCAGTGCCTCGGACGGTAGGTCGTTTTTGACTGTGATCTCGCGAATGTACTCGATGACTTCGAGCCCGAACTCCTTAAATGTGTCGATGATGTCCGGCTCGAGGATGCTGCCGTATCTTACGAATATGACTTTCATGGTTTATCTCCTGTACATGCCTGCAGTGACCGGGGCGTGGCGGCGGAGCCGCGTGGGTGCTCCACCGTGTTTTTCTGCTCCTCGCGCTCGCCTATTGGCAGCCGCTTCCGCAAACGTAGCTGTTATCGGTGCTCCAGCGGCTGCGCATCGCGCTGCGTCGCAACGAAAAACCCGAGTCGCACCACACACTGGCTCCGCCGCCACGCCCCGTTTACTACTCTAAAACCATTATAAACGTTTGAAGCCCTTGCTGAACCCTCAGCTGCTGTCTACTCTAAAACCATTATAAACGTTTGAAGCCCTTGCTGAACCCTCAGCTGCTGTATCAAGGCTCCCGTTTATTACTCTAAAACCATTATAAACGTTTGAGGCTGTTATGGAAATACACACAACGAAAAAAATCCTGGCCTACCGCTGGATGGCATATAACTATGAGGACGTGCTGAACTCGTTTAGAAAACTTGGGTACGAGGTAAAGACTTTTTACCAGAAGCTGATGAGCTATGATGTAAATGACGGTTTTGCGGAGCGGATAGAAGAAGAGCTGAAGGCGGACACTTACGACTTTTTTTTCACGATAAATTACTTTCCGGTGATATCGGATGTCTGCCAGCGACTCGGAGTCATGTATGTCTCGTACAGCTGCGACAGCCCACTGATCTCGATGTATCACGAGTCGGTCTTTAATGACGTGAACCGGATATTTCTGTTTGATGCGGCGGCTGTCGTGAAGTTCCGGGCACTTGGCGTAAAGCACGTGAAGTATCTGCCACTCGGGGTGGATGTGGAGAGGCTCGACCGGCAGCTCTCGCTCCCGTCGCCGTTCGAAGAAAAAATGACTAGGACACTTCAGAAGTCTTTAAGCTTTGTCGGGAGCCTCTACGAGAAGAATTCATACGACAGGATAGCGGACGAACTTCCGGAGTATCTGAGAGGGTATTTCGACGCGTGCATGGAGCTCGAGAGCAGGCGGTTCGGCACGGAGCATGTCTTCGATGAACTGATGACTCCCGAGATCAGCGAGGAGCTTATGGAGCTGCTCCAGTTCAAAAAGTCTGACCGGTCTTTTTCACAGCTGCCTTTTGTTTTTTCTACGACGTCGCTCGGTTTCAAGTGCGCGCAGATCCAGAGGAAGCGTGAGCTTATCGCTCTGTCAAAAACTCACAGTGTCTGCCTGTTCACGGAAAGCGACAGTTCGGATCTTTTTTCGGTAAAGAATATGGGCGGTGTTGACTACCGGGTTATCATGCCGTGGGTGTTTAAGGAGTCGGCGGTGAACCTGAATTTTACGATCCCGAATATCAGGACAGGGATCCCGCTCCGGGTCTGGGACGTGCTCGGCGCCAGGGGATTTCTGTTTACGAATCACCAGGCGGAGCTCGATAATTTTTTCGGGGATGGGGAAGATATGGTCTGGTTCGACTGCGAGGACGAGCTTTACGACAAGGCTGATTTTTATCTCGATGAAAAAAATGCCTCCCTGCGGGATCAGATCTCGCAGAGAGGTTATGAAAAGGTGGGGGCGTATCATACTTTCGACCAGAGGATCGCTCAGATCCTTGCGGAGATCTGAGTATCACAGCTGCTCGTCTATCAGCAGGCCCGAGTAAGGGCTTGTCGCGTAGACGGCTGTGAAGTGGTTCCTGGTCGGATCCTTGTATTCGATCGTTATCCTCTTCACGAAGCGCATCGGGTCGATCGATGACTTCTCGGCTTCGCGGTGCATGGCGGCTTTGAAACGGTTGATGTTATGGAAGGCATCCTTTACACCGATTCCGGAGACTGATTCGTCGAGCTTAGTCCGGTCTATCTGGAGGAGCCCGAAGTCATCATAGGTGATGCCGATATCTGAGAGCTCATCCTGGAGCGATGTGCCAACTGATGACATCTCCTTTACGAGGCTGTCGTCGCCGCTCGTGTCTGCGTACTTGTGGCCGACCGCGATGAAGCTGTTATATGAATCGATGAGCTCGGTCACTGAATCAGCTATCATGTCTGTGTCTGCCTTGAAGCCGATGGTCACCGGCTTTCCCTTAGGAGTCTTATCCTTCAGGTCGAGAGCGAAGCTCTGGTTTATAGTGAAGGAATTCGACAGCGAATGGTGTTCCTCGCCATTTAAGAAAAATGTAGAATTCCCGGCTGGCTGGGTCACCTGGTCGATGCCCAGGGCTTTCAGTACATTGTAGCTGGAACCGGAGCTTATCTTAAATAAACACTTCTCTGTGGAAGAGAGTCCGGTCTGCTTCGACGTGATGCGAAGCGATGACATACGGCCGAAGTCCTTTATGTCTGCGGTGAGCCCGGTGTCTGAGTTATTTATCAGACGGGCTATCTTCTGCTGGACGTCGAGGTCTGAGTCGCCGTCATTTACCGTGAACTGGAACTCGTATGAGCCGGAGTTTGTGTCGAGATCGAAACTGTATGAGCCTGGCTTGAACTCGTGACTGTTCTTTATGAGAGGATGACCTTCGTTCACCTGTGGCTTAGCCAGTTCTTTTACGCCTACCGTAAAAGTATCCGAAGCATCGATGCCTGCGTCCTGGCTTCCGATATAGTCGACTCCGACCTTATCCTCATCTGAAGAATAGGCTTTCTTCTCATTCAGGACAGACTCGATGCTTCCGGAACCGCCGCCCATCTTCATCACGATGTTCTCCATCTGATGGGCGTTGGCTTTCAGGTCTATGGCGAATTCCGCGACACGCGGAGTATAGTCGATTTTATATACAGGGGAATTCCGGTTCGTCCGGATCATGCGGCTGTAGACGTCTCGCAGCTCGCTTTTCTTGTGGTTATCATACTTCGCGGAGGAAGTCTGATTGCCGTATGTGGACATGAGGTAGCCTAGTACTACCGTGCTGTTGATGATGGCCATCGCACTTCCTCCTTTCTTCCGTGAAACTATACTGGCCGTCACCCTGAATCCGTTTCGGGTCTAACTGTCAGCCAATATGAAAATGCCATGCCGTTTTGTATGATAATTAGTTTTTATTTACAATAATACAACTCTATATTACCACAGAAACCACAAATAATAAATAATTTTTTCTAAAAAAATCGAAAAAACTTGACACAGGGCCTGCTCCGTGTTATTATGTCACGGTGACGGAAGGCAGGGCCTTATTTTTTTGCCTAAAATCATCTGCAATTCATCGTGCATGGGTGTAATGATTTTTGGGCGTAGCGGAAAAAAGAAAGCCCTAACAAACACAACAAATACATTGATTTGGAGGTGGAAGTTGTGCGTACAAAAATAACACTTGCCTGCACAGAATGTCAGAACAGGAACTACAACCTGACAAAAGACAAGAAGACACATCCCGAGAGAATGGAGACCAAGAAGTACTGCCCATTCTGCAGAAAACACACTTTACACAAGGAAACTAAGTAAAGGAGCGTTCTATGGCAGAAGCAGCAAAGACTAAGACGAAGAAGAAAAGCTTTTCCGAATGGTGGGATGAGATCAAGACCGAATTCGGAAAGATCGTCTGGGCAGACAGAAAGACCGTAGGCCGCCAGACCACAGCAGTGGTCATCATTTCAGTTATCCTCGGACTGCTTATCGTATTTTTTGATATGGTGATCCAGTACGGGGTTGACAAACTGGTAAAGCTCTGATGGAGGAGATGCGTTAATGGCAGAGACAGAAGATTCAGCAAAGTGGTATGTAGCCCATACCTATTCCGGTTATGAGAACAAAGTAAAGACCACTATTGAGGAAGCGGTAGCGAACCGTCATCTCGAGGATCAGATCCTCAAGGTAATGGTTCCGACCGAAGAGGTCTCAGAATTAAAGAACGGCAAAAAGCGTCAGGTAAACAAAAAGCTCTTCCCGGGTTACGTCCTGATCAAAATGATCATGAACGACGATACCTGGTATGTGGTTAGAAATACCCGAGGAGTTACAGGATTTGTAGGACCTGGCAGCAAGCCGGTACCGCTTTCGGACTATGAGATGAGAAGCCTTGGCATAAAGACCACAGCTCCAGTAGAAGTGGACTTCGCCGAGGGAGATACGGTTTCTGTTATAGGCGGTGTCTGGAAAGATACCACCGGCGTCATTACCGCTCTTAACCCGAGTAAGCAGACGGTTACTATCTCGGTCGAGATGTTCGGGCGCGAAACCCCGGTAGAGATAGGTTTCGCAGATGTTAAGAAGATCTGATTTTTTTAAAAAATAACAGTCAGATCAAGGAAGGAGAATTAACGTGGCAAAGAAGATCGAAGGTTATATCAAACTTCAGATTCAGGCCGGCAAAGCTACACCGGCTCCACCTGTTGGACCGGCACTTGGTCAGCACGGTGTGAACATCGTAGAATTCACGAAGCAGTTCAACGCAAAGACAGCTGATATGGGAGACACAGTCGTTCCTACTATCATCACTGTTTACGCTGACAGAAGCTTCACATTCGTTACAAAGACTCCGCCAGCAGCTGTTCTTATAAAGAAAGCATGCAAGCTTCAGAAAGCTTCAGGCGAGCCGAACAAGAAGAAGGTCGCAAAGATCACAAAGGCTCAGCTTCAGGAAATCGCTGAGACAAAGATGCCAGACCTTAACGCTGCAAATATCGAGTCCGCTATCTCGATGATCGCAGGAACAGCCCGTTCAATGGGTGTAGAGGTTGTTGACTGACCGAAAGGATTGAGATGAGAGCAAGTCGAAGACACGGCTCGAATCCAATCCGAGGTCGTTCTCTGAGATTAGCGAAAACGAGCCAGCGGCGAAGTTTGAGCTTAATGAAGAGAACTTCCTTAATGAGTAGTGTGGGAGGGATTTCCTTTCCCATCAGAACCACAGGAGGAATTTTTTCATCATGAAAAGAGGAAAAAAATATCAGGACGCTGTAAAGTCCTTCGATAAATCAAAGCAGTACGATCCGGCTGAAGCAGTTTCGATCGTAAAGAAAAATGCCACTGCAAAGTTCGACGAGACCATCGAAGTTCATATCCGTACAGGATGTGACGGCCGTCATGCCGACCAGCAGATCCGTGGCGCTGTAGTTCTTCCTCATGGAACAGGAAAGACTGTTCGTGTCCTTGTATTCGCTAAGGGTGCAAAGGCTGATGAGGCTCAGGCTGCAGGAGCTGATTTCGTTGGAGCTGAGGAGCTTATTCCGAAGATCCAGAACGAAGGCTGGCTTGACTTCGATGTAGTAGTAGCTACTCCGGATATGATGAGCGTTGTAGGACGCCTCGGTCGTGTACTCGGACCTAAGGGCTTAATGCCAAACCCTAAGGCTGGTACAGTCACGATGGATGTCACAAAAGCTATCAACGACATTAAAGCCGGTAAAATCGAGTATCGTCTGGACAAAGCAAATATAATCCATGTACCGGTAGGAAAGGCTTCATTCAGTGAGGCTGATCTTGCTGACAACTTCCAGTCGCTTATGGATGCGATCGTCAAGGCTCGTCCGAGCACTCTTAAGGGAACTTACCTTAAGAACATCACCCTGACCTCTACCATGGGTCCTGGTGTCCGCGTAAATGCAGCTTCTTACGGAGCATAATTTACACTTGACAAACGCATTCGAAGAATGTAATATATAAAAGCTTGCCATAGACAGCAGGTGCTCTTCGGAGCGCAACGCATTTGCTACCTGCCGAGGTAATGATTATTTTTATCAGATCATTATGAATCCTGTGGCGCGTCCGCAGGATTTTTTATTGCAAGTGAATAAAAACACAGGAGGTAAAGTAAATTGGCTAAAGTCGAATTAAAACAGCCTATCGTAGACGAGATCTCAGAGCAGATCAAGGATGCGCAGTCTGTTGTTATCGTAGACTACCGTGGCCTTACTGTTGCTCAGGACACTGAGCTGCGTAAGCAGCTCCGTGAAGCTGGCTGCACATACAAGGTCTACAAGAATACGATGATGAAGCGTGCATTCGAAGGTACAGACTGTGAGCAGCTCTCAGGATTTCTTGAGGGAACTAACGCCATCGCTATTTCAAAGGAAGACGCTACAGCTCCGGCACGTATCATCGCAAAGGTGGCAAAGGATGCCCCTGCACTTGAGGTAAAGGCTGGTATCGTAGAGGGTACTTACTACGATGCAGAAGGTATGAAGACTATCGCTTCTATCCCTTCAAGAGACGAGCTTCTTTCACGTCTTCTTGGTTCTCTTCAGAGTCCTATCACGAACTTCGCAAGAGTGCTTAAGCAGATCGCTGATAAGGGCGGTGGAGAAGCAGCTGAAGCAGCAGCTCCAGCAGAAGATGCAGCACCGGCTGCAGAGTAATTCGCGTGTGCCCGGCGTCGGCCGGTCATACAAAAGAGTAGAAAACTATATTTGGAGGAAAAAACAAAATGGCTAAAATGACCACAGATGAGTTTATCGCAGCAATCAAAGAGCTTTCAGTTCTTGAGTTAAACGACCTTGTAAAGGCTTGTGAGGAAGAGTTCGGCGTTTCAGCAGCAGCTGGCGTTGTAGTAGCAGCAGGCGGAGCAGCAGGTGCTGGCGCAGCTGAGGAGAAGGATAGCTTCGACGTAGAGCTGACTGAGATCGGTGCTAACAAAGTAAAGGTTATCAAGGTAGTTCGTGAGGCTACTGGTCTTGGACTTAAGGAAGCTAAGGATCTCGTTGATTCAGCTCCGAAGGTTATCAAAGAGGGCGCTGACAAGGCTACAGCTGATGACCTCAAGGCTAAGCTCGAGGAAGTTGGAGCAAAAGTTACTCTCAAGTAATTCAGGCACGATTTACATAACGAAAGGGTTCTGCAGAGATGCAGGACTCTTTTTTTGTTCCCCTGGTCCGCCACGCGGACCATGACAAAAAAGGAGTTGACAGACTTGCACACTTTGTGATATAGTATATCGTGCTTTTACCATGAGAAGGGGTTATTGCGCCCTTCTATGCTTGCGCACAGGAACGCAGGCGGTGCGAAGCATTTTTTACATGTAAATCAATTTCGAAAGGTGAGCTTTAAATGGAGAAAAACAGAATACGTCCTGTTAAATCCGGCAAGGGCATACGTATGAGCTACGCCAGGCAGAAGGAAGTACTGGAGATGCCGAACTTCATCGAAGTGCAGAAGAAGTCGTTCCAGTGGTTTCTTGACGAAGGCCTGAAAGAAGCTTTTGATGATATAAACCCTATCACGGATTTCAGCGATCATCTGAGTCTCGAGTTTGTTGATTTCAAACTCATGAAAGACAAAGCAAAGTACACCATCGCCGAGTGTAAGGAGAGAGACGCTACATATGCAGCTCCTCTTCAGGTGAAAGTCCGTCTGTATAACAAAGAAACAGACGAAATGCAGGAGCATGAGATTTTCATGGGCGATCTGCCTCTGATGACAGAGACTGGTACTTTCGTTATAAACGGTGCAGAGCGTGTTATCGTAAGCCAGCTCGTCCGTTCTCCGGGAATCTATTATGGTATCGACCATGATAAGATCGGAAAGAGACTCTTTTCATGCACAGTCATCCCTAACCGTGGAGCCTGGCTTGAATACGAGACAGATTCGAACGACGTATTTTTTGTCCGTGTAGACCGTACCAGAAAAGTGCCGGTCACCGTACTTCTCCGCGCCTTAGGACTTGGAACCAATCAGGAAATCCTCGATGTATTCGGCGATGAGCCGAAGATTAAGGCAAGCTTCGAGAAGGATCCGTGTCTCGATGGCGAGAACGCACAGGGAAGCCACGAGAGAGGACTTATCGAACTCTATAAGAAGATCCGTCCGGGCGAACCTATCACCGCAGAGAATGCAGAGGGACTTATCACCTCTATGTTCTTTGATCCGAGAAGATATGACCTGGCAAAGGTCGGCAGATATAAGTTTAATAAGAAGCTCGCTTTCCGCAGAAGGATCACGAACCATATCCTCGCAGAGGATGTAGTGGATGAGACGACAGGAGAGGTTCTAGCAGAGGCTGGCACGAAGGTGACCAGGGAACTCGCAGATACCATCCAGAACGCCGGTATCCCTTATGTCATGATCCAGACTGAGGAGAGAAATGTCAAGGTTCTGTCAAATATGATGGTAGACCTTAGGACATATGTGAACTTCGACCCACTTGAAGAAGTAGGCATCAAGGAGAAGGTATATTACCCAGTTCTTAAGCCTATTCTCGATGAGTGCGGAGATGACGAGGAAGCATTAAAGGATGCTCTTATCAGAGATAAGGCAGACCTGGTTCCGAAGCACATCACCAAAGAGGACATTTTTGCATCGATCAACTACAATATGCACCTCGAGTGGGGCATCGGAAATGACGACGATATCGACCACTTAGGAAACCGTCGTGTACGTGCTGTCGGAGAGCTTCTCCAGAACCAGTACAGGATCGGACTTTCAAGACTCGAGAGAGTAGTCCGTGAGAGAATGACTACAACTGATGCTGCAGAGATACAGCCTCAGAAATTGATAAATATAAAGCCGGTAACAGCCGCTGTCAAGGAATTTTTCGGTTCATCACAGCTGTCACAGTTCATGGACCAGAACAACCCTCTGTCAGAGCTGACTCATAAGAGGCGTCTCTCAGCCCTTGGACCTGGTGGTCTTTCAAGAGACCGTGCAGGATTCGAGGTGCGTGATGTCCACTACACCCATTACGGACGTATGTGCCCTATCGAGACACCTGAAGGACCGAACATCGGACTCATCAACTCACTCGCCAGCTATGCGAGGATCAATGAGTACGGTTTCATTGAGGCTCCTTACAGAAAAATAGATAAATCAGACCCTAAGAATCCGCGTGTCACGAACGAAGTAGTCTACATGACCGCAGACGAAGAGGATAATTACCATGTAGCACAGGCGAACGAGAAGCTCGACGCCGACGGACATTTTGTCAGACAGTCGGTAGCCGGACGTTTCAGGGAAGAGACACAGGAGTATGACAGATCACTCTTCGACTTCATGGATGTGTCTCCTCGAATGGTGTTCTCAGTCGCTACATCACTGATCCCGTTCCTGCAGAACGATGACGCTAACCGAGCTCTGATGGGTTCGAACATGCAGCGTCAGGCAGTGCCGCTTCTTACCACAGAGGCTCCGGTCATCGGAACAGCTATGGAGGGAAGAGCAGCCCGTGACTCAGGAGACTGCGTACTGGCAAAGCACGCCGGTATCGTAGAGAAGTCAGAGGCTACAAGGATCGTCATCCGTACAGATGAAGGACAGAGAGACGAGTACATTCTGATCAAATTCCAGAGATCGAACCAGTCGAACTGCTATAACCAGCGTCCTATCGTCTTCAAGGGCGATCACGTGGAGAAGGGTGAAGTCATCGCTGATGGACCTTCTACCTGCAATGGTGAGCTTTCACTTGGTAAGAACCCTCTGATCGGATTCATGACCTGGGAAGGCTACAACTACGAGGATGCTGTACTTTTATCAGAGAGACTCGTACGTGACGATGTATTCACTTCTATCCATATGGAGGAGTTTGACATCGAAGCACGTGAGACAAAGCTTGGACCTGAGGAGATCACAAAGGAAGTGCCGGGAGTCGGAGCTGAAGCCTTAAAGGATCTCGACGCAGACGGCGTCATCCGTATCGGAGCTGAGGTCCGTGCCGGAGATATCCTCGTTGGAAAGGTAACTCCTAAGGGAGAAACTGAGCTTACCGCAGAGGAAAGACTCCTTCGTGCCATTTTTGGTGAGAAGGCAAGAGAGGTTCGTGATACCTCACTTCGTGTGCCGCACGGATACTACGGTATAGTAGTAGCAGCAAAGACTTTTACCAGAGAAAACGATGACTTAGCACCAGGTGTGAACAAGTCAGTACGTATATATATAGCCCAGAAGAGAAAAATCTCCGTCGGTGATAAAATGGCCGGACGTCACGGAAACAAGGGTGTCGTTTCACGTGTGCTTCCTGTAGAGGATATGCCATACCTGCCAAACGGCCGTCCGCTTGATATCTGCCTTAACCCGATGGGCGTGCCTTCCCGAATGAATATCGGACAGGTGCTTGAGATCCATCTGTCACTTGCTGCAAAGGTTCTCGGATTCAACATCGAGACACCTGTATTCGACGGCGCAAATGAGACGGATATCCAGGAAGCTCTCCAGATGGCAAACGACTATGCCAGGATCGACCTTACCGGAAAGGATAAGGACAGAGGCTTCACGAATAATAATGGTCAGGAGTCTATCACCTGGGATGAGTTCAAAGAGAAGTACGAAGGCTCAGTAAATGCCGACGTTATGAACTATCTCTGGGAGCACAGGGATCATACAAAGGAATGGCACGGAGTAGCTATCGGAGAAGACGGTAAGGTACAGCTTCGTGACGGACGTACAGGTGAGGAGTTCCCTTCACGGGTTACGATCGGACACATGCACTACCTGAAGCTCCATCATCTGGTAGACGATAAGATCCATGCCCGTTCGACAGGTCCGTACTCACTTGTCACCCAGCAGCCTCTCGGTGGTAAGGCACAGTTCGGCGGACAGCGTTTCGGAGAAATGGAGGTATGGGCACTCGAGGCTTATGGCGCAGCCTATACACTTCAGGAGATCCTGACCATGAAGTCAGATGATGTCGTAGGACGTGTAAAGACCTACGAAGCCATCATCAAGGGACAGAATATCCCGGCTCCTGGTATCCCAGAGTCATTCAAGGTAATGCTCAAGGAACTCCAGTCACTCTGCCTCGATGTCAAGGTACTTGACGACAAGGGCGAAGAAGTCAAGCTGATGGAGTCACAGGACTACGGAAATACGAACATAAACAAGCTGATTTCAGATGACAGCAGGGACTACGCATTCGAGAAGAAAGAGAACTTCGAGCAGCATGGTTTCACACATCAGGAGATCAACTCAGATACAGGTGAGATAGAGAACATATCATCCGATCAGGATGAAGACGGCGATGACGGTGATTTTGAACTGGATCCTCAGAAGCTGGCTTCAGAGCTCACAGGCATGTCGGATGACGAAGACTAAGGGAAGGAGAACATATGCCGGAAAAAAAGGAAAAAACCACAAATCAGTCCATCGGTTTTGATTCGATAAAGATCGGTCTGGCTTCTCCGGAACAGATAAGGGAGTGGTCTCACGGCGAGGTAAAGAAGCCTGAGACCATCAACTACCGTACTTTGAAGCCTGAGAAGGACGGACTTTTCTGCGAAAAGATATTCGGACCTACAAAGGACTGGGAGTGTCACTGCGGAAAGTACAAGAAGATCCGCTATAAGGGCGTTGTCTGTGACCGATGCGGAGTTGAGGTCACAAAGGCTTCCGTTAGACGTGAGAGAATGGGACATATCGAGCTGGCAGCTCCTGTATCCCACATCTGGTACTTCAAGGGAATCCCTTCGAGAATGGGACTCATCCTTGACCTCTCACCGAGGGTACTCGAGAAAGTTCTCTATTTTGCTTCGTATATAGTTCTTGATCCGGGTGAAACACCGCTGATGAAGAAGCAGGTTCTCTCAGAGCAGGAATACCAGTCATATGTAGACCAGTACGGACCGGACGGATTCCGTGCAGGCATGGGAGCAGAGGCTATTCAGGAGCTCCTGAAGGAGATCGACCTGGACAAGGATTCTGCAGAGCTTACTGCAGAGCTTGAGAACGCTTCTGGCCAGAAGAGGGCACGTATCATGAAGAGACTCGAAGTAGTCGAGGCTTTCCGTGAGTCAGGAAACAGACCTGAGTGGATGATCCTGAACGTACTCCCAGTCATCCCGCCAGATCTCCGTCCTATGGTACAGCTCGATGGAGGCAGATTTGCTACTTCCGATCTGAACGATCTGTACAGACGTATCATAAACAGAAACAACCGTCTCAGAAGACTTCTTGAGCTCGCAGCTCCTGACATCATCATCAGGAACGAGAAGCGTATGCTCCAGGAAGCTGTAGACGCGCTGATAGATAACGGCCGCCGTGGAAGAGCAGTCACTGGACCTGGAAACAGAGCCCTCAAGTCTCTTTCAGATATGCTAAAGGGTAAGAACGGAAGATTCCGTCAGAACCTCCTTGGTAAGCGTGTCGATTATTCAGGACGTTCCGTTATCGTCGTGGGACCGGATCTGAAGATGTATCAGTGCGGTCTCCCGAAGGAGATGGCTATCGAGCTGTTCAAGCCTTTCGTTATGAGAGAGCTGGTTCACACAGGTGTAGCCCAGAACATAAAGAACGCTAAAAAAATGGTCGAGAAGCAGAACGACCCTAGAGTATGGGACGTTCTCGAGGACGTGATCAAAGAGCACCCGGTCATGCTGAACCGTGCTCCGACACTTCACAGACTCGGTATCCAGGCATTTGAGCCGATCCTCGTCGAAGGAAAAGCCATAAGACTTCATCCTATGGTATGTGCCGCATTCAACGCCGACTTCGATGGAGACCAGATGGCTGTCCATCTTCCTCTGACTCAGGAAGCTCAGGCAGAGTGCCGTTTCATGCTACTTTCCCCGAACAACCTCTTAAAGCCTTCAGACGGCGGAGTTGTCGCAGTACCTGGACAGGATATGGTCCTTGGTATCTACTACATGACTCAGGAGAGAACCGGAGTAAAGGGCGAAGGCAAAGTCTTCAGGAGCATGAACGAAGCGCTTCTGGCCCATGAGAACGGAGAGCTCGACTGGCATGCCCGTATCAAAGTCCGTGTCAGAAAGACAATGCCGGACGGCAGAAAGCTCTGCGGAATGGTAGAGTCGACACTCGGACGTTTCATCGTGAACGAAGCAATTCCTCAGGATCTCGGATTTGTCGACAGAAGCATTCCGGGAAATGAGTTAAAGCTCGAAGTCGATAAGATGATAAAGAAAAAGGACCAGAAGGCCATCCTTGAAAAAGTAATGCACAAGCATGGTGCTACCAGGACAGCTGAGGTTCTCGATGACATCAAGGCTATGGGTTACAAGTACTGTACTCTTTCAGCTCTGTCAGTTTCCATTTCGGATATGACAGTGCCGCCACAGAAGCCGGAACTCATCGCCGGTGCTGAGAAGACAGTCGATGTCATCAACAAGAAATACAGAAGAGGTCTCCTCACCGAGGGTGAGCGTTATAAGGAAGTCATCGAGACCTGGGAGAAGACCGATAAGGAACTCACAGATGACCTTCTGAATGGACTCGATGCAGAGAACGAGATCTACATGATGGCAGACTCAGGAGCCCGTGGTTCTGATAAGCAGATCAAACAGCTCGCAGGTATGCGTGGACTGATGGCTGATACTACAGGACACACCATCGAGATGCCTATCAAGTCGAACTTCCGTGAAGGTCTTGACGTACTCGAGTACTTCATGTCAGCTCATGGAGCCCGTAAGGGAATGTCCGATACAGCTCTTCGTACAGCCGATTCCGGATACCTGACCAGACGAATGGTCGATGTATCTCAGGAGCTCATCATCAAAGAGAACGACTGTAACGAAGGCAAGGACAGAGAGATCCCTGGCATGTACGTAAGCGCCTTCATGAGCGGAAAAGAAGTCATCGAGGAACTCCAGGATCGTATCACCGGACGTTTCTCATGCGAGACTATCTGTGACGCTGAAGGTAATGTCATCGTAAAGGCTAACCACATGATCACACCTGCACGTGCTGAGGCTATCTGCACCAAGGGTGTTGACAAGGACGGTAACCCTATAAAGCGTGTGAAGATCAGAAATATCCTCTCATGCCGCTGCAAGAACGGTATCTGTGCTAAGTGCTACGGCGCGAACATGGCCACAGGCCAGCCTGTACAGGTCGGCGAGGCTGTCGGAATCATCGCAGCCCAGTCTATCGGTGAGCCTGGTACACAGCTTACAATGCGTACCTTCCACTCAGGCGGTGTTGCCGGAACTGATATCACTCAGGGTCTTCCTCGTGTCGAGGAGCTTTTCGAGGCACGTAAGCCAAAGGGTATGGCAACCATCGCAGAGATCGCCGGTACAGCTCACATCCGTGAGGATAAGAACCACCAGGAGATCGATGTAGTAGCTCCGAACGGAGATACAAAGACATACCTGATCACTTACGGAAGCCACATCAGTGTAGCCGACGGACAGCATGTAGAGGCTGGTGACCCGCTGACAGCTGGTTCTATCAACCCACACGACCTGCTCGAAGTACGCGGCATCGAAGCCGTTCAGGATTACATCCTTCAGGAAGTACAGCGTGTGTACAGACTCCAGGGTGTTGAGATCTCTGATAAGCACATCGAGGTCATCGTCCGTCAGATGATGAAGAAAGTCCGCATCGAGGAAGCAGGAGATTCGAACTTCTTACCTGGAAGCCAGGTAGATTTCCTCGAGTACGAAGACACGAACGAAGAGCTCGAGAAGGAAGGCAAGGAGCCTGCACAGGGCGAGCGTGTTCTTCTCGGAATCACAAAGGCAGCACTTGCTACCGATTCGTTCCTGTCAGCCGCATCTTTCCAGGAGACGACAAAGGTTCTGACCGATGCCGCCATCAAGGGAAAGGTCGACCATCTCCAGGGCTTAAAGGAGAACGTCATCATCGGAAAACTGATCCCGGCTGGTACTGGTATGAGGCGATACAGAGATATCAAGCTGAATACCGATTATCAGACGAAGCTGCTTGATGAGAACGGAGACGAAGAAGACATAGTCGAGGCTGAAGAGGCACCTGCAGAGGCAGCTTCTGATACCGTAGACATAGACTAATAGTTTTTTAGCCCGCCGGCGAAAGCTGGCGGGCTTTTTTAGAAAAATGAACGAAAAAGTATCGATCATAACGCCGTGCTACAACGGCGCAAAATACATAGGTGAGACGATAGAGTCTGTCCAGGCTCAGGACTACACGGACTGGGAGATGCTCATCGTAAACGATGGTTCGTCGGATGATTCCGAGAAAATAGTATCATCTTATGCTGCAAAGGATCCGCGAATCACGCTTATTAACCAAAAAAATGGCGGTTCCGCGAATGCGAGAAATAACGGCATAAGGCACGCCACTGGACGCTACATAGCGCTCCTTGACGCCGATGACCTCTGGAATCCGGACTTTCTGTCGTCGCAGATCGCATTTTTAAAAGAAAAAAATGCAGCGGTGGTCTGCTCGAGCTACGCGCACATAGATGAAAACTCACAGGTGTTCGGAAAAGTGGATGTCGCGAAGTCGGTGATCACTGTAAAGGACATGTACGTGATGAACCGGATAGGCTGCCTGACCGGGCTTTACGACGCCGGGACCTACGGGAAGATCTATCTGCGCGAGGAACTGAAGAGCCTGCGGGACGACTACGCCTACTGGCTCGACTGCGTGAAAAAGACAGGCGTGGCATACGGAAACCAGAAGGTGCTCGCCCGGTACCGAGTCCTGGGCTCCTCCACCACAGGGAACAAAAAGAAACTGATACGGGTGCAGTGGCGTTTCTACCGTGAGTACCTGCACCTGAACCCGTTCCAGGCTTTAGTGAACCTGTGCAGGTGGGGCGCCGCCGGACTAAAGAAATTCAGGAGTTGATATGTTTAAACTGTGTGAATATCAGGAATTAAAGATAGCGCATTTCAAGGAGTTCGGAGCTCTTCTTGAGGAAAATGCCGGAGATGAGAAAAGAGTCCTCCTGCCGTCAAAGGAAGTGCCGGAAGGCGCCAAGGCCGGCGACATGGTAAAGGTATTTTTGTATCTCGACTCGAAGGACAGACCCATAGCTACGACGAAGGAGCCTCTTATCACCTTAGATCAGGTGAAGCCGCTTACTGTAAAGGATGTCACGAAGATAGGACTATTCCTTGACTGGGGTCTTCCGAAGGACCTGCTGCTGCCATTCCATGAGATAAACGGCAGACCTGAAAAAGGCGATGAAATCCTCGTGCGTCTTTACATAGATAAGAGCGGACGGCCAGCAGCTACGATGAGACATCTCTATCATTATCTGAGAACAGACAGCCCGTACAAGCGTGATGACGAGGTAAATGGCAGGATTTACGAGTTCGGACATGACTTCGGGACTTTTGTGGCGGTGGACGACATTTTTTCGGGTATGATACCGAGACATGAGGACACCGGGAATTACCGGATAGGCGACGTCATAACACTTCGGGTCACCGATGTGAAGCCGGACGGGAAGCTCGCTCTCACGACCAGAAAAGACGCCTATCTCGAGCTCGACGATGACGGCTCGAAGATCATGGCGATCATCGACTCCTACGCCGGAGTCCTGCCATTCTCCGAGAAAGCCTCGCCTGAAGTCATAAAGCGTGAGACTGGACTTTCAAAAGCCGCCTTCAAGCGCGCCATAGGTCACCTCTACAAGGAGCACAGGATTACTCTCGATGAAGGGAAAATCCGCAAAGCTTGACAGCTGTAGTGCATTGTGTTAAATTAAATTGCGTACAATACAAATAAAACAGGAGGCGCTTATGTACGATACAGTGATAGTCGGCAGCGGACCGGCAGGACTTACGGCAGCCATATACGCGAAGAGAGCGGGACTTGACTCTCTTCTTATAGAAAATACTCCGGTCGGAGGCGGCCAGATAGCGACGACAGACAGGGTAGACAACTACCCTGGACTTCTCGGAATAAACGGAATGGAGCTCGGCATGAAGTTCCGTGAGCACGCTGAAAAGCTCGGCTGCGAGTTCAGAAGCGGACAAGTCACGGCAGTGGAACCGACAAAGGTGACACTCGCTGACGGAAGCATTATAGATACAAAGACAGTGATCCTCGCACTTGGAGCCGACCACAGGCAGCTTGGAGTACCGGGAGAAGCAGAACTCAGAGGAAAAGGCGTGTCTTACTGCGCGACCTGTGACGGGGCATTTTTCAGAGAAAAGGATGTAGCAGTAGTAGGCGGCGGAGACGTGGCCTTAGGAGACGCTATTTTTCTCTCGAGATTCGCGGGTCACGTCTACCTGATCCATAGGAGAGACGAGTTCAGAGGAGCGAAGTCCTTAGTTGATGAAGCTGCTGTAAAAGAAAATGTTACATTTATATATGACACTATTGTAACAAAAGTAGACGGTGAAAATGCGGTGACCGGAGTCGAGACCGAGAATAAAAAGACTGGCGAGAAGTCCACGCTTCCGGTGAACGGAGTCTTTATGGCGGTCGGCACCCAGCCGAATATCGGAGGCATTACGGGACTCCCGGAGACCGACGAGAGAGGCTATATAAAGGCCGGCGAGGACTGTGTGACAAGTATTCCGGGCATTTTTGCAGCAGGGGACCTGAGGACCAAGCAGCTGCGCCAGGTGATAACTGCAGCCGCAGATGGGGCGAACGCCGTGACCAGCGTGCAGAACTTCCTGAAGATTTAACGGCTTCGTTACTATTCACGGCACCTCCCCAATCAGACCGCAGACCAACCGCGCTTACGCATCTTCGATGCTAAAAGTCTGCGGTTGCTGGGGAGGTTCCTGCTTCACAGGCAGGCTTCTGTGGGTATTCAAACGTCCGCACAAGTGCGTCCGTCGTAAACCCCCACAGAAGCCTGCCGTGAATAGTAACCGGTTTCAAGAAAAATTCAAGATTTTTTCTTGACAAAATCCTGATAAGAGTGTATAGTAACAATCGTAACAGATTTGTAATAAATGTTAAGTTCTATATAACAATTATCAGAGGAAATATACAGGATGAACCGTAATCGTAGAATTCAGGCAGCAGCACTTACACTTTCAGCAGGTATCATGTTCGCAGGAGCTTCGATCAACGCGCAGGCAGCGCCATTAGCAGGAGCTTCAGCTACTATCCTTGAGGCAGCAGCAGATGACTCAGCTTCAGGCGACGTCAGCTCACAGGTTACAGGAACAGGATCCACTCTCTCAGGAGTTAACAGAGTACTTGCAGAAGCAGTTTCAGATACATCAGAGGAGCTCGATGAAGAAGAGCAGAAGGCTGAGGAAGACAAGGCAGCAGAGGAGGCCAGGTACGACAAGCTTGCTGTAGCAAAGGTATCTGATCACGCAAATGTCAGAAAGCACGCCAGCGCAGATTCAAAGCTCGTTGGTTTTATCTATAATAACAATCTCGGCCACGTAGTTGCTACAAAGGGCGACTGGACGAAGATCACATCTGGAGATGTGACAGGCTGGGTAAAGAACGATTACCTTACAGTAGGAAGCGAGTCAGCTGTAAAGAAAGCAGCTACCAAGAAAGCTACTGTAAACACTACTACACTGAAGGTAAGAGACAAGGCTGATAAGGACGCTGAAGTCCTCGACTTAGTTCCAGGCGGAGCAAACCTTACAGTATTAAGCACAGACAAGGACGGCTGGGTAAAAGTAAAGGCCGATGATGACGCCGGATATGTATCAGCTGACTATGTATCAGTTCACGATACTTTCCATCATGCAAAGACCATCGCAGCAGTAAAGGCTGCCAAGAAGAAGGCAGAAGCTAAAGCGGCAGTAAAGAGCGCTTCAGCCAGAGTAAATGACGCAGCTGATTCATCCAGCAGTTCATCATCATCTAGCTCGAGCTCATCATCATCTTCAAGCAGCTCAAGCTCATCATACAGCGCTCCTTCAGGCGGAAGCGGAAGCTCAGTAGCAAGCTATGCCACACAGTTTGTAGGAAACCCTTATGTATGGGGCGGCACATCACTTACAAACGGAGCTGACTGCTCAGGATTCGTTATGAGTGTTTACAGCCACTTCGGAGTAAGTCTTCCTCATTCATCATCTGCAGACAGAAGCGTCGGAAGAGCCGTTTCTACTTCTGACATGCAGCCGGGAGACATCGTATGCTACAGCGGCCACGTAGCCCTTTATATCGGCGGCGGACGCATCGTTCACGCATCGAACGCTCGTGACGGCATCAAGATCTCAAACGCCAACTACAGAGGAATTCTCGCAGTACGTCGTGTACTGTAATCCATATACCCAAAGCCGCATCCGGTTCGCCGGATGCGGCTTTTTTGGTTAATTCCAGCAAATAGGAGGAAATTTATGATTCCCAGTTAATTCTCAGTCGCGGTTTCAGTATAGTGATGTTTCTATTTTGCAATCCCTGGAGAGGTTTCAATATAGTAAAAATCTGCATGAAAATCTACAATTTCCAGTTTTGTTTTCAATATAGAAAATTTCCGGCTCCGCAATCTACAATAATTTCTGCGAAAACCCCGCCTGAATCATGATTTTTTTCGCTAAAAGTGCGATTTTTGTATTTTTGCACAAAGAAGAAAGGATATATTGAAATAATGGTTCAGATGGATTGTAGATTTTTGGCTATATAGCACTCTGTATTGAAAATGAAAACTGAAATTGTAGAATTCGGTCATGCCTGACTACTATATTGAAAACCAGGTGCTGAGACAATCTGGCTCTAAATAAATTAATCCGTTCATTGCGCAAGTCTCTTCAGGTCTGAAGCATATTCTTTACCTATTGCAGTAATTCCTTCATGTAAATCATCTTTGGATATTCTTTGTCGGACTGTTTTCTTACTGCCAGAATTATCGGAGCCTTTTGCTTCATTTTTGCTATATGGAATATTCTGAAATGAAATGACATAGTTGTACATCCTGTCAAGTGAATCTGCGTCCAATGAATCAACGATATTTATTATGGTATCTCTCTTTTCCTGTAATGTAGCCATAGCACATACCTCTCTTTCTATGACAAATCCTTTTTCTATTATACACGGTAAAATAAAATCAGGAAACCACGAACATATATTCTATAACAGACATTAAAAATACCACTGTGTAGACTGAAAAAATATCAGTAGAAGAAGCTACACATGAGATAGATGACTATCTGGCACACATATCGGGTGATCTGTTCGACGTGAGTGACGACATTCAGGCGCGATTGTATTTTTATAAGAGTTGAAATCCGGGGCGAAGAGGACTATTATCATACTTGTAAAAAATAAATTCTCCATGAAAGGATGGATGGGATATGCTAAACAAGCAGGCAAAAAGAATCGCAGCCGTAGTTATGGCTGCAGCAATGGTATTCACGGTGGCTCCGGTTGTGACACCGCAGGCAGTAACAGCTGAGGCAGCTGCAAAGAAGACAGTAAAACTGTCGAAGAAGAGCCTGAAGATCACACAGAACAAGGGCTACAAGCTGAGCGTAAAGAACACTTCGAAGAAGGCAGAGATCAAGTGGTCATCTTCTGACAAGAAGGTAGTCACAGTCAAGGCTTCAAAGAACAAGAAGTCGGCTACAGTAAAGCCAGTCGCAACGACAGGATCAGCTATCGTTACCGCAAAAGTCGGCAAGAAGAAGTACAACTGCAAGGTTTCAGTTTCTATCGCCCAGAAAGCAAACCGCTTCAATGAGCTGGTAAACACAGTAGCTTCAAATGGCGTAGATCAGACTTTTAACATAGCAGGTAATGACGTAAAGACAAAGGCTATCGTTTCACCAGAACAGTCTACTACTATCAAGCTTCTTGGCGCAGACACAGCAGTAACAGGTTCAGCCATCGTAGCTGTTCCGACAGATTCCAAGGATACACTCACGGTCGGCATGACAGGCAAGACAAGCATCATGATGAGCGATGTAAATATCTCCGGATTTGTTACCTTAAACAGTAAAAAGCAGATCAGCTACATCGAGATAAAGGCTACAGACGCCAAGGGAACTGACTTACTTACAGCTACATCAAAGACACCTGTAGACGCTACAAAGGTCACAAAGACTTCATTACCGAAGATCACTTTTGATACTGTAACAGGTTCTTATGCCGATCAGGTAAAGCAGCAGGCAGCTGACAAGAACCAGAAAGATACAGCCTCACAGTACCTCGAGAAGGCACTTGCAGGAATCGACGCTTACATGAATGCAAAACTCGACTACGGCCTCTCATCGATCGGTTTCGATAACTACAGATAAAACGCATTTTTTAAAAATGAAGTGCCCCTGGCGGATTGCCGGGGGTATTTTTTTGACTTGAAAAGTATGGTGCTGTATAATTTTCTAGTATAAGTGACGGGATTTTTGGAATACAGGATATTGGGGGATTTTTCATAGGAGTGCGTTTATGAGAGTTTCTTTTCTGAAAAAATTCTTCATTTCTGTTCTGGCTGTGGCAGTGGTTGCTGGCTCGATACCAGCGGGTACTGTCTATGCGAAGACCACGGTAAAGAGGGCTTCGTGGAGCCTGTCAAAACTGTCCGCCTCAGAGAGACATATGTATGATCACCTGATAAGCGAACTGGAGAGAGTACTGAGAGAGGGAGGTTCGACGAAGATCACCTTTGATATTTCACAGGACGGATTAACGTTAGGAGATCAGGTAAGTGACCTTTGGAAAAAACTCTACACCTATGCTTCGAATAATCACCCAGAGCTTTTATGCTACGAAGAGATAAATCCGGATGAGCCGAATGAAGATAATATACAGATAGCTGGTGATTTTTCACAGTTTACCGTGTTTATAGGCGTCGATAAAAGCTACCGTGGAGCAGATGAGTTCACGCTGGACAGTTCGACTCTACAGAAGGTGACGACAGCAGAGTCGACAGCTGAACAGGTTATATCTGATAATTCGGGCAAGGGCATATACGATACGATAAAGGCCTATGCTGACTGGATCTCAGAGCATGTCAGTTATGACCATTCCTGGGACAGCACTCCGGATTCGGAGATTACGAGTAACTCTCCATGGAGTATGATAGCGGTTTTCGATAATGATCCATCTACAAATGTAGTCTGCGAGGGCTATTCAAAGGCTTTCCAGTATCTGATGGATCATACACAGAGATTCGTGGATGCGGGCATCGTTTCAAAGCTGGTGACCAGCACGAAGCTCGTGGATGGAAATGACAACGGACATATGTGGAATGTCGTGACCATCGATGGGAAGAACTACATAGTTGACGTGACCTGGTATGACAATGATTCAGACTCATATAACGACTCGTACCTGCTGGGTGGACAGGCGACAGTGGACGCTGATACCGAAGGGTATCATACCTATGACCAGGATACGACTGACTTCTATACACAGGACGAACTGCAACTTTCTGACACGGCTTTTGACAGGTCTTCTGAGAAGCCTGCCACGGTAGTCACAGGACCGGCAGTGACCGGCGGCGGAGATACGCCAACCGGCGGGAACACGTCAGGGACCAGTGGAAACACTTCAGGGAACAGGGGCACTACTGGAGGCAACACTTCTGGAAACAGCAGCACGACTGGAGGAAATACTTCGGGGAACAGTGGGACTACCAGAGGGAATACCTCTGGAAACAGCAGCTCTAACAGTGGAAACACTGGAAACAATTCCGGCTCCACCGGTAACACGCAAACTGGCGGTAATACAAGAGGTTCCACCGGTAACACTTCAACCAATTCAACCAGTGGAACAACTGGCAATAGCAATACAACGAATAACACAAGTGGAAATATTTCTGGAAATAGAAATAACTCCGGCTTGACGAACAGCACTACCGACAATACTCCAGTCAGCTACAACACTGCCGGAGCCATAGCCGGTGGAGACTCACGTATAGGCGGCTCATCATCTGATTACTGGAATACTGACAGCTCAAATGACATTTCAGTCACGAGAAGCAGCAGCTCGAGCAGTATATCAAAGAGTCAGATAAATTCAATCCAAAAGAAAAAGGGCGGGATCTCAATGCTGACTGCAGGTTCGCGCAAACTGACGCTTACTATCAAAAAGACCACAGTCAGTGGAAAAACTGTAAAGTATCAGACTGCGATAAAGCAGCAGAAGGCAAAGAACTGGCAGAAATCATATGTGTCCGGCACGAAGGTGACATTTAAGAATCTAAAAAAGGGGAAGACTTACTGGATCAGCGTCCGCCCGTACATCACGGTAAACGGAGTCAGATATTTCGGAAAATGGTCTAAGACGCTGGTCAGGAAAGCAAAATGACCTGACCGTCAGAAAGACCGTATGAAGTCTCGTTTCCCCATTCCGGAGAGGCTTTTCCGGCGGTTATCCCGGCGAGCTGCCTGTCGGTCATTTCCTTCAGGGCTGATGGCACCATCAGGTGCACAGTTACATCGGCTCCATAGTCGATGCCTGTCTGTGGTATCTGATTCTCGTTGAAAAAATATCCGGCCTTTCCATAGTCATTGTAATCGAGAGTTACGGTAAGAGGGAAGCCGTTAAGAATTTCCATCAGCAGTGCGGCGTCCGCGGCAGCGGACGCCGTATTGCTGTATGCATGGGTAAGTCCGCCTGTACCGAGTTTGATGCCTCCGTAATAGCGGACTACGGCTATAAGACAGTGCTCTAATTCCCTGTGGGTCAGCACATCGGCTATCGGATGTCCGGCGGTTCCCTGAGGCTCACCGTCGTCTGAAGAGCGCAGGAGCCCGTCTATCTGCCAGGCGAAGCAGACGTGTCTGGCGTTGTAGTGCTCTTTGCGGAGAGCAGCTATTTTTTCAGCGGCAGCATCGGGAGAATCCACATCGTACACATACCCGAGGAAACGGGATTTTTTCTCGTTATATTCACTTGTCCCAGTCTTCATTATTCTGTACATATTCTTTATTATACAGGATTTTTCTGATATAATAAAGCACATGAATTACAGCAGATCATATGTGAAATACCACAATTCGCCGAAGGTGAAAAAACGCCATTCGGCGCAGCGGCATTTCGTGCATACACTTATAAAAACACTCCTGGTCCTGATCCTGGTGGTCATCGCCGCGACGATGGTGGGCTTCGCCTACCACGCAAAGACGCAGATTGACAAGCTACCGGACATCTCCCGGGTGAATATCAGCCCGTCAGGCTTTCAGACAAAGGTCGTGGATTCGAACGGCAAAGTCCTGACGACACTTGCGGCGAAAGGGGCTAACCGTGATTACGAGCCCCTGAGCAAAATCCCAAAGGACCTCCAGCACGCTTTCATAGCCATAGAGGATGCCAGGTTCTACCAGCACAACGGAGTGGATCTCCGCGGCATCATCAGGGCGGCCTTTTCGGGACTTGCGAACGGAGGGCATTTTTCACAGGGGGCGAGCACGATCACGCAGCAGCTCCTGAAGAATAACTTTTTCTCGACCTGGACCGATGAAAATACATTCAAGGACAAGCTCGATCGCAAGATCCAGGAGCAGTATCTGGCCGTCCAGCTCGAAAAAGTCACTTCGAAGGAAGAGATTCTCGAGAACTACCTGAACACGATAAATCTTGGCCAGAATACGCTCGGCGTAGAGGCGGCTTCGCAGCGATATTTTAATAAAAATGTCTCGGACTTAAACCTCTCTGAGTGCGCCGTGATCGCTGGTATCACACAGAATCCGACCAGATACAACCCTATCACCCACCCGAAGAATAACGCAGTCCGGCGTGAAACTGTCCTTAAGAATATGCTCGATCAGGGCTACATCACCGAAAAAGAGTACCAGACGGCGATGGACGATGATGTATACAGCCGTATCGCGACTGTAAATGCCGACCACGGTGACACGGCGACCTCGTATTTTATCGATGCGTTGACTGATCAGGTGGTTGGCGACATGATGAAAGAGCTCGGGATCTCGCAGACTGAAGCCTATATGAAGCTCTATACCGGCGGCCTTACGATCCACGCGACACAGAATGCCCGGATCCAGAAGATAGTCGACAGCGAGATAAACCGGAAGTCGAATTACACCGACGGCACGAAGTATTCGATGAGTTTTTCACTGACTGTCGAAAAAGATAACGGCACGACAAAGAACTACTCCGAGCAGACGATGCTTAAGTACTACCGGAAACACGATGAAAACTACACTCTGAATTTCAACACTAAAAAAGAGGCGGAGAAGGCCTACGAAGCCTATAAAAAGCAGGTGACCGCCGATGGAAAAGTGCCTTCAGGCGGAGAAAATGTGACCTACACGATCCAGCCGCAGGCGGCGATGACGATAATCGACCAGAGGACCGGACAGGTCAAGGCTATCTCAGGCGGTCGTGGCAAAAAGACCGCAAGCCGCACACTGAATCGCGCTACTGACATCACGAGACAGCCCGGCTCTACTTTTAAAATACTTGCAGCCTTTGCGCCTGCCATAGACGCCGGAGGCATGACATTAGCTTCTGTCGAGGATGATGCGCCGATGACTTACCAGAACGGCAAGGAGCTTAAGAACTATAAAAATCGTTATCGAGGCTTTACGACGATCCGAGAGGCCATTACGAATTCGATAAATGTAGTGACGGTAAAGACCCTTACTGACATAGGCACAGGACTTGGCTACCAGTACGTCAAGGACTTCGGGATCACGACGCTCGAAGAGGGCGATAACAACCAGGCACTGGCACTCGGCGGCCTGACCAAAGGCGTGAAGAATATCGAGCTGACGGCTGCCTACGCCACTATCGCAAACGGAGGCTATTACCGCAGGCCTGTATTCTACACGACTGTCGAGGATAAGGCTGGAAAGATCATCCTGAACACGACGAACGATAAGGGACACCGCGTCCTGAAAAAATCGACCGCATGGCTCCTGACTTCCGCGATGAAGGACGTCATGACTAAGGGAACTGGTGTAAAGGCTGATTTCAGCGGGATGACTCTCGCCGGAAAGAGCGGTACTACGACAAAGAACCGGGACACACTTTTTGCGGGATATTCGCCTTACTACACCTGCGTGATCTGGGGCGGTTACGATGATAATTCCCCGCAGGACGAGACCGGATACTCGAAGACTATCTGGAAAGCTGTGATGCAGCGGGTTCACAAGTCGAAGAAAAACCTCGACTTCGAGAGGCCGGCGGGCATTGTCACAGCCGCCGTCTGCAAAAAATCCGGAAAGCTGCCAGAGGAGAATGTCTGCGACAATGATCCACGTGGCAATATGGTCTACACCGAATTTTTCACGACGGAGACTGTCCCGACAGAGACCTGCGACCACCATGTGAAGCTCTCTATCTGCAAGGCATCCGGCCTTCCTGCCGGGGATTTCTGCCCGAAGTCTGACATCGAGGACAAAGTATTTATTACCGGCGGAAGCATGGGAACCGACGATGAAAAGTACATGATAAGTGCCGAGGATACGAAGCGGATCTGCGATGTACACACGTCTCCGACCCCGCCCGAAGCCGGGTCGGAATCAGACGGAAAATTGTACTCAAATAAAAACTTGCAATCTACGGAGAATGGAGTACAATAATATCTGTTGTTGGCCCATAGCCAAACGGTAAGGCAGCGGACTCTGACTCCGTCATTTCAAGGTTCGAATCCTTGTGGGCCAGCTCTTTTAAAAGGCTGATGTGTTTTTACACATCGGTCTTTTTTCGTGTATGGAAATCCCCATAGTTAAATGATATAATGTCAGCTGAAACTATTTACAAAGCTGAAAGGTCAATACCTATGTATGAGATGAAGACCCGGGTGGGATTTTCACAGGTGGATGAGAAGCTGGAACTGCCGCTTTCAGGCATCATAAACCAGCTGCAGGACTGCGCTACTTTTCACTCGCAGGACACCGGATATACGGCACAGTGGCTGGTAGCCCAGCGAAGAGGCTGGTTCGTGACGGACTGGCAGATCCGTATCCATAAGAGGCCGGTCATGGGAGAGAATGTGACGGTGCGCACTTACCCTTATAAGGCGAGGGGAGCGCTGGCTTCCAGGTATTTTACGATAACGGACTGGGATGAGGCTCCTTTTATCACGGCGAACTCGCTCTGGGTCTACATGGACTTAGACCGTTCGGCGCCGACCAGGGCTTCCGATGAGATGTTCAGGGCTTACGGCATCGGAGCGGCACCGACAGAGGACTTCGGCGGGCGAAAAATTCATTTTGACGGCGAAGTGTCCACGGTAGATCAGATAAAAGTCGATGAGACGATGATCGATTCAAACGGCCATGTGAATAACGGAAAGTACATAATCTTAGCAGAAGGGCTTCTGCTCGGAAAAGGACCGTTTGATTTTTACAGGATAGAATACAAGGACCAGGCGAGAAACGGCGATAATCTGCTTTTGCGCAGAGGAGAACAGGAGGGACGCACCCTGGTAGAGATCACAGATACGGACTTCCAGCCGTTTATGAGGCTTGAGGCATTAAAAGAGGCGTGACATGACGACAGAAGAAGCAAAAGAGAAGCTGAGGGAGTACATGGCTCTTTCACAGGAAAGCAAGAAAGAGGTAAGGAATGACCTCCGCCCTGTGAAGACCCTGCGTCTCCCTGAATACGAGAAAAATCGTGACATCTATACAAAGGCCGGCCTGGACGCGATAAAGCGCGGAAAGCTGGCTCTTCTGCTGCTTGCCGGCGGAATGGGTACCAGGCTCGGATTCGATGGGCCGAAGGGGACTTATCCCATCGATGGCGACAAGTCCATTTTTGAGTGCCTGTCTGATAACCTGCGCCGTGACATCGGAGACATCAGGCTGCCGTTTTTTATCATGACATCGGATAAGAACGACGAGGCGACCAGGGCATTTTTCAAAGAAAAAAATTATTTCGGGTATGACCCGGAGCTGATATATTTTTTCAGGCAGGAGATGGCGCCGGCGTGCGACTTCGACGGGAATCTGCTCTTTGAGGGTGAGGATGTCCCGGCGACTTCGCCGAATGGAAACGGCGGATTTTTCACGTCGCTTATAAAGGCTGGCTACGGGGAAGTGCTGAAAGAGCGCGGCGTCAAGTGGATGAACGTCTTCGGCGTGGATAATGTCCTGGCGAGGATAGCCGATCCGGCATTTCTCGGCGCTGTGATAGCAGAAAAAAAGTCTGCAGCCGTGAAGGCTGTGCTTAAAAAGGACCCGGCGGAGAATGTCGGAGTCGTCTGTGAGAAGAACGGCCACCCGTCGATAGTTGAATATTTTGAATTAGATGAAAGCCAGGCAAACCAGCGTGACGAGAACGGCGAGCTTTTATACTGCGCCGGAGTCACGGTGAATTACCTTTTTGATACTTCAATTCTTTTAAGGACTGTAGAACAGAAAATGCCTGTCCACAAAGTAAAGAAAAAAATCCCCTACATCGATCAGAACGGAAATCTCATAAAGCCATCTGAGCCGAACGGATATAAATTCGAGATCCTGATCACTGATATCCTGCAGTTCTTCCCGGATTTTCTTCCGGTTGAAGTCGTGCGTGAGAAGGAGTTTGCCCCGGTGAAGAACCTGCACGGCGTGGATTCCGTGGATACAGCCAGGGAGCTTTTAAAAGCCAGGAGAGATACCGATGGCGATTGAGTCGATCAGATTCTCGGTGATCATCGGAGCCTACCAGACGAATGCCTGGTTTTTCAGACAGTCTATAGAGTCGGCGAAGGCGCTCGAGTGGAAGAATATGGAGATCCAGGTGCTTGACGCCTGCCCGGAAGCGGGACTCGGGAAGGTCACGAAGCAGGTGTTTAAGGACGACTACCGGCTTAAGTACGTGAAGCTTCGCCCGAAGAATTCGCTCGCAGATGTCTGGAATGAGGGAATCCGCAGGGCGCAGGGCGACTACCTGATATTTGTCGGGCTCACGGACAGGCTGAATACGATGGTGCTCAGATACTTAAAGGATTTTATCGAAGATCATCCGGAGTGCGACATCATCTACACCGATCACGACGAGATAAAGGACGACAGCCGTGTGAACCCGTACTTCCTGCCGGATTTCAACAAGGAGCTGCTGCTCGGCCAGAACTATATCGGTGACACTTTTATCGTAAAGCGGAGCGCCCTGCAGCGGACGGGGATTTTCAGAAAAGAGCTCTCGTTCGCCTTTGCGTATGATTTTTTCATCAGGTGCATGATGAAAAAAATGCGTTTCGGCCACATTCCGGCGCTCCTCTGGCATAACCTGATAAGCGACGTGCCGGTCACCGACGAGCTGATAAAGCTCCGGGACAGAAGTCTCCGGGAGCACATGACAGTGGTCAGTGCCTACCTGAACGAAAACGGCATTAAGGGAAAAGTCGAGCGCAGGCGAAATGATTCCTGGCAGGTCAGATACGACGGGGGCGACTATAGGATGCACCTGGATTCGGTGCTCCTGATAAAAGACAAGGGCGTCTACGTGACTTCGAGGAATGCCGCGGAGACGCTTTACAGCTACGTGTCGCAGCCCGATGTCGCCATAGCAGGTGGCAAATTCATAAGCGGTTTTTCGATAAATAACTGCGGTTACATCTATGACGCAGAGGGTATCACTTATCCGGCATGCCACGGTGAGAACGCCCTGTCTGCCGGACTTTACGGGCGCATCAGGATACCGCAGGACGTGTCGATGGTGGATTTTTCATTCTGCATGGTCGACGCATCATTTTTTAAAAAATGCGGCGGTTTCGACAGGAGGCTCCGTGGCAACGACATGATCCTCGACCTCTGCCTTAAGGCACACGCCGGCGGCCTCCGTGTAGTCTATACCCCGCGTGTTACCGCCCACCGCAGCGCCCCTGACGCCGGCAGCGACGAGGCCTCCCGCTCCATCCTCCGCGACAAGTGGCACCGCACCATCACCTCCGGCGACCCCTACTACAACCGCAACCTGCCCACCGGCATGCAGAACTACTATTTATAGGACACAGGGTGCCCGCCGCCTACCGATTGACAAGCATAAATAATTGGGGTATTATCCATAGGTTATTGGATTTTTTAAATGAGGTACAAAAATGAGTGACAAGACAGGACAGCCGTCCAGGAGGGCGAGGCGCAGAAAGCGCAGAAAAGTTCTTCTTATAATCGAGATAATCATACTTCTGCTGCTGCTCGCGGTACTTTTTTTCTGGCTGAAATTCGGCATGATAAACTTCCGCGACATCGGCGACATAAAGACCAACAAACTCTCAAAGCAGACAGAAAAGACGCTGTCTGGCTACACGAATTTCATGGTATTCGGAGTCGACAGCAGAGCCTCCGGAGAATCGGCGACAGACGCCGGAAACACAGACGTGCAGATCATCGTGTCCATAAATAACGACACGAAAAAGATCCGCATGGCTTCAGTTTACCGCGACACTCTGCTGAATGTAGACCCGCAGGGCCAGGGGACATACACCAAGTCAAATGCAGCCTACGCGAGAGGCGGAGAGAAAGAAGCACTCGAGATGGTGAACGGAAACCTCGATCTGAATATCGAGAAGTTCGTCACCTTTGACTTTGCAGCGGTCACAGATGTGGTCGACGATGTCGGCGGCATTGAAGTCGATGTGACGCAGGCAGAGTACGAAGCCTTAAACAGCAGCAGATGGCCTACGATCCCGGAGGTTGCGAGACTTTCAGGAAAAGAGGCGACTTACGTGACGAAGCCGGGACTTCAGACTTTAAACGGAGTACAGGCGTGCGCTTATTGTCGTATCCGACATACTTCTGACGGAAAAGGCGACTACGGCCGTGCACAGAGACAGAGAAAGGTCATGAACCTCGTCATGGAAAAAGTGAAGAAGGCTTCACTTTCACAGTTGAATTCGATCATTGACGACGTACTGCCAAAGGTATCGACCAATTTTTCTGCGACAGAAATTCTCTCACTGGCTACAGCGGCCAAGTCATATTCGATGGATAAGTCCTTCGGATTCCCATTTGACAAGTGGAACGGCACTATGAACACTTATGGTTCGATCATCGTACCGTGCACTCTCGAGTCAAATGTAGAGAAGCTCCACCAGAAGATGTTCGACGAAATGAATTTCGCACCGAGCCAGGAAGTAAGGAATATAAGCCAGCAGATATCATACAGGACTGGGAAAACTGAGGCAGACGTAGAGGACTTCAGTAAGATTGAAGGTAATATCGGAGTCGACGATGACACAGCTGCCTCTGATGGCGCAATGACTGATACGACTACAGGAGAATAATTATGTGTGGAATAGTAGGATATATAGGAAGTGACCAGGCAGCGCCCATACTGCTGGACGGCCTGGAGAAGCTCGAATACCGCGGCTATGATTCAGCCGGGATCGCAGTCTACGACGGAAATGAGATCCAGATAAAGAAATCAAAGGGCCGACTGAAGGTTCTTGAGGAGATGACACACGACGGCGCCACCATGCCGGGAGTAGTCGGTATCGGCCACACCAGATGGGCAACTCACGGAGAACCGAACGAGGTAAACGCTCACCCGCAGTTTAACAAGGAAAAGACCATAGCAGTAGTCCATAATGGCATTATAGAAAATTACCAGAAGATCAAGGACAAACTGATCGCAAAAGGCTACGAATTTATTTCCGAAACCGATACCGAGGCTGTAGCACAGCTCCTCGACTACTATTACGAGGGAAATCCGCTCGAAGCCATCACAAAGGTAATGAACAGGGTTGAGGGAAGCTATGCTCTCGGAATCCTTTTCGCAGATCATCCTGATAAGGTCTACGCGGTTAGAAAGGATTCACCTCTTGTCGCCGGATTTGCCGAGGACGGAAGCTATATCGCTTCGGACGTCACAGCTATCCTGAAGCACACACGTGACGTCTATTATATCGATAATCAGGAGATAGCCTGCCTGACAAAGGAAGGCATCACATTTTTTAATATAGACGGTGAGCCTGTTCAGAAGGAAGCAAAGCACATCGACTGGGATGCAAATGCGGCAGAAAAAGGCGGCTATGAGCATTTCATGCTGAAGGAGATGTACGAGCAGCCGAAGACTGTGAAGGATACGATGTCGCCGAGGATCCGCAAGGGTCATGTGGTGATAGATGATCTGAAGATGTCAGACGATGACATAAAGGCGATAAGCCGTATCCATATCATAGCCTGCGGAAGCGCATATCATACAGGGGTCACCGCGAGGTATGTCTACGAGCAGATGGCAAGGATACCGACCGATGTTGATGTAGCCAGTGAGTTCCGCTACAGAGACCCTATCCTCGGAAAAAATGACTTAGTCCTTATCATAAGCCAGTCCGGTGAGACTGCTGATACTTTAGCAGCACTCCGCCTGGCAAAAGAGCGCGGCATCAGGACTCTCGCAGTCGTAAACGTCGTGGGTTCTTCTATCGCCAGGGAAGCTGATGAAGTCATGTACACCTGGGCGGGTCCGGAGATCGCTGTCGCCACGACAAAGGCTTACTCAGCACAGCTGATCTGCCACTACCTGCTTGCCATCCGCTTCGCAAAAGCGAGAGGCATGATAGATGATGCACAGGAGAGGGCTTATGTCGATGATCTCGAGAAGCTGCCTGACCAGATAGAGCTCCTGCTGAACAACAAAGAGCGGATCCAGAAATTTGCCAACAGGTATATAGCGGCAAAGGACATTTTTTTCATAGGAAGAGGCATAGACTACGCCATTTCGATGGAGGGTTCACTGAAGCTGAAGGAGATCTCCTACATTCACTCAGAGGCATATGCTGCAGGAGAGTTAAAGCACGGGACCATCTCGCTGATCGAGGACGGAACCCTGGTAGCTGCCGTGGCGACCCAGGACGAGCTCTATCCGAAGACAGTGTCGAATATAGTCGAGGTAAAGACACGTGGAGCTTTCGTGCTCGCGGTAACAAACGAGGGAAATACGAGCATGGAGGAGAATGCGGACTATGTGATCTACATACCGCAGACGAACCATTTTTTCACGAATTCACTTGCTATAATCCCTCTGCAGCTGTTCGCTTACTACGTGGCTGTGGGAAAGGGCTGCGACGTCGACAAGCCCCGTAACCTCGCCAAGTCAGTTACAGTTGAATGACATCATGGAACGGTACCGGAAGGCGCCGTTCTTTTTTTTATCAAAAGTGTTTCACAGATAAAAACTTTTCAGAACACATTTTTTACATAAATAAATATTACTATAGACAATGTCAAAAGGAAATAAGCACTTAAGAAAGTGAGGCAATACATATGAGTAATTATCAGTACTATGAATATCAGCCGGGAAACGACGACGGCAGCGGAAAACAGGATAACGGATACAATCCATACACTAACCAGTATAACGGACAGTACCAGCAGCCGCAGAAAAAACAGAAGAGACCTCACCCGAAGGCAAAGTTCGTCGGAAAGGTAGTTGCAGCAGCACTTATCTTTGGCGTAGTTGCAGGACCTGTTACTGCCGGAACGAACATGCTGACAAACCACCTGACCGGCAACGACCAGGCTTCAGTTTCAGAAGATAACTCCTCAAATACCAGCAATGGAAATAAGATCAGCTCGACGACTACTTCAGCATCTGCTACAAACGATGATGTTTCAGCTCTTGCAAGCGAAGCACTTCCTTCCATCGTCCAGGTGACGAATATGTCGCTCGAGCAGGTACAGAGCTGGTTCGGTACTTCATCTACAGTCCCGACTAAGAGTCTTGGAAGCGGCATTATCATCAGTGAGGATGATAAATACCTCTACATAGCTACGAATAACCACGTAGTATCGAATTCAAACAGCCTCTCAGTTACCTTTAACGATAACAAGAGCGTTTCTGGTGAAGTAGTAGGAACCGACGTTCAGACAGACCTCGCCGTTATAAAAGTAAAGCTTTCTTCTATAAAAGACAGCACGAAGAAGGCTATCAAGGTCGCAAGCCTCGGTACTTCGGATGACCTGAAGGTCGGTCAGCAGGCTATCGTTATCGGAAACGCTTTAGGATACGGCCAGTCAGTTACGACAGGTGTCATCAGCGCCCTGAACAGAGAAGTATCTATCCAGAACGAGGATAACGGAAAGACCTACACCCAGAAGATGATCCAGACTTCAGCAGCTGTAAACGCCGGAAACTCAGGCGGTGCTCTCCTTAACTCAAAGGGCGAAGTCGTAGGTGTCGTTTCAGCCAAGTACTCAAGCAGCGGCTCTTCAAATGAGGCTTCAGTAGAGGGCATGGGCTTTGCTATCCCTATCTCAAACGCAAAGACCATCATCGACCAGCTGATGACTTCAGGAAAAGTCACCAAGAGACCAGGCTCTTCGAGTGGCTCAGGATCTTCTGCATCGACTACCAGTGAACAGGGCTTCTTAGGAATCCAGGGAGCAGACATTTCATCAGAGATGGCAAGCTCTTATAACATGCCTCAGGGCGTATATGTGACGAAAGTCGTTTCAGGAAGCCCTGCTGAGAAGGCTGGCATCAAGAAAGGTGACGTGATCACAGCCGTTGACGGCACTTCGATCACTTCTATGCAGTCTCTTGCAAGCTACATCTCAGGCAAGAAAAAAGGCGACAAGGTAAAGGTATCAGTCGCTACCGTAGAAAATGACTACAAGGCTCAGGATAAGAACGTAACCCTCGCAGCCCGTCCGGACGACTCTTCATCAGACGACTCAGACTCATCTGATAACAGCCAGCAGAGCGGCGGCGACAACGGCCAGGACAATGACGGCTCGAACAGCTACGGAAATCTCTACGACTGGAGCCAGATTTTTGGAGACTGAAAGCAAAGAACGTTGGAGGTTCCTGCTTCACAGGCAGGCTTCTGTGGGTATTCAAACGTCCGCACAAGTGCGTCCGTCGTGAACCCCCACAGAAGCCTGCCGTGAATAGTAACCAAAGAACATCATATAGTGCTTGTGAAAAAAGAAGATAAATAATATAATAAAGAGCGTGGCGGTTACATCCGCCGCGCTCTTTATGTTTGCACAGCAAAGGAGACCCATGGATAAAAAAAGAATCGTAATAGCGTTAGGGCATAACGCGCTAGGCACCACGCTCCCTGAACAGAAGAAGGCAGCAGAGGGCAGCGCAAAGGCGGTAGCAGAGTTCATCTCACAGGGCTACCAGGTAGTGGTCACCCATTCGAATGGACCGCAGGTCGGCATGATACATACGGCCATGAATGAATTTTCACAGAAGTATCCGGAGTACACAGACACTCCGATGAGTGTCTGCTCGGCCATGAGCCAGGGATACATCGGGTACGACCTGCAGAGCGCGATACGCAGCGCACTGATAAATAAGGGAATCTACAAGACGGTAGCCACGGTGCTTACCCAGGTTACGGTAGACCCGTATGACGAGGCATTTTACCGCCCGACAAAGATCATTGGCAGGCTTCTGACAAAGGAAGAGGCTGAGGCCCAGGAAAAAAAGGGCAACCACGTGACCGAAGTCGAGGGTGGATACAGAAGGATCGTCGCTACACCGAAGCCGCAGAGCATCGTGGAGATCGATGCGATCAACGCGCTCCTCGACGCAGACCAGGTAGTCATCGCCTGTGGAGGCGGAGGCATTCCGGTACTCTCCCAGGATCACCTGCTGAAGGGCGCTTCAGCTGTCATAGAAAAAGATACAGCAGCAGGCGTACTGGCAGACCAGGTGGACGCAGATATGCTTATCATCCTGACAGGTACGAACAAGGTCTGCCTGAACTTCGGCACGGCAGAAGAGAAGCCTCTCGATTTTATTTCTGTAGCAGACGCGAGGAAGTATCTCGAGGAAGGCCAGTTTGAAGCGGGCACGATGGCACCGAAGATCGAGGCTGCAGTTTCCTACATCGGAGACTCCGCCATCAGAAAGACACTGATCGCGAAGCTCGACCCGGAGAACCCGCTCATCGCCGGCAAAGACGGCACGATGATTGCAAAATAAGGATTTAGGATATAGGGGATAGGATATAGTCAATTACCGATTCCTAACCCCTAACCCCTATTCCCTTAGAAAGGATAAAGATGGATTACAGACGTAAGACAAAGATCATATGTACACTTGGACCGGCTTCAGAGTCAGAGGAGACTATGGCTTCCCTGATAAAGGCCGGGATGAATGTAGCCAGATTTAATTTTTCACATGGAAGTCATGAGGAGCATCTGGGAAGGCTCAAGACCCTGAGGAAGCTCAGAAAAGAGATGGGCTACCCGGTTGCAGCACTTCTCGATACGAAGGGACCTGAGATTCGTCTGAAGAATTTCAAGGACGGTGGAGTGGACTTAGAGGATGACCAGACTTTCGTGCTGACCACCCGTGACATAGAGGGCGACAAGAATCAGGTATCGATCACCTATAAGGATCTGCCGAAGGACGTTACCCGCGGCACTCACATCCTGATCGATGACGGACTTGTAGAGATGCTCGTGACCAAAGTCACAGACACAGACATCACCTGCACAGTCATAAACGGCGGCCATATCTCAGACAAAAAGGGAGTAAACGTCCCGAACGTCGAGCTTTCCATGCCGTTCGTAAGCCCGAAAGACTACAAGGATATCGTTTTCGCAGTCCAGGAAGACTACGACTTCATCGCAGCTTCTTTTACAAGAACAGCCCAGGACATAGAGGATATCAGAAAAATCCTTAAAGAGCATGGCGGCGAGAAGATCCAGATCATCGCGAAAATCGAGAACAACCAGGGTGTCAAGAATATCGATTCGATCATCGAAGCCGCTGACGGCATCATGGTAGCCCGTGGAGACATGGGAGTTGAGATCCCGCTCGAGGATGTACCTGTTATCCAGAAGATGATCATCAAAAAAGTCTACGAAGCCGGAAAGTTCGTAGTCACGGCTACACAGATGCTCGATTCTATGATCACTCATCCAAGACCGACCAGAGCCGAGGCTACTGATGTAGCAAACGCTGTCTACGACGGTACTTCAGCCATCATGCTCTCAGGCGAGACTGCTGCTGGAAAGTACCCGGTAGAAGCCGTAAAGACCATGGACAGGATTGCCAGAAGAACTGAGCAGGATATAAACTACGTAAACCGTATGAAGAAGACAGACCGTCCTGCGGAGCCTTCTATCACAGACGGTATCACACACTCAGCATGCATGCTGGCAGGTGACTTGAACGCTACAGCCATAGTCACTGTCACGAAGTCAGGCCGCACGGCTCACGCAGTGTCGAAGTTCCGTCCGGCTTCTCCAGTCATCGCTGGCTGTATCGACGATAAGGTCTGCCGCCAGATGAACCTCTGCTGGGGCACGACTCCTATCATGATCTCAGAGGAGAAAAATGCCGATGAGCTCTTTGACCATACGCTTAAGCGCTGTGAGGAAGAGAAGCTCCTGACAGAAGGAGACGTTGTAGTCCTGATCGCCGGCGTACCGCTTGGTATCTCGGGAACCACGAACCTGATCAAAGCAGAAATCGTATAATAAAAACGCCCCATTGTGGGGCGCTTTTTTTATGTGAAAATTCTATTCAGTTTTTGTTGTCACTGAAGGCCTTTTTCATGGCTTCGAAGGTCTCGGCCGATACGTAATGCTCGACACGGCAGGCGTCCTTTACGGCGATGTCCTCAGGAACACCGATCTTTATGAAGAGCTTCGAGAGGAACTGGTGACGCTCGTACATCTGCTGGGCTATCTTCATTCCACTGTCAGTCAGGGTGATGTGATTGTGCTCATCTATGTCTACATATCCGTTTTCCTTCAGCTGCTTCATAAACACCGAGACTGTAGCTCTCGCGTAGCCGAAGTAATTACAGATGTCAGTCGCACGGACGTAGTGCTTCTGCTGCGACAGTATCAGGATGGACTCCAGGTAATCCTGGGCTGATTCCTGCATTTTCATGTGAATTCCTCCTTATATAAAAATTCGTTTTCAGAAAAATCTATTTAATCTATAGATTATACAGCATTCCAACGGAGCATTCAAGCCTGTTAGGAAAGCCTACCATCTACCATATCATGATCAGATTTAAAATAAAACCCCGAAAATACATTTTTTGAAAAAAGTTTATGTGAACTAACTTTTTTTATTGACAGATTTGTAAGGTAGTGCTAACATAATAAATGCAAGTTTGGACTAACTAACAAATAAACGCCGCGGATATCACGTGGTTTCCAGAAGGCGTTTTGATGGAAAGGATTGATGTTATGTTACCATTATCATTCGCACAGAACGGGGAGACCGTTATGGTTGCAAAGATCGGAGGATCCGATGAGGTGAAGCAGCACCTGGAGGACTTAGGGTTTGTCGTAGGCGCTCGTGTTCAGATCATCAGCCAGTCCGGAAATGGGAACGTGATAGTGAACCTGAAGGAAGCAAGGCTTGCGATCACAGATCAGATGGCTGCGAAGGTGCAGGTAGTGCCTTCAGAGCCGGACATCGAATAATCAGGTAGAATGGAGGAATTTTCTGATGAAGACGCTCCGTGATGTTAAAGTCGGCGAAACAGCAAAAGTAAAGGCTATTCATGGCGCTGGTGCATTAAAGCGCCGTATCATGGATATGGGCATAACGAAGGGGACTGAGATCTACGTCCGTAAGGTAGCTCCGCTTGGAGACCCTGTAGAGGTTACAGTACGTGGATTTGAGCTGACTCTTCGTAAAGACGATGCGGATATCCTTGAGATGGAGTAATAGCTGATTTTTTTTAAAGAATCATTAGGAGGAACAAATGGAGATCAAAATCGCTCTTGCCGGTAACCCTAACTGCGGTAAGACCACACTTTTTAATGCTCTGACCGGTGCTAACCAGTACGTAGGTAACTGGCCGGGTGTTACGGTCGAGAAGAAGGAAGGCCGTTTAAAGGATGATCACGATGTGATAATCCAGGATTTACCTGGTATCTATTCTTTGAGCCCGTATACCCTTGAGGAGGTCGTTTCTAGAAATTACCTCGTAAAGGACCAGCCGGATGCTATTTTAAATATCATCGATGGAACGAATATCGAAAGAAACCTTTACCTTACTACACAGCTTATCGAGGTAGGCCTTCCTGTAGTAATGGCTATAAACATGATGGATGTCGTTCGAAAGAACGGCGACGAGATTGATATAGACAAGCTCGGAAAGGCACTTGGATG
>ONIH01000033.1 GCA_900317825.1 uncultured Lachnospiraceae bacterium | reverse complement strand
AACCACAAGGCCGTCTACGACATTGAGACAGAGGTCTAGGACACCGTCTGTAGCAAGGAAACCCTCAGCAACTGAGAGACGCTTGTTAGCAGAATCATCGAGGGTTCTCTCAAACCACTGTGTAGCTGAGGTGATGGCCGGATTCAGGGCATCGATCATGATATATCTGGACAGAGATGCGATTCTCTCGCTTCTCATAGGATTTCTCTTGTATGCCATTGCTGATGAACCGATCTGATTCTTCTCGAATGGCTCCTCGACTTCCTTTAAGTGCTGTAAAAGTCTTATGTCGTTACTCATCTTATGAGCTGAGGCTGCAACACCTGCGAGGACATTTAAAACTCTCGTATCGAGCTTTCTCGAATAGGTCTGACCAGAAACAGGAACGCACTCCTCAAAGCCCATCTTCTTCGCGATCATCGGATCGATTTTATCGATTGTTTCATCATCGCCATTGAAGAGCTCGAGGAAGCTTGCCTGAGTACCAGTAGTCCCCTTTGATCCCAAGAGCTTCATAGTAGAAATCACGTAGTCGATATCCTCGAGATCCTGCATGAACTCGTTGCACCAGAGTGTTGCACGCTTACCGACAGTAGTAGGCTGAGCAGGCTGGAAATGAGTGAAAGCAAGAGTCGGCAGATCCTTATACTTATCAGCGAACTTTGCGAGCTCGTTTATTACGTTTAAGACCTTTTTTCTGACGAGCTGAAGACCCTCACGCATGATGATGACATCAGTGTTATCACCTACATAGCAGCTTGTAGCGCCAAGGTGGATAATGCCTGCTGCCTTCGGGCACTGCTTGCCGTAAGCATAGACATGGCTCATGACATCGTGGCGGACTACCTTCTCACGCTCTCTTGCGACATCGTAGTTAATGTCGTAGATGTGCGCCTTCATCTCATCGATCATATCCTGAGTGATGACCGGCTTGCCATTTTCTGAGAGGCCAAGCTCCATCTCTGTCTCTGCGAGAGCTACCCAGAGCTTTCTCCATGTCGAGAATTTCTTATCCTCTGAAAAAACATACTGCATCTCCTTGCTCGCATAACGCTCGCTCAGAGGACTTATATATGCATCTGTTCCCATTTTATCTCCTTATTATTTCTCGTATGATCCGCGGATATCTTCTTCCGGCGGAGTCAGCGGGTATTCACCTGTAAAACAGCCTTTGCAGATGGAAAGGCCGTCTACCATCTGCTCGAGACGGTCTATTCCCAGATATGCCAGAGAATCGGCTCCGATTATTTTCCTGATGTCCTCTACAGAACGATTGTAGGCGATGAGCTGCTCACGTACTGGGATATCAGTTCCGAAATAGCACGGCCAAAGGAAAGGGGGGCTAGAGATCCTCACATGGACTTCCTTTGCTCCTGCTTCTTTTAGCATTCCGACTATCCGGTCTGAAGTCGTACCTCGGACTATCGAATCATCTATCATGATGACTCTCTTTCCGGCAACAGCTTCCCGGAGGACATTAAGCTTTACCCTTACAGAAGACTCTCTGCTCTTCTGACCAGGCTTTATAAAGGTGCGTCCTACATAGCTGTTCTTTACAAAGGCAGTGCCATACGGGATTCCTGACTCTAAGGCAGTCTCGCAAAGTAGATGTACTCAAAAATACATCTGGCCTGTTTTTCTTCAGGGAGCGCACGGGACATATCACTGTGGAGCACACCATCTGACTTGACCCAGACTGTCTCTCCAGGACGGACATCTCGCACGAACTCAGCTCCTATAGTGTCAAGGGCTGCAGTCTCAGACGTGAATATATAGCTCTTTCCACGCTTACCGATAACAAGCGGTTTAAAGCCATATGGGTCCCTTGCGGCGATGAGCTTTCTGGGGCTCATCACGACAAGTGAAAAGGCTCCCTTTAATTTTTCACAGGCTTTATTTACTGCCTCTTCGACTGTAGCAGTATGGAGCCTCTCACGCGCGATCAGGTAGGCGATGGGCTCTGTGTCAATGGTCGACTGGAAGATAGCACCGGTCTCAGATAGGTACTGTCTCAGCTCATTCGCATTTATCAGATTTCCGTTGTGAGCCAGACCCAGAGTTCCCTTGACATAGTTTATCACCATCGGCTGGGCGTTTTCTCTCGTGGACTCACCGGCTGTCGAATACCTGACATGGCCTACACCTATATCACCGTGAAGAGTGTCGAGATTATCCTTTGAGAAGACCTCGTTTACAAGCCCCATGTCCTTTATGACGCTTACATTATTCTTCGGACCATTCGTATCTGAGACCGCGATACCTGCACTCTCCTGCCCTCTGTGCTGCAGGGCAAACAGTCCGTAATATATGGTACCTGCTACATCCTCACCATCGAGGTCGTAGATACCAAACACTCCACATTCTTCGTGGAGGCCACTGTCATTCTTTTCAAAAAAATCTTTCATCTGTTTCCTCATTCAAAAATTTAAGTAGTGCTTAAGTTTCTGAATGGATACTACCATGAGAGGTCTTTTCCGGTAAGGAGCTTATATGCTTCTTTGTACTTGGCGATAGTCTTGTCGATGACCTCCTGCGGAAGATTATAATCGCTGTCAGGATTTGCCTTGAGCCAGTCACGGACGAACTGCTTATCGAAAGAAGGCTGTCCCTGTCCCGGCTTGTAACCGTCTGCCGGCCAGAAACGTGAAGAATCCGGAGTCAGCATCTCGTCACCGAGGACTACATTTCCATTCTCATCGAGACCAAACTCGAACTTTGTATCGGCGATGATGATACCTCTGGTACGCGCGTAATCGGCGCACTTCTTATAGAGAGCTATCGTGTCATCGCGAAGAGTCGTAGCATACTGAAGTCCCTTTCCAGGATGAAGCTTTTCGATAATGTCTACAGTCTCATCGAAAGTGATATGCTCATCGTGATCACCGAGATCAGCCTTTGTGGTCGGTGTATAGATAGGTTCAGGCAGCTTGTCTGACTCTACAAGTCCGGCCGGCAGCTTTATGCCACAGACTGTGCCATTTTTCTGATAAGACTCCCAGCCACTTCCAGTGATATAGCCTCTTACGATACACTCTACCGGAAGCATATCGAGCTTCTTTACCTTCATGCTGCGTCCGGCAAACTCATCATTCTGGAAAAATTCAGGCATATCCTTTACGTCGCATGAGATCATGTGGTTCGGGATGATATCCTTTGTATAGTCGAACCAGAACTTTGACATCTGTGTAAGAACACGACCTTTGTCTGTGACTTTATTCTTAAGGATCACATCAAAGGCACTGATACGGTCAGTGGCTACCATGATGATCGAATCACCATCGTCATAGACCTCTCTTACTTTTCCTTCTTTTACCGGCTTGTACTCTTTCATCTTTTTTCCTTTCTTAAATAAAAAAAGTGCACCTCATACTTTTATAAAAAGCAGACCCACTCTCGTGAGCCTGCCTTTTTTCAAAAATTATTTCTCTATAAGCAGTGACTGTCCAGTCATCTCTTTAGGCTTCTCCATTCCCATAAGCTCTATAAGAGTAGGAACAATGTCACAGAGCTTTCCACCCTCACGGAGGCCATACTTAGGATCAGCGTTTACAAGGATAAACGGAACCGGATTTGTAGTATGGCTTGTAAGTGGCTCTCCAGTCTCGTAGTTGATCTCCTGCTCGCAGTTTCCGTGGTCGGCGCAGATGAACATAACACCATCCATCTCCTTTAAGGCCTCTACTGCTTTTCCGACACAGGTATCTACAGTCTCTACAGCCTTTATAGCAGCCGAAAGAACTCCGGTATGTCCAACCATGTCCGGGTTTGCGAAGTTTATGATTATGACGTCATACTTACCGCTTCTTATAGCAGTGCAGAGCTTGTCACAGACTTCAGGAGCACTCATCTCAGGCTGCAGATCGTAGGTAGCGACTTTAGGGCTCTTTACAAGAATTCTGTCCTCACCCTTATTCGGCTCCTCAACACCGCCGTTGAAGAAGAACGTTACATGAGCATACTTCTCAGTCTCTGCAATACGGGCCTGAGTCATGCCGTGATCAGCTAAGTACTGACCGAAAGTATTGTGAAGCTCTTCTTTCTTGAATGCTATCTTCGTATTCGGGATGGTATCATCGTATTCTACGAAGCATACATAATCAGTCTTTACTCTCTCTCCTCTGTCGAAACCGTCGAATTCATCGGCGCAGAATACACGGGTCATTTCACGTGCCCTGTCAGGGCGGAAATTAAAGAAGATGACACTGTCTCCGTCTTCTACTGTGGCAACAGGCTTTCCATTCTCTTTGATAACGCACGGGATAACGAATTCATCTGTCTTATCAGCGGCATATGAAGCCTCAATGGCCTCAGAAGCTGAATCAGCCTCATTTCCCTCACCAAGAGTTAAGGCTCTGTAAGCCTTCTCGATACGATCCCATCTGTTATCACGGTCCATAGCGTAGTAACGTCCGCTTATAGTAGCGATCTGTCCTACACCGATCTCCTTCATTTTATCCTCGAGCTCTTTGATATATTCCTTACCAGCTGTAGGTGAAGTGTCACGGCCATCGAGGAAGCAGTGTACATAGACATCTTTTACGCCCTCGCGCTTTGCCATCTCAAGAAGAGCGTAGAGATGAGTGTTGTGAGAATGAACTCCGCCGTCTGAGAGAAGTCCCCAGAGGTGAACTTTCTTTCCGTTCTTCTTTGCATTATCAAAAGCCTGAAGAAGCTCCTCATTCTTGAAAAAATCACCGTCTTCGATAGACTTCGTGATACGGGTAAGCTCCTGGTATACGATACGGCCCGCGCCCATATTCATGTGTCCTACCTCAGAATTTCCCATCTGTCCGTCAGGAAGTCCGACAGCAAGGCCTGAGGCTGCACCCTTTACAAAAGGATACTGCTTTACAAGACCGTCAAGTACAGGAGTATTCGCCTGTGCGACTGCATTTGCCTTCGGGTTGTCATTTAAGCCGAAGCCATCCATTATAAGAAGTACGTATGGTTTCTTTGCCATGAGTAATGCCTCCATATAAAATCAAATTCTCTAATCTACAAACGCTAATGATTATAACACACTATTTTCGTTTTATCACCCCGTTTTTTTCTATGACCGCTGACTTCGACCACGAATTCATATCATTTATGATCTGATCATATCCGGAAGAATCCTTTTTTAGCTGCGATGTCTTCCCTCCTGAAAAATGACACGGAATGAACTTCTCCGTGACTTTTCCATTCCGGTCTATAGTAATGCGGGCAAGCCCCGTATCATAAGCTCTCGGCATATTCATCGTAGATGAAAAATAAAAATTCCCGAGACTGTAAAATACCGGAACCTTATCCAGGTACTCCACCGCCTGAAGCGTATGGGTGTGTCCTCCGACTATCGCATCAGCTCCGGCTTTTACGAACTTTTCAGCAAGTGTGGTCTGATCTGCACCGTAATAGTTCGTGCCCTCTGTTCCCCAGTGGCAGATGGCTATGACCTCGTCAGCATTTTTCTTAGCTGTCTTTATCGCGTCCACGTATTCCTTCGGATTCAGACACTTTAGAACTCCTGGTGAATCAGCTGTCGCTGCCTTCGTGTAATTCATGCTACGCTCTATCTGGGTACCGGCTATGATGGCCACTGTCCTGCCGTTTGCTATAGTATAGTAGGCCTTTTTAGCTTCTGTGAGGTTTTTCCCGGCACCGATATAAGGCACGTCGTTCTTTTTTAAAGTACTGATCGTAGAGAGAAAAGCATCCTTTCCGAAATCATAGACATGGTTATTTGCCAGTGATACCAGATCTGCGCCTATCCTTGTCAGAAGCTTAGCTCTCTTCGGATCTGCCCTGAAACAGAAAGCCTTTCCTGACAGCCTCTTTCCTGTAGTATCCGATGCATAGCAGAATTCGTTATTTATCGTAAAAAAATCCGCATCGCGCATCGTGCTCATAAGTCTCTGATCAAAACACTGTGAAAGTGAGTTGGGATTTTTATCCATCAGAACTGTAGTAGCGGTATTCTCGGCAAGGGTCAGATCCCCGCTGAAAAGGAAATCAGCCTTGTCGGAGCTTTTAGTCTCGATCTCTTTTACTTTATTTTCTTTATAGAAACGGTCATCTGCGGCCTGATGGTAATCCCAGAAAAGAGTCTTTATCGTCCGCCCAGTGGAGTTCGTCCAGACCGAAGGATCATCTAAAACCCCATTATCCACCATCGACTGAAGTGTTTCGGTACCGTAAGTCTTTTCGAACCAGTCGAGAAAATCCTTTCTTAAAGACTCCTTCTGCCCCGCAAAAAAATCATCTGTGGCTTCAGTGAGGATAACTTCTTTGGGATCATCCGATGTCTTCTCAGGCTCTTTGGCCGAATTCTCTGCACTGGTGCTTACCTGCGGCTTTGCATTTTTCTCTGATGTCGCCTCTGTCTTACCGCAGGCAGTAAGGCATAAAACCGTCAGACATACGAAAAAGGGGATAAACCCCTTTTTCATTATCTTACTGCTCATAGCCCGGAAGCGGCTCTGCGCCTTTTCTTCCATGGCAGAATTTGTATTTCTTTCCTGAACCGCAAGGACATGGATCGTTACGGCCGATCTTCTTTACATGAACTGTGTGTGATTTTCTCTGTGAGAGAAGAAGCTCTTTCTGCTGTTCCTTTGAATAGATGTTATTCCACTCAGGAAGGTTATAGAGCCAGTCTGCTCTGGCATCTACCATATTACGGTAGAGCTTCTCGAGATCGTAGCCGAGCTGTACTTGCGTGTCAGCTTCCATGGTATCGATTGGGTTTTCTTCCTTTAAGCTCTCCTGGATACCGTCGAGGAATCCTGCCATCTCGAGATCAGTGAGTCCGAAGTTCTCAGCCAGTTCATGGACAGTTCCCTTATATACTTTTTCAGGCTCCTTCAGAAGGATCTCATATACGCCCTTCTCCTTCTTGAAGTAATCATCCCAGAATTTTTCCAGATGATATCTGTCCTGTTTATTGTCATAGGCTACTGCCTTCCATTCGTCTAATAATGCCATTAAGTGTTACCTCCTTTTATTTTGACAACTCACCTACTTTATCACAAAAGACGTCTATTGACAAGACTCGGGTTTTTCTCTAATATATCGTGGAAGGAGATTTTTATGCAGAAATTAAAACAGATTTTAGGAATAGCTGCTATAGCTTTACTTGTATTTATGTATGTACTGACTCTGGTCTTCGCCATTATCGATAACCCGCATACGATGACGCTTTTCAAGGCCTCAGTAGCAGCGACTGTCGTCATACCTGTAGTCCTCTGGGTCATCCGTATCTTCGTAAAAATAGCAAAGCCGGACAACTCAGAATTCGATGAAGCTACTAAGAAAAAAGACTAAAGCTCGGAATTAAGCCACGCCAGATCTTCAGGCGTGGTTATTTTTTTATTCAGCTCTTCCCCTGCCACAGGATGCGCATGGATATGAAGAGCTTTTTCCATTATCATGACATCATCTGTCACTGTAGAAAAATCTGTTTTCTCATCAATCAGCTTATGATATGCCTTTAATATTTCTTCCCTGACAAATGCCTGCGGTGTCTGCATCCCCAAAAGTGCCGAACGGTCAAATGCATCGTCAAGGCTTCCGTCCGGCATTAGCTGTCTTATCGTATCCTTTACCGGGATCACTGGTACTACGGCCGGATATTTCTCTACTGCCTCTATGGTATCAGCTATAAGGCGCTGCGAGATAAGAGGCCTGGCCCCATCATGTATAAGCACGTAGTCTCCAGATGAAGCCTTAATGCCATTGTAGACTGACAGGGCTCTGACCTCTCCACCGGGAACTATCGAAGTGCATTTAGATATTTCATATATTTTGACTATCTGCGAGCAGAAATCGATGCTGTTTTCTCCGGTTACGAGAATTATCTCGTCAACCATACTTTTTTCAAAGGCCTCCAGACTATAAGCGATAAGAGGCCTTCCCTTCACTTCCAGAAACTGTTTAGGTATGCTGCGTTTCATCCTGCTGCCTTTTCCGGCAGCCAGGACTATTGCTGTTACTTTGCTCATCTTCTCTTCCTTACTATGCAGACTGCGATACCGTAGATGATAAGCGCAAGAGGCAGGGCAATGCCTGTCAGAAGTCCGAAGACCCTGATGCCTGTGGCGTTTATCGCAAGGGTGCTTGCATCTATGGACTTCGATGGGATGCTTACTGAAGTCCCAGTCTGGTCAGGCAGCAGATATGAGAATACATCAGAAAACAGCGTTGCGTTTCTTCCCGATATCTGTTCGTTCATCTGGTCTGTAAATGCGTAGCAGGAACCGAAAGCTGCGACCATTCCATTTTTCTTATTCTTTGAGATAAGGCCAAGTGAGAACTGTCCCTGTTCATCGCCCGACTCCTTCTTTACTTCTTCCGTGTCGGAAAGCGCACTCTGGACAGAATCAGAATCATTTAATGAATTCTTCGCTATGGCTTTGTCGCTTGTGATCATCAGGTTAATAAACTTAAGCCCATCAGTCTTTACCTTCTTAAGTCCCACGGAAATAGGCATGAATACCTGAAGTGAGCCTGTGACATCTGTTGTGGCTTTGGTATCTTTGACCTCTGGCAGAAGGAAATACGGACTCTGGTAGTAGTTATCAGTGTTCGTCTCTGCTATGGCTCCAGTTGTAGCCTTTATCCCGTTATCATTTAAGAATTTATTTAAGTTCTTAAGTCCGCTGTTCTTTAATACGTCTACTGCGACAAATACTTTTCCGCCGCCACTGACATAGGTGTTAAGCTTTCCTATATCATCAGAAGAAAGGTCTGACTGCGGTCCGAAGATGATGACTGCCGAAGCGTCATCTGGAACCTTATCCTGCTTTAAAAAATTAAGCTCTTCTGTCTCGGCGTTAAGCTTAGATAAGGTCTTAGTAAATGTAGATGAAAGCGAAGGCTCATCGTGTCCGGTAAGGACATAGATTTTCTGGAGGCTCTCAGCGTTCAGGTAGTTTATAGCGCTTGTGACCTGACCCTCGATATCATACCCTGTGACCTGCTGTGAATAGCTGGAATAATCCATCTGTGTCTCATAGAGGTCTGAAGTGTCGATTGTCCTGCTCCTGTCTCCACTTACCACGATAAGGCTTCCACTCGACAGGTCCTCATCGGTGTACTTAGATGAGAAAGTCGGGTTCTTAGAAGTATCGACGTATTTTACCGTGATATGCTTCGAATGAGCGGCATACTGGTCTAAAGTCTTTTTCAGAGTTATCTCATAGTCGTAAGTCAGGGATGACTTTTTTGCCAGACAGTAGATAGTCACATCCTTATCGAGCTTCGAGAGGATCTTCTCAGACTTATCGGAAAGCGTGTAGAACTTCTTCTTCGTCATGTCATAGACAGAATACTTATCAGGCACTTTTGTCATCGCGAAGTTCCCGCCGAATGCTACTGCCAGGACTGCCACTATCGTAACAAGTGAAAATGCAGAAACTGTAAGACGCTTTCTCGAGATAGTGTAACGTCTCTTGAGTATTATCTGCGTCGTAAGTACCAGACAGATCATAATGACAGAAAGGTAGTAGACTACATTCTTAAGAGACAGGCTTCCTGAAAGGAAATCAGAAAGCGGAGTTATGAAGTCGTACCAACCGAGAATCTTTGCAGGTATCCCGCCTATAGACAGAGCGCTTACAAATGAAGCCGAGATATATCCTATGAAAATCAGTATAAACGAAATGACCGCACTGACTATCACATTTGATGTCAGGGCAGATGCTAAAAGTCCCACGGCAAGAAGTGTAAGACCATATAGCAGAAGTCCCAGGACAGCTGTGTAGTTCTCTTTTAACGATACAGTCCCGTAGAGTTTTAATATGAGCGGAGACGCTGCTATAAAAGCTACAACTATCGCAAAGCAGCAGGCAAGTGCTAAGAACTTTCCGACTACTATGCTTCCGACTCCTACAGGTGAAGTCATGGTGAGCTGGTCTACCTTGTCACGGCGCTCTGCCGCAAGCACCCTCATTGTAAGAAGTGGCACCGTTATAAGAAAAATAAACGACATCCCGTTTATCGCATACGATACGCTTGGTATTCCCTGCATCAGGTTATAGACTGTAAAGTACAGCCCGTAGATGATAAGGTTTATTCCAAGGAAAAGCCATCCGGTTATCCCTCTGAAGAATGATAAGAATTCTCTTTTAAATACTGCCTTCATTCGTCATCCTCCTCGTCATCGTCGTCATAATCATCGTCGTCTGTATCATCTGATCCTTCTTCTTCATCAGAGTCGTCTGTCAGCTCATCGATATTTTCATCTTCTGCTTCTTCTTCAGAACCCTCTTCGTCCTCAAATCTCGATGAAAGCGGTTCTGATTCCTTTGTATTTTCCTCCTGCTCGTCTTCGGTCAGTTCGAGGAACACATCCTCGAGTGACTCATCATGCTCCTCTAAGAGGTGCTCTGTATTATCAGAAAGTACCAGCTTTCCCTTTGAGATGATAAGCACATGATCACAGACTTCTTCGATTTCAGACAGGATGTGAGAACTCAGGATCACCAGATGGTCTTTTTTAAGAGAGAGAATCATCTCTCTCATGGCTACTATCTGTCTAGGGTCGAGTCCTGCAGTAGGTTCATCCAGGATGATAAGCTCCGGATCACCAAGAATGGCACACGCGAATCCGACTCTCTGTCTGTATCCTTTGGACAGATTCTTTATGAGCCTGTCTTTTACGTCTGTGACAGAAGTCTGCTCCATCAGGGAAGATACTTTTTCTTTTCTCAGAGAATGCTTTATTCCTTTAAGCTCTGCAGCAAATAGCAGATACTCCCTTACTGTCATGTCGTTATAGAGCGGCGGGACTTCGGGCATGTAACCGATCAGGACTTTTTTTCTGTTCTTGGGATTAGTCAGATCCCTATCATCTAAAATGATCGAGCCGCTGTCCGGTGCTATATACCCGGTCAGCATATTCATAGTCGTGGATTTTCCGGCTCCGTTAGGGCCCAGGAGTCCGAGGATCTCTCCCTTATCTGCGGTAAAGCTTAAGTCATTTACGACCGTCCGCCTGCCGTACTTTTTCGTCAGATGTTCTACTGTAAGCATATTATCCTTTCTAAACACATATAAAGGCACAGCTTTTATGGTACTTAAAAGCTGTGCCTTTTATAAGCATATTTTGTGATTATTATATGAAAATGATTACCTATTGAGAGGGCTTACTCTGTAGATGATATCATCACGTGAAGGTCCATTGCTTACCATAGTGATAGGATATCCGATCTGCTCCTCGATGAAGTTCACATAGTCCTGTGCCTGCTGTGGCAGATCTTCGAACTCTTTGATCCCTCTGATATCACACTTCCAGCCCGGGAGAGTCTTATATACAGGCTTGCATCTCTTTAGATCCTTAGTCACAGGGAAGTCTGTCGTCTGTTTTCCGTCGAGCTCATAAGCTACGCAGACAGGGATCTCATCTAAATATCCCAGGTCATCTAAGACTGTAAATGCCACATCTGTAGCTCCCTGAAGTCTGCATCCGTACTTGCTGGCTACACAGTCATACCAGCCTACTCTTCTTGGTCTTCCAGTAGTAGCGCCGTACTCACCGCCGTCTCCGCCGTGATTTCTTAAAAGCTCTGCCTCGTCTCCGAAAATCTCTGAAACGAACTCACCTGCTCCTACTGCTGACGAATAGGCCTTTGATACTACGACTATCTGCTTTATCTCATAAGGAGGGATTCCGGCTCCGATAGCCCCGAAGCCTGCGATAGGAGATGATGAAGTGACCATAGGATAGATTCCGAAATCAGGATCCTTCATCGTCCCGAGCTGCCCCTCTAAGAGAGCTGTCTTTCCCTCTTTTAATGCACCCTCTAAGAACTTTGGCACATCTGCGAGATACGGCTTTATTTTGTCTCTTCTCTCCTTTATCCACTCGAGAAGTCCCTTTCTGTCGATAGGATCTGTATGGTAGAGATTTACTAAAAGAGCGTCCTTTATATCAGCGATGTGATCTATTTTTTCCATTAAGGCATCATCATCCTGATAGAATTCATTTATCTGCCAGCCGATCTTCGCGTACTTGTCTGAATAGAACGGAGCGATACCGGACTTCGTAGAGCCGAATGACTTTCCTGCAAGTCTCGCTTCCTCCAGTGTATCGAACTGGATGTGATAAGGCATCAGTACCTGTACCCTGTCACTTACGATGATATTCGGCGCCGGTACACCCTTTGACTCGATATCACCTAACTCTTTTAAAAATTTGTCAATATCGAAAGCCACACCGTTTCCGATCACATTGGTGATGTTCTGATGGAATACTCCTGATGGAAGAAGGTGGAGGGCAAACTTACCGTATTCATTTACGATAGTGTGTCCAGCGTTTGCTCCGCCCTGGAAACGGATAACGATATCTGCTTCATTTGCGAGGGTGTCTGTGATCTTTCCTTTTCCCTCGTCACCCCAGTTAGCTCCTACAACTGCCTTAACCATATGTACCTCCTGTAAAAATATATGATCGTGCCAGGCCTTCTCCGTTGTAAAAGACGGGATCCGCAAGTATTACGGCACTGTATATAAAACGCCTGTGGCGAATTATATCTCCTTCAGGAAACTCTTCGAAGTAGTGACTGCGAGAGTTCCCGGTCCGACGTGGCAGGCGATTACGAGTGAAAGCTCGTCTACTATGACCTGTCTGTCCGGATAGATAGCTAAAAGCTCTTCTTTGAACTTCTCCGCTTCTTCGCGGTTATTCGTGTGAGCGATGGACATCACGCATCCGCTGCCGTCAGGGTCCTTAAATCTCTCCTCTGTATCCTTCTTTATCGCTTCGAGCATCATCTGCTTTGCCTGCTTCATAGTGCGGGCTGTAGCGAATTTATCGAGCTTATCTCCCTGGATAGTAAGGATCGGCTTTATATGAAGAAGCGATCCGATAGTAGCTGCAGCCGGCGTGATACGTCCGCCCTTTTTCAGGTATTTTAGAGTATTAAGCGTGATATAGATAGATGAATCTGAAGCAGTTTTCTCCAGATACTCTTTGATCTCAGCTCCGCTCTTTCCCTGATCAGCAAGAGCTTTCGCCTCGTATACTGACAGCTTCATCGTAACAGAGATCCTGCGGTTATTTACGACGAATACTTTTCCATCGTAATCATCATCCTCTGAAAGCATCTGAGCTGTCTCGCAAGATGATGAAAGCCCCGATGAGAGAGGGATATAGACTATCTCATCGTAATCCTTCAAGAGCTTATTCCACTCATCCAAGACATCACCGACAAGCGGCATTGATGTATGGATCTCAGCATCTTCGGCCTGAAGCTCGTAGAACTTCTTATGATCTAAGTCAACGCTCTCATAGTAGAGCTTGTCATTTATGTAGAAAGGAGTCGGAATAGAATAAAATCCGTTCTGCTCTGCCTCCGTCGGTGTAATTCCGCTGTTCGTATCTGTAAGAATCGCTACGCTCATTTGATCTCCTTTTCCTTATTCATACCCAGCCCAAGTAGGTATTATACCAAAGATAAAAGATTTTAACAATCTTTTTCAATAAAATCAAAGATTTTTTCGGCAACCTCGTCCTTTGACATGATAGGAAGCTCTTCTGCCCTGTCTTTTGTGATAAGTGTCACGACGTTTGTCTCTGTGCCGAAACCGGCCCCCTTGTCTCTGAGGCAGTTCGCAACTATCATATCACAGTGCTTTTTCTTGAGCTTGAGCCTTGAGTTTTCCACGAGATTTTCGGTCTCCATTGAAAATCCTATGATTCTTTGGTCATCCCTCTTCTGCGCTCCGAGGAAAGATAAAATGTCCGGATTCGTGGTGAGCTTTATAGCGTCTGGCATAGTGACCTTATGGATCTTCTCGCCTGCCGCCTGCTCAGGTCGCATGTCAGCAACGGCAGCAGTCATTACGATGATGTCCTGCTCATCACTTATAGCTGTGATCTCATCATACATCTGCTGGGCGCTCTTCACCTGGATAGTCTTTACTCCGATCGGTTCTTTAAGAGCTACAGGACCACTGACGAGAGTTACCTCTGCTCCTCGCCTTGCGGCATTTTTGGCTACAGCGTATCCCATGCGTCCGGTCGAGTGGTTCGTGATAAAGCGGACCGGATCTATGTCTTCCTGGGTAGGACCGGCACTTACCAGGACTTTCTTTCCCTCGAGGTCATGGTCATAGGCAGCGTGCAGCAGTATATGCTCTTCTATATCCTCTACAGGAAGCAGTTTTCCCTTGCCTGTATCCCCACATGCCAGGTAGCCGGCACCCGGTTCTATGACTTCTATGCCATAGTGTCTAAGCTTTGCGATATTATCCTGGGTAATCGGATTTTCATACATCCTGGTATTCATCGCCGGGAAGATAAGCTTCTTGCAGGTGGCTGCCAGAAAAGTGGTCGTCAGCATATCATCAGCTATCCCGTTAGCTGCTTTAGCGATAAAATCAGCCGATGCCGGCGCTACTACAAAGAGATCAGCCTTTTTTGCCAGTTCCACATGCTCCACATTATACTGGAAATTCCTGTCAAAAGTATCTGTAAGGCATTTAGTTCCGGCAAGAGTTTCAAAGGTGATCGGGTTTATAAAGTACTGGGCGTTCTTTGTCATTATGACATTCACATCAGCATGCTGCTTTTTAGCCCAGCTAGTAAGCTCTGCTGCCTTATATGCTGCGATCGAACCTGTGACTCCTATAACGATGCATTTATTTTTTAACATATCAGCCTGCCTCATTTAACTTTGCTAATTTCTTTGCCTGATCTGCTGCTATCAGCGCGTCAAGTATCTCTGTCAGATCTCCGTTCATCACATCGTCGAGCCTGTAAACCGTAAGTCCTATACGATGGTCGGTGACTCTGCCCTGCGGGAAGTTATAGGTCCTGATCTTCTCTGAACGGTCTCCTGTTCCTATCTGAGAAAGCCTCTCGTCCTTTTCCTTTGCCTGCTGTTCCTGAAGCTTCAGGTCATAGAGCTTGGCGCGGAGAAGTGCGAATGCCTTGTTCTTATTCTGGAGCTGTGACTTCTCTGTCTGCGAATAGATGACTATACCTGTCGGGTAATGCGTAAGTCTTACAGCTGAGTCTGTCGTGTTTACACACTGTCCGCCGTTTCCGGAAGCTCGCATTACATCGATCCTTATATCCTTTTCGTTTATCTCCACATCGACTTCTTCAGCCTCCGGCATTACCGCAACTGTTGCTGTCGAAGTGTGGATCCTGCCGCCGGACTCTGTGACAGGAACTCTCTGTACCCTGTGGACACCTGACTCGTACTTAAGTATCGAGTATGCACCCTGTCCGCTGACCGAAAAATTCACCTGTTTCATTCCGCCGATCCCGGTCTCTTCACATTCGATGATCTCTGTATGCCAGCCTCTCGACTCTGCGAAGTGAGTGTACATCCTGTACAGATCAGACGCAAAAAGCGCTGCCTCGTCTCCGCCTGCTCCGGCTCTTATCTCCATGATGACGTCCTTATCATCGTTCGGATCCTTTGGGAGGAGCAGGATCTTAAGCTTCTCTGATAGGTTTGCTATCCGTTCTTCGGCGTCTGACTGTTCCTCTTTTGCGAGTTCTCGAAGCTCTTCGTCCTTTTCATCCTCTAAGACTGAGAGCGCATCAGCCTTGTCGTCTTCAGCTTTTTTGTATTCGGTGTAGGTGTCGACTAAGGGCTTTATCGAATTTATCTCTTTCATCAGTTTCTGGAAGCGGAATCCGTCGGATGCGATCTCGGGTTCTGATATCTGGTGCATGAGTTCGTCGTAATGCATGCGTACATTTTCTAAGTTATCAAACATATATGGTCTCCTTGAAAAAATTGTTGCCGGTTATTGACTCGTGAATCGGGCCGCTACAACCCTGTCATTGCGACTATAGTCTTTGATAACTTGAATATCTTCATATGCATTGTTCCTTAATAACTCTGATACTGCTGTGCCCTGGTCGTAGCCGATCTCAAAGAGAAGGTGGCCGCATTCTTTCAAATAATTGCCAGAATCACTTATGATACGGCGGTAGAAGGCCAGGCCGTCGGCGGTGCCGTCGAGGGCGATGTGTGGCTCGTGATCACGGACTTCGGGCTCTAAGGTGTCGATCACCGAGGTACAGATGTACGGCGGGTTTGAGACGATCATATCATATCTGGTCTGTTCAGGCAGTGCGTCATAGAGGTCGCCTTTGAAAAAGTGTACGTCTACTCCGTTTTCCTGTGCGTTTCGTCTTGCGACTGCCAGGGCGTCCTCTGAGATATCTGTCGCCGTGACATCGGTAGAGCCCAGTTTTGCGAGGCTTACTGCTATACAGCCGCTTCCGGTACAGAGGTCTAACACTTTCATTCCCGGCTTTATTTTTTTTAGAGCTTCTTCAACCAAGACTTCGGTGTCCTGGCGAGGGCAGAGTACGTGTTCGTTCACGTAGAATTTAAGTCCCATGAATTCCGTGTACCCAATTATCTGCTGAAGCGGGATCCGCTTTTTTCTCTGTGTCACATGGACACGCAGCTTCTCTGCTGTCTCTTCCGGTAGCTGCTCATTCATCTGCATCAGCAGGTGGCTGTAGTCAAGTCCCGAATCCTCTTCAAGCAGTATCCTGGCATCTGATGACGCATCAGGAACGCCCGCCTTACTGAGTTCTTCCGTTATCCGTGCAAAAACTTCTCTGTATGTATTACTGCTGCAGTTCATGGTCTTTTATGAATTTCTCCGGGTCGAATACTGCTCGGACTGAGGTTATTCCGACTTCTATCATAGAATCATCAGGCTCCTTTGTCGTGAGACGCTGGACCCAGAGTCCCGGCTGCGAGAGCGCGTTTACGACCACATTATCAGAGCGCCCGCCGAGCCTTAAGAACTCGTATGAGATGCCTGCTATGACCGGCATCAGAAGAAGCCTGAACAAAAGCTTCAGTCCCGGATTATCAGTACGGATGAACATAAAGAGCACCACGCTTATGATAAACACGATAAAGATAAAACTCGTTCCGCAGCGTTTATGATACCGGCTCGACTTTCTGACATTCTCCACAGTGAGCGGAAGGTCATGTTCGACGCAGTTGATGCATTTGTGCTCAGCTCCGTGGTACATGAAGGTACGCTTTATATCAGGCGTAAGCGAGATTAAATAGATATAAAGAAGAAATATCACGATCCTTAGTATTCCCTCAAAGAGTATCGGTACCCATTTAGCAGTAGTAAAATGCGTTACAGATCCCGATAAGAACATCGGCAGATATAAAAATATAGCCAGTGCCAGGATAAAGGAGATGACAAGTGAAAAGCCCATCTCTGCCTTTTCCTTTGCAGGATTTTTCTCTGCTTTTTCTTTTTCGTCTTCATCCTCGAAGTAGGATGCTGACTTATATAGCGATGATATCCCGAGTATCAGCGAGTGAAAAAATGAATAGACTCCTCTAACTATAGGGAAGTGCTTCACCCACTCCGGCTCAGGATTTATATCCATGGTGTCTGTATGTATGCTGCCATCCGGAAGCCTTACCGCAACGGCTCCCTTTGTGCCGTTCAGCATCTCGACTCCCTCCATTACGGCCTGCCCGCCGATTCCACTGTATGCCATTTAAACCCCTGTCTTAACAAAAAGGCCGGGGTTTTAAGACCCCGGCCTTCACAGTTACTGTATTACTTATTGTCAATTCCGTACTTCTTATTGAACTTCTCGATACGGCCACGAGCCTTGTTAGCCTTCTGCTGGCCTGTATAGAACGGTTTCCGCAGTTGCAGGTAACTGTTGCCTGATAGTACTCAGGCTGAACTGATTTTCTCATCTTACACCTCAATCATTAAGTATATATGATAAAAACATTCCATTGTACATCCCGACGGGACTTTTAGTCCCAGCAACTCCTGAATTTATCACAACCAAATAGCAACTCTGTGGTAATTAATCTACAGCGACAATCTCGCGCTTGTTGTAAGTACCGCAGTTCTTGCAGACTCTGTGCGGCATCATGAGCTGGCCACACTTAGGGCATGCGACAAGTGTAGGAGCGCTCATCTTCCAGTTGGCTCTTCTCTTGTCTCTTCTTCCTTTTGAAGACTTGTTCTTTGGGCAGATAGACATACGTTACACCTCCTTGGTATTATATTCTTCGTAAATGTGCAGGCAGACTTCAGCCCACAACGCTATCCATTATAAAGCTTTGCGTATTTTTTGTCAATTACTTTTTTGCGTTATTAAATACATCTAAAAACTGTGCCATACGCGGATCCAGCGCCTGCTTATTGCAGCCACAGTCGCCTTCATTTAAGTCATGTCCGCAGACCGGACATAGGCCTTTGCAGTCAGGCTTACAGAGCACTTTGTCAGGCCAGTTCATCTCCATCTGATCATATACCAGCCTGTCTACGTCCACGCTCTTTCCCTCTGCCAGGTCCTCATTCTCGTCGCTGTCAGTGACTATCTGCTCGTCTTCTATGGCGAAATCCTCGTCAATTTCTACAGGGAAATCGACAGTCACGTCCTTAAGACAGCGGTCACACGGAATAGTCACAGTCACCGTAGTGTTTCCGGAGACATTCAGACTCTTACCGGACTCATTTTTTACAGATAGGTCAAACGGTGCAGCCTTTTCCACGGTAAAGGTCTCTCCATAGTGGCTTACCTCAGGCATATCAAAAGTCACAGAATATTCTTCCTGTCCGTCTCCAGCGGACAGTAGTTTTGTCAGATCTAACTTCATGTTCAGTTTTATTTTACAAGACGGACAGTCTCACGGGCAATGGCAAGCTCCTCGTTTGTAGGGATTACATAAACGAGAACCTTTGAATCGTCGGTAGAGATCTTTCTCTCTTCGCCGGCCACTTCGTTTGCCTTGGCGTCGATCTGAACGCCCATGAATCCAAGGTAGTCACAGATCTGGCTTCTTACGAATCCGTTGTTCTCACCTACTCCGGCTGTAAAGGCGATAAGGTCTACACCGTTCATAGCTGCAATGTAAGCTCCGATGTACTTGGCTACTCTGTAGCAGAACATGTCAACTGCGAGCTTTGCTCTCTTGTTTCCCTCGTCTGCTGCTGCAAGAAGGTCTCTAAAGTCTGATGAAACTCCTGATACTCCAAGTACACCTGACTTTTTATTCAGGAGGTTCATGACTCCGTCGAAGTCAAGTCCTTCCTTCCTTGCGATATACTCTACAGCAGTCGGATCGATATCACCTGAACGGGTTCCCATCACAAGACCCTCGAGAGGTGAAAGACCCATTGAAGTATCTACTGACTTGCCGTTTAAAACAGCGGAGATAGAAGCTCCGTTTCCTAAATGAGCTACGATTATCTTTGAATTATGAAGGTCAATTCCTGCAACCTCTGCGGCACGCTTGCTGACGAAGCTGTGTGAAGTTCCGTGGAAACCGTAACGTCTTACACCATACTTCTCATAGCACTCATACGGTACAGCGTACATATAGGCCTTTGCAGGCATTGTCTGATGGAATGCTGTATCGAATACGCCTACCATCGGAACACCAGGCATAAGCTCTCTACAGGCGTTGATGCCGATGATATTTGCAGGGTTGTGGAGAGGAGCAAGCTCGTTGCACTCTTCTACTTTCTTTAACATCTCGTCTGTGATTACGGCACTCTCGGTAAACTTCTCACCGCCGTGTACGATACGGTGACCTACAGCTCCGATCTCGTCGAGGCTCTTTAATACTCCGTTCTCCGGATTTACAAGAGCGTCAAGGACCAGCTTTACAGCCTCCTTATGTGTAGGCATAGCCACTTCTGCCTTTATCTTATCAGAGCCGGCCGGCTGATATACGAGTCTTCCATCGATACCGATCCTCTCGCAGAGTCCTTTGGCAAGAACTTTCTCTGACTCAGAGTCGATGACCTGATACTTTAATGATGAGCTCCCGCAGTTGATTACTAAAACCTTCATTTTTATGATCCTTCCTTATTTTCTGATCTGTCTGTGGACAAAAACCCACAGCTGTTTTATTATACATCTATAGTAAAAATTCTTCAATAAGAAAAGGAGTCAAAGTGTCACGTATCGGTATTGTCGCTGAATTCAATCCCTTCCACACCGGGCATAAATACATCATAGAGTACGCAAAAAATAACCTGAATGCCGACTCTGTAGTCATAGCTTTGGGAAATGAGTTTACCCAGAGAGGCGGAGTCGCTATTATCGACAGATACTCGCGTGCCGCCGCTGCGATCGATGCTGGAGCAGACCTTGTAGTAAGCATACCTGTAACTGCCTCCTGCGCCAGCGCAGAAATCTTTGCCGAATGCGGAGTCTGCCTGCTTGAGGCCTGTGGCTGTGACATGATAGTCTGCGGATACGAGGGCGGAGATAAAGAACTGTTACATAAAACTGCGCAGCTACTCGTCGAAGAGCCGCCTGCATTTAAAGACACTTTACAGAAAGGCCTTCGCGCAGGAAAAAGCTACCCTTCAGCAAGAGAGGACGCAGTTTTTTCATGTATCGATAGTCCTGAGGTAAAGCTGCTTCTCTCCAATCCGAATAATATCCTCGCGATCGAATACGAGAAAGCTATCATAAAACACGGCTTTGATATCGAGCTAATCCCGATAAAAAGGCAGGGAAACGGATACAACGACTCAGATAACGACGGTGAATTTGTCTCAGCCTCCTATATCAGAAAGCAGATACTTGCTGGAAACCTGCCAACTGTCAGAAATCATCTGACCGATTTTTCGTATAATGAGTTAAATGACGCGTGTAACAAAAATGTACTGCTGTCAGATAATGATCTAAGTCTTCCTCTTCATCTGGAGCTGCTTGGGCACAACGATTACAGTAAATTCTTAGATGTCTCCCCTGACCTGTCAGATAGGATAAAGAAACTCCTGCCTGAGTTTGTGAGCATAAGCCAGTTTACCTCACTCTTAAAAAATAAAAGCCTCACGGCTTCAAGGATCCGCAGGGCTCTTATTCATATACTTTTAGGAATCACAGATAAGTCTCTTGATAGATTAAGAGAACAGAGCTTCGTCCCGGAACTCTGGATGCTTGCTGCCTCAAAGCATGGCCTTTCTCTCTTAAAAGACATCAAGTTGAAAAACTCTTTCCCGCTTTTTTTCTCATTAAACGAAAAAGATGAAACAGGAGACAGATCCCTTTTTCATCTGGAACTCATCAGAGCACTGCGCATAAATAAGAGCGGCATCTGGCTTCCGAATGAATACCAGAGGAGAGTTCATTTATGATACGGCTCGTGGTTAATTATGCGAAAAGACCGGTAGACCTGCTCTAACAGGATGACTCTCATAAGCTGATGAGGAAAAGTCATCCGTGAAAATGAAAGCGAATAGTCAGCTCTCTTCATGACAGCCTCTGAAAGTCCGAGAGAACCGCCTATGACAAATACTATATGGCTTTTTCCTATAAGAGCCAGCTCCCCAAGCTTCGCCGCGAGCTTTACAGACGTAAGCTCTTCCCCTTCTATCGCAAGAGCGATCACAAAGGCCTGGTCAGGGATTTTTGAGAGGAGTCTCTCGCCCTCAGTCTCTTTTATCTTTGTCTCCTCTGCTTCTGATGCGTTCTCCGGAGTCTTTTC
>ONIH01000005.1 GCA_900317825.1 uncultured Lachnospiraceae bacterium | reverse complement strand
TATTCAGAGCTTAACAGGAAGTCCGCTATGTGCATCGTCTTGATGCCCTCATAGTTTCCGCCTGAGAACTCATCCGTTGTGAGAACATATTTGGGGTAGTTATCGTGGATCTCAAGCAAACGCTCATACTCCCGTTTTTCCGTTTTCGGAGAACGAAGCTCCTGTGTGACCTGCACATAGAGCTTTTCATTTTGCCGTACTGCAACAAAATCGATTTCGCCACTGCCAGACTTGCCGACATTGACGGTATAGCCTCTGCGGCAAAGCTCCAGGTACACGACATTCTCAAGGCTGGATGCCACGCTGTCAGCGTTATAGCCAAGAACGCTGTACCGTAGGGCGGTATCGGCAAGATAGAACTTCTCTTGCGTTTTAAGGATTTCCTTACCATGCAGATCAAAGCGGGAGCATCGGTGAAGAAGATATGCCTTTTCCAGCTTTTCCAAATAACTGTAAACCGTTTCGTTGTCCAGCGCACGGTGCTCCGCTTTCAGATAATCCGAAATGGACTTTGCCGAGAAGGTATTGCCCACATTGTTGAAGGTGTACTTGACCACCCGCTCCAACTGGTCAATCTTTTTCACCTGATTGCGCTTGACAATATCCGAGAAGATCGTGGAGTTGTAAATATCCCGCACGATGGTGTAGACCTCGTCCTGAGAGAACTCCTGCAAATGTGTTGCCGGGAAACCACCCAAGCGTACATAGTTGGCAAGCTCTGCCTTCGGCTCTCCAACATCGGCATATTGGCTTTTGAACATCAGGTACTCGCCAAAGGACAAGGTGAAGATTCTAAAAGACACATACCGTCCCGTCAGATAGGTCGAGATCTCAGAGGACATCATACTGGAGTTGGAGCCTGTCACATACAGGTCAACATCAAAGTCCGACGCCAGTGAATTGACGACCTTTTCCCAGCCCTTGATCTCTTGCACCTCATCGAGAAACAGATAGGTTTTTCCATCGGGCGAAAGACGCTCCTTAAGCTGCGCGTACATCTGTTTTGCTGTCATATCCTCATATTCCATCGAGTCATAGCGGCAGCTGACAATGCACTCATCCGGAATATTCCGCTGTGTTTTCAATCTCTCCATAATCATTTTCAGGATCGTTGACTTTCCGCAGCGGCGCACTCCTGTGAGGATTTTTACAAATGGCGTATCCACATAAGCCATAATCTTCTCTACATACAAAGGTCTGTAAATCATCGTGACCACCTCCGTTTGTAGATAGTATACCGCAATTCTCATCAAAAGCCAATAAGTTTTGCGATTACAAACCGCAAAACTTTTCAAAAATTAATTCAACTGCGGATTGCCTGTTTTTTATGTTGCAAAGCGGACATTTCCATAATAGAATAAAGATAGAAAAGAATGCAAATTACATTGAGTAATAGGCAGAAGAGCAGCCATACTAATAAAGCAGAGATGCTGAAACTGCAGTCTGTAATACCACTTGAAAACTCTGTTCTACTGTGTTATAATTTCAAACTGATTGCACGGGCGTATTGTCTTTATCGCGAAGCTGCCCGGATTTTTAGGAGGAAAACAAAGAAATGAGCGTAAAGGTAGAAAACTTAGACACAAATAATATGTCAAAGATCACCGTAGAGGTGCCGGCAGCAGAGCTGGACAAGGCTTTAAAGCAGGCGTATGACAGACAGAAGTCGAGAATCTCGATCCGTGGATTCCGTAAGGGCCATGTACCAATGAACGTTATCGAGAAGATATACGGTGATGATGTATTTTATGAGGATGCAGCAAATATCCTCGTGTCACAGGAATATCCGAAGGCTTATGATGAGTCCGGACTTGACATCGTATCTTCACCGAAGATCGACATCACCCAGATCGAAAAGGGAAAGGACTTTATTTTTACAGCAGAAGTAGCTACAAAGCCTGATGTAACGCTCGGAAAATACGAGGGAGTCACAGTCACAAAGATCGACACCTCGGTTACAGACGAAGAAGTAGAAAAGGACATCGAGGCACAGCTCAAGAGAAACGCCCGCACAGTCACAAAGGACGGCGCAGCAGAGAATGGCGATAAGGTCGTTATCGACTTCGACGGATCTGTAGACGGCGAGCATTTTGAAGGCGGAAAGGCCGAGTACTACACCTTAGAGCTCGGAAGCCATTCCTTCATCGATAACTTCGAGGATCAGATCGTAGGCCACAAGGCTGGAGACGAGTTCGACGTGAACGTTACCTTCCCTGAGAACTATCAGGAGAAGAGCCTTGCTGGAAAGGCAGCAGTTTTTGCAATAAAGCTGCATGAGGTAAAGACTGACGAAGTTCCTACACTCGATGACGAGTACGTATCAGATACTACAGACTTCGATACAGTAGATGAATACAAGGCTGACGTAAAGAAGCAGCTCGAGGTAAGAAAAGAGAACGAGGCTAAGCGTACAAAGGAAGATGAGGCTCTGACAAAGATCGTGGAGAAGTCAGATATGGACCTTCCTGACGCTATGGTAGATACCCAGGTGAACAACATCATCCAGGACTACAGCAGAAACCTTGCACAGAGCGGACTTTCATTCCAGCAGTTCCTTCAGTATTCAGGACAGACCATCGATAAATTCCGTGAGAATACAAGACCAGAGGCTATCAAGAGGATCAAGACTTCTCTCTGCCTTGAAAAAATCGCCGAGGAGCAGAAGCTCGAGGCTACTGACGAGGATGTCGATAAGAAGATCGACGACATGGCAAAGCAGTATGGCATGAAGTCAGAAGACTTAAAGAAGAATATCCAGGATGATGAGCTCGATACATTCAAAGAGCAGATCAGGATGGAAAAGGCCATTGATTTTGTCATGGATCATGTAAAAGAGAGGGCAAAGAGAAAGTCAAAGAAAGACGAGGAAACAGCAGACAAGGAGGACTAAGGAATGGCATTAGTACCTTACGTCATCGAGCAGACCTCACGTGGTGAGAGAAGCTATGACATCTATTCGAGACTTTTAAAAGACAGGATTATCATCCTGGGAGAAGAGGTAAACGAATCTTCGGCTTCAGTTATCGTTGCTGAGCTCCTTTTCCTCGAGTCACAGGATCCGAATAAAGACATCCATCTGTACATCAATTCCCCAGGAGGAATGGTCACAGCAGGATTTGCCATCTATGATACGATGCAGTACATCAAATGCGATGTATCTACTATCTGCGTAGGACTTGCAGCTTCAATGGGAGCTTTCCTTTTAGCGGGCGGAGCCAAGGGCAAGAGAATGGCTCTTCCGAATTCAGAGATCATGATCCATCAGCCATCAGGCGGAGCCAAAGGACAGGCTACAGAGATCGAGATCGCTGCAGAGAGTATTTTAAAGACAAAGAAGAGATTAAACAGTATTCTCGCTGAGAATACAGGAAAGTCGATCGAGCAGATCACTGCTGATACAGAGCGTGACCACTATCTGTCAGCTGAGGAAGCTCTCGATTATGGCCTTATCGATAAGGTGATCACTAACCGCGAGGCCTGATTTTTTACAGGAGGTAACACATGCCCAGAAGATTTGAAGAACCTATTCGCTGCTCATTCTGCGGCCGTAAGGCGTCCGAAGTCAGAAAACTGATCGAAGGACCGAACGGTGCTTATATCTGTGATGAGTGTGTGGATATCTGTAATGAGATCATCGATGAAGAGCTCGGAGCAGACGGTTCTCCGTTCAAGACCATAGATGTATCTGATACACTCGAGATAAACCTGCAGAAGCCGAAGGAACTCAAGGCTTTCCTCGATGAGTATGTCATCGGACAGGACGAAGCCAAAAAAGTCCTTTCAGTAGCAGTATATAACCATTATAAGAGAATTCTGAGCGGCAAAGATACAGACGTAGAGCTTCAGAAGAGTAATGTACTTATGCTTGGACCTACGGGTTCAGGAAAGACCCTCCTCGCGCAGACGCTTGCGAGGATCCTCGGAGTTCCGTTTGCGATAGCAGACGCTACGACTCTGACAGAGGCCGGATATGTCGGTGAGGATGTAGAGAATATCCTCCTGAAGCTTATCCAGGCAGCAGATTATAACATTCCTCGCGCAGAGCTCGGAATCGTCTACATCGATGAGATCGATAAGATCACAAAGAAGAGCGAGAACGTCTCTATCACCCGTGATGTATCCGGTGAGGGCGTTCAGCAGGCTCTGCTCAAAATCCTCGAGGGAACAGAGGCTTCCGTACCTCCACAGGGAGGCAGAAAGCACCCGCAGCAGGAGCTTCTCCGTATAAATACGACGAATATCCTGTTCATATGCGGCGGAGCATTTGAAGGCTTGGATAAGATAATCGAGTCGAGACTTGACACCAGACGTATCGGGTTTGCTACGAACGCGTCTGAGGTAAAGAATACAGAGAAGTCAGAGAGTGAGCTTCTGAAACTGGCTCTTCCTCAGGATTTCGTAAAGTACGGACTTATACCTGAGTTCATCGGCCGTGTGCCTATAAACGTATCCCTTGATCTCCTGACAGAGGATGATCTCGTAAGAATCCTTACCGAGCCGAAGAACGCGCTTGTAAAGCAGTATCAGGCACTTTTTGCATTAGACGATGTAGAGCTTACCTTCGATGACGACGCTATCAGGGAGATAGCGAAGAAGTCACTCGAGAGAAAGACAGGAGCCAGAGGACTGCGTGCTATCATGGAGAACGTCATGATGGACTACATGTATGACATGCCTTCAGAGGATGACGTGCATGAGCTTCGTATCACGAAGGAGATAGTAGACAAGCACCTGATCCTTGACAGCCGTCAGGATGATAAGGTAGTTTCTTTAGAGGACAAAAAGTCTGCAAAGGAAAGCGCATGAAAATAAAGTCGGTTGAATTAGAGACCGTCTGTGGAATAACAAGTGACTTACCGGCGAACGCTCACCCAGAGGTGGCGTTCGCCGGTCGCTCTAATGCGGGAAAATCATCACTGATAAACTGCCTTATGGAGCGGAAGAGTCTTGCCCGTACATCTTCATCGCCGGGAAAGACGCAGACGATAAACTACTACAATATAAACGATGAGCTTTATCTGGTCGACCTGCCGGGCTACGGCTACGCGAAGATTTCCCGTGAGGTGGCGCAGCAGTGGGGCAGAATGATAGAAAAATATCTGACAGGCTCAGAGCAGCTCAGAGCGGTATTTCTTCTCGTAGATATCCGCCATGAGCCGACGAAGCAGGATCTTCAGATGATAGACTATCTGGCATACCTCGAGATAGAGACAGTCATCATAGCCACAAAGGCCGACAAGCTGAAGAGAAGCCAGCTCCAGAAAAATCTCTCAGTCATAAAAAAGAGCATCAGTGCGAACACCAATGCTCCTTCAGATATCATCATCCTTCCGTTTTCATCGGTCACAAAGCAGGGCAGGGAAGACGTCCTCGACCTGATGGATCAGGTCATCGAAAGCTGAAAAGTATCAGCCAGTTATACCGAAAAGGGATTTTATGAATGCCTCGACTTTTAACGAAGACGGGGCATTTTTTTCTGCCTTGTGGTCTTCATCTATCGTGATAAGCATGTCTGAACATTCTTCGGCGAGCGAGAGTTCATGGATAGACATTATGATCGTGATGCCGTTTTGTCTAAGGCGGGAGAGGATGTCCTTCAGCTGGTACTGGTATCTGATGTCAAGGAAAGCTGTCGGCTCGTCGAGGATCAGGACTTCGGGCTCCTGACAGATGGAGCGGGCGAGTAGTACCCTCTGCCTCTGGCCGTCGCTTAGGGAATCAAAAAGTCTGTCGGAAAGCTCTTCGGTGTCAGTGATATCCATAGATTTCCTGATGACTTCTGTGTCGTGGTCTGTGAGCTTCCCGAAGAAGCCAGTGTACGGATACCTGCCGGCCGATACGATATCTGAGCAGCGCAGTCCGTTACCCTTTATCCGGTCTGTAAAAAGGGCGGAGATATTTTTCGCAGCGGTATCACGCTCTATAGTCTTAAGGTTTACGTCGCATCCGTCCTTTGTGTAAAGGATCACGTCTCCTGACACTATCGGAAGAGAGCACGTAAGCGTTTTCAGGAGCGTAGATTTCCCGCTTCCGTTGGGGCCTACGATACTTACGATCTGCCCTTTTTCAATGGTCATATCCGGTATTTTTACCAGGGGTGTTTTGTTGTATCCGATCACCAGATCCTTAAATTCAAGCATGGCAGAAGTATATCACTTATTGAGAATTTTTTCATTATGATGTATGATAGCGAAGGCGGGGCGGGTGTTATACGAGGTTTTTATGGAAAAAAAGTTTGATATAAATAAAGAAGGATATTCGGTCAGATGCCTGTATTACTGCGGCAAGGATCCGAAGGCGGTGACAGATATAGTCATAGCGACTTACGGATTCGGCGGGAATAAGGAAAATCATGCGACGAAGAAATTCGCTGAGAGGATGATCTCCAAGTACAAGCATTTCGGAGTTATCACTTTTGACTGGCCGTGCCACGGCGAGGATGCCAGAAACCGGATGATACTTTCGGAGTTTCTCGAGTATTACCAGATGGTCATAGATCACGCCAGAAATGACCTTGGAGCTGAGCGCATCTACGCATACGGCACGAGTCTCGGAGGCTACATCACGCTTCTGTACCTGCAGGAGAAGGGGGATCCGTTCACAAAGATAGCGCTCAGAGTCCCGGCTCTGCATATGTTCGAGAATTTTGACAGCAGGATAACTGACGATGAGAGAAAGACTCTGAGTAAGGGAAAGGATATCACCCGCGGCTTTACGAGAAAAATAAAGCTGTCCCAGGACTTTCTGGATGAGCTTAAGGCGCACGATGTGTCTGACAAGGACTACCTGGACTACGCCGACGATATGCTGATCATAGCGGGTTCAAAGGACGAGTACACGAGCGCCTTGGACATAGAGAAATTCTGCGACGACAACGTCATAGAGTACGAAGTCGTGGAGAATGCGGATCATCCGTTTACAGATCCGAAGCTGATGGACTATGCTATTTCAAAGATAATAGAATGGTTTGGAAATGAAGAGTAAAGTCAGGATCCTTCTGCTGCGCCACGGGCAGACGAAGGGAAATCAGGAAAAAAGATACATAGGCTGCCGGAGCCAGGAGCCGCTCTCACCGGAGGGAATAGAATTCCTGAAGGCAAATGCCAGGAATTATCCGAATGCCATTTCGCTTTTTACGAGTCCTTCGCTCAGATGCCAGACAACTGCGAAGCTCATCTATCCGAGGCTTTTCCCGAAACGAATAGATATAGAAGAGCTTAACGAAATGGACTTTGGCATTTTTGAAGGGAAGAACTACGAGGACATGAAGGACCTGCCGGAGTACCGGGAGTGGGTCGAAGGCGGCTGTGAAGGGCTTATTCCAGGAGGAGAGAATAGAGCTGACTTTATCGCAAGGACTCTGACAGGCTTCGGGAAAGTGATCGACTCTATAGAGCAGGAACATATAGACCGGAAGAGGCTTTCGGTCTCCGATGTGAAGAAATTTACAGTATCGGAGCGGGGAAATGAGATGTACGATACCGTGATAGTGGCACATGGAGGGACCATAATGGCAGTTCTATCGTCATTTACGATGGAGGACTATTTTTCGTTTGAAGCGGCGCCGGGCGAAGGCTACGGCTTTACAGTCGAGGTCAGATGAGTATCGTAAGGCTTCATTTCTACGGGTTTGTAGCGGGATTTATCCTGGACCTGATCGTAGGTGATCCGCACTGGTTTAAGGCTCATCCGGTAAGGCTGATGGGCGCGTTATACAGCGCCCTCGATAAGGCATTTCTCGGACCAAAAGACGACAGGGGACACAAGGCAGAAGGTACAGGCCAGCTGGACTTTCGCGAATACGTGCAGGGACTTTTTACGATGGCTCTTACGGCGCTTCTTTCAGTGTTTGCGGGAGCAGTGATCCTCTATGCCTGTTTTCGTGTGAATGAGTACCTTTTTATAGCGGCAGAGGCTTTTCTTACCTGTACCTGTCTTTCCACTGCTTCTCTTATCCGCGAGACTTCTCCAGTGAAAAAATCTCTCGCGGGTGGAGATATAACTAAGGCGAGAAAAAAGCTCTCCTACGTCGTCGGAAGAGACACTGACAGACTGAAGCCTGGTGAGATCATAAAGGCAGTCATAGAGACGCTTGCCGAGAACTTAAGCGATGGGATCATAAGCCCGCTTTTTTATCTGGCGCTTTTTGGACCGTGCGGAGGACTGTTTTTTAAGGCGGTAAGCACCGGGGATTCGATGATAGGCTACAAAAATGACCGGTATTTTTCGTTCGGAAGGGCAGCCGCAAGGACAGATGACTTGCTAAACTATGTGCCGGCGAGGATCAGCGCTTTTCTTATTATTCTATCAGGCCTTTTTTCAAGGAAACTGTCTATGAAGAGGGCCTTTCTGTCTTACAGGGCAGATCATGCGAAAACTGAGAGCCCTAATGCCGGATGTCCTGAGTCGGCGATTGCTGGAGCCCTGGGAATAGAGCTCGGAGGAGAGGCTTTTTACGGAGGAAAGCTGATATATAGGCCGGTGCTCGGGACTTTTTCAAGGGAGAGCGAGCTTCAGGATATAGGACTTGTGCAGAGGATAGTCGTATCGTCGTCAGTGTTTATGGAAATCGTATGCGCATTTGTGATATACTTGACCTGGTTTAGATAATTAAGGAGTATTTTAATATATGCAGTACCATGGAGGAGATGTCTACAGAAATAAGGACATAAAGCTGGATTTTTCGGTGAATACGAATCCGCTTGGAATCCCGCCAAAGGTCATGGATGCAGCCAGGGCAGCGGCGGAGCTGGCAGGTCAGTATCCGGATCCGCAGCAGGAGGAGCTTAAGAAGAAGCTCGCCGATACTTTAGTCTGCGAGCCTGAGGAAGTCCTTGTCGGAAACGGCGCTTCGGAGCTTTTTCTTGACATCGTCTACACTTTCAGGCCGAAACTGATCGGAGTCGTGACACCATCATTTGGAGGCTATAAGTACGCGGCAGCAGCGGCAGGGGCCGAGCTGATCGAGTACCCGCTGAAGGAGAAGAACGGCTACGAAGTCGACGATGATATAGCCGGAATGCTCGACAGCGGGATAGAGATGCTCTTCCTCGCAACGCCGAATAACCCGACAGGCCGGACCATCCCTATACCTATGCTTGAGAAAATCCTGAAGCACTGCCAGAGAAAAGATATCCTGGTCGTGATGGACGAGAGTTTCATGCAGCTCTGCGACAAGGTCGACGATTACGAGGATTTTTTCTTTAAGAGCACTTTTGACAATGTGATCAGGGTATCAGCTTTTACGAAGTCATTCGCGATGGCGGGCGTAAGGCTGGGCTACCTCAGGGCTCCGAAGAAGCTGACAGAGAGGATAGCCACTCATCAGAGCGAGTGGAATGTCTCTATTTTCGCAGAAAAATGCGGGCTGGCAGCGATTGACGAGGGAGATTACCTTGAGAGGAGCAGGGCTTTTCTGCGTACAGAGAGAGGCTTCGTGCAGAGCGGACTCATGGGAATGGGCTTTGTAGTGTTCCCGGGAGAAGCGGATTTTCTGATGGTAAAGACAGATACACCGCTATACGACAGGCTTCTGGCAAAGGACATCCTGATCAGGGACTTAAAGGACTTTGACGGGCTGAACGGGAACTATTACCGCATAGCCATCAAAGACCGCCCTAAGAATATGCAGCTTCTCGCCGCGGTGCAGGAGGTAGTAAATGAAGGATGAGGAATTCGTTTTTGTAAAGCCTGATGAGATAGAAAAAGAGAGTTTCAGGATCATCGGAGAAGAACTCGAGGAGCAGGGCATAGAGCTTAAAAAGAAGCAGGAGCCGTATATCAAGAGGTGCATCCATACGAGTGCCGATTTTTCGTATGCGTTGACGCTTACTTTTTCAAAAAAAGCGATAAAGACACTCGAAGGTCTTCTGAAAGAGGGCGCTCTCGTGATCTGCGACACGAATATGGCTCTTGCCGGGATAAATAAAACGGCTCTGAAGCGGCTCGGCTGCGAGGCACACTGCTTCATGGCAGACGAGAGAATTCGAGAGATGGCGCACAAGGAGGGCATCACAAGGGCTGCGGCTTCGATGCAGGCCGCGTCAAAGCTCGACGGCAGGAAGATATTCGTGATCGGAAATGCTCCGACTGCGCTGATAGAACTGGACAGGCTTCACCGCGACGAGGGCTTTGATCCGGACTTCATCATCGGAGTCCCGGTTGGCTTCGTGAACGTGGTCTACGCGAAGGAGCAGATCATAAAAAGCGACATCCCTTACATCGTAAACCGCGGCAGAAAGGGCGGGAGCAACATCGCTGCCTGCCTCGTCAACGCGGCCTTATATAACGTCGAGAACCGCCAGCTATGAAAAAATTACGGTACGGCTTTACGACTGGTTCGGCGGCGGCTTTTGCGGCAAAGGCGGCAGCCTGCGACCTGCTCTTAGGATTTATCCCGAAAGACATATCGGTCATGACGCCGAAGCAGATCCCGTATTCCACTTCGTATAAAAATCCTGCCCGTGGCCTTGTCGAAGTCATAAAGGACGCAGGCGATGACCCGGATGTGACGAACGGCATGACGATAAGGGCTGTGGTGAAAGCGACTCCTTCGGATGATCTGAGTGTTACGATAGAAGGCGGAAAAGGCATCGGACGTGTCACAAAGCCCGGACTTGACCAGCCTGTCGGAGAAGCTGCTATAAACCATGTGCCCCGCCAGATGATAACTGAGAATGTCACAGAGGTATGCCGTGCTGCTGATTTCCGAGGAAAAGTAACTGTTACTGTAGAGGCTGACGGTGGAGAAGAGATAGCAGAAAAGACTTTTAACCCTAGGCTTGGCATAGTCGGCGGCATCTCGATCCTGGGGACTACTGGTATCGTGGAGCCGATGAGTGACGCGGCCTTAGTCGATACTATAAGGGTCGAGATCCACCAGAAAAAGGTCTTAGGCGAAAAACGGCTCCTGCTCGCGTTCGGAAACTACGGACAGGAGTTTCTTCTTAAAGATTACGGCGTCGACCTGGACGCCGCGGTAAAATGTTCGAATTTCATTAAAGATGCTTTAACTATCGTAGAGGACGAGGGGTTCAGAGAGATCCTTCTGGTCGGTCATCTCGGGAAGATAGTAAAGGTCGCCGGCGGATTTTCAAATACTCATTCAAAGTACGGCGACTGCCGGATGGAAATCCTGACATCGGCGCTTTTACAGTCGGGTGCCGACTGCACGATAGATGACGCGAGGAGGCTTGCGGGGATGAATACGACCGAGGAGGCCGCTGATTTCCTCGCAGAAAAAGGCTTTCTTAAAGATACGATGGCAGTGATACGTGAAAAAATACTGGATACTATAGGCCGCTGGATCCCTGAAGTGAAAGTCTCTCTTATGATCTACACTATAAACCAGCGGCTTATAGGATAAGATTTCAGATGGAGTTTATATGGTACATTTCGTAGGAGCGGGACCGGGAGCCACCGACCTGATCACAGTCCGGGGGCTTCGACTCATAAAAGAGGCTGACGTGCTCATATACGCGGGTTCACTTGTCAGCCGTGATTTTGCGGATTTTTTAAAGCCGGATGCAGAGGTCTACAACAGCGCCAGGATGACGCTCGAAGAGGTCTGCGCAGTCTTTCTTCGGGCGGAGTCAGATGGGAAAAATACGGTAAGGCTTCACACCGGCGATCCTTCGCTCTATGGAGCCATCGCCGAGCAGATCGCATTTTTAAAAGGAAAAAATATCTCCTACGATGTGACTCCTGGAGTCACATCGGCGCTTGCGGCGGCGGCAGAGATGGGAATGGAATACACCCTTCCTGGGGTGAGCCAGACTCTGATACTGACGCGGGTTGCAGGGCGGACTCCGGTGCCGTCAGAAGAGTCGATAGAAGCACTCGCCAGGACGCACTCCTCGATGGCAGTGTATTTAAGCGTCAGTAAATGCGCTGAGCTTAAAACGGCTCTTCTAAAAGGCGGGTACAGTGAAGATACTCCGGCGGCTATAGCCTTCAGGGTCAGCTGGCCGGACCAGAAGATAATAAGGACGACTGTCGGAAAACTTGACAGCTGTCAGAAGGAGGAGGGTATAGTTAAAACTGCTTTAGTTATCGTAGGGGACGCCGTAAACCAGTCAGATTTCGAGCGGAGCTGCCTCTACGATCCGGACTTTAAGACGGAGTACCGCAGATGATAAAAGTGATTTTTTTTACAGAAAATGGAAGGAACCTGGCGGAGCGGATCCCGGACGAAAAGCAGCTGATAGACGGCAGGACCGGAGTCACTGAACAGAATCTCTCAGAGGCTTTTGTGAAAAAGATCCCGCTTGCCTTCATCGGTGCCACGGGGATCGCCGTGCGCCTTATCGCGCCTTACATAAAGGATAAGACCACGGATCCGGCGGTCATCTGCATGGACGAAAAGGGCAGGTTCGTGATACCTCTTCTGTCGGGGCACATCGGCGGGGCGAATGAGCTCGCGGAAAAGATCGCCAGTGAGCTCGACGCGACTGCGGTGATCACGACGGCTACGGATGTGAACCATACTTTTGCGGCGGATATTTTCGCGAAGGAGAACGGGCTGGGCATCCTGAACCCGTCGGCGATAAAGACAGTCTCCTCCAAGGTTCTCGCGGGCCAGGTCCTCTCCGTAAAAAGCGCCCCGACACACAGGCTCTACCAGAGCGACTATAAAAAGTACCTGCGTCCGGTGCAGGGCAACGACGAGCGCCCGGACATAGATATAGTAGGAAACGACTGGCTTGTATCGATCCTCAACGCAGCAGGTATTGACCCGTTTATGCCGCTGCCGGAGCGTTTCACGAGAGAGGAGCTGCTCCTTAATGCCGGTATTTCAGACCGCTGCCTCTACCTCTATGAGAAAAATATCTGCGTCGGCGTTGGCTGCAGGAAGCTGACCGGCTTCGACGAGATCTTCCCGTTCCTGAAAGACGTGATGCAGCACAAAAACCTCTGCATGGCATCGATAGATTCCATCTCGTCGATCGACATAAAAAAGGACGAACCGGGCCTTGTGAATCTGAGCGGCGCTCTGGGAGTTCCCTTTAAGGTCTACACGGCAGATGAATTAAAAAAGGCTGAAGGGCATTTCAAACCGTCACCATTCGTGGAAGCGCAGGTCGGGGTCGATAATGTCTGCGAGCGTGCCGCAGCCCTTTCCGCGGGACACGGAGCAGTAAAGCTCGTCGGCAAGATGAAGACAGAGCGCGTGACCATAAGTATATACAGAAAGGGTCTCAGATGAAAAATACGGTGATCTTTTCGGGGACTACAGAGGGCAGGCTCCTGGCCGAGTCCTTTGCGGCAGCGGGTATCCCGGTGACAGTCTGCGTCGCGACAGAATACGGCGAGGAGGTCATGCGGCCTGATAAGCTGATAGAAGTACATACCGGACGCCTCGACGAGAGCAGTATGGAAAAATTCCTTGCTTCAAAAAATACCGATATAGTCTTTGACGCGACCCACCCGTATGCAGTCGAAGTAAGCCAGAACCTCCGGAAAGCCGCTGACTCGCTTGGCATCACCTATAAGCGGATAGAGCGGGAGACGGCGACGCATGAGGCAGATTTTAATGTGACCTACGTGAAAAATACCGCCGAAGCCGTTAAAATTCTTGAAGCATCTGAAAGCAGGATCCTGCTCACTACTGGTTCAAAAGAACTGAACGATTTTCTTGCGGTACGTGACAGACTCTATGTCCGTGTGCTGCCGTCAGTCGAGGCGATAGAACTCTGCGAACAGGCAGGAATAGAAAAAAGCCATATCATCGCCGGGCAGGGGCCGTTCACTTATGAGGAAAATCTGGCGCTGCTGAAGCGCTATGACATCGGAGTCCTCGTGACTAAGGCCTCCGGAAAAAATGGCGGCTACGACGAAAAAATCCGTGCCGCCCAGGCAGCAGGCGTATCAGTGATCACGATCGAACGCCCGGTATCAGTGTCGGCGACGTCTGTGACAGAACAGAAACTGCATATCTCGATCATCGGAGCAGGCTGTGGAGAAAATACTCTGACACTGGAAGCAGTGCGGGAAATACGAAAGGCAGACCTTATCATAGGCTCGCAGAGACTGCTCGAATACAGCATTGTAAAGCGCAGGACCTGCCCGAAGGAAAAGGCTTACCAGCCAGCCGATATCATCTCCGCCATAAAAGAACATGGAAGCTCATATGCAGTCGTGCTCTTTTCCGGTGACACCGGCTTTTACAGCGGAGCTGAAGGGCTTCTTAAAGCCCTCCCACCCAATGCGGACACTTCAGTCTACCCCGGGATCTCCTCCGTCCAGGCACTGTCGGCCGCGTTCCATCTCCCTTATGACCACGCAGCCATAAAGTCCTACCACGGCATCCCGCTGGATCCGGACGAGATAAAAACACTTGTAAAGGAAAATAGCAGTTGCTTTTTCCTATTGACTGGCCCGGCTGACCTGAAGGAAATCGCCCGCATCCTAATGGACTGTGAGGCGCGATTTACTATTTATATGGGAGCCGATATAGGAACATCAGATGAACACTTTTCAGTATGTTCATCCGAGGAGCTTTTATCCTACGAGCCCACCGGCCACCTGCTGATAATAAACGTCAGCAGGTAAGAAAAAACAGAAAGATTTATTATGCGAGGATTTATGATAGCCGCCGACAGGAGCGGCTCAGGAAAGACAACAGTGACGAGGGCCCTGATGCTCTCACTAAAGAACGCCGGCTGCACCGTCATCCCATTCAAGTGCGGCCCCGACTATATCGACCCGATGTACCATGCCCAGATCACCGGCCTCCGCGGCCATAACCTGGATACATTTTTTACAGACAGAGAGAAGACCAGACAGCTCTTCGCCCGGGACTGCCTCGATGTACCGGAGAACACCCCTATCAGGAACCGGATAGCAGTCGTCGAAGGCGTAATGGGCCTGTACGACGGACTGACAGGATTTCTTCCGGAAGGTTCTTCATACGACCTCGCCGAGGCGCTCCAGATGCCGATCATCCTCTGCATAAATGCCCACGGAGCTGCCGAGACACTGCTCGCAGTTATTTCAGGAATTTTAAGCTTTGACAAGAGCAGCCTGATCAGAGGCATTTTTTTAAATGAGGTCTCGGACTCATTTTTTCCGCAGCTCGCGAAAAAGATAGAGGACTACACCGGAATCCCGGTCATCGGCCACCTGCCGAAGGACGACGCTTTTAACGTAAAGAGCCGCCACCTGGGACTGCGCCTGCCGGACGAGACAGACACAGACCTACAGAACAGCCGCCTTTTCGAAGAATTTTCCCAGAGGTGCAATATCTACAGGCTACTGAACCTCACGGAAATGTCGGATATAGACTATGTGCGTCCGAAGAAGAGGATAAGCGGACTCGTGGACATAGCAGTGGCGCGGGATGAGGCGTTTGATTTTTTCTATAGGGAAAATGAATTTGCCCTGGAGGATGCAGGTGCCAGGATCACTTATTTTTCGCCGCTCCATGATGAAAAAATCCCGGAAAGCGCCAAGGGGCTGATACTTCCGGGAGGCTATCCGGAGCGCTACGCTGAGGCACTTTCGAAAAATACACCGATGCCTGTTTCGATAAGAAACGCTATAAAGAACGAAATGCCGGTGCTCGCGGAATGCGGAGGTTTCATGTATCTGCATGAGACGATCGACGGCAAAGGGCCGCTCGTCGGAGCACTTGACGGTGACTGTTTTTACACCGGAAAAAGTGTCAGGTTCGGCTATCTGAAGGCGAGCGATAAGGAGCATTTTTTCGTAAGGGACGGCGAGGATATAAGAGGACATGAGTTCCACTACTATGACGTGAAGGATCCTGGAGACTGTGCAGTTGTCTCGAAGCCTTCGTCGAGCAAAAAAAGAGAAGCGGGATTCTGCGATGAGCGGGATTTCTTAAGCTTCATGCATTTTTACTATCCGTCGTGTCCTTCATTTCCGGCACACTTCGTGGACGAGGCGATAAAGTATGGAAGAAAAATACAAAAACAGCTTTAAATACTTCGAGAACAGGGACTGTAGGTACTACCCCTGTCACAAGGCAGAGCACATAAACTGCCTGTTCTGCTACTGTCCGCTCTATCTGAAGGATGACTGTCCGGGCACTTACACCTGGATCACCAAAAAAAATGGAACGAAGATTAAATCCTGCATGGACTGTATGTGGCCGCATCAGGCAGAAAATTATGAAAAAACCATGAAACTTCTGGCTAAGCCTTGAAAACGTCTGTTCGGGGTAGTATATTAGATAAAAAGGGGTCTCGTTTTCTGAAAGGAGACTTTTGTTTTATGAGAAAGAGATTACTATCATTGTTACTGGCGTTCGGACTCGTGTCAGGGTCACTGGCGCTTGCGCCGGCACAGACTGTTAAAGCGCAGGAGAGCTCAGCTGACAGTGAGCTTTCTATTGGCGATATCCATGTACAGGCGAAGGAGTTCGCTTCAGACGATGTACCGGACGCATATACACCGAAGTCGAGAAAGAGCAGGGTAGGTGCTTCGAATTCTGCAAAGAGAGATACTTACTGGGACCAGTTCTCGGGACACGTGTACTATGACCAGCTGGATTCTGCAGAGAGGTCGCTCTATGATAAGCTGAAGGCACTGGCAGACAGCTATCTGACCGGGAATACTTCGGCTACTTCGAGGACTACGAGTGACGGAGCCCAGGGCTACTATACAGATACTGTCGAATACACCGGTATGACAGCGACAGAAGCCTTCCAGGTCACGACTATCTTCTGCTTTGAGAACCCGCAGTTTTATTTTTTAAATGACGGGATAGCATATACGGAGCCGGTCGACAGCTATTTCTTTGATTACCATGAGCCGGGGACTGTAAGTCTCGGAGTCTATTCAAAGTACGCGAGTGCTTCTTCGAGGAAGAGCTACACCGAACAGTATAAGTCTGCCATCGACTCTTACATATCAGGAGCTTCACAGTATAAGAGCGACCTGGCGAAGGAGACTTACTTCCACGACACCCTGGCTTCTACTATTTCCTATAACCAGTCCACGACGGATTATAATGAGGACAGTACCGAGAGCCAGAGCGCTTCATCGGCTTTCCTTCTGAAGAATACAGTTTGCGCCGGCTTTACGAAGGCGTTTTCACTGCTGCTTAATTCACAGGGCATCGAGAATGTCGGTATCACGAGCAACACTCACGCTTGGAACGAAGTGAATATAAACGGCACCTGGTATGTCACAGATGTGACATGGGATCAGAACAGATGGCCTTCACACGATTACTTTAATATCAGTGAGTCAGAGCTCAGGTCTGAGGATCAGATGACTTCCTATAATTCAAATATCTTCTTCTGGTCCAGATCATCGAGTGAGTGGGTTCACACTCCGCTCGACTATTATGCGAGCATCAGACCTGTCTGCTCGACAGACCATTCATCTGCGGTCGATGCAGTTGACTTAAATGATGTGACCCAGAAGACGAGCTACCAGCCATCGGGTAATACCTCTGAGAACACATCTACAGGGAACACATCAGACAACAGCTCGACCGGGAATACTTCTGATAATAATGGAAACACAAACGCTGGCCATACGAATTCTTCTGGCTCAGAGAATACTTCTGGAGATAATACAGGAAATACCTCGGGTGGCAGTACCTCCGGTAATGGCGATAATAACGGCACTTCACCGGTAGTTACTCCTGAGACTAAGGAGATAGAGAAGAAGCAGCCGGTAAAGCCTGACTACTTCAAGGTAAAGAGAGTAAAGAAAGGAACTCTGAGGCTTACGATCCGTACCAGCAGCAAAGTGACAGGATATTACGTGTACTACAGGCAGAAGGGAGATACTCTCTGGAGCACAAAGTACGTAAAGGTAAACGGTAAGTCAAAGGCCTTTAATATCAGTGGACTTTCAAAGGGAAAGACCTACCAGCTCCGCGCATACAGCGTGAACAGTGCTGGAACTCAGTCGAAACCTACGAAGACCCGTACAGTTAAAGCCTGACGTTTCCTGAAATCCACAGATCTTTCAGAAAGTGCTTGTTTTTACTCTTATAAAGTGCGATAATGATCCTATAGTTTTAATAAACGTTTCATCTTTTTTGAAGGGAAAATGTATATGGAGAAGAAGAGAGAAAAGGTAGCATTTTTCAAATCGATGAAGGGCAGGATCATTATCGCATCGGTAGTAGTTATCGCCGCTATAGTGCTGATCCTGAATGGTATCCTGATAAGCGAATTCAAGGCATCCATTTCGAGTACGACCCAGAATTACATGAAGGATATGGCGTATGCCTACGGCCGCTCACTCGAGAAGGACGGCGGGAACACAGATGCCGATAACCTGAAGGATATCTTTGAAGGAGTAGGAGTCGAGGGACTGTCCTCGAGCTACGCATATGTAGTCAGCAAAGACGGTACGATGCTCTACCATCCTGAAGCAGAGAAGATTGGCCAGCCGGTTGAGAATACCGTGGTTTCAGGCCTGGTAAAGCAGATCGAGTCAGGAACTATTCCTTCGCCGAATAACGCAGTTACCGACTATATGTTAAACGGAGCCAGGAAGTACGCTTCATACTATGTGGCTTCAGACGGTTCGTTTATCGTAGTTATTTCAGCAGACTATTCAGATGTCGTGTCATCTGTTAACAGGACTCTGAATACCGCACTTCTGATCGGTATCATCATCGGCGTGATAGGACTCTTAGTTCTTATATACATCCTCGTCAGAAGCCTTCGTCCTGTACAGGAATTGTCGAAGTTCGTGGACAAGATGTCTACACTTGATTTCAGTTCAGATGAGGCAAGCGAGAAGCTGGCAGCCAGATCTGATGAGTTCGGTGTCATGGCAAGGGCTATCGTGAACCTGCAGCGCAAGCTGATCGCTGTAGTATCGAATATCCGTGATCAGTCAGGAAAGCTGTACGAGTCCTCGAACGGCATGTACAAGCACGCTACTGATATGAACGAGACTACGAACCAGGTAGATGTAGCAGTAAATGAGATCGCTCAGGGAGCTACTTCACAGGCTGGACAGACCCAGACAGCTTCAGAGAACGTCATCACCATCGGGAATATGATCGAAGAGACGAACAAGCAAGTCTACGGTCTCGATGACGCCACCGCAAAGATGAAAGAGTCTCATAAGACAGCAGTCCAGATTCTCAAAGAACTCGGAGAAACAAACGACAGAACTAAGGAGAGCATTGAGCAGATAGCAGAGCAGACAAAGACGACGAACGAATCCGCTGGCAAGATCCGCGAGGCTACAGCCATCATTTCGAATATCGCAGACGAGACCAATCTCCTTTCACTGAACGCTTCTATCGAGGCTGCAAGAGCAGGAGAAGCCGGCAGAGGCTTCGCAGTAGTCGCTTCCCAGATCCAGCAGCTGGCTGATCAGTCTTCAGATTCTGCAAAGCAGATCGAGCAGATAGTAGACGAGCTGATAAAGGATTCAGATCAGGCCGTAGAGACGATGGATACCGTAAAGGAGATTATCGAGCAGCAGTCTGAGAATGTAGACCGTACAAAGGATGCCTTTGATCAGGTATCTACCGGAATTGATGATTCTATAAGCGCAGTAACTACTATCTCCGCAAAGATGAAACAGATGGATTCAGCGAGAAAGATAGTCGTAGAGACTGTATCTTCTCTTTCAGCCATCGCCCAGGAGAATGCCGCAAGCACAGAGGAGTCATCCGCTTCGGTATCTTCGATCACTACTATAGCAGACGAGATCGAGGAATCTTCAGGAGATCTGAAGAATATCGCTTCAGAGCTTGATGACAGCATGAAGCAGTTTAAGTATTAAGGAATCTTAATACTTTTTTAGAAGAATTTCATAGTATTTTCTTACAGGATATGATATTATATCTCTTGTGAAAACCGGACACTGTAGGACTTATCGTTCTGCGGTGTTCGTGCGTTTCAGGAAACTTTTTATATATGTTACACCAGCTGTGCCGGGAGGGGTGCGGCAGAAGGAAGGAAAAATGAAGAAGACGGTAGTTATATTAAGTCTTGTGCTGGCTGCCTCAGTTGCAGTATCAGCCGTTACGCTGGGATACACGGTGACTCAGTCCAGGAGAGTGAACTCTTTTATCACGAACCAGCTGAAAAGGCAGGCAAAGGCCGAGGAGAAGAAGGGTAACTATAAAGAGGACGGGTATAAGGTAGGAGACAAGTATGAGATCCGCTCTACTAAGGATATTTCAGACGCGTATAAGAGCGGAGATGACAGCAAATTAAGCGACACAGATAAAGAGACATTGAAAAAGGCTTCAGACATCCTGAAGAAGATCATAAAAGACGGCGACTCTGATTATCAGAAGGAACTCGCTGTATACGACTGGATGTATCAGAATATTGGCCAGGGAGCTTCTACAGTAGTTACTCTGCCATCAGCCAGCGGCTCTGATTTTACTCCACAGGGAGTTCTCGTATCCAAGCAGGCAGTGTGTGTAGGCTATGCGACTACTTTTCGTATGTTCATGCAGATGCTCGGACTCGAATGCCACATCGTGCATAACGACTACCATTCCTGGGACTTGGTAAAGCTCGATGACGGATGCTGGTATCATGTGGACATATATACAGATGTCAGCGGATGCACAGAATATCAGAATTTTAACATGACGGATGCCACAGCTGAGAGCGGACACGACTGGGATTCGGCGGCACTTCCGGCTGCAGACGGCGTCAAGTACACCTATGCCGTTCAGAACAACAAACAGGTAAAAGACCTCTATGCAGTCATTCCTCTGGTAAAAAAGGAGCTGGAGAAGAAGGCTTCTGACAGACACAGTCTGTATTTTTCGTTTAAAAAGAATTATACGTCTGATGACCTGCAGAAGGCTGATCCGGTCGTAAACGGCCTGAATTCAGCTATGAGCATGGCAGGTATGGGTGACAAGTCGATAAACGGAGCCTGGTACAACGGCGAGAATAACACCTATGTGCTCGGACTCTTCATAAGCGACTATTCAGCGCAGCAGAACGGTACAAAGCTCACTGCGAAGGAGAGAAATAAGCTGGCAGCAGCTATAAAGAAGGCATTTGGAGTGGAAGTTACATCCGACGGTGACATGGATCCGGTAAATGGAGACTATAAGGAAGGACGGAAAAAGTGATATGAGCGGCGGAGCTGACCAGACTATCACCACGACAGAGTACGATGCAGACGAAGAAGGAGTAGCCAGATAATCTATGAAAAGACTATTTACAGCAGTTCTTGTCACAGTGATCGCGATGTGCCTTGCAGCCTGCGGCTCTGCGAAGTCAACAGACGCAGTATCTGTCGGGGAAAAAGTCATGAAGGAGGCTTCAGGCTTTCCGGAAATGAAGACCATCACTTCTAAGGACAAGGATGCGGATATCAATTTCTCAACGCTGTGTGACTTCGATTACAGCAAGGTCAGTTCGTTCTACTATGCTTATGCGTCCGATGGGACAGCGCCTGAGGTGGCGGTGGTTTCTCTGAAAAGTGCTGATGACACGGCTGACCTGATGAGTTCTATAAAGGACCACGTAAAGACCAGGGAAGGCACGATGCAGGAGTACACTCCTGACCAGGTAGCCATGGTGCAGAGCTATATCCTAGTCCAGAAAAACGGGACAGTAGGATTTTTTATAGGGAAGGGAGCGGCTTCGCTCGAGAAGAGCTTTAAGGCGGAGGTAAAGTAGGAGACGGCTTATGGTTTTTTCGAGCATGGTCTTTCTGACCGTCTTTCTTCCATCTGTTTTTCTTATATATCTGTTCTGCCCGAACAGGGCGAGGAACCTGTTTCTATTCATAGCGTCTCTCATATTCTATGCCTGGGGAGAGCCGGCCTATATCTTCATCATGCTCTTCTCGACAGTCTTCGACTATGTGAACGGGCGTCTGATAGAGCATTTCAGGGCGCAGTCACGTGAAAAAGCTGCAAAGACTGTCATGATAGTCTCTGTGGTCGGGAACCTGGCGATCCTCGGATTTTTCAAATACACAGATTTTTTCATAAAGACGATAAATCAGCTGAGCGGCAGCGCGATAGGCCTTCTGAACATAGCTCTGCCGGTCGGGATCTCATTCTACACGTTTCAGACGATGTCCTATACGATAGACGTATACAGAGGAGACGTGAAGGCACAGCATAATATCATCAGCTTCGGCATGTACGTCTGCCTTTTCCCGCAGCTTATCGCAGGGCCTATAGTCAGGTACAAAGACATAGCCGAAGAGGTCGATAACAGGCACTTCATTCCGTCACAGATAGCTCTGGGGATGTACCGTTTTTCTATCGGTCTTGCAAAAAAGGTTCTATTGGCGAACAAAGCCGGTGATATCTATAAGGACATCACTTCTATACATATGTCAGATCTGACGGGACCGGCAGTCCTTATCTCGGCAGTCTGTTATACGATACAGATATACTTCGACTTTTCGGGCTACTCAGATATGGCTATAGGCCTCGGACAGATCTTTGGATTTCACTTTCCGGAGAACTTCAACTATCCGTATCAGAGTAAAAGCATAACCGAATTCTGGCGCCGCTGGCACATGACACTCGGCACCTGGTTCAGGGAGTACGTCTACATACCGCTGGGCGGTAACAGAAAGGGCTTTGCCAGGCAGATCCTGAACCTTCTGATAGTCTGGTCGCTTACCGGTTTCTGGCACGGAGCTTCGTGGAATTTTATCCTCTGGGGACTCTATTACTTTGTTCTCCTTCTGATAGAAAAATGCTTGATGCTCCGCTTATGGAAAAAGCTGCCGGAGAAGCTCGGTTTTATCAGAGTCATAGTCACTATGATACTTGTCATGTGCGGATGGATCCTCTTCTCACATACAGATCTGGATGAAGCTGCAGCGTATATGAAGGCGCTGTTTTCATCTGAGGCCTGGAAGGCAGGCTTTGACTTCAGGGGAGGACATATTTCGACGGGCTACCAGACCGTCTATCTCTTCAGGGGTTCTCTGGTGCTTATGGCAGTCGGGATCATCGGAGCTACAGAGATACCGCACAGGGCCTTCACTATAGTGGATTCGAAGTCCAAGCGGCACGGAGAAGGGCAGATAAGTGACCTTCAGATGATCCTTTCTCTGATACTTATGCTGCTTTCTGTGATGACCCTGCTTTCAGACTCGTTCAATCCGTTCCTGTACTTCAGGTTCTGAGGAGGCGGTTATTTGAAAAAGAAAAAAACAAATAATCTTTTCTACATAATCATATTCATCCAGGGACTGATTTTTGCCGGGCTCTTTTCTATGGCGCACCCGCAGAAGGCCTTTTCAGGTCTCGAGAACAGGACACTCGCGAAGATCCCGTCTTTTTCGGTGAAAAAAGTGCTTGACGGCTCCTATCAGGATCAGATGGAAAAGGGATTAAAGGACCAGTCGGTGCTGAAGACGCCGGCAGTGAGGCTTGCAGTATTTTTTGATCTGGCGACAGCCCACTATGACAAGAATGGAACCTATTTTTCACCGGATGGGGTCTATGTCAAAAAAGAGACTGACGATGACTATACTGACCAGAGGCTTTCTCTTAACGCGAGGATCATCACGCGGTTTGCCGACCAGACCGGACAGCACGCTGATCTCTGCCTGATACCGCCGAAGGGCGCGGCAGAACCTGACGAGCTTCCTTCCTATGCGCCGTATCTCGATGATCTGAAGCTCCGTGAGAAAATTTTTAAAGATATAAATGGAAATGAAAAGGTGGGACTTATCCCGATGGAAAACCTCCTGTCATCAGACAGGGAAAGGTATTTCAGAACTGACCACCATTATAATACCTACGGCGCCTACCTGTCGGTGAAGGACTATCTGACCAGGACAGGCTTTCCTACGGCGTCTATCGACAGGTACGTGCTTTCGACTGTAGGCGAGGACTTCCACGGCACGCTTTTCAGAAAGGCTCCTCTTTTTGAGGATTCCTACGACCACGTGACGATCCCTTCGAACCTGCCGGATGTGAAGGTAAAGTATTCGTATGGCGGGGACGGAAGGCTTGATCAGGAGAGTGAGACAGACAGCCTCTATGAAGCCGGGTATATGTTCACGGAGGATAAGTATTCTGTCTATATGGGCGGAAACCATGGGCTTGCCGTCATAGAGAACCAGAAGAAAAAGGAGGGCCCGGTGCTTTTTATGGTAAAGGATTCGTTCGCAAACTCCGCGGTGCCTTACCTGATCAGAAGCTACAAGCGGATAATCATGGTCGATCTCAGGTATTTCAGCGGTTCAGTCCAGGATCTGGTAAAAAAATACGATCCGGACCGGACAGTCATCTGGTACGAATCGCTTGATTTCGCTCAGGAGAGCAGGTTTCCTGTGCTACTTAGATGACGAGTACCAGTCCTTCATAATAAAGGCTGCGAGGTCATTTCCGAGCTTTTCATAGCTGTATTTCGTCATGTGCAGGTTATCCGCAGTGGCGTAGGCACAGTTTTTACGGTTTACATATTTGGAGGTCTTGAAGCGGTAGACTTTGAGACCTCTTTTTTTGTATTTCTTTACGATGTGGTTCTTGGCGTCGTTATATGCCTTCAGCGTGTAGCCGATAGCATTCTTCGTGGAATAGCGGCTCATCCGCCTCGTGAACGAAGTACACCTGTCGCTGTAGAAGAGGTCAGGCATGATCACTGTGATATGACCTTTCCCTTCCCTCAAGCGCTTTCTGTCTGCCTGGCGGATGGTCTCCATCAGCCGGTTCAGGGCGCCGCAGTAGGTGCTCTCACTGTCTGAATCGGAGGTTCCGAGGCTTATCAGATCGGTGTAGTCATTTGTTCCCGCACAGATGACTATCGTGTCAAAATCCTCGAAGGTATGGGTATTTATCTCGAGAAGCCCCGGACTTGCTATAGGGGTGGTTCCCATTTTTATCTCGGGGACGACATCGGAGATTATCCTGTAACGGTGGAAAGGTGCAGATGTAGTAGCCTTGAAAGCCATAGTGGCGCCGGGGATGGCGGCATTGTAGTACTGGGCGTTCGTCAGCTCGCTGATCCTCCAAGGGTAGGAGAAGATGTAACGGTTGATGTCCGTCTTGTACGGACTTCCGTAGGTGATCGAATCTCCGATGTAGAGGATCTTTTTATAGTAAAAATTCCGGTTCTTCATCGTAAATCCATCAAGTGAAGAGGCTTCGACCTGCTTGCCGTTTCTGGTGCCGACAGCAGTCACCGTAAAGTAGTCGCATCCCTTCAGCGGAACGAAATCACAGTCTATATACGCCTCCTTTGTCTGGTGGGTAGATGTTACAACTGTATGCCTGTAAGAGCCGTCACTGTTTTTCCTGCATGAAGATATCAGGTAGTGCCTGGCATATGGAACACTTGAAAAAGTGATGGTCACGCTGTCATCCTGGTTGGCGTAGGCGCTTATTATGACAGGGGCGTTTAAGTTGAAATATCCATCCGGATAGTACGGAGAGTAGCTTCTCTTGTTAAAATCAGAGTATCGGCGGACAGCACGTACCGTATAGGACAGGGTATGCGAGGAAGTATCGAGATAGCAGTTGTTCAGCAGGATATTTTTCTTCTCGTAGCCGTTAAAGGTCTCACTGTAATAGTCGATGTAGGTTGTCCGGTTTTTGCCTACTGTATCTACGTAGTGCCAGCGGCCGTTTTCGGTTTTTCTGTAGATGGCGTAACTTCCGGCATTTTCGTTAGGAGTCCACGACAGCTTTGCGTGAAGGTTCGTGATATCGGCCTTTACCGTGGACCTGCCTCTGATGGTAGAGATCCCCTCGTGGTCGTAGCCGCTTAAGACACTTCCGCCTAGTCCGATTGTCCGGGAGCGCACCGTGTAGATGTATTCGCCTTTTTCGGGGAGCTTTTTATCGGTAAATGAAGTCACGTCACCCGATGACTGGAGCTTCCCTATAAGAGAAAATGATCCGCCCTTTACCTTCCTGTAGATGTAGCAGGTCGAGGCTCTGCCAGGGTCGAACGTGATCCTGGCAGTGTCGTACTCGCCGTCGGTATCCTGTACATAGAGCGATAAGAGTTCCGGGGCATCTGCGCCGTAGACGGGCACTTTATATATGAAAAAAATGAGAAAGGCCGCGAAGAAAAACCCGGCCGTCATCTGAACTCTGCGTAGTTTCATAAAGAGAAGTATATCAGAATTTTTTATAAATTTCTATCCTTGACACTTTTTCGTGAATACTGTAAACTAGATTAGTAAAAAATTTAATAACCTATTAAGGAGGTGCTCCTGTGCCAGGAATTATAATCGCAGTAGTGGTGACGCTCGTGATCGCGGTTCCGGTGAGTATCTTCGTAACGAATTCCTACCATAAGAAGATCACGGAACAGAAGGTAGGAGGAGCCGAGCAGCAGGCCAGGTCCATTATAGATGAGGCAGTGAAGACGGCGGAGACGAAGAAGAGGGAGATCCTTATCGAGGCAAAAGAGGAGTCCATGCGCTCGAAGAATGAGCTCGAGAAAGAGATCAAGGAACGCAGGGCTGAAGTATCCAAGAGTGAGACGCGAGTACAGCAGAAAGAGGAGAATCTCGACAAAAAGCTCGAAAGCGCTGACAGAAAGGAACAGTCTCTTGTGAAGCTGAATGAGCAGAGGGTACAGGAACTCGAACGAATCTCAGGTCTTACCTCCCAACAGGCAAAAGATTTTCTACTGAATACTGTAAAAGACGATGTAAAGGCAGACGCAGCAAAGTATGTAAAGGAATCGTTCGCGCAGGCCAAGGACGAGGCTGACAAGCAGGCCAAAGAAATCCTTGTGACCGCCATTCAGAGATGCTCAGCAGATCATGTCGCTGAGTCGACGATTTCCGTAGTGCAGCTGCCGAATGATGAGATGAAAGGCCGTATCATAGGCCGTGAGGGAAGGAATATCCGTACCCTTGAGACCCTGACAGGCGTAGAACTTATCATAGATGATACTCCGGAGGCAGTAGTACTCTCAGCATTTGATCCGGTGCGCCGTGAGGTAGCCCGTATAGCGCTCGAGAAGCTGATAGTTGACGGACGTATCCATCCTGCAAGGATAGAGGAAATGGTTGAAAAGGCAAAGAAGGAGGTCGACAACACCATCCGCGAGGAAGGTGAGCAGGCAGCCCTTGACACCGGAGTCCATGGACTTAATCCTGAGGAGATAAAGCTTTTAGGAAGGCTTAAATACCGTACAAGCTTCGGACAGAACGTCCTGAAGCATTCTATAGAGGTATCACAGTTAGCCGGGCTCCTGGCCGCAGAGGTCGGAGTTGATACGCGTATAGCAAAGCGTGCCGGACTTTTACATGATATAGGTAAAGCAGTCGATCATGAGCAGGATCAGTCCGAGTCACAGTCACATGTGGCTTTAGGAGTTGAGATCTGCAAGAAGTACAAGGAATCACCGGTCATTATCAATGCAGTAGCCGCCCATCATGGCGACTGTGAGCCGGAGTCTCTTGTCGCGCTCCTGATCCAGGCAGCAGATACCATAAGCGCAGCACGCCCAGGCGCGCGCCGTGAGACTTTAGAGAATTATACGAACAGAATTCAGCAGTTAGAGGATGTCGCAGACAGTTTTGACGGCGTCGAGAGATCTTTTGCCATTCAGGCAGGAAGAGAGGTTCGTGTCATGGTAGTTCCTGAGAAAATATCTGACGCGGATATGGTACTTCTGGCCAGGGATATCACAAAGAAGATCGAGAATGAGCTTCAGTATCCTGGACAGATAAAAGTGAACGTGATCCGTGAATCACGTGTCGTTGATTATGCCAAGTAAAGACAGGGCCGGCTTTATAGCCGGTCCTTTTCTGTACACGAAAGAATACATCAGATTTTACAAATTGTTCATTGTAAAGCATACCCCCTATATGTATAATTAGTTTTAGTTGTAAATCCAATGGAAAAATCTCACCGAACAGTGATAGTATATGACCAGATTAAAGAATGGAGGCAGTAAAAATGTCAGATATCCTTCAGGTAAAGGATCTAAAAGTAAAGCTCGCTGAAGAGGATACAGAGATCCTTCACGGAATAGATTTAAATGTAGGAGCAGGTGAAGTACACGTGCTGATGGGACCTAACGGAGCCGGAAAGTCGACCCTCGGTTCATCACTTATGGGAGACCCGAGATACCAGGTGACAGGCGGACAGGTCATTTTTGACGGCCAGGACATCACCCACGAGACCACGGATAAGATCGCCAAAGCCGGTATTTTCATGTCATTCCAGAACCCGGTAGAGGTCCCTGGAGTTTCTGTGGCGAACTTCATCCGCACAGCCTGTGAGAACAAGACAGGCGAGCATATAAAGGCCTGGGATTTCATGAAGGACTTAAAGAAGACTATGAAAGTCCTCGACATGGACCCTTCATACGCAGAGCGTGACCTGAATGTAGGTTTCTCAGGCGGTGAGAAGAAGAAGGCGGAGATCCTCCAGCTCCTTATGCTGAAACCGAAGCTTGCCATTCTCGATGAGACAGACTCAGGACTCGATGTAGACGCAGTCCGCACCGTAAGCGCCGGCATAGAAGAGTACAAAAAGACCGTAGGCGGCGCTCTTCTTATCATAACCCACGCTACGAGGATCCTCGAGTCACTGAAGGTTGACAAGACTCACATCCTGGCAGACGGCCGCATCATTGCAGAGGGCGATGCGTCGATGGTAGACGACATAAATGAAAACGGATTTGAGAAGTATCTAAAAGAAGGCGGCGCTCAATGAAGGAAAAGGCAGTAGTAAAAGACATAGACCGCTCTATGTATGACTTCCGGTATTCCGAGGACGACGCGTACAAAGTCGACGAGGGACTCACACCGGCTATCGTAGAGCAGATCTCAAAAGAAAAGAACGACCCGGACTGGATGCATGATTTCCGTCTGAAGTCGCTCGAGATATATAATCAGATCCCGGTTCCGAACTGGGGACCGTCGATCGAAGGACTTGACATGGACCACATCGTGACCTATGTCCGCCCTAAGGATAACAAAATGCAAAACGACTGGGACAACGTCCCGACCGACATAAAGGATACCTTCGAGAAGCTGGGTATCCCTCAGGCAGAGCGTAAGTCACTCGCCGGAGTCGGAGCCCAGTACGATTCAGAACTCGTATATCATAACGTAAAGGACTCGGTCGCAGAAAAAGGCGTAGTCTATACAGACATCGAGAGCGCCCTGCACGGACCATATGCAGATATGATCCACGACCATTTCATGAAGCTGGTTCCGCCTACAGATCACAAATTCGCGGCTCTTCACGGAGCAGTATGGTCGGGCGGTTCATTCGTGTATGTTCCGAAGGGAGTTCACTTAGATTTCCCGCTTCAGTCATACTTCAGACTGAATGCCAAGGGAGCAGGACAGTTCGAGCATACGCTTATCATCGTAGATGACGATGCTTATCTCCACTTCATCGAAGGCTGTTCGGCGCCAAAGTATAACGTAGCGAACCTTCACGCCGGCTGCGTAGAGCTCTTCGTCGGCAAAAATGCTACGCTCCGTTATTCGACTATTGAGAACTGGTCGAAGAATATGTATAACCTGAACACAAAGCGTGCAAAGGTCGAGGAAGGCGGAAAAGTCGAGTGGATCTCAGGTTCATTCGGTTCACACGTGTCCTACCTGTACCCGATGAGCGTACTTGCCGGAAAAGGCTCACGCTCGGAGTTTACATCGGTTACTTTTGCAGGAAAGGGACAGAACCTCGATACCGGCTGTAAGGTAGTCCATGCGGCTCCGGATACCTCATCATATGTAAATACCAGAAGTATCAGTAAGGACGGCGGTATCTCCACATTCAGAAGCGCTGTGACTATAGCAGAGAACGCCACAGGCTCGAAGTCCTCAGTTTCCTGCCAGTCTCTGATGCTTGATGATATTTCCCGTTCAGACACTATCCCGGCTATGGACATCCGCACCTCAGACGCAGATGTCGGACACGAGGCAAAGATCGGCCGTATCTCAGACGAAGTCGTATTCTATCTGATGAGCCGCGGCATGTCTGAAGAGGATGCCAGAGCACTCATCGTATCAGGCTTCGCTGATAACGTCGGAAAAGAGCTTCCTCTCGAGTATGCAGTAGAGATGAACAATCTGATCCAGCTTGAGATGAAAGGAGCAATTGGATGACCGAAAGCACAGAGATGAAAACAAGCGAAGCGCAGTTTGAATCCTGTGCGAGGTCGTTCTTTGAGATTGGCGAGAACGAGTCGAAGACGAAGTTCGAGCTTAGCGAAAAGAACTTCATTGAATGGAGGTCTTGTAATGAGTGAATTAAAGCTTAACATCCTGCCGTCTCCTACCTGGAACTGGCTTCGGATGAACGATACACAGGCACAGATAAAAAGTACCGACGGAGCTGCAGTTCCGCAGATTACCCTGACTTCAGGCGTAAGTGAAAACGACGGTATTTTCCCGGCAGCCTACGATGGCGGTATCGGCGTAGATTTTTCAAAGTTCTTAGACGATGAAAAGGTCGGGACCGAGGTATTTGACATAAACGCTGATACGTCGGAACCTCTTAAGCTGTCTTTTGCATACGACAGTGATAAGACATTGGATAACCGCTTCGTGATAAATCTCGCCGAATCCAAAAAAGCGACAGTCATCATGAATTTCGCTGCCGGGCAGAATGCCGGACAGTACAGCGTACAGACACAAGCCCGCATCGCCAGGGGCGCTGAGCTTACAGTGGTCCAGGTCATGAGATTTTCGGATCAGACCACATTTTTAAATGATATAGGAACTGACATCGATAACGGCGGAAAGTTCAATCTCGTCCAGATAGTCCTTGGCGGAAAGAACGTATTCTTAGGAGTAAAGAACCGTCTGTCAGGTGAGAAGAGTGCCATCGACATGAAGCTCGGCTACTACATGACTGGCGATGATAACCTCGATGTAAACTACGTGGCAAGCCATACAGGAAAGAAGACCACCTGTGACATCTACGCAAACGGAGTTCTTCGTGACAGAGCTCAGAAGACATTCCGTGGAACCATCGATTTTATCAAGGGCTGTAAGGGTGCCAAGGGAAATGAGATGGAAGATGTGCTCCTGATGGATAAGCCGGTAAGAAATAAGACAATTCCAGTCATCCTCTGCGCAGAAGAGGATGTCGAGGGTAATCATGGTGCTACGATCGGAAAGCTCGCCAAGGACGTTCTCTTCTATCTCGAGAGCCGCGGCATGAGCCAGGAAGCAGTCTATGAGATGATGGCGCGCGCAAGGATCGATGCGATAGCCGCAGAGATACCGGACGATGAGACAAGAGAGCTGGTCGGAAAGTATTTGGACGAGTTCAGAAGGTGAGGCCTGAATTGGACATTAAAAAAGAGTTTCCTATATTAGAAAAAAGACAGATAGTCTACCTCGACAACGCAGCGACGACACAGAAGCCGCCATGCGTTATAGAGGCGGCCAGCAGATACTATAACGAGAATAACGCGAACCCGCTCAGAGGTCTCTACCAGTTGTCTATAGACGCGACAGACGAGTACGAGAACTCGAGGCAGGAAGTCGCTGACTTTATCGGGGCAGCTGACAAGTCCGAGATCATTTTTACAAGGAATGCGACAGAGAGCCTTAACCTCGTGGCATATGCATACGCGAGAAACTTCCTGCATGAGGGCGACGAGGTCATCACGACCATCGCCGAGCACCACTCGAATATGATCCCGTGGCAGCAGGCCTGCAAGGCTACCGGAGCTCACCTGACCTATCTCTACTGCGAGAAGGACGGCACGATGACTCCTGAGATGCTTGAAAAGATCATTTCAGACAAGACGAAGATCGTAGCCGTGACCCAGGTGTCGAATGTATTCGGCCGCGTGAACGACATCAAGGGATTTGCCGAGGTAGCTCATAAGCATGGAGCTATACTCGTAGCAGACGGCGCTCAGTCGGTGCCGCACATCCCTGTAAATGTCCAGGATCTGGACTGCGATTTCCTCTCATTCTCCGGCCACAAGATGTACGCTCCGATGGGAATCGGAGTCCTCTATGGAAAGAAAGACCTCCTCGAAAAAATGCCGCCGTTCCTTTTCGGCGGTGAGATGATAGAGTATGTGACGACTGAGGGTGCTACCTGGGCCGAGCTTCCACACAAGTTCGAAGCCGGAACTGTAAATGTCGGTGGTGCTGTCGGACTCCGTGAGGCTATTCACTTCATGAAACGCTTCGGCTGGGAAAAAATCGAGCAGCGTGAGGAAGAGCTGACAGTTTACGCCATGGAAAAAATGGCCGCTTATCCTCATGTGCACATCATCGGTTCAAAGGATCCGAAGGAGCATCACGGAATCATCACATTCACGATTGACGGAGTTCATCCGCATGACTGCGCAGCAATCTTCGATGAGCATGATGTAGCGATCAGGGCCGGACATCACTGTGCACAGCCGCTGCTGAAGTACCTGGGCACTATGTCCACAGTCAGGGCTTCGATGGCCTTTTATAATGACAAGGATGATATTGATAAATTCTATGATGCTCTGATAAGCATCAGGAAGGAAATGGGATTAGATGGCTAACAGTACATTTTATAAGGAGCTCGTTACCGATCACAACCTGCATCCTGCACACAAGCATCATATGGACGGAGCGGATCTCACACTCGAGGGTGTGAACCCGTCCTGTGGTGATGATATTATTATCAATCTCAAGGTTGATGACAATGACAAGATCGTGGATGGTGCGTTCGAGGGTGATGGATGTGCCATTTCACAGGCTTCTGCCGATATGATGATGGACCTGATCATAGGGAAGTCAAAGGATGAGGCACTGCATCTGGCAGATATTTTTCTTCGGATGATAAAGGGAAGCATCACCGATGAAGAGAAGGATGAGCTTGAAGAGGCAGGCGTCCTTCAGGACGTGAGCCATATGCCGGCACGTGTTAAGTGTGCAGTGCTCGGATGGCATACGATTCAGGAAATGTTCGGGGAAGAGAATGAGAAAGCAAAGGAAGAAGCAGCTGCTAAGTAAACTAACAGCTTTGAAGTGACATCCAGATGACGGAATTCATATGCATTCTGTCACCGGGGTGTCACTTTTTTTGTGTATTATGGGAGCATAGAAAGGAGAAAACAACCATGGAAATACTTAGAGCTGAGCATCTGAAAAAAATATACGGACAGGGAGAGACGGCTGTACATGCCCTTGATGACGTGAGTTTTACGATAGAAAGAGGACAGTTCGTCTCGATCATAGGGCCGTCGGGTTCCGGAAAGTCAACGCTTCTCCATATCCTGGGAGGCGTAGATAAGCCGACATCAGGAAAAGTGTATCTGAACGGACAGGACGTATATGCACAGAATGAGGAGGAACTGGCTATTTTCAGGAGGAGGCAGGTCGGACTTATATACCAGTTCTATAATCTGATACCATCACTTGATGTGGAGGAGAATATCACTCTGCCGCTTCTGATGGATGGCAGGAATCCTTATAAAAAGCTATTGCACGAGCTTATCAGTACGCTGGGACTAAAGGACAGGATCCACAATCTGCCAAACCAGCTCTCAGGAGGACAGGAACAGAGAGTATCGATAGGCAGGGCCTTAATTACATCTCCTGCCGTGGTATTAGCTGACGAGCCTACCGGGAACCTGGATTCTGTCAATAGTCAGGAGATCATAGAACTATTAAAGGAATCGAATAGGAAATACGAGCAGACTCTTATAGTCATAACCCACGATGAGAATATAGCTTTGCAGGCTGACAGAATGATAGCTATAGAGGATGGCAGGATAGTAAGTGATGAGGGGATTAGAGCATGAATATATTTCACAGACTGACAATACGGATACTAAAGAAAAATAAAGTCAGGACTATTGTGACCATAATAGGCATAGTTCTGTCAATGACGCTATTTACAGCAGTTTTGGAGGGCGCCTGGAGCGGCCTCGTATTCATGAGGGATATCGAATCCCATCTGAGCGGTGAGTATCACGGCCTTCTTCAGAATGTATCTCCTGAGACTGTACCAAAGGTCAGAAAGCTTGACAGTGTTCAAAAAACTGAGGAGTTCAGGGAAGTTGGATTTGCCAAAGTAAATAAAGACAGCAAGTCGGATCCGTATCTTAGCATCCTGTCAGCTGACAGGAAAAATGGTATTCTGCCTGTTAGTGTCATATCGGGACGCATGCCGAAGAATAACAGAGAGCTTCTGGTTTCATCAAATATGGCAAATAGCAGTAATAGCGAATACCGGAAGATAAGGGTTGGGGATACTATTAAGCTTACTGTCGGAACCCGCTCATTCAAGGGAAAGCAGCTTCTGAATAGGGACAGCTATCAGAAAGGAGAGGAGCTGAATAGTACTGATCAGAGGACTTATACTGTAGTCGGTATCTGTCAAAGACCGTCTGATGATCTGGTATCCTTGAATCTGCCTGGATTTGTCGCACTTACTACAGATGACAAGGGTGACGGCGTTACAAATATAGCTTTCACCCTCAAAAATCCGTATCTTTACAACCATACCGTAAAGAACACGCCAGTACTTTCTAATGCTGTGGCTCATACATATCTGCTGAAGTTCTACGGCATTTTCAGCGAAGGAAGCAGTCTGAAAATGGTAATAGATGGACTGGTATTAGTGCTTATCGTAATGATCCTATTCGGTTCAGTGTCACTTATCTATAATTCATTTGCTATTTCTGTAAATGAGAGGATAAGACAGTACGGGATGCTCCGATCTCTCGGAGCCACCAAAAAGCAGATACGCTCATCTGTCTATTATGAGGCGATGATCCTGTCAGCTATCGGTATTCCGATAGGGCTTCTGATAGGCTGTGCTGGGATAGGTATAACTCTCTATGCACTGAGTCCTACCTTTGATATGTACGCGAAGGGAACAGGCTGTCATATTCATCTGGTATTAAGCCCGGTGATAATAATAGCTGCAATACTTCTTTGTCTTATAATGGCGCTTCTTTCAGCGGTAAAGCCAGCGAACCGGGCAGTTCGTATATCGCCTATCGATGCTGTAAGACAGTCCGGTGAGGTAAGTATAGATAAAAGTGGCAGAAAGGCCGGAGAGAAGCCTTTAAGGAGAGGGCATTTTTACAGTGCGATGGCAAAGAAAAATTATTGCAGGAACCGGAAGCGGAGCAGGTCGACGGTATTTTCTATTTTCCTAAGTGTGGTGCTGTTTATCTCGGCTTCATCGTTTGTGGAGGGCATCAGCAAAGAAGTCGATAATTCGATCGCACAGGGGACGAGTGCCGATGTGATAGCGCAGCTCTATTCAAAGCAGTATTCTGAAGAGATAAACAGGCTCTGGGATCAGTATAAGAGTGAGGAACAAGTGAGTGAGGCTTCGATGTATATGGAAGCAGATGTAGCTGAAAAGGCATTTCCGGTAAAGCAGGCTTACCTGACTGATGAATTCATAGAGAATACCTATATAGACAATGGCCAGGTGAACCTGAATATCGGGTTCTTAGATGATGATACGTTTAAAAAGCTTTGTCAGGAGAATGGACTTTCTGCTAAAAAATATATGGACGCTGAGAAGCCTGTGGGTATCATATATAACCAGCAGAGATATGTGGACGGAAGCGGGAAAAGTATCAGGTTTAAAGTCATAAAGCAGAATGCATTCCCTGTAAAGGCAGGAAGTGTTACAATAGGCTCTGAGATAAAGGAAAAGCCATGGTTTGAGACTGATGTGTCGAGAGTGTATTTCCCGATATCTGCCATGAAAGCTGTCTATGGGGAGGATATCATGCCTTCTGGCAAGCAGGATATAGATATGAGCTGTCAGATGTATTTTAAGACAGGCGACCATGAGAAAATGACTTCTGAGCTTGATGATCAGATAAAGTCAGAAAACCTGAATGGTAATGTGATAGATCAGGCTGAATCATCGATGTCTATGAGGATGATGGTATTTGCGGCAAGGGTTTTCATATACGGGTTTATTATCCTGATATCGCTTATCGCAGCTGCAAATGTATTTAATATCATTTCTACCGGCGTGATACTTAGAAAACGTGAATTCGCTATGCTTCGCTCTGTTGGGATGTCGAGGCGGGGCCTTAGAAAAATGCTTAAGGCCGAAAGCCTTCAGTATGGTACGAAGGCGCTGATCATTGGTATTCCGGTGGCGATACTGATAAGCTTTGCTATCTGGCGCATAGTGAGTGTGAATATTGAGTCAGCTTTTTATCTGCCGGTGGTGCCGATAGTTATTGCGATTGTGGTGGTGTTTGCGGTGATATTCATATCGATGCATTTTGCGGAGAAGAGGATCAGTGCCGCGAATCTGATCGATGCGCTCAAGGATGAGAATATCTAGTGAAGCCCGCGTGGTGGGGCACTAAGCCGCCCGTGCAAATCGTATTACTGGAATAAGCCCGCGCGGTGGGGCACAAGCCGCCCGTGCAAATCGGGCCTATGCGCTCCGCTCGTATCAATGGGCTTGAAAATAACGGTATGTCATACTTGGATGCCCATTGATACTGCTGCGCGCCGGGAACGGCCCTAAAATTTGCCCGGACAGCTGTGCCCCACCGCGCGTAAATACCGATGCTGGCAAAGCTGAAAAATATTGCAGCGAAGCGGGCAGCTGTGCCCCACCGCGCGTAAATACCGGTAATTACTACTGCTCATGTGACGTGCGTATTACCGGTAATTGAAGAATGAGTGCTCCACCGCGCGTAAATACCGGTAATTACTACTGCTCATGTGACGCACGTATTACCGGTAATTGAAGAATGAGTGCCCCACCGCGCGTATTTTACAGAAAGGTTTCTGATGTTTATTTCGATACTTCTCGTAGAAGATGATAAAGCCATAGTAGATTCACTTGTAGAATTCTTGAAGAAAGAGGAATATGCTGTTACGGCGGTGCCGGGGCAGCGGGATGCATTAAAAGCTTTGAAGGCTGACAGGTTTGATATAGTGCTGCTAGATATTTCGCTTAAGGATGGAAACGGTTATTCGCTGTGTTCGGAGATAAAAAGCGAATACGATATTCCGGTGATCTTTCTGACGGCATCTGGGGATGAGGCCAGTGTCGTGGCTGGTTTTGATCTGGGCGCGGATGATTATATCGCAAAGCCTTTCAGACCGAGGGAGCTGGTTTCGAGAATTAAGAATGCACGGAGGAAATATCAGCACGATGACGGACGGATTGTGATAGGTGATCTGTTTATTGATACGGACAGTGGAAGAGTCAGTAAAGGTGAGAAGGAGATCGTGCTGTCTGCTCTCGAATTCCGTATCTTACAGATTTTCCTGGAAAACAGAGGAAGGATACTTTCTCGAGAAGCACTGCTTGAAGATGTCTGGGATATCGCCGGGAATTTTGTCAACGACAACACTCTTTCTGTCTATATCAAGCGCCTCCGTGAGAAAATAGAGGATGACCCGCAGAATCCAAAGATAATAATGACTGTCAGGGGTCTTGGTTACCGTATGGTATGAAAAAGGGAGGTTTTGGCTTTGAATATCTGGAAGAATGCGAAGTTCAGATGGTGTTTTTGTATTATGGTGATGGCCAGTCTGGTATGTGATCTGACCATTTTATTTTTGTATGACAAGAGGGCGGCTCTGATTGCACTGATTGCTGAGGCCGTCTGTATTTCTGTTTTTGGATCATATACGATGGTGAGGCTTAAGGACATAGCGGAACTGTCTGATGAGGTTGACAAGGTGCTGCATGGTAAAGAAGAGCTTACCATCAGAAACGCGAAGGAGGGCGAGCTTTATATCCTCTATTCTGAGCTTCGCAAAATGACTGTAAGGCTTCGTTCTCAGGCTGAGACGAGTGATAAAGACAGGCTTCGTATGAGTAAGGCTTTGGCGGACATATCCCATCAGCTTCGGACTCCGCTTACCGCTATGAATCTGACTGTAAATCTCCTGTCTGATGACGGTGCGGACAGTGACAATTACCGGAAGCATATACATGAATTGAAGGATTCACTTGCCAGAATGGAAAATCTGACTGAAGCACTTCTGAAAATAGCAAAGCTCGATTCCGGCACTGTGGCATTCATAAAGAAACAGATCAATGTCTCTGATGTGATAGAAAAGGCAGCTGAACCGCTGCTGATCCCGATGGAGCTTAAAGGGATAGCTTTTGATGCTTCATGCGGTGATGCTGCATTTATCGGTGATAGGGAGTGGTGCGCCGAGGCTTTGGGCAATCTGATAAAAAACTGCGTTGAGCACACGCCTTCTGGTGGCACTATTAGTGTAAGAGCGGAAGAAACGGCCATTTTTACAGAAGTAGTCATAACAGATACCGGAGAAGGCTTCAAAGAATCTGACCTTCCTCATCTCTTCGAGCGTTTCTACCGTGGCGAAAATGCCTCGTCACAGAGCATCGGTATCGGACTCGCCTTATCCCGTGACATCATCAAAGCCCACAACGGCACGATAAAAGCATCAAATACCCGCCCGCACGGCGCCGAATTCACCGTCCGCTTCTATAAGCGGGTCATATAAAAAAACAGGCATCTTTTTTACAAAAAAATCTTTACAGCTTCCACGTGATGTGATATACTACGAACAGACATTCGAACACAGCATCAGGGGAGGCCTATTATGAACCTTCAGATCATCGCCGGACCGTCCGGGACCGGCAAATCCACATACATCTATAAGAAAATCCTCGAAGAGGCGCAGCAGAGCCCGAAGAAGCACTATCTGATCCTCGTTCCGCTCCAGTATTCGATGCAGACACAGCGCATTCTGGTGTTCTTAAGTCCCCGTAAGAGCATCATAAATGTCGATGTGCTCTCATTCGAACGCCTTGCCTACAGGGTCTTTGACGAACTGGGCACGAAGAAGAACGTCTGTCTCGATGAGACCGGAAAAGTCCTTCTCTTAAGGCGGGCAGCTTCGCTTATCAGGGATGATCTGGGCCTTCTGAAGAAGAACATCGGCCGCAGAGGCTACATAGACGAGGTCAAGTCTCTTATCTCTGAGCTGATGCAGTACGGATACGAACCGTCAGATGTAGGAGAGATGGCAGAAAAGGCCGGACTTCCTGACACTTTCCGTGAGAAGGCAGAGGACGTGGAGAAGCTCTACAGGAAGTTCTTATCCCTCTTAGGAGAGAGCATGTTTACCCAGGAGCAGGTGCTTACGCTTCTCTGTGATGTCGCAGACCAGTCTGAGCTTATAAGGGATTCGGTGATAGTGCTTGACGGCTACACAGGGTTTACTCCGGTGCAGAAGGAACTCCTGACCAGACTCGTTCCGTTGGTAGACACAGTCTACGCCTGTGTGACCTGTGACACAGACTGTGACCTGTATCATGCGGGTGAGGAGGAAGGGCTCTTTTATATGTCACGGGAAGAGGCTGCTTTTCTTAATGGACTTAAAGGCGCACAGATTCTTGATCCGGTTTTCATAGACAGGGGAAACGGCAGATTTAAAGACGGCGGTCCGCTGGCTTTTCTGGAGGAGAACCTGTTCCGTGAGAATGGGAGAAGCCTGCCTGATTCAGAGGGCAGAATAGAGCTCGCTGAACTTCGTGATGTAAAGACTGAGATCCTCTTTACAGCTGAGAAGATACATCAGATGGTCCGAAAGGATGAGAGCCTACACTACAGAGATTTTGCAGTTGTCTGTCCTGATGTCGAGAGCTACAGATACTCAGTGAAGAGGATCTTCGATGCGCAGGGGATACCGGTATTTTTGGACGAGAAGAAGGAGGCTCTGTTTAACCCTCTCACTGAGTTTATAGATGCAGCTCTTGACATGGTAAAGCGCCGCCTGTCATATGAAAGTGTCATGAGATTTCTGCGCAGCGGACTTACGCCGCTCTCAGCTAAGGAGACAGACATCCTCGATAACTACCTGTATGAGGCGTCATTCAGGAACACCAGATACCTAAAGGAGCCTTTCAAGAGAAAAACGCAGGACTTCACAGCTGATAAGGCATTTGAGAAGCTGAATGCTATTCGTGAAAAAATATCCGCTCCCCTGATGAAGTTCTATGACGCTGAGAAGGGAAAGAATGTCACGGTAACAGACAGGCTTACGGCACTTTTTGAACTGCTGATGACTTTCCATGCGGAGCAGAAGCTGAACTACAGGGCTGACAAAAAGCAGGAAGAGGGTGATATGGTTTCAGAAGACCTGTACCGCAGACTCTATGGATTTTTCTGTGACCTGTCAGACCAGATGGCGGAGCTTTTAGGAGACGAGAAGGTAAGCGTCTCAGACTTCAGGGACATGCTCCTCGACGGTCTCGATGAGATAAAGCCGGCTACTGTCCCTAAGAGTAATGATACGGTGCTCTTCGGAGACCTGGAGCGTACCAGGCTTTCGGATGTGAAGGTGCTTTTCCTGATAGGGGCAGGGGACGACCAGATACCGAAGGCCGGTTCAGACGCAGGTATTTTTTCAGAGGAGGAGAGAGTGCTCCTGAAGGAGAACGGCTTTGAGCTGGCACCTACCGACAGGGAGAGGTCGGCTCAGCAGAAGTTCTACCTGTATCTGTGCATGACGAAGGCATCTGAGAAGCTCTTTATCACGTACCACCAGGGGAGCTCAGACGGCGATCACATAAATGCTTCCTACCTGTTCGAGGAGATAGAGCGACTGTTTCCAGATGTGAAGTGTGAGAGGATCAGTTCAGATGATCCGGTATTCTTAGAGACTGAGAACAGTGCAGATGCCGTCATGACCAGAGGCCTCGAGCAGCTGATAAATGAAGATGCCACGTCTTTAGTCAGAGACCGCACGGCGGAACTGCTAGATGTAAAGACAGTTTCAGGGAAGGCCGGTATCCGAAAGGCTTTCCTTGACGCAGCATTTTCAGAAAATCAGAAGACTCCGCTGAAGCAGGCAGTCACAGATGCTTTATATGGCAGGTCACTTACTATGTCTGTAAGCAGACTCGAGACGTTCGCGAAGTGTCCGTGCTCTTATCTGCTCCAGTACGGACTTAAGCTGACTCCGAGAAAGAAGAATGAGTTCGCTTCGCTAGACCTGGGTAACCTCTACCATGGCGCTATCGAGAAGTACGCTAAGAGCCTTAGAACTGATGGTTTAGGCTGGGATGCTGTAGACTCAGATGAGATGAACAGGAGGCTTCAGGCGGGATTTGATGAAGAGCTTAAAGACTTTGCCGGCAGTGAGCTGTTTGAAGATGCCAGGGAAGACCATTTTTCAAAGCAGGCATTTAAGAATCTGCTCTTAAATACTCAGGTCATGACTGAAGAGCTGAAGGCAGGAAAGTTCGCTCCGATGTATTTCGAGCAGGAGCTAAAAGACTTATGTGACGCCAGAGACCTGTCCTTTGATGTGGGAGACGGGCATACGCTTTCCCTTACAGGAAAGATAGACCGCATAGACCTGGCAAAGGCAGGAGATAACACATATGTGAAGATCATAGATTATAAGACCGGCACGAATAAGCTCGACCCGGTGCGGATCTATGAGGGTATTCAGCTGCAGCTATTGCTGTATATGGATATGGCATTAAAGGGGCTTGGAAGGAATGGCGACAAGTATCTCCCAGCTGCCGTATTCTACTATATGCTTACGGACCCGAGGATCCCGGAAGAGAAGCGGCTAGACGATGAGAGCAGGAGAGCTGAGATAGAAAAGACCTTAAGACCGTCAGGCATCATGATAGATGATGAAGCTGTCATAGGCTCACTTGACGGGAAGCTGCTCACTGAAAGCAGTTATACATCAAGGGCAGTTGACCTGAAGACCAAGTCTAATGGAGACCTGGGGGCTTCAGGGTCTCTGGTGACGCCAGATGACTTTGGCCTTATTAGGGATTTTACAAAGGAAAAGGCTGTATCCCTTGGGAGCAGGATAGTAAAGGGAGACGCAGCTGTCCTTCCATACAGGAAGGGCTCGGACACCGGATGCAAATACTGTATCTATAAGGGAGTCTGCCATTTTGATCCGAGACTGAATGGCTACTATTACAGGGATATAAGCCATGTATTAGATGACAGCAGTGCAGACGATGAACAGAAGAAAAAAACAGCGACTCTTCAGTCACTTGTCGCAAAGATAAGCAGCAGCAGACAGTCAGAAAATGATAAGGCACAGTCAGGAAAGGAGAGCGGCCGATGAATTGGACAGATGCGCAGCAGGCAGTCATAGATTCTAAAGATCAGTCGCTCCTCGTGACTGCAGCGGCAGGAAGCGGAAAGACGGCAGTGCTTGTTGAGAGGATCATAGAGAAGCTGACCGACGAGAAAGACCCGTGGGATATAGACGAGCTCCTGGTAGTCACCTTTACGAAGGCAGCCGCAAAGGAGATGAAGGAGAGGATATACAAGACCTTAAATGAAAAGCTCTCCGTAAATCCTGCTGACCACCGTATCAGAAGGATGCGTGACAGGGTTTTCTCAGCAGACATCAGGACCATAGACAGCTTCTGTAAGAATGTAGTCTCAGAGTATTTTTCACAGATAGACCTGGATCCTGATTTCAGGTTTATGGACAGCGGCGAGACTGAGCTGCTTAAAAGAGATGTCTTAGAGGAGATGCTCCGTGAAGAATACGAGAATGGCAGTCAGGATTTCCTGAACCTCTCAGATGTATTCTCATCAAAGGGTTCAGATGTGGCTCTTGGAGACATCATCCTGATGCTCTATGGCAGGGCACAGGCGTATCCGTGGGTAGAGCACTACTATAAGTCTCTCTATGACTGTGTGAAGACAGTGGACGATAAGTCAGTTCTTGAGACATCCTGGATGACAAGGCTTGTAGACTGGCTTAAAGGCTTTTCGGCTGAGACCACTGAAAAGGTTCAGGCTCTGGAAAGAGAGGCATCCGCCGAGAATGATGACGGTATTTTTGATAAGCTCGTAGAGAATCTGTCAAAAGACGAGGCTTTTTTCAGAAGCCTGTCTGAGGCGAAGAGCTTTGATGATATGTTGTCGCTTTCAGATACTTACAAATTCGAAGGAGTCGGAAGAGCACAGGCGAGAAAGGGGACCGAGGACCAGAAGGTCTTAGCAGACGGCTGGAAAGCGCGACGTGATGAGTATAAGAATTTTTTCGTAAAAAAGCTGCAGGAGAAGTTCCTTACGAAGCCGCTGGCTGAGATAGTAGCTGAAGAAAATGCGAAGGTTCCTTTTCTTCATGAGATCATAAGACTTACCCGTGAGTTTGACCAGAAATTCCTTGAGGAGAAGACAGACAGGAAGTCTTTTGAGTTCTCGGATATAGAGCACTTCGCGGTAAAGGCTCTGATGAATGAAGACGGAACTCTTACCAATGCAGCGAAAAACTACCGGAAGAGATACAGGGAGGTCATGGTTGACGAGTACCAGGACACGAATGAGCTAAACGAGATGATCCTCTCCGCTGTGAGCCGTGACCAGAAGAACTACTTCATGGTCGGAGACGTGAAGCAGTCTATCTATGGATTCAGGAATGCGGATCCGGGAATTATCCTCCGCAAATCATCAGAGTATCAGAAAAAGCCTGATGCAGACTTCAGAAGAATAGACCTCGATAAGAACTTCAGAAGCCGCAAATGTGTCACAGATACGGTAAATGACATATTCCGGATGGTCATGATCCCGGAGATGGGCGGTGTCGAATACGATCAGGACGCTGAGCTTAAATTCGGAGCCGACTATTATCCGTCCGTCCCGGACGGACAGGATAATTCCACTGAGACTGTGATCCTGTTACGAGATGACGATGAGCTTACGGAGATAGCTGATGAGAAGATGTCTCTAGAGGCTACCTGGACAGCTCAGCAGATAAAGCAGCTGATGGACTCGGGATTTCAGGTGGCAGACGGGAACGGCGGTCTCAGAGCTGTCAGATATCAGGATATAGCTGTCATCCTTCGCAGCACAAAGGTAAATGCCGCGAAGATAATGGAAGTCTTTAACGCCTATGGAATACCGGCTGAGAATGCTGCGGATACAGGCTACTTCAGTGCTCCGGAAGTCGTATCTACTCTTAACTACCTAAGGTTACTAGATAACCCGAGACAGGACTTACCCCTGGCTTCGGTCCTTACCTCCATGTATGTCGGCCTTTCGGAAGAAGACCTTGCCATCATAAAGGCAGCTCATCCTAAGCGTAGATTTCATGTGGCGGTTCTCTCTGAAGCACCATCTGATGATGAGGATGACAGCCTGGACGTGGAAAGGGCAGAGATCGGACCTGAAAAGAGAAAGAGACTTGATGATTTTTTACAGGAGCTCTTTAAGCTGAGACACAAAAAAACTGACACTCCGGTGTATGAGCTGCTGGCGGAGCTGTATTCCGATACAGGCTATGATCTTCTGGTCAGCTGCCTGCCTGGTGGAGAGCGCAGGAGACAGAACCTGCTGAAGCTCTACGATAAGGCTGTGGGCTTTTCTAAGACGAGCTTTTCTGGAATCTCCGCATTTATCGCTTATATCGAAAGACTCGAGAAGTACAACGCTGACGAGGGTGAAGCTGATGCCGGAAACGGCGGGGACGCTGTTCAGATCATGACGATCCATAAGAGCAAAGGACTTGAATTCCCTGTAGTCTTTGCCTTAGGACTCGGGAACAGATTCCCGAACGATACAGACCAGGTAGAGACTGTAAAAGACAGCGATATCTCGATGCCTTATACAGACCTGAAGCGGCACACGAAAAACGATACAGTGCATTTCCAGATGCTCAGGTCTCTTAAGGCAGACAGTGATCTCGGAGAAAATCTCCGTGTCCTCTATGTGGCGCTTACGAGGGCTAAGGAGAAGCTCTATCTCGTGGGTTCGCTTACGGCAAAGGACAGGGATTCCCTTATCGAAAAGGGGCAGAAGCTGTCGTCGGATCAGATGACTTATACTGACCTGAAGGGAGCGTCATGCTTTTACAAACTGATCATCCCGCCTCTCGTAAAGAACGGATATCAGATACAGACTCCGGCTGCCGAGGACTTTGCTGAGAATGAAGTCCTGATAGAGACGAAGCGAAAGGAGATAAGAGATGAGCTTATGGCAGAGGACAGAGAGGACATCAGAAAAAAAGCCTATGAGCTCTATGAGGCCTTCACTCACCCTTATGCACATGAAAAGGAGGTCATACCGAAGCAGAAGTATTCGGTTTCCGAGATAAAGAATTCTGCGCTTGATGATGAGATAAGAGACGAGGCAGAGGACCTGTACAAGCCTGAGAAAAAAGTCTTTACAAAGCCGACTATCCCGGATTTTTTAAAGAAGGAGAAAAAGGCCAAAGAAGCATCCGGAGCTGAGAAGGGGACGGCAATGCACAGATTCTTAGAGAAGCTCGATTTTTCAAAGAAACCACTTGCCGATTCGCTCGATGAACAGATAGAAGTGGAGCTTGAAAAGGGATTCCTAAGACCGGAACAGGAAGGAATGCTCGACAGAAAGAAGCTCGCAGTATTTTTATCATCACCTCTTGCGGAGAGGATGCAGCAGGCGTATCTGAACGGAGAGCTTTACCGGGAGCAGGCTTTTGTGACCGGAGATTCGCCGGAGCTGTTCTTCGGTGACCTGTCGGGAGAGCCTTCTGATGAGCCTTTTGCAGATCAGGTCATAGTTCAGGGAATTATTGATGCATTTTTTGTAGAAAATGGTAAAATAGTTCTGATAGACTATAAGACCGACTTCGTCAAATCAGAAGAAGAACTGAGGGACAAGTACACGAAGCAGCTCCAGCTCTATGAACTGGCGCTCGGAAGAGGCATGGACCTTCCGGTGAGCGAGATGTATCTGTACTCTTTTGCACTGGGGAAGACGGTCACAGTTCCAATGATATGAAAGGATAGGATTTATGACTTACGATGAAGAAGCACTTCAGGCTTTTTTAGATAATCAGGAGAAGCTCTTTGACGAGCCGGTAGCTGAGACACTCGAGGAGGCAGACGAGTTCCTTGATGACTGCTGCGCGGTGATCCAGGATTCGAAGAAGGATACTCTTTCCTACATGAAGGATAACCTCGACTGTGAGGGAATGGACGATGACGAGATCCTCGAGAGCGCCGAAGTCTTCGATATAGGCGACGGCAGATACCTGATAGTGGAGGGCTGAGATGAGAAAGCAGATCATTACGGCAGCCCTTGCCACCTGTATTTCAGCGACCGTTCTTTCGGGATGCACCGTTGACGGAAAGCAGGTATTTTTCCAGGTGATGCCATCGGTAAATACCGTATTCAGGATCGGTTCACTTTCCTGTTCAAAGAAAACGGCAGCTGTCTACCTCGCGAATTACCATAATATATACGGGACAGCCGGGGATATAGACCTCTGGGGCGCTGACCTGAATACAGACCGCCTGGAGGAGAATATCGACAAGGCCTGCCTACACAGACTTTCGATGGTATACGCGCTGAATGTCTATGCTGACGAGCATGATATCACCCTGACTTCACAGGAAAAGGACCTCGTAGAGAAAGCAGCATCCAGATACATGGATACGCTGAGTGCCGCTGACAAGTCAGGCCTCGATGTAAATGAGAACGATATCAGGCACATGTACGAAAAGGAGGCTATAGCTTCAAAGGTCTACAAGTCGATCGTATCAAAGGCCGACGACGAGGTATCGGATGATGAAGCCAGGGTAATGGATGCGATAGTCATTACTTTTGCTTCGGGGTCAGAGAGCAAGGCAGATAAGGCTGAGGACGAACTGGACGCTGGAAATGACATCCAGGTCGTAGCGAAAAAGTACTCGACAGATAAAAAGACCTCAGTCACTATCGATAAGAACAGCTGGCCGGAAGAAGTCGTAAATGCAGCCTTTGACTTAGAGGACGGCGAGTATTCTGTTCCGGTAAAGAGCGGAAACTCTATCTACATCATTTACTGCGTGTCCAAGTACGATGAGAAAAAGTCTGACGAGAACCGCCAGAAGATAATAGAATCGAGAAAGCAGAAGGTCCTTGACGGCATCATAAATACCCAGAATAAAAAGGACTATTCGAGCATCGACCGGAACGAATGGAACTCTGTCACGAAGAGTCTCGATGAAAAAATAACGACCGACAGTTTCTTTGAAACTCTGTCTGAAAATATCAGCTTCTGAAACCTGAGATGACGCTTTGGCAAAAATGTACAAAAAAGTTAAGCTATTTTTGTAAAATTTAGTCAAATAAAGTATTGGATTTTCTAATGAACAGTATTATAATCTTCAATGTAAATATAAATTTTACGTAAAGTCCAGAAAAGAGGATCACTGATGGCGTTAAAGACAAAGAAATCAGCAGATGTAGATCTTTCTGCTACCGTCCGTGACATTTTAAATGCCGGAAAAGAAGACACTAAGAAAGTTGCAGAAGAAGTAAAAAAGGAGACAGAGAAGGTAAAAATGGCTACAGTAAAAGCAGCAGCAGAGACAAAAGCAAAGGCAGAGGAGGAGAAGAAGACCACTACAGCAAAGAAGACTACCAGAAAGTCTACAGCAGCTACAAAGGCTACTGCAGCAGCCAGGGCTACCACAAAGAAGGCTTCAGCAGCTGTCAGAAAAGCAACTGCAGCAGCTAAGGAAGCAGCCGAAGCAAAGGCTCAGGATCCGAAGGTCATCATCCAGTTCGCTGGAAACGATTATGATCTCGCAGACATCCTGAAGTCAGCAAAGAAGGCTTACTCAAAGAAGTCAAAGAAGGCTTTCAAGGATCTCCGTGTTTATGTAAAGCCGGAAGAGAGAAAGGCTTACTTCGTAGCCGATGATAATTTCGGCAGCATTGATTTCTGAGCTTTAACAGCTATTACAGGTATATATGTCTACACACCGGGCGTCATGCCCGGTATTTTCATATAAAGAATCATATAAAGAATTGTACACAATGTTTTGATATTCATCACATTTTTTTCACAGCCATCCAATATTCTATAAATAGTTTTTTACATAAATTATGGAGGTATCCGGATGGAAAAAAAGAAGCACGGAAAGAAGAAATGGATAGCCATTATAGTCATAGCAGCTGTCGTGGTGGCACTGATCGCAGGCGCGTCTGCTAATTCACGAAGGAAAAAGAAGACGGACACCTCCTCAGCGATAAAGAGCGTAAAGGTGACGACAGGCACCATAAAGAATACGATCACCGCCAGCGGCACACTCGCAGAGGCAGATTCGGCCGATGTGAAGATCCCGTCAGGTCTGACGATAAAGAAAGTCTTAGTCGAAGAAGGCGATGAGGTAAAAAAGGGCGATGCCCTGGCAAAGGTTGATCAGACTTCTGTAAAGGAGCAGATCTATTCAGTCAGAAGCTCGATCTCTTCTATCAATTCGACGCTTAAGAGCATAAAGAAAAAGAGCAGTTCAAAGTACAATTCTCAGCGCCAAATGCTGAACGCCCAGAAAAAGGACTTAAATAAAGCCCTGACTCAGCTTAAGAAAATAGAGAAGTCAGGAAAGATCACTTCCACAGTCTCCGGAACTGTCCAGTCGGTTAATGTAGCGGATTCTGACTCTTCTTCTACGACCACCCAGTCTTCGACAGATCAGTCATCTTCGATAACTTCAGCTTTAAGCGGTATCACCGGCATGAGCACGAAGCAGACCAGAACCACTGCAGTCCAGCTTTCAGAAAAAGTACCTGTCACAGCTTCATCCGACGGTACTATAGCTTCTTCTGACGGAAGCACCTCAGAGTCATCTGATACTGAGAAGAGCACTTCATCAGATAATAAGAAAAATGACAGCAGTACAAATAAAAATTCCTCTAGTCAGATATCTCAGGAAGAGTTAGAGAAAATGATACAGGAGCAGCAGAAGAAGAGAAACACCAGCTCATCATATTCATCAGGGTCTTCTTCATCGAAGAGTTCATCATCAGATAGTTCTGCATCTCAGAACAGCGCAGCGCTTGAGCAGTATATGAATCAGCAGAGCTCAGCATTATCCGGAGCCACTTCTGGTTCGACAGACACATCTTCATCTACAGTCTCAGACGTGACATACACTTCTGCATTTACTGTAGCCACTGGAGACGAGATGGACATCGACCTGTCGGTAGATGAGCTTGACATCCTGAATGTAGAGGAAGGACAGTCAGTTACAGTGACTCTCGATGCGCTGGAGGATCAGGAATTCACAGGTGAGATCACAAAGGTTTCTCATATCGGTTCAAACAGTGGCGGCTCCACGAAGTACACTGTCACCTGTCAGATCGACAAGTCAGACGATATGCTGGTAGGCATGAACGCTACGGCAGTCATAGATGTGGATTCTGCAGACAATGTGCTGACCATCCCGCTTTCCGCGGTTCAGGAAGAAAACGGTACTTCTTATGTCTACACGACAAATGACAATGGTACTCTCGGTGGAAAGACTACTGTAACTACCGGACTTTCCGATGATACGAATGTGGAGATCACCAACGGACTTTCAGAAGGACAGACTGTCTACTACAAAGACCTGTCTGGACAGGAGCTTACCAGCTCGCAGAATGACATGCAGAATATGGGAGCAAATATGCGCCAGCAGAATGGCGGCGGAAACGGAGGCGGACCTTCAGGAGATAATGGTGGCGGCACACTTCCATCAGGCGGAAACGGTGGTCCGGGAGGAAACGGAGGCAACTAATGGATGATAAAAAAATGATCCTCCTGTCCGATGTTTCAAAGATTTATAAAATAGGAGACAGTGTCGTCCGGGCCCTGGACCACGCAGACATGTACGTCGATAAGGGCGAGTTCGTAAGCGTCATCGGTCCTTCAGGTTCCGGAAAGTCGACGCTTATGAATATCATCGGATGTCTGGATACAGCGACCTCCGGCAAGTATTTTCTCGATGGACAGGAGATAGCGGATTATTCAAAAAATGACCTCGCAAGGATAAGAAATAAAAAGATAGGCTTTATATTCCAGGATTTTAACCTGCTGCCGAAGCTGACAGCCTATGAAAATGTCGAGCTTCCGCTCATATACCAGGGACTTCCGGTATCGAAGAGAAAAGAGCAGGTAGAAGAGGCTCTAAACCAGATAGGACTCTGGGATAGACGTGACCACAAGCCGACTGAACTTTCCGGGGGTCAGCAGCAGAGAGTGGCGATAGCCAGAGCTTTAGCCACGCACCCGTCACTTTTTTTAGCTGACGAGCCAACGGGAAATCTCGACCAGAAGACGGGCGGAATGCTCCTTGACCTCTTTCACAGATTAAACGAGGAGGGCAACACGATACTTCTGATAACGCACGATGCGAAGGTCGCAAAAGAGGCGTCCCGCTCGATAAAGATCCTCGACGGCCATGTGACAGAGGCTAAGGATCAGTCTGAGATAGAGGAGGTGGTCTGATGTTTGGATCTTCAGTAAAAATGGCTTTTGCGTCAGTCACTTCAAATAAACTCCGGTCATTTCTTACTATGCTTGGTATCATCATAGGAGTCATAGCCTTAGTAGTTCTCGTATCGATAACGACCAGTGCTACCTCGACGATCACTGATACGATCTCATCGATCAGCACGAATTCGATCACAGTCACGATCACTGACGATAAGGACAAGCCGCTGACTCTTTCTGAAATGGACGATATCACAGCTTTGGACGACGTAAAGGCTGCAGCTCCGTCGGCCACTTCTACCGCAAATGTAAGAAACGGTTCCGATACTGAGACCATGAAGCTTACCGGGACGACAGCTTCTTATCAGTCGATAAACGGAGTAGAGCTGGCGTCCGGGAGATTTATTCGTTCAGCAGATGTGACAAATCATTCGAACGTAGCCGTGATAAATGCAGATACAGCGCGAGACATCCTCGGCTGCTATAACACCTCGCAGGCGATAGGACAGACGATCAGCCTGAACGGGATCCCCTACACCGTCATCGGAGTCGTAAAACAGTCTGATACGACCATTATGTCGGGCTCTTCATACGAAGCCTACGTGCCATTTACCTCTCTCGAGAGACTTTCTACGACAGTCAGGGAAGTCACGAGCTTCGTAGCAGCGCCGAAGAGCGACAGTGTATCGGACAAGGCGCAGCAGGAGATAAATGAGTACCTGCTCGCCAGATTTTCAAATGATTCGGATGCCTTTTCTGTGATAAATATGAAAGTCATCGCAGATACCCTGAATAAGGTGACCGATGTGATGGCCCTGATGCTCGGGGGTATAGCTGCCATATCTCTCCTGGTAGGCGGTATCGGCATTATGAATATCATGCTCGTATCAGTCACAGAGAGAACTAAGGAAATCGGTATCAGAAAAGCTATTGGAGCCACTGAAGGAAGCATTATGCTTCAGTTCCTGATAGAATCGTTAGTCATCTGCCTTATAGGAGCAGTCATAGGTCTTGTGATAAGCGCCATTATCATAGCGGCGATAAACGCCTTTACTGACTACACCTTCTGGCTCGATGCGAGAGTCTGCGTCATTGCGTCAGTCTTCTCCATAGGGATCGGCCTCCTGTTCGGTCTCTATCCGGCCAGAAAAGCTGCCCGCAAAGATCCGATCGAAGCCCTTCATTACGCAGGCTGAAAAAATAAATGACAGAATAGCACTCGTGTGAAATGAGTGCTATTTTTTATTGACAAATGCTAAGTAAAAGACTAGAATAGGGAATGTTGGGATTAGCAATCAATCAGCCAGTTGGCTAACAGATATTTAAAGGAGTGATTTTTTTATGGCAGAAAAAAGCGGAAGTCTTTCGATCACGAGTGAAAATATTTTTCCGGTGATAAAGAAATGGCTGTATTCGGACCACGATATTTTTTACAGAGAGCTCGTAAGTAACGCCTGCGACGCTATCACGAAGCTCGAAAAGTTCGGGATGATGGGAGACTATGAGCTTCCAGATGATTATAAGGGAAAAGTGACCGTTGAAGTCAACCCTGAGAAAAAGACTATAAAAATAACCGATAATGGTATCGGAATGACAGAGGACGAGGTTGATAAGTACATTAACCAGATTGCATTTTCTGGTGCTACAGATTTCCTTGAGAAGTACAAGGACAAGGGCAGTGATGACCAGATCATCGGACACTTCGGACTTGGATTTTACTCAGCATTCATGGTGGCAGACCTCGTTTATATCGATACTTTAAGCTACCAGGACGGTGCTACAGCTGTTCACTGGGAGTGCGACGGTGGTACAGACTACACGATGCGTGAGGGCTCAAAGGATACCATCGGTACGACGATCACACTTTTCTTAAATGACGACTGCCTTGAGTTTGCGAACGAGTATAAGGCAAGAGAAGTGCTCGACAAGTACTGTTCATTCATGCCGACTGAAATCTATCTCATAAAGGCCAATGCTCCGGAAGAGTACGAGGAGATCGACCCGTCCGATAAGAAAGACACTGATAAGGTCATCGAGGAGATCCATCAGGAAGCCGAGTACGAGGATAAGAAAAAGGACGACGGTACTACTGAAAAAGTGCTTAAGACTCCGGCAAAGGACAAGCTGAAGATAGTAAAGCGTCCTGTTCCGATAAATGATATCCATCCGCTCTGGACGAAGAATCCGTCGGACTGCACGGATGAAGAGTACAAGGATTTTTACCATAAGGTATTCATGGATTACAGGGATCCGCTTTTCTGGGTTCATCTGAACATGGATTATCCGTTTAACCTCAAGGGTATCATCTACTTCCCGAAGATAAATTCGGAGTACGATTCGATCGAAGGCACGATAAAGCTGTATAACAACCAGGTATTCGTAGCTGATAACATAAAAGAGGTCATCCCTGAGTATTTCATGCTCTTAAAGGGTGTCATCGACTGTCCGGACCTTCCGCTCAATGTATCGAGATCTGCTCTTCAGAATGACGGTTTCGTCGCAAAGATCAGGGACTACATCTCAAAGAAGCTGGCTGACAAGCTGATCGGAATGGAGAAGACCGATAAGGAAACCTACGAAAAGTACTGGGATGACATCAGCCCGTTCATCAAGTTCGGCTGCCTGAAGGACGAGAAGTTCTGTGACAAGATGAACGACTATATCCTCTTCAAGGATATAAATGACAAGTATGTGACTCTGCCTGAACTCCTTGAAAAAGATGCTGCTTCTCATGAGTCTGATGATGAGTCAGCTGAGAAGAAGGATGACACCCAGAACGAAAAGAAGGACGACGGGCCGATAAAGGATGAGGACAAGACTGCTATCTACTACGTCACTGACCCTAAGCAGCAGGGTCAGTACATCGATATGTTCAAGGCGAACGACATGGATGCCGTGATCCTCGACAGGACTATTGATACATCCTTCATCACACAGCTGGAGCACAGAAACCAGCACTATAAGTTCCTGCGTATCGACGCCGATGTCACAAAGGCACTTTCCGAGGAGACTGATCCGAAAGAACTCGAGGAAGACCAGAAGACTCTCGACGAGATCTTCAAGAAAGAGCTGTCAAAGGACGACCTGACGATAAAGGTCGAGAAGCTGAAGACTGACGACATCGCCGCTGTGATAAACCGTGACGAGAATATGCGCCGTATGAATGACATGATGAAGATGTATAATATGAACGGTGGATCAAATGAGGACTTCTCAGGCCCTGAGACCCTGGTACTTAACGCCACCCATCCGCTGGTCAGGTACCTCGTCGGAAACAAAGACTCCGAGAACGCCGGCCTGATCGCTCATCAGCTCTACGACCTCGCAGAGCTTAGCAACCAGCCTCTCGCTCCGGCCGAGATGTCAGAGTTCATCAAACGCTCGAACCAGATCATGGAAATACTTACCAAATAACATAAAAAAATATTACAGGTATTTTCCGAAAAAAGCTTTACACCGGCGGTGGAATGGGGTATTATAAAGTTGTTATAGATTTTATACTGTTTTAAGATTTGACGGAGAGTTCCATTATTCCTTGATTATTCTTGAAAGCAGCACATTTTTTGGAGGTATCTGATATGACAGGCACAGTAAAGTGGTTTAACAACCAGAAGGGATATGGATTTATCTCAGATGATTCAGGAAAGGACGTCTTCGTTCATTATTCAGGAATTGCCGGTGACGGCTTCAAGACCCTCGCTGAGGGCGCCAAGGTCGAGTTCGATGTGACCGACGGAGCTAAGGGACCGCAGGCAGTAAACGTAAAAGTCGTTAAGTAAAAATTAAATACACGGCAGGCGCCTTCGGGCGTCTGTTTTTTTGTCCGGAATTCTTTTTTTTTATGCGCAAATCATTTATAATAGACCTGATTAGTTGGATATGAGGACTTTATTATGTATAAGATAATAGTAGACAGCTGCGGAGAGTTCACGCCGGCTATGAAGGCTGATGCAGAGCACTTCGCGCATGTGGCACTGACACTTCAGGTCGGCGACTGGGAGCAGGCAGACGATGCGACCTTCGACCAGAAGATTTTTCTTAAAAAAATGAAAGATTCCAAGGAACCTCCTCACTCGGCGTGTCCTTCGCCGGCGGCATATCTCGAGGCGATAGAAGACACGGAAGCGGAGCATGTGTACATCATCACGCTTTCTGCGAAGCTGTCGGGTTCGTATAACGCTGCGGTCCTGGCGAAGAGCCTCTACGAGGAAGATCACGAGGATGAGGACGACATGAAAAAAATCCACGTCTTCGATTCAAAGTCCGCTTCGATCGGCCAGACCCTGATCGCGCAGATCATCACGCAGGCGGAGGAAGCCGGAAAGACTTTTGAAGAAGTCATAAAAATAGCCGACGTCTTTATAAAAGGAGAGCACACCTTTTTCGTGCTCGAATCCTTAGATACCTTGAGAAAGGCCGGCCGTCTCGGCTCACTCAAAGCCATGCTTGCATCGACTCTAAGCATCAAGCCTGTCATGGGATCGACTCCGGAGGGCAGCATCCAGCAGCTGGGACAGGCCAGGGGCATGATCCGTGCCCTTGACAAAATGGTCGACTGCATGGCCGAAGTCACTCTGAACCCAGGCGAGCGCGTGGTTGCCATTTCACACTGTAGTGCCCCGGACACCGCCTCTTCCCTCAAGGAAAAAGTGAAGCGTACCGGCCTGTTCAAGGACGTTTTCGTAGTCGACACCGACGGCGTCTCCTCGCTCTACGCCGGCCCAGGCGGAGTCATAATGGCTGTATGACCGAAAGCACAGAGACGAGAGCAAGGCAAAGCCGCAGCTCGAGTCATGTAACTAAAAAATGCACGAAGAATATAACACAATAGTTAAAAAAATAGAATCTTTAAAGCGCTTCGGGAACCGTTCCGGCCGCCAAGTCACAGAGCACCTTCTCCCGAAGCTCGGTGACCCTGACCGTGGCATGAAGATCATCCACATAGCCGGGACGAACGGAAAAGGCTCGGTGGCTATGTACATAGCAGCAGCGCTAGAGGCGAACGGCTATAAGACCGGACTCTTCACATCGCCGCACCTGATCACTATAAGAGAACGTATTCAGGTGAACAGACAGCTGATAAGCGAAGAGGATTTCACGAGACTTGCCGGGCATGTACTTTCTATAGAAATGCCTGACGAATATGCACCGACATTTTTTGATATCTGTCTGGCGATAGCGCTGCTCTATTTCAGGGAGCAGGACTGTGATTACGTAGTCCTGGAAACCGGACTGGGCGGCAGGCTCGACTCGACCCGCGGCATCTCAGAGATACCGAAAGTCGGCGTTATCACAGCCATAGGCTTAGACCACACAGCAATCCTTGGAGACACTCTTGAGCAGATAGCCGCAGAAAAAGCCGGCATCATCCGTAAGGGCATGCCATTAGTCGTGGCACATAACCCAGCGAGTGTGAGAAAAGTCATAGAAGACAAAGCTGACATTTATCTGGATGTCGATGAGTATGAGGGCGACAGAAAAAGCCTTATTTCTGCAGCAAAGAATCGGAAACTGACACCGCCGCTCGCCGGAGACTTCCAGTACGATAATGAAGCCGCAGCCCTGGCGGCCCTGGCACTTTGCGGAACGAAACTCAGCAGGAAGAAGATACTCGAAGGCATCAGCACAGTAAAGTGGCCGGCCCGGATCCAGAAGCTGCGGGACCACCCGCTCTTCATAGTGGATGGATCCCACAACCCGCAGGGAGTCAGAGCTCTCGCCGACACGCTGAAAAAGACATATCCCAGGAAGAAATTCGTATTCCTTATGGCAGCGATGGCAGATAAGGACGTATCTCACATGATCTCAGAAACCCGCGCTCTTGCCGATTCATACATCTGTGTCAAGGCTTCGACACCCAGGAGCCTTGACGCAGCCCGTCTTGCTGATCTGGTACGATCAGAAGGCGCCAAGGCAGTCGCCTGCGACAGCCTCTCTGAGGCACTAAGTATGGTAACTAACCTCCACAAGCCAGTCGTCGCCTTCGGCTCACTGTATCTGGCAGGAGAGATACTTACGATAAGTAGTAAAGGACAGACCGGTCTGTCCGTTAGCCCATATAGGAGAATTTATGTACCTGATAACCACTGACCCAGGCGTCTTCCGCACCTGGCTCTCAAAGTTCCTTTCAAACGGCCTCGACTTCTTCTGGAGCGTCGTCATCGCCCTGATAGTCTGGTTCGTCGGCGCCAGGGTCATCCGCCTGATCCGTAAGCTCGTCCGCAAGGCTATGGAGCGCCGTGACGTCGATAAGGGCGTTATCCAGTTTACCGATTCAGTCGTAAAGTACGGCTGCTACATAGCGCTGATCATCGTGATCCTGAATGTCTTCGGCATCCAGACCTCATCAGTCGCCGCTGCAGTTGCCTCCCTGGGACTTACCGCCGGCCTGGCCCTGCAGGGCTCACTCTCGAACTTCGCCGGCGGCGTGCTGATACTGATCTTAAAGCCCTTTAAAGTCGGCGACTACATCATCGAGGATACGCATAAGAACGAGGGTACTGTAGCGGAGATATCCATTTTTTACACGAGGCTAAAGACCATAGATAATAAAGTTGTCGTGATACCGAACGGAACTCTCGCGAACGCATCGCTTACAAATGTGACTACATCCGACAGGCGACAGATCGACCTGACATTTGGCATAGGATACGACGATGATCTGAAGAAAGCCAAAGCTATCTTGCAGCATATAGCAGAGACGACGGAGGAGAGAGTAAAGGATACGGACATCCAGGTATTTGTCCGGGACTTAGCTGAATCATCAGTCAATCTGGGCTTCCGTATCTGGGTCCCGATGGACGACTACTGGACGGTCCGCTGGCAGCTGAATGAACGCGTGAAGCTCACTTTTGACAAAGAGGGCATCACGATACCATATAACCAGTTAGATGTAACAGTGAAAAAGGAGAATATAGATGACAAAGATACCGGAACAGTATGAAATCGTATTACAGCAGGATTTAAGCGACATCCACTCTAAAGGCACACTTTTAAAGCATAAAAAGAGCGGCGCCTGCATCACGCTTATCGAAAATGACGATGTGAATAAAGTATTTTACATCGGATTCAAGACGACACCGGAGGACTCGACCGGAGTTCCACACATCATAGAGCACACAGTGCTCTGCGGCTCAGACAAGTACCCGGTAAAGGATCCTTTTGTCGAGCTCGTCAAGGGTTCAATGAACACTTTTCTGAATGCGATGACATATCCGGACAAGACAGTCTATCCTGTGGCATCGACAAACGACAAGGATTTTGATAATCTGATCGACGTGTACTTAGACGCAGTTTTTCATCCGAATATCTACAAGCACGAGGAAATCTTCCGTCAGGAGGGCTGGCACTACGAGCTCGAGGACAAGGACTCGCCACTTACGATAAACGGTGTCGTGTATAACGAGATGAAGGGAGCCTACTCTTCACCTGAGGACGTACTTGAGCGTGTCACGATGAATTCGCTCTATCCTGATAACACTTACGGCGTAGAGTCCGGCGGTGACCCGAAGGACATTCCGAACCTGACTTATGAGAATTACCTGGCTTTCCATCAGAGATACTATCATCCGTCGAATTCATATATCTACATCTATGGCGACTGCGACATGGAGAAGAAGCTCGAGTACTTAGACAAAGAGTATTTAAGCCATTACGACGCGATCGACCCGAAGACCGACATAACTCCGGAGCCCGCTTTTAAAAAAATGGCCGAAGTCAGAATGCCTTACCCTGTATCTGCAGAGGAGAGTGAAGAGGGAAAGACCTATTTTTCACTGAACTATTCAGTCGGTGAAGCTGATGATATAAAGCTCGCTGCAGCCCTTGATACCTTAGACTATGCGCTTCTCGAAGCTCCGGGAGCGCCGCTCAGGCAGGCCATCCTCGATGCCGGTATAGGAACAGACGTCTATGGCGGGCCGCAGTCTATCCAGCAGCCGTATTTTTCGATCACGGTAAAAGGGAGCGACGACTCGAAGAAGGAGCAGTTTAAGGAGTTAGTAGAAAAGACTCTTACCGACTTAGCAGAGAACGGACTTGACCACAGGTCACTTCTCGCCGGAATCAATTCAGACGAGTTTAAGTATCGTGAAGCTGATTTCGGAGGCTTCCCGAAGGGGCTTATCTGGGGACTAGGAATCCTTGACAGCTGGCTCTATAACAAGAACCTGCCGTTCATAAGGCTTAAGCTCCTGCCTATCTATGCAGACCTAAAGAACGAGATCGAAAATAACTACTTCGAAGGACTGATAAAGAAGTACTTCCTCGAGAACACGCACAGCTCTTTAGTCGAGATCTACCCGGAGGCTGGCCTTCAGAAGAAAGAGGACGACGAGTTCAGAAAGCAGATGGCTGAGAAGAAGGCTTCTTTCTCTGATGCTGAGCTTGAAAAAATAATCGCAGACACAAAGCACTTAAAGGAGTACCAGGGTACGCCGTCCAGCCAGGAAGACTTAGCGAAGATACCTTGTCTGTCGCGTGACGACCTCGAGAAGAAGGTCCGCCCTATAAATAAAAAAATCTACATCCGCGAGGGCCTTCCGGTCATTTTTACAGATGTGGAGACGAACGGGATCGATTACCTCGACCTGCTCTTTGACATCGGAAATATCGGCCTCGATGACGCAGCAGGCTTTGCCTTCGGCATGAGGCTTTTAGGACTGGTTGACACAAAAGACTATAGCTATAAGGACTTTGCGACCGAGGTAAACCTTCACTTAGGAAGCCTTTCAGCAGACGTCTCAGTCATCGGAACCGGAAATGGAGACATAGAGCCTCTCCCGGGAGCCAAGACCGACGGCTATAGATTTTTCGCAGATATAAAGACGAAGTTTACCTACGAGGAAGCTGACTCTGCGATGAAGCTCTTGTATCAGATGCTCTTCACATCTGATTTTTCGGATAAGAAGAGGATCAGGGAAGTCCTTCTCGAAGAGAAAAATTCAGTCGAGATGCGCTTTATGACTTCTGGAAACGCTGCAGCTGCTATGCGTGGCCTTTCACACCTGAAAAAGGCTTCGGCGCTTTCAGACGCAGTCGGTGGCATCAGATACCTGAGATTCCTTCAGGATTTTGCAGAGCATTTCGATGAGAGAGTCGATGGCTTTGTACAGACCTTTACGAGAGAGTTAAAGACGGCGCTCAGCGTCAACACGATGATAGTTTCTACGACAGGCCGCGATCAGGTAATGGATATAATCGATACTTATCAGCAGAAGGCACTCGAGGTCTTAAATGCAAAAAATGACCTGCCGGCTGCCGGGATAAAGCTCGACACGGCGGTAAAGAACGAGGGCTTCAAGTCAGCTTCGAAGGTGAACTTCGTGAGCGAAGCCGGCAACTTCAAGGATCACGGCCTTGCGTACAAGGGAGCTTTCAGCATCCTGAAGGTTGCGCTTAGCTACGACTACCTCTGGATAAATATCCGTGTAAAGGGCGGAGCATACGGCTGCGCTGCGAACTTCAGAAGAAGCGGAAATACGGCGTTTACGACGTACAGGGATCCACATCTTAAGGAGTCGCGCGACATCCTTTTAGCTACACCGGAATATATAAAAGACTTTGAAGTATCTGACAGGGATATGGACAAGTACGTGATCGGAGCCATCAGTAACCTCGATGCGCCGCTTACTCCTTCGATGGAGGGACAGAGGGCACTGACAGCAGTCATCGGAGGCATTTCAGACGAACTGTTACAGAAAGAGCGTGATGAAGTCCTGAATGCTACCCAGGCTGATATCAGAGCCCTGGCAGAGCCTGTAGAGGCAGCGCTTTCAGACGCAGTCCTCACAGTCGTAGGCTCCGAGGAAGCGATAGACGAAAACAGCCAACTATTTGACAGAACGGAGAACCTATTTGGCTAATACAAAAAGCGGTTTCGTGACACTTATCGGACGTCCGAACGTCGGCAAATCAACGCTTATGAACCGGATCATCGGGCAGAAGATAGCGATCACGTCAAACAAGCCGCAGACCACAAGAAACAGAATAGAGACAGTGCTTACAGACGAGCGGGGACAGATAGTCTTTCTCGACACACCGGGTATTCACAAGGCAAAGAACAAGCTCGGTGTCTACATGCAGAAAGTCACGACTGCCGCGATGAAAGGAGTCGACCTGATCCTCTGGCTGATAGAGCCTGATGAGTTCGTCGGAGGCGGAGACGCCTACATAGCCGAGAGGCTTAAGAACCAGAACACGAAGGTCATCCTCGTGATAAATAAGACCGACACTATCCCGCACGAGAATATCCTTACCACGATAAACGCGTACAAGGATCTGCTTGACTTCGCGGAGATAGTTCCGGTTTCGGCGCTTCGCAACAGCGGAATAGAAGACTTAGTTTCTACTATTTTTAAATACCTGCCGGAGGGACCTTACTTCTTCGATCCTGACACTATCACCGACCAGCCGGAGAGGGCCATAGTCGCTGAGATGATCCGTGAAAAAGCCCTCCACGCCTTATCAGATGAGGTTCCGCACGGGATTGCCGTCATGGTCGACCAGATGCACGACAGGAAGGACAAGCCTATCTGCGACATCGACGCGACGATCATCTGTGAGAGGGAATCCCACAAGGGCATCATCATCGGAAAGCGCGGCTCCATGCTCAAAAAAATAGGCACGAACGCCCGCTTTGAGATCGAGCGGCTCTTAGGCTGCAAGGTGAACCTGAAGCTCTTCGTAAAAGTCAAGGAGAACTGGCGTGATTCCGAGGTTCTTCTAGCGAACTACGGATTTAAGAACGAGGATGAAGAGTAGTGTCCGATGAAAAAAATTTCTTAAAGGCGAAGGGCTTCGTGCTTTCCTCAATGCCTGTCGGAGAAAATGACAGGCGTATCGTAGTCCTGACAAAGGAGCTCGGGAAAGCCTCGGCCTTTGTCCGAGGCGGCGCAAAGCCCAAAAGTCCGCTACTCGCGGCGACGAACCCATTTTTTTTCGGAGATTTCGAGTTCTACGCCGGGACTAATTCCCTGACTCTTCGCGGTGCGAAGCAGCAGGCGAGGTTCGACGACATCTTAAAGGACTTGGATGATACCTACATGGGTATGTATTTTCTTGAGGTCAGCGGGTATTTCGGAACGGAAGCTGTGGACGAGAGCGACAGGCTTAACCTCCTGTACGTGGCTCTGAAGGCACTTATAGCTCATCGCATAAGCAGGGAGCAGATCAGGCTTATCTTTGAACTGCGCACGATGCTTATAAACGGTGTCTATCCTGATGCGTTTTCATGTCATCACTGCGGAAAGCACCTGGACGTAAACGATAAGAACCTCTTCTCGCCGTCGGACTGTCTGTTTTACGACGGTGCTTGCCGCTCAGAGATAAATGGAACGGCAATGACGGTCTCTCCCTATGTGCTATACGCCCTGCAGTTCGTACTGTCTGCCCCGGTCGGACATATTTTTTCGTTCGAGCTCAAGGACAGCGCCCTCGAGGATTTTTCTTATATAGTAAGACGCCTCCGTGCCCGCTTCTTCGATCACTCCTTCAGGACCGAGCGATTTATATGAAAGTCGCCTTGAAAAAAAGGGCAAAAGGCGTATAATTGTCAAAGTATGGATAAAAGAGAAAGTCCGACGCCGGAGCAGCTCAGACTCTACCGGCGCAGAAAAAAGATACTTCAGAAAAAACGCAGGCAGCGCAGGCGGGCACTCGTCGCAGTAGCAGCTGTAGCCATAGTAGTCGTAGTCGTGCTTGTAGCAGTGCTGTCAGGCTCGTTTGAAAAGCGCAGCAACAAAGATATGCTGACACTCGAGAGCGACGGGACTGTAGTCTTCGAAGAAAACGGCGACATGAAGAACGCTAAGGGACTGAAGCAGTTCGTAAAGAGCCAGATCATGTCTTACAATAACACGAATGGCGCCGAGTCAGTAAAGCTCGAGAGATACGCGAGAGACGGCGACCATTACTACGTCAGGACCCGCTACAAGGATCTGTCGACCTACTCGGATTTCACCGGGTACGAGGCTTTTGACGGAACAGTCTCTGAGGCCCAAAAGACCGGATACGACTTCGATTCCGGATTTAAGACTACCACCTATCAGAAATCTACCGATACTCTGACCTTTAACGACGCGAGCGCCGATGCATTTAAGGAGCAGCGGGTCTTTATCATAAAGGAATGGGGCATAAAGGTAAAGATACCGGAGACGGTCAGTGGAGTTTCGCTTGCCGGTAACGTACAGTATGATCCGGGCAGTGACACGGTGACGATAGCAAAGCAGTCAGACAGCGGTACAGCACCGCTTACATATATTTTTTATAGATAGAGAGGATTTTTATCATGGTAAAGAGTCTGGACACAATAGTACAGCTGGCAAAGAACCGCGGATTTGTATATCCGGGATCAGAGATATACGGAGGCCTTGCGAATACCTGGGATTACGGTAACTTAGGCGTAGAGCTCAAGAATAACGTAAAGCGCGCCTGGTGGCAGAAGTTCATTCAGGAGAGCCCGTATAACGTAGGCGTTGACTGCGCTATTCTTATGAACCCGCAGACCTGGGTAGCATCTGGACATCTTGGTGGATTCTCGGACCCACTTATGGACTGTAAGGAATGTCACGAGAGATTCAGAGCAGATCAGCTGATCGAGAATTTCGCACATGATAACGGAATAGAGCTTGAGAGCTCAGTTGACGGATGGACAAACGAGCAGATGGAGAACTGGATCGAGGAGCATAACGTTCCGTGTCCTTCATGCGGCAAGCATAACTTCACCGAGATCAGACAGTTCAACCTGATGTTCAAGACTTTCCAGGGTGTTACAGAGGATGCTAAGAATACTGTTTATCTTCGCCCGGAGACAGCCCAGGGTATCTTCGTAAACTTCAAGAACGTAGCCCGTACTTCCCGTAAGAAGATCCCGTTCGGTATCGGTCAGATCGGAAAGTCCTTCAGAAATGAGATCACTCCTGGTAACTTTACTTTCCGTACAAGAGAGTTCGAGCAGATGGAGCTTGAGTTCTTCTGCGAGCCTGGTACTGACCTCGACTGGTTTAATTACTGGAGGAAGTTCTGCCACAACTGGCTCCTTTCACTTGGAATAAATGATGAGCATTTAAGACTTCGTGACCACGATCCGGCTGAGCTTGCATTTTACTCAAAGGGTACTACAGATATCGAGTACACCTTCCCGTGGGGCTGGGGTGAGCTCTGGGGAATAGCTGACAGAACTGACTATGACCTTGGCCGTCATCAGGAGGTTTCAGGACAGGATCTCACATACTTCGACGATACAAAGAATGAGAAGTATCTGCCATACGTCATCGAGCCTTCACTTGGCGCAGACCGTGTAGTTCTCGCTTTCCTCTGCGAAGCTTATGACGAGGAGAATATCGGTACAGAGGATAAGCCTGATGTACGTACAGTGCTTCATTTCCATCCGGCTATCGCTCCTGTAAAGATCGGCGTCCTTCCTCTTTCAAAGAAGCTTGCTGAGCCGGCTCAGAAGGTATATGCAGAGCTTTCAAAGAGATATAACTGTGAGTATGATGACAGAGGCAATATCGGAAAGAGATATCGTCGTCAGGATGAGATCGGAACTCCGTTCTGCGTTACTTATGACTTCGATTCCGAAGAGGATCACTGCGTTACAGTCCGTGACCGTGATTCAATGGAGCAGGAGCGTGTAGCCATCGATGAGCTGAAGGATTACTTTGAGGATAAGTTCACATTCTAAAAAGACAGGAGAGCTTCTTATATGAAAAATCGAGTGGGCGGTATAATCGGACTTATTCTTACAGCACTGTTCTTAGTGCTGTATCTGCCTCCGCTGGTATTTTACGGGATCATAAATACCGGAAATATCATCGGTTTTGTGCTTGCTGGACTTGCTCTTGTTTTTTCGATACAGCAGTTCGTAAAGGCACATGACAGTGCACCGAAACGCGACTATGACAGGTCAGTTTCCGGCGGCACCAGGGGGAAGCTGCACAGACAGTTTAACCACGATATGGGACGAAACACTGTGCTTATAGAGCGTGGAGGCCTCGGGAATTTCACGGCTGACACCTCGATAGGCTACGACGGCGACAGGACTTCGCACGCGTCCATGATCTTCTGGATCGTGGTGCTGGTGATCGTTGTGGCATTTTTTGCACAGGGATGTGTCAGAATGAATGCGCAGGATGTGATCAGTCAGTCGGAATGGTGGAATGTAGCCACGAACCTGACGGAAAAGTGCGCAGATGTACTTATAAATTCATTTATATGAAAAAATTAGTTACTTTAATGGCGGCGCTTCTTATGGCCGCCTCATTTTTTACAGTAAATGCCAGTGCCGCAGAGGCACTTTCTATAGAGCAGGTAAAGCTCGCTCCGCCGGACATGGATGTCTACGTGCATGCAGATGACGCGGACCTGAGCGGTGTGAAGCCTGCTGATGTGAAGGCGCAGCTGGGCTCCCATACTTTTGATGTAAAAAGTATAGAAAGCCAGGGAAGGCTCTCGGAAGGGATTTTCTACGCGTTTCTTCTTGATGTGTCGGGCTCGATCCCGCAGTCTTCACTCGATGCCGCGGTAAAGTCTATAGGCTCACTGGTGGACGATATGACTTCAAAGGACAGGCTTGCCGTGATCACCTTTGGAGACAAGGTAAACGTTATATCCGACGGTTCTAAGGCTCCTGAAAAGACTCTCAAGGCGCTAAAGGGGCTTAAGGCTGATGACCAGAACACCGCCTTCTACACAGCTATGGATTCGCTTATAAAGGTCACAAAGAAAGCCGGTGACCTGAGAACTGTGGCTGTAGTTTTTTCAGATGGTGTAGATGACACAGATGCCGGAATGACAGAGCAGGAGCTGACAGACACTCTGAAGCAGAGCGGGGTAGCGGTCTATGCGATGCAGGTCGGAAAAGTGACCGCAGACCAGACAAAGCACCTGAAGGCATTTATAAAGGTATCAGGCGGCCAGGTCTACCGGTACGACGCTTCGAATGCCGCAAAGACTGTAAAGTCTCTGGTCGGCTACCTGGGAAAGGTCTACTGTATAAGTCTTGCCGGAGACAGTGAACTCTCGGTAGATAAGGATTCTGATCTGAAGCTATCAGTTAAAGGATTTGAACCACTTGACTGGACTGTAAAGGCAAAGACCTGGGAAGTCGCTGCCGGAGAAAATCCAGGTGAAGGGAAAAAGACAGAGACTGTCACTTCAGACGCTTCAAGTGATGGAGAGGCTTCTGTTCAGGAGATCATAACTGACAAAAATATCGAGAAAAAGCAGGCTGTCATTTTCATTGCTATAATAGCGGTGATCATTGTCGCTGCTGCAGTTGTGGTCATTTTGCTTATGATCCACAGGAAGAAGGCGCGCGAAGCATTTTTTAAAGAAAATGGCTTAGACCCGCACGAGATAGAAGAGATAGATAAAAAAATCAGACAGAAAAGAAGGAGACACTGATGATAGAACTGCTGAAAGCTGCGCTTTTCGGGCTTGTAGAGGGCATTACCGAATGGCTCCCGGTCTCGTCGACCGGCCACATGATACTTTTAAATCACTGGGTGAAGCTCGACGTCTCGCAGAGTTTCTACGATATGTTCGAAGTCGTGATCCAGCTCGGGGCGATCATGGCTGTCGTTATCATATTCTGGAACCAGCTCTGGCCTTTCTATATGAAAAAAGTGAAAGTGCCGGGAGTCGTGGCGACTAAGACACGTCCGGCATGGAAAAAAGGCGCTTTGGACATGTGGCTTAAGATAATCATCTGCTGCATTCCAGCGGCGATAGTGGGGCTTTTATTTGACGATGAGATAGACAGGCTTTTTTACCATCCGATTCCCGTGGCGCTCGCACTTATCATAGTGGGCGTGGTTTTTATCATAGTGGAGCTTACCGCTGGCAAAAATGCCCCGAAGGCCGGTTCTATCGCCGGGATGAGCTTTACGATGGTCTGGTGGATAGGGGTAGCGCAGACGATAGCGGCTATTTTTCCGGGAACATCAAGGTCGGGTGCTACGATAATCGGTGCCCTGATAGTCGGTGTGAGCAGGGAAGCGGCAGCGGAGTTTACATTTTTCTTAGCAGTTCCTGTAATGCTCGGGGCCTCTCTCCTGAAGGTCGTAAAGTACGTACACGATGGGCTTAAAATGACAGCGATGGAAGGCGGGATTCTCGCTGTAGGGTGCATTGTAGCTTTCGTGGTCTCGATCATCGTGATCCGATTCTTTATGAATTATATCAGAAAGCACGATTTCAAGGTATTCGGCTACTACCGCATCATCCTGGGGATCGCCGTTATCGCGCTTCTGCACTAAGGAGGGTCTTATGACAGTCTCGCTCTGCATGATAGTTAAAAACGAAGAAAAAGTCCTCGACAGGTGTCTCTCTTCGATCGCTGATCTCTGTGATGAAGTGGTGATAGTGGATACCGGATCGACCGATTCTACGAAAAGTATAGCCGCCAGGTACACTGACCATGTATATGAATTCAAGTGGATCGATGATTTTTCGGCAGCGAGAAACTATGCATTCAGCAAGTGTACATGCGACTATATCTATTCGGCAGACGCCGATGAGTATCTGGACGAGGAGAACCAGACCTCTTTTAAAAATCTGCTCTCTGTCCTTGATCCGGCGATAGAGATAGTGCAGATGCACTACTATGAGCCGGGGATATCAGACGTGTTGAACTCCAGGTCAGAGTACCGCCCGAAGCTCTACAAGAGACTCCGGACATTCAGATGGGTAGACCCGGTGCATGAGACTGTGGCGACAGACCCGCTGGTATTTGACTCTGATATAGTGGTCACCCATGCGCCTGAGAAGCTGCATACGGCAAGGGACTTCGGCATTTTTGAAAAGGCGTATCACAGGGACGGGACACTAAGCCGTAAGCTCTACGCCATGTATGCCCGTGAGCTCTATAAAAATGGTACGATAGAGGAGATAAGAAGAGGTTCTGACATATTCAGGGAAGTGCTGTCTTCTGGGGAACTCGACCCGGATCTTCTACAGATGCTGCTCTCAGTCCTCGCAAAGGATGCCCGCCTTAATAAAAATGCTCCGGGAATGCTTCTATATACTTCCAGACTCTTAGCTGTCTCTGAGCCGTGTTCCGAGGTCTGCTTCGAGCTAGGTGAGTTTTTCTACGAACAGGGCGAGTACCAGGACGCATCTCTCTGGTACTTAAACGCCGCCCAGCAGCAGCCTTTGATGGATGTCCACGCCGGTGGAGATGCAGCCCTGCGTGGCCTCGGCCGAAGCTACGCCAAGCTCTCAGAGCAGACCGACGGCGAGCAGAGCGACACCTACCGTGACCTCGCAGAAGAGTACGAAAATAAAGCCGACAGCTGGCAGCTGCCGGAGGAATGAAATATCAATGTATTTTTTATGTATTTTAAAATGTTCGATTGTCAGATAGTTAAAACCATGGTATTATAAATAAGAGAGCTACTGAGATGGTAGACGGTTGGCTATCTAATCCTAAGGAAAGGAGGTTTTACTCCAGAACAAAGGAGGTGATAGCTCTATGCTGAATGAACTGAAGCAATTACTTGAACTGCTCCCTTCGATCATCAGGATCGTTGATGTGATAGTATCAATTATCTTAAAGCATAAGAAAAACAGCCGTCATCGCTAAAGTCTGGCTGTTTTTCTAGTCTTACTAATTAGCCAACCGTCTGTTACCGGTAGCTCTTTCTTTATGTTCATATACTACATCTAATCGCTGACTTTGTCAAATGATTTCAAAAGAAAAACACCTCGGAAGCCTTTAAACAGGGGCTTTCAAGGTGTTATAATTCATGAGGCATGGGGGATTTGAACCCCCGACAACTTGATTAAAAGTCAAGTGCTCTACCAACTGAGCTAATACCCCAGATACTGGGCCAGCCGGATTCGAACCGGCGAATGCAGGAATCAAAATCCTGTGCCTTACCGCTTGGCGATAGCCCAACGCGGATGAAATCCGACTAGAAAATATAAGAGCAGCAGAAGTGCTGCGCCGGGTGGATAAAGGGATTCGAACCCTTGGCCTCCAGAGCCACAATCTGGCGCGCTAACCAGCTGCGCTATACCCACCATATATGCGTCCCAGGAGTAGACCCAGGAAAAAATGTGCCTGAAGGGATTCGAACCCCCGACCCACGGCTTAGAAGGCCGTTGCTCTATCCAACTGAGCTACAGACACATATAAAAGCAGGTGATGAGAATCGAACTCACGTATCCAGCTTGGAAGGCTGGTGTTCTACCATTGAACTACACCTGCGCAAATCGAGGTGACAGGATTCGAACCTGCGACCCCCTGGTCCCAAACCAGGTGCTCTAGCCAAACTGAGCCACACCTCGTAATATATCAGCGTCTGCTGTTTGTCTCTCTCGCAAACGCAAGATATATTCTATTACAATCTAACCACTATGTCAAGGACTTTTTAAAAAAAATCAATTTTTCCCTTTCAGCAACGGTGAAATGCGCTTGTATATCAGGAAAGTGATCACTACATCGATCATTCCTTTGACAAAAGTAAACGGCATGTTGAAGCAGCAGATTGACTGCTCGACAGACGTCATTGACGGGATGATGGCCTGGTATGCTTCGAGGATAGCTGACTTCGGAGTGAATTTGTAGTACACCGGGTAGACGATGTAGATATTCGATGGGATGCTGACTATAGCCATGCAGATGGCACCAGCAAATGAGGCGATGACAGCACCTTTTTTAGTCTTGTTGAACTTGTAGATGAAGCCGGCGACAGCCACGAAAATGGCACCCAGGATGAAGTTCGACAGCTCACCGACACCGCCGGAAGTGGAGAGCGGCAGATGCAGGAGATTTTTTATCAGCTCGATAAAAATACCGCAGACCGGACCCATCGCGAAAGAACCGATGAGAGCCGGAAGGTCAGAGAAGTCGAACTTGATGAAGACCGGCATGATAAAAGGCACCGGCAGCTCGATCATCTGCAGCACAAAAGCGCAGGCAGAGAGGACACCGGTGACAGCGATATATCGGACATAGCGCCTGGAATTGCTGTGGCGGGTAACAGTGTTGTTAGACATATAAACTCCTTCTTATTGTAAAACAGTGTAATTTCTGCTAGTATTATAAGGATTAAAAGAACAGATGTCAACTATTATATTACAGTGGGGTTTATAGGGCGGTATGCCAAGACAGAGATTAAAGATAGGAGACCTGCTCCTGAATGCAGGTGTTATAAATGAACAGCAGCTCCAGAAAGCACTCGATTACTCAAAGGAGCAGAGACAGAAGGGAAATGCGAAAAGACTCGGAGACTGCCTGCGTGAGCTGGGATTCGTTACGGACAGGCAGGTGGCAGAGGCGCTTGCGAGCCAGCTGAACCTGCAGCTCGTGGATCTGCAGGGCTTTACCCTGAGCAAGCAGATGCAGGAGCTGATACCGGGTTCTACCTTAAGAAAGCACTCGGTACTTCCATTGGGCTATGATCCGAAGGATCCGCAGGCTATTTTTCTTGCGATGTCAGATCCGCTCGACATAGTGGCGATAGACGACGTCGAGATCATCACGAACTGCCGGGTCGAGCAGTGCGTCGCCACCCAGACGGAGATCCAGGCGATACTCGACAGGTACTTCGGAAGCGAAGAGGCTATGTCAGCCGCCGAGAAGTTCTCAAAGCAGAGGCAGGAGAGGATACAGGCGGACAGAGAAGTGGAAGAGCGGGCAGAACGGGAGCTCGCCAATGCGCCTATCGTCCAGCTGGTCCGCACGATCGTCGAGCAGGCGGTCCGTTCCAGAGCATCGGATATCCATATAGACGCGCTCGAGCGTGAGGTCCGTATCAGGTTCCGTATCGATGGAGTCTTAGTTGAAAAATTGCGCTACGACATTTCTATCCTGGCAGCCCTGTCCACCCGTATCAAAATCGTTTCCGGTCTTGATATAGCAGAGCGCCGCCGCCCGCAGTCAGGCAGAATGACAGCCACAGTAGACGACGTGGAGTACGATATCCGAGTCGAGATCCTGCCGACCACATTCGGTGAGAAGATAGTTATGAGGCTTGCCAGGGCGAACGCGCTGACCAGGGACAAGTCCGAGCTCGGTATCCAGCCTTATGAGATGAAAAAATTCGACCGTATCCTGAAGCACCCGAACGGCATCATCCTGGTTACCGGACCGACAGGTTCCGGAAAGTCGACGACACTTTACACTGCACTTTCAGAGCTTAATACCCCGGAAGTAAATATCCTGACTGTAGAGGACCCTGTCGAGGCGAATATCCCTGGCATAAACCAGGTACAGGTAAACCCGAAGGCCGGACTTACCTTTGCATCAGCACTCAGGTCGTTCCTCCGAGAAGACCCTGATATCATAATGGTAGGAGAGATCCGAGACACGGAGACGGCCCAGATAGCAGTCCAGGCGTCGATCACCGGACACCTGGTGGTAAGTACAGTCCACACAAACGGTTCCGCAGCGACGATCACTAGACTTGAGGATATGGGAATCGAGTCTTACCTGCTGGCTGATTCGATCACAGGCATCATCGCCCAGAGACTTGTCAGACGGCTCTGTCCTGACTGTAAAGAGACCAGATACGCGGACGAGGTGGAGATGAAGCTTTTAGGACTCGAGGGACAGAAGCCGAGGAAGATCTGTGTCCCGCATCCGGGCGGCTGCCCGAAGTGCAACGGTACAGGTTACTACGGCCGAATCGGTATCTACGAGATCATGGAGATGACGAGCCACCTGAAGCAGATCGTGGCAAAGAGCCTTGGCACAAAAGAGCTCGAGGAAGAGGCCAGGAAAGAAGGTCTTCGCACCCTCCGGGATAACGCTGCCGCCTACGTGCTCGACGGTATGACATCCATTTCAGAGATGCTGAAGGTCGCCGCAGTCGAAACGGATGACATAGTCCTGTAAATCTTGCCATCGGTTGCGCGTTGTGGTATACTTCAGTGGATTGATTAAATTTTTATAAACAGAAAGCGAAACGAAAATGATCACAGACTTCGATGAACTGGTAGTAAAGGCGAAGGATTCAAACGCCTCCGATATCCATATCGGCGTAGGACAGGCGCCGTGCCTTCGTGTAGACGGACGAGTACAGCCGCTCGGCGAGGAGAAATACGGCCCGCAGGAGATGGCGGCCATCCTCGACAAAATGCTTACCGTAGAGCAGGCAAAGGATTTAAAGGAGATCGGCGAGCTCGATATGCCGTATTCTATACCAGGCGTAGCCCGACTCCGTATCAATGTCTACAGGCAGAGGGGTACCTACGCAGTGGCAGCGAGACTTTTAAACCCTGCGATCCCGAAGCCGGGAGACTTAGGCATCCCGCAGTCAGTCGTCAAGTGCTGCGATAAGAAGAGAGGACTCATACTTTTTACGGGACCTACAGGATCCGGTAAGTCGACCTCCCTCGCTTCGCTTATCGACTACGTAAACGAAAAGTACCCCTACCACATCATCACTTTCGAGGACCCGGTCGAGTACTTACATCATCATAAAAAAAGTATCGTCCACCAGAGAGAGGTCGGAACCGATACCAGATCCTACGCAGCTGCACTCAGGGGCGCCCTCCGTGAGGACCCTGACGTGATCCTCGTAGGAGAGATGAGAGACTTAGAGACTATCTCCCTCGCCTGCACGGCAGCAGAGACCGGACACCTGGTCTTCTCGACCCTCCATACGGTAAGCGCCGTAGATACCGTAAACCGTATAATCGACGTGTTCCCGCCGCATCAGCAGGCACAGATCAGGACGCAGCTCGCGGATATCCTCGAGTGTGTAGTGGCAGAACAGCTGCTCCCTAGGATAGAGGGCAAAGGCCGTATCGGCGCCTTCGAAGTCATGCTGGGGAACATGGCCATCAGGAACTATATCCGTGAGGGAAAGACCTTCCAGATCACCTCTTCGATGCAGACCTCCCGTGCGCAGGGAATGATCACGATGGACGAGTGCCTTCAGCAGCTCTATAATAACGGTGAGATCAGCCGGGACACAGCCATCCGCTTTGCCCGTGACAAGGTCGCCCAGGAAACGAGATTGATGTGATGAGTATCTGGAAAAGAGCGGTAAAGCGATTTCAGATCATCGGACATTCTGAGAGCGTCGGTGATTTTTTAGATAATGTGACAGATAAAACCTTCGACTGCGTGGCAGCGATGCCGGTTCTCCTATGGCTTCTTCATATAGTAGTGGTCATGGAGACAGTCCTGAAGCTGCACCTGCGCATCTACGTGCTCGATCAGTATCCGAAGGACATCGCGGCGATGCTTCCGTCGATACTTATCTGCTATGCGATCATGCTGGCACTTCTGATAGGGAAAAATGTCCGCTCCGGGCCTACACTTCGTACCTCTTTAAAAAATAACCCGGTCTACATCCTCTTCCTGATAGCGATGCTCTGGATGCTACTTGCAGTCACGGTCGATGGCTGGACTAAGATCACTCTCCTGGGAGACGACAGCCGGTACGAGGGGATCCTCTCCTACTGGGGGTATATAGCGGTGCTTTTTTTCAGTGCGAGCCTGATCAGAAGCGAAAGGGTAAAGCGTTTCCTGTGTGACGTGTCGCTGGTGCTCTCGATGGCCCTGTTCGTGCAAGCCATCTGGCACTACTATTTTTTCAAGCTGGACATCACGGTCGACGAGCCGTACCCGACATCGGTCTTCATCCAGTTCAACCACTACGGTTACTACCTGGCAGTGAACCTGATGCTCGCGGCGCTTCTCTTCGTGGTCACGAAGTCCATCCTTGGAAAAATGCTCTATATGCTCTGCTTTGCGGCAAATGCTGTGATGCTGAACCTGAATATGACCTTCGGAGCCTGGCTCGCCTGCGCCTGTGGATTTATCTTTGCGCTGACAGCGTTCGCAGTAAGGGACAGACGCCTGAATCTGAAGGCACTTGCAGCATTTATAGTCTTTATAGGCATTACGGTCGTGATGACGATCGCAGGACACGGACAGCTGGGCGACCTGCTCCATTTCTTCGGAGATGTAAAGGAAGTCGCCTCAGATCCGTCCGGGGCAAATGACGCCGGAACGACCCGCTGGGCACTCTGGAAGGCTACGGCCGGATACATCAGGCAGCGTCCGCTCTTCGGCTGGGGCATAGAGGGAATAGACGATATGCTCCAGAAGGCAGCAGGCTCATCGAGGACTCACAACGAGTACTTGCAGTACGCTGCGACATTCGGAATCCCAGAGGCGGTAGCCTATGTGGCAGCCCTGATAGGAGTCTTTGTACGTGCTATAAGGCGCAGACGCATCCTCTCCGGAGTGACTCTTGCCTGCCTTACTGTGGCTTTCACTTACATGGTATCAGCCTGCTTCGGCATCACTCTCTATAACACAGCCCCGTATCTGTTCATTTTTCTGGGGCTGGGCTATAGGAACCGCGCAGAACAGTGACGTATGGGAACGGTTGCACCGAATTATATACAATAATTTTTTAAAACTTCTTCACAAAGAAGTTATTTTGTGTTAATATTTTCTTTAGAAATTTTTTATAATTATTGAGGAACGACAGTTGGGTAATTTTAACTACACAGTCATAGCAAAGGACGGAAAGCAGAGAAAGGGAACGCTTGAAGCCGACACCAGGGAGCTCGCGATAGGGCAGCTGAAGGTCGAAGGCGACACGATCATTTCCCTCGAAGAAGCCAACGCCCTTAACGCGAACCTCTCGCTCGACATAGGAGGAAAGCCGAAGCCGAGAGACATGTCGGTATTCTGCCGGCAGTTTGTATCTATAGTAGAGGCCGGAGTTCCGGTCATCTCGGCACTTCAGATGCTCTCGGAGCAGACCCAGAACAAGCTCCTCCGCGAAGCCATCATCGGCTGTAAGAAGTCGATAGAAAAAGGCTCGACCTTAGCTGATGCGATGCGGCAGTACCCGCAGATTTTTTCAAAGATATTCGTTACGATGGTAGAGGCCGGTGAGCAGTCAGGCTCGCTCGCGAAGTCATTCTCGAGAATGGGAATGCAGTACGAGAAAGAGCACACACTGAAGGCTCTGGTCAGAAAGGCAGCCATTTACCCGACGGTGCTCATCATAGTCACGATCGTCGTGGTCATCATAATGCTGACCTTCGTGGTTCCTACTTTCAGGGATATGCTTGAAAGCCTCGATACTCCGCTGCCGGGACTTACGCTCTTCCTTCTGGGACTTTCAGACTGGATCAAAAGTTACTGGTACATCCTGGCATCTATCGTAGTGCTTATCGTCGCGGGTTATCAGATGACGAAGCATAACCCGGTTGGAAAAGAATTCCTCGACAAGACCCAGCTCAGGATCTGGAAGGTCGGTGATCTGAAGACCAAAGAGAATGCCGCCGCCTTTACCAGGACCTTAGCGACACTCCTCGCGACAGGAATCCCTATGATGGAGGCTCTGTCGATCACAGCCGGAACCCTTACGAATGTACTTTTCGAAAAGGCGGTCCTGGCAGCCAGAGACGCGGTGTCGATGGGATCGAATCTGTCGAGCCCGCTGAGGGATTCAGAGGTCTTCCCTCCTCTCGTCTATCATATGATAGGAATCGGAGAGAGCACCGGTGACATAGACGGAATGCTCGACAAAGTCGCCGATTACTACGATGAAGAGGTAAAGGAAGCCACCGAGCAGATGATGGCGCTCCTGGAGCCTATGATAATCATCATCCTGGCATTTGTCGTAGGAACTATAATCCTCAGTATGGTCCTTCCGATGAAATCTATGTACGACGCCCTCGACAAGGCATGATAAAACTGGTATATAGCGCAGCAGGGAGCGCTGATACATATATGCAAACAAACACTTACAAAAGGAGATTCAAAAAATGAAAAATTTACTTGCAAAAAGAGTAAAGAAGAACAACAAAGGTTTTACCCTCGTAGAGCTTATCATCGTAATCGCTATCATTGCTATCCTTATAGCAGTGCTCGCACCTAACTATGTAAGATATGTCGACAGATCAAGATGGTCAACAGATCAGAGCGACTGCAATGAGTTCCTTTCGGAGGTTCAGACAGCTGTTGTAGAAGCCCAGAATAATGGTACAGAAGTTGATGATTTTACAATAACAGTAGATTCATCAGCTTTAACTAAGGCTGATATTCCAACAAGTATTCAAACGGAGATTGAAGACGCTGATCCTAAATATACTGGTCTTAAAGTTAAGCATAAGAATGATCAGAAGTTACCAGGAGAGTCAACAGCTGCAGCCCATAAAACTTATATAATTACTTATGCTAAATCAGATGGCAAGGTAGTTGGTAAATGGTCATAAGAAAATGTGTCACTATGGACATATGCCAATGGGGACGCGTACAAGTGACACACTTTTAGATGTGTCACCTGCCAGTCCCCTCTGGCACGTGGCAGGCTGAGACTCTCTCCGGTCTTCTGACCGGAACGTCTGATAAGTCTTTCACCAACTACAGACCTATATTTAAATCTTCCCCGGTCCCCTGGCCGGGGGATTTTTTTTACCCAAAAACTCATCCACATTTCACTTGATTTTATCGTGCCAACGCGATAAAATAATTATAAAATCATCGTATGCGTACGATGGAATGATTATCGTACGAGGAAGATACTATGGATCATAATATAGTAAAAAGAGTCATTATAGATATGAGGGAACTCATTCAGAATGTGGAGATAGTAGACAGGGACTATTTTTTTGAGAAAAATGCGAATTATATCCTGGTTGGAGTCAGAAGGAGCGGCAAGTCTTACCTGATGTACAGGAGGGTTCGGGAACTTATAGAGTCTGGATGTGAATGGAATCAGATATGCTACGTGAATTTTGAGGATGACAGGCTTACTGGGTTCAGGGCTGAGGAGTTTGATGACATTCTTGAAACGGCACATGAATTTACAGATCAGAAGATCTATTATTTTTTTGATGAGATCCAGAATGTGGAAGGCTGGGAGCGTTTTGCCCGGAGGCTTGCCGATCATAAAGAACATGTTTACATCACCGGAAGCAACGCCAGCATGCTGAGCAGTGAGATGGAGGGAAGGCTTGGTGGACGCTATATATCGATGATGATAATGCCATTTTCACTGAGTGAGGTACTTGACTACAGGAAGGTGCTGCACGGAGAACAGGATCTGCTCTCTACGGCCGGAAACGGGAGGATCCGCGGCATGGCAGAGGAGTATATGCTTCATGGCGGACTTCCGGAGACGCTTGATTACAGTATAAAAAGGACGTACATACAGAATGTATACGACAAAGTGCTGCTTGGAGATATAATAGCCCGGAACAGGCTGAATAATCCGAAGGCTATGCAGCTTCTTTTGAAAAAAATAGCTGAAACTGTCACTCAGGAGGTGTCTTATAATAAACTGGCAGGTGCGGTAAAGGCCTGTGGACTGAAGTTCTCAACAGATGCTGCGATCCGCTACACCGGATATGCCGAGGACGCTTATCTTCTGTTCAGGACGAGAAACTATGCGTCAAAGTTCGCCGAAAAAGAAAGTAGGCCGAGATTTTACTACGTAGATAACGGATTTTTGTCTCTTTTTCTGGTGAATAAAGATGCAGCACTTCTTGAAAATGCCGTTGCTGACAGACTGCACAGGCTGTATGGAGGGGACGTGTATTACTTCAGGTCAGCCGCACAGGGAATCGATATTGATTTTTATCTTCCGTCAGAAAATACAGCCATACAGGTGACTTATTCGCTGAATGATGACTCTTACAAGCGTGAGATCGACAGCCTGATAAAGCTCAGAAAGCATCAGGACAGCCGTAATGCCCGTCTTATGATCGTGACATACGAACAGGAAGACCACATAAATGTAGAAGACACCGATATCGATGTGATCCCGCTTTATAAGTTCTTGCTGATGAACAATATACAGAAGATCTGATGTGTCACTGGCGACAGGTACCGCTGACACATGGTGCCCGCCGTATGGACTATTTTTCGCTGGCGTGTTATAATTTGAAGAAGTGCGATCAAATGAGTCAGACGGAAGGAGACGAAAGTGGCTGCCATCAGCGAAAGGGAAGATACGAAGTTCTTGGAGTGTGAGAAGCAGTATATTTTTTATCTGCTGATATTCGCCGGGGGTGTCTTCGGCGGATATACTTTTGTACAGAGAGGCGGAATATTCTGCAACGCACAGACCGCGAACCTGGTTATGCTTGCCATCCACCTGGGGCAGGGTGACTGGAATGGCGCGCTCTATTATTTCATTCCGTTTCTGGCCTACCTCGGTGGAATTATGCTGAGCGAGCTTCTGGCATTCTCTATCAAACCGCTGCATCTGATGCGCTGGGATACACTTCTCGTTGGTATCGAGTCTGTGGTAACTATTATCGTCGGTTTCATACCGCAGTCGGCACCTGACCAGATAAGCCAGATCTCGCTTAATTTTCTTGCGGCAATGCAGTTTAATACATTCAGGCAGGCAGAAGGAGTCGGCATGGCTACGACTTTTATTACTAACCATGTAAGACAGATGGGCAGCCACCTGGTGCAGTTCCTTCACCATAGAAAGCCTGAGAATTTTAATCGCTTCAAAAGACACAGCTTTATGGTTGTCTCTTTCGTATCAGGTGCGGCTGTCTGCTCATTTTTCTGCATGATCGCCGGCGATTATGCCATCTGGTGCGCCTCCGGGGTCGAGATTTTCGTCTTCTTCCGCCTGCTTTATGCCGACCGCACCTATGAGAGCGAGCTGCTGTACAGGAAGCCGAAAGGACATTGAGGCATACTGCGTGCAGAGCTTGCGATACCGCTGGAAGCTATTCAGATAAGAGGCCTGGCTGACGGACATATTTTCGGAGGTTTGCGGATGAAGTACTCTAAAAACATCAGGCTGAAAAATGGTGAGGACTGCCTGATCCGAAGCGCCCTTGTGGACGATGCACAGGGCGTTATTGAAACTTTTTATAAAACTCACGGCGAAACGGATTATCTGGCTTCAAATAAAGGTGATAAAATAATTGATCTGTCCTTTGAAGAAAGCTTCCTGAATGAAAAATTGAATTCAGATAAAGAAGTATATCTTTGCGCCGTTGTTAATGGAAGTTATATTCAGATAATATAGTGATGGCACAATCAGAATGGTAAATCTGATTGTGCCATGTTCATTTTTATTGGCTTTAGGTGGGGATGCTTATTGATTTGACATATACCTGCAACACGTGTATAATCATTCTATGATAAAGAGTTTTGCAGACAAGGAAACAGAAAAGATATTCAACCAGCAGTTTTCGCATAAGCTCCCACATGACATACAGAGAGTGGCTTTAAGGAAACTGATCATGATAGATAATGCATCTGATCTGAATGATCTGAGAGTTCCGCCGGCTAATCATCTGGAGGCTTTAAGCGGAAACAGAAACGGACAGTACAGTATCAGGATAAATGACAAATACCGCATATGTTTCCACCTGGTGAATAACGATTATGAGGATGTGGAAATAGTAGATTATCATTAGGAGGCACATTTTATGACTGGATATATAGAAACACCTAAAGTAAGCGAGATTTTATCAGAAGAATTCATGCAGCCGCTGGGACTGTCGGCTTACAGGTTGGCACAGCAGATAAATGTTCCGGTATCCAGGGTTCAGGATATACTCCATGACAGAAGAAAAATAACCGCAGATACTTCGATCAGACTGGGAAGATTTTTCGGGGTATCAGACAGATACTTCTTAAACCTTCAGACAGATATAGACATCAGAAATGAAGAGCATGAAAGAGGAGACGAGTTTGCGCAGATAAAAGCAGTGTCATTTGCCTGAGCACCCGCACTTGATAAATCCATCCCTTTCCTGTAGAATAAGAGAAGTTTTGCGATTTTAGACGGAGGTTTAGCATGATACAGGCTTCAAATATTTCACTGCGTGTCGGAAAGAAGGCACTTTTCGAAGACGTAAATATCAAGTTCACAGAGGGCAACTGCTACGGCATTATCGGTGCGAACGGAGCGGGCAAGTCCACTTTTTTAAAAATCCTGTCGGGCAGGCTTGAACCGACGACCGGAGAGATAAGCATCACACCGGGACAGAGACTTTCATTCCTCGAACAGGACCAGTTCAAATACGATGACCAGATCGTACTCGACACAGTCATCCAGGGAAACCAGCATCTCTACGATGTGCGCCAGGAAAAGGACGCCATCTACGCGAAGCCGGATTTCTCGGATGAGGACGGTATCCGCGCATCAGAGCTCGAGGCAGAGTTTGCCGACATGGACGGCTGGAACGCCGAGAGTGACGCTGAGACACTCCTTAACGGACTCGGAGTTTCCACAGAGTTCCATCAGAAAAAAATGGCCGAGCTTCCGGGTGCTCTGAAGGTCAAGGTACTTCTTGCGAGAGCACTCTTTGGAAATCCTGATATCCTGCTTCTTGATGAGCCTACAAACCATCTGGACTTAGATGCTATCGGCTGGCTCGAAGAGTTCTTGATAAATTTCGAAAACACAGTCATAGTGGTATCCCACGACAGATATTTCCTGAATAAGGTCTGCACGCATATTGCCGATATCGACTACGGCAAGATCCAGCTCTACTCAGGCAACTATGACTTCTGGTACGAGTCATCACAGCTTATCTTAAAGCAGAGAAAAGAAGCGAATAAAAAGAAGGAAGAGCAGATCAAGGAACTTAAGGACTTTATCTCCAGATTCTCCGCAAATGCCGCAAAGAGCAAGCAGGCTACTTCTCGAAAGAGAGCTCTCGAGAAAATCGAACTCGATGATATCCGTCCTTCATCAAGAAAATACCCGTACATAGATTTCCGCCCGAAGAGAGAGATCGGAAACGAGGTCCTTACAGTTGACGGTCTCACTAAGACTGTTAACGGCAAGAAAGTCCTTGATAACATCTCCTTCGTAGTCGGACACGATGACAAGATCGCCTTAGTCGGCGGCAACGAGGCTGCAAAGACTGTTCTTTTCGAGATCCTGTCCGGGAACATGGAGCCGGACAGCGGAACCTATAAATGGGGCGTTACGACTTCACAGTCATACTTCCCTAAGGATAATACGAAGATTTTTGACAATGACATGATCATAGCCGACTGGCTGACACAGTTCTCAGAGATCAAGGATGCGACTTATGTCAGAGGATTCCTCGGAAGAATGCTTTTTGCCGGAGAGGACGGAAATAAAAAAATGAAGGTTCTCTCAGGAGGTGAGCGAGTGCGCGTTCTGCTTTCCAGAATGATGATCGAGGCTTCAAATGTCCTGATGCTCGACGAGCCTACAGACCACCTGGATATGGAGTCTATTACAGCGCTGAACCAGGGTCTTAAGAAGTTCAAGGGCGTGATCATTTTCTCATCCCGTGACCACCAGATAGTCGAGACGACAGCTAACCGTATCATGGAGATCCTTCCGGACGGCAGCCTGATCGACAAGATAACTACTTACGACGAGTACCTCGAATCAGATGAGATGGCACGTAAGAGAACAGTATATAATACTACAGACGACGAAGAGTCTGACGATTAACGGAGCTGCCCGAAAGGGCAGCTTTTATAATGTAAAAAAGCTGTACCGCATAAAAAACACCAAATGTATGTAAAAATGATTGAATTTTTTGTGCAAAAATACTATATTTAAGAAGACGAATTCAAACGGCTGCGTGCCGTATTTTTCTTGTGTGAAAAGGCATGGAAGTCGTTGGAAAGTATAGTAGTAGGAGGAAAGACTATGATCAAGAGATCAATGAAGACCATGGATGGAAACCATGCTGCCGCTCATGCATCTTATGCATTCACAGATGTAGCAGCTATCTATCCTATCACACCTTCATCAGTTATGGCAGAAGCTACTGATGAGTGGGCTACTGCAGGCAGAAAGAATATTTTCGGCCAGACAGTACAGATCACTGAGATGCAGTCTGAGGCCGGCGCAGCAGGAGCTGTTCACGGTTCACTCGCAGCTGGTGCACTTACCACCACATTTACCGCATCACAGGGACTTTTACTTATGATCCCTAACCTGTATAAGATCGCAGGTGAAGGACTTCCGGGAGTATTTAACGTATCGGCTCGTTGCGTAGCTACTCATGCACTGAATATCTTCGGTGATCATTCAGATGTTTACGCCTGCCGTCAGACAGGATGCGCAATGCTTTGCGAATCATCAGTTCAGGAGGTCATGGACTTAACTCCTGTAGCACATCTCGCAGCACTTGAAGGACACGTTCCTTTCATTAACTTCTTTGATGGATTCCGTACATCACACGAGATTCAGAAGATCGAGACATGGGATTACAAGGATCTCGCTGATATGCTCGACATGAACCTTGTTGAGGACTTCAGAAAGAACGCTCTTAACCCAGAGCATCCGAAGGAAATGGGCTCAGCTCAGAACCCTGACCTCTTCTTCCAGACCCGTGAGGCTTGCAACGAGAGCTATGAAAAGCTTCCAGCTATCGTTACCAAGTACATGGATAAAATTAATGAGAAGATCGGCACAGACTATAAGCTGTTCAACTACTATGGCGATCCGGACGCTGAGAGCGTTATCATCGCTATGGGTTCAGTTTGCGAGACTATCGACGAGACTATCGATTACCTCCGCAAGGAAGGCGAGAAGGTCGGCGTTATCAAAGTAAGACTTTATCGTCCGTTCGTAAAGGAAGCCCTCATTTCAGTTATCCCGAAGTCAGTTAAGAGAATCTCAGTTCTAGACAGAACTAAGGAGCCAGGATCTATCGGCGAGCCGCTTTACCTCGATGTAGTAGCAGCCCTCAAGGGTTCAGAGTTCGAGAGCGTTCCAGTTTACACTGGCCGTTATGGACTTGGTTCAAAGGATACTACACCTGGACAGATCATCTCAGTATTCAAGAATACAGAGAAGCCTAGATTCACTATCGGTATCACAGATGATGTGACAAACCTTTCACTTGAGGTTAAGGAGAACCCGGTTACTACTCCGGAGGGAACCACAAACTGCAAGTTCTGGGGACTTGGCGCAGATGGTACTGTAGGTGCTAACAAGAACTCTATAAAGATCATCGGTGATAACACCGATATGTACGCTCAGGCATACTTCGATTATGATTCAAAGAAGTCCGGCGGTGTTACTATTTCACATCTCCGTTTCGGACATCAGCCGATCAGATCTACATACCTGATCTCACAGGCTAACTTCGTTGCCTGCCACTGCACAGCATATATCTACAAGTACAACATGGTTCAGGACCTTGTTCCGGGCGGTACATTCCTGTTCAACACTCAGTGGACAGAGGATGAGCTCGATGAGAAGCTTCCTGGCCAGGTAAAGAGATACATCGCTGAGAATAACATCAACTTCTACATCATCGATGGTGTAAAGATCGGTAAGGAGATCGGACTTGGAAAGCGTATCAACACTGTCCTTCAGTCAGCATTCTTCTCACTGACAAAGCTCATCCCTGAGGAGCAGGTTCTCAAGCTCATGAAGGACGCAGCTAAGGCTTCATATGCTCGTAAGGGTGATGATGTCGTAAAGATGAACTGGGACGCTATCGATGCAGGTGCTAGCGCATATCACAAGGTAAACGTACCTGAGAGCTGGAAGAACTGCAAGGATGATGATCTTTCAGTAGAGGTAAAGGGCGACAGAGCTGACGCTGTAGAGTTCGTTAAGGACATCCAGCAGAAGGTTAACGCTCAGCAGGGTAACACGATCCCTGTATCTGTAGTAAAGAAGTATGCAGATGGTTCTACACCTTCTGGTACAGCTGCTTTCGAGAAGCGTGGTGTTGCTACAGATGTTCCTGTATGGGATGTAAATAAGTGTATCCAGTGTAACCAGTGTTCACTTGTATGCCCTCACGCAGTTATCCGTCCTGTAGCTATGACGGCCGATGAGGCTGCTAAGGCTCCGGAGGGAATGAAGTGCAAGGACATGACAGGTATGGACGGATACAAGTTCGCCATAACTGTTTCAGCATTCGACTGCACAGGCTGCGGTTCATGCGTAAATGTCTGCCCGGTAGACGCTCTCTCAATGGCTTCATTCGAGGAGAACGAGGGCGAGCAGAAGTACTTCGACTATGCAGTATCTCTCCCTGAGAAGGAGAACGTAGTAGAGAAGTTCAAGGTAAATACCGTAAAGGGTTCACAGTTCAAGAAGCCTCTTCTTGAGTTCTCAGGCGCCTGCGGCGGCTGCGGTGAGACACCTTATGCAAAGCTTATCACCCAGCTCTTCGGTGACAGAATGTATGTAGCAAATGCTACAGGATGCTCATCTATCTGGGGCAACTCATCACCTTCTACTCCTTACACTGTAAATGATCAGGGCAAGGGTGTTGCCTGGTCCAACTCACTTTTCGAAGATGCAGCTGAGTTTGGATATGGTATGCTTCTCGCTCAGAGAGCTATCCGTGACAGACTTAAGAGAGAGCTTGATGATATGAACGCTACAGGTTCTCTTGCAGATGCTATCAAGACATGGAATGATACCTTCGCAAGCGGAATCCTCAACGGACCGGCTACTGACAAGCTCGTTGCAGAGCTCGAGAAGGATGGTTCAGATGCAGCAAAGGCTATCCTTGAAGAGAAGGATTTCTTAGCCAAGAAGTCACAGTGGGTATTCGGTGGCGACGGCTGGGCTTACGATATCGGATACGGCGGTCTCGATCATGTAATTGCTTCCGGCAAGGATATCAATATCATGGTTTACGATACCGAGGTTTATTCAAATACAGGCGGTCAGTCTTCTAAGTCTACTCCTTGCGGTGCTACAGCTCAGTTCGCTGCAGGCGGTAAAGAGACAAAGAAGAAGGATCTCGCAGGCATGGCTATGTCTTATGGCTATGTATATGTAGCTCAGATCGCTATGGGCGCAAATATGGCTCAGGCAGTCAAGGCTATCGCAGAGGCTGAGGCTTATCCAGGTCCTTCAGTTATCATCGCTTATGCTCCATGTATCAACCATGGTATCAAGAAGGGCATGAGCAAGGCTATGACAGAGGAGAAGCTT
>ONIH01000003.1 GCA_900317825.1 uncultured Lachnospiraceae bacterium | reverse complement strand
TTGCACTCGAATAAAATTCTCTTAGAATCTTTCAAGGTTGTTTCACTGTTCAGTTATCAATGTCCTTTGTTCTTGCCTTGCGGCGACAACTTCTATATGATACCAAAGTCATCATCGTTTGTCAAGCACTTTTTTCATCTTTTTGAAAAAAGTTTTCTGCATCGTTTCTGGCAAATCCCTTTGCTTTTTGCGGTGCGGATAGTATAATACCAAAATTATCGGGCCTTGTCAACACCTTTTTTGATTTTTTTTATTTTTTTCTTCTATTTATCGAATTAACACTATTTCTTGTGTTTCATACGCTGCTCATATACTAATTCCAGCATATTCTGCTGGAACTTCTCATCGGAATGCTCTCCAATCTCTTTCAGATATCTGCCTCTCTCGCCTTTGAGCTCCTCCAGCTCTTCCTCCTTTGCCTTTATCTGGCTGTCGAGTTCTTTTACCTTTATCTGAAGGTCCTCCACCAGATCGACGTCATCTCTTTCCATAGTTGCTTCCTCCTGTTCCTATACTTCTATTTTCAGCTCTTTCCCTGTTCTCACATATTTTCTTATAGAAACGCCTGCTGCCTTAAGCATCCTCTTGGAAGCTATCGTAGAAGGCTCGTTCTCGTACTTGTCGCTGTCATAAACTATCTCCCTGATACCAGCCTGGATGATAGCTTTCGCACATTCGTTGCACGGAAAAAGCGTAACGTAAAGAGACGCTCCTTCCAGGCTTCCTCCTCTGTAGTTCAGGATAGCGTTCAGCTCACTGTGCGTCGTGTAAAAATACTTATTCTCGAGCGGCGGGCCCTCCCTTTTCCATGGGAAGTCATCATCCGAGCATCCTCTCGGAAATCCATTGTATCCCATTGAAAGTATCTTATGGTCTTCACTGACTATGCAGCAGCCCACCTGGGTATGCGGATCCTTCGATCTCATCGCAGAGAGTTCAGCCACCCCCATAAAATACTCATCCCAGCTGATGTATCCTTCTCTTTTATCGCTCATCTTCGATCTCCTTTATCTTCTCAGGAAATTTTTCCAGTGTGGAGCCAAGAGCTTCGAGACAGATGCCATACACCTGCAGATTTCCGCCGTATGGATCCATTATCTCCAGCTCCTCGCCCGCAAAGGAAGACAGTACGAAGGTATTTTTTTCATTTGCCCCGTTATATTCTTCTATGACCCTCTCCCTCTGTGACGCCTTCATGGTAAAAATAAGTGTCCCCGGCTGTATGTCCTGTTCTGTCAGCTGCTCGGACGTAAATCCTTCTGTCTCCAGGCCTTTCCCCGCCATTACAGCTTCGGCTTTCTGGTTCAGAGGCTCACTGAAGGAGACGACAAGTCCCCTGGCAAGCACTTCTATGTCCGAATCCGGGTACATTTTCTTATAGAGGGCGTAGGCCATGGCTGACCTGGCGTTGCCCTTATTATCCACAAAAATGACGCGTTTTATTTTCATACCTCTATCACCTGATGCGCAGCCGCCTTCAGCAGCCTGTTCATTATGGCGTTTCCGATCTTCGGAGTAGAGAATTCCTCTGAATAGATCAGTTCTGCCCCATATTCATCCATTTTTCTCAGGACATCGAACAGATTATGCGCGATCTCGTACTCATCTGTCCGGTCTCCTATGCTTATTACTTTTCCTATATGATAAAAATCTTTTGTTTCTTCTGTTGCGATAATTCCGACTTTTTTGCCGGAGTTCTCGCCTTCTTCGGCAAGCCTGTTGATCTCAGCGATGACTTTGTCCTGGTCTCCGCTTACTATCTTCAGGTCGCCCTTCGGTGCATAGTGCTTGTAACGCATTCCCGGCGCTTTCGGGCGCACATGGACATTCTCTGTCCCCAGGATGCCTGGATCGACCTTCACTTCGCCCACTACTTTTTCGAGCATCTGCTTGTTTATATACCCTGGGCGCAGAATCGTCGGTACTTCCTCTGTCAGGTCGACTATAGTAGACTCGAGTCCTATCTGTACCGGACCTCCGTCGATTATAGCGTCTATTTTTCCATTCAGGTCGTGAATGACGTGCTCCGCCTTTGTAGGAGATGGTCTTCCCGATGTATTCGCGCTCGGAGCCGCTATCATGCAGCCAGACTCACGGATCAGGGCATTGGCGACAGGATGGCTCGGGAAGCGCACTGCGACTGTGTCCAGTCCGCCTGTAGTCTCGTGCGGTATGACACCATTCTTGTTCACGATAAGGGTCATCGGGCCTGGCCAGAAAGCGTCTGAGAGCTTCTTTGCCTCTGGCGGCAAGTCCTTTGATATCTTCTCCAACTGTGAATAGTCGCAGATGTGTACGATCAGCGGGTTATCAGATGGTCTTCCCTTAGCTGCGTAGATGGCTTTGGATGCACCTGCATCCTCTGCGTCTCCGCCTAGTCCATAGACTGTTTCTGTCGGAAAAGCCACCAGTCCTCCCTTTTTCAGGATTTCAGCGGCTATACGGATTTTTTCAATGTCCGGATGCTCCGGATCTACTTTTATGATCTGTGTATTCATTTCATGTAATTCCCTATAAGGTCCCAGACACTGTTGTCTTCAAGGCCTTCCTTCCAGAACGCGCCTCCTGCGAGGCCGTTCGATTTCATCACTTCAAGCTTTAATGCAAGCGTTTTCTCATCCTCTGCCCAGAGCTGGATCTTCGCTCCATCATTAGAAAATTCAGCGTAATTCTGCCCCAGGTCGTCATCCCAGGTCTCCTGGACGTTATACTGCTTCAGGTATGAGGAGATGCTCTTCATGCCTATGGTCTTCATCGTAGTCGTATCGTCTTTTGTCGTCCAGAGCTTTGCGTAAAATGGCATTCCGAGAACCAGCCTGCTCTTCGGGATCTCTTTCAGTGAATTTTTCACCGCGTCTTTTACGAAGCCAATAGATGCGTTGCTGCCCGGATCAGAAGTACTATAGTGCTCATCATACGCCATTACTATGCAGTAATCTGCATAATTCGCCTGTACTTTTCTGCTGTAATGGGTGCTGGATGCTGTCGGAGGATAGTTGTCGACCGAAAGCACCAGGTCATTGTTCTCGCACTTCAATGACAGCTCCCTGATAAACTCTGCATAGCCGTCCTTTGCCGCAGTCTGCACCTGCTCGAAATCCACATTTATCCCATCGAGATCGTATGCTATGGCTTTTGCGATCAGGTTATTTACGAGATTATCGCGGCTTGAAGTCATATTCAGTACAGTCGTCGTATCCACGGACTTGTCCTCGAAGTTACTCACGAGACCCCAGACCTGAACTCCGGCATTATGTGCAGTCTTCACATATGAAAGACTGGCAATGTCTGTCAGACCGCCTTCATTATCAGCCAGTCTGAACCAGGTCGGGCTGATCACGTTTATGCCCTTGGCATTTGAAAGCACACGGTCTACCGAACTGTTCGCTGTACGGTTCGTCACCTGATGCCAGAGCATGTTCACCTTATCCTTCATCGTGATATGGTTGTACTTCCTCTCTGGAAGCGACTTTTTCACAGTCCTGCTCTTTATAGTATCAAGACTGGAACTCGTAACACAGCCTTCTATTCCGTCTGCAGTCATGATCTTATCCCACCTGCCATAGGATTCGACTACCGTAGCCTGCGTGCCCTTCTTCAGATCCGCAAGTATCTTGCTCTTCGGGCCTCCGAAACGTCTGGCTTCGGTATCCCGCTTCAGCTCTGTGACTTTCTTCTTGTAGCCGGCTTTTTCTATGACCACACGGTTTGGCTTTTTTGCAGTCTTCACTGTCACATCTGTGAATTTCTTCACAAAGTCAAGTGCCACAAAAGTCCTGTCTGAACCTCCGGTAATGACTATTTTCTCATCCATGTCTTCCTGGGAACGCCCGGAAGTATAGAAAGCATCATCCCTGTTCACCGAAATGACTTCACTGTCTGTCGTGTAGCGGAGGATCTGCTCAGTGCTATCGTACACGTAGCCGTCATCAAGCTTTGACTTTAGCGTTGACAGAGCTATGTAAAAATGCCCGTCCTTTAACTGCGCGACCGGTTTGTCACCGTCCTGCTTTATCCTCTTTCCATTTATGAAAAGTGCCGCCTGATCACCTGATATACCGTAGTACTCTTTAATGCTCATCCGCTCCTTTGACGGAGCATAGCGCACTGTCCAGATGCCAAAGGTCGCTATCGCCAGGATTATGATAAAAATCACCAGAAGTATCAGCCACTTCGTATTTTTTGACAATGTGTCTCTTTTTTCCATTCAGAAGGTGTCCTTCCTTTTTTTCTTTTAGCCCGATTATAAACCAATCTCCATTTTTTAACAACTGAAAAAAGAGCCCCGTTTACATACTTTCCCAGTTCCACGGAGCTCTGATGTCTTTCATTAAATCCCGGCCTTTAGCAGTACAGATATCTCTACGAATTATCATGGCCGGTCATGAGTCTATATAGGTTTCCGTTACCTCCTTTCTTTTTACAGAATCCTTTCGACCTGCATCAGGTCTGTTTTCCCTAGCCTGTATGGGTCCTTGAAATAACCGGTTTCTATGACGTTGGCGCCGAATTCCTTTTTAAACCTTTCCATGTCGTTTTGTCTCATGCTCATTGTATACAGGTTTCTCCCCAGCCTCTGCTCTCCAGTATTATGAAATCCCAATGAACAGAACGTATTTCTGTAACATTTTCTCAGATCCTGATAACGCCACGGTGACAGATCCGCAAAGATCCTGAGCGCGTCTATCTCCCTGAGCAGGTCATCGTCCAGATGCGATGCTTCAGTCTCGACGACTAATCTCTCGAAGGATCTGTCTTTTAGTCTCTTCAGTTCTCCGGCTCCGCTGACACAATAGTATGTCAGGTATTCATCCGCATAGCCAACCGGTTCCACATCCACACATTTCTTTTCGGAAAGCATATGAAGTACCGCACTGTCCTCTTCCGCTATGACCAGAGCCGTCCGGTATCCCTTCGCTGACGCAAAATAGTTCGCCAGCGCTATCGATGCAGACATGATATCGTACTTCTCTGTCGCTGATATGAGTCCATAGCAGACCGTCTTTTTAAATACGTCCCTTTTCTTCGAACTTTTTAAAAATCCCTTCATATACTTTCATAACCTTCCTGTCCGGATGCAGGGGATTCGTCTCATAGGGCAGGCTGACCACCCTGTGTCCCGCTGATCTCGCCAGTGCTACAGCCATTCCCGGATTTGCCGGAGTGATCATAAGGACCGTGCTATCCTTCTCCAGCATCTCCTCCATCAGCTGTCTGCTCTGCCACGGCCTGCTGCCTGTGACATAAATGGTCAGATCCGCATCATCTGCCTTTGAAAAATCTGTTCCACAGTCGCACACCGCCACTTCTCTTTCCGTCTGTTCTGCCTCTACCGCCGGACCGTAATCTGGTTTCCCTCGAAACCACCTGTGGTATATGAGTCCGTTCTTCTCGTAAAAATCCGTGCTCAGATTTTCATTCATCCTGATCAGAAACGGCCGTCCGGTCATATTCTGGTAGCAGGCGTTTCTTCCTGTGTAGTTTAAATAAGTGGTGATACTGAATGCGACGTGAGTAGTCCCGATTCCCCTTTCGTTCCCTACTACGGCAATTTTTTTAATAAGAAGCCCCCTTTTGTCCTTTTCTGCTGCCTCCTGCTTTATCAGAAAATCTCTCCACTCGGCTGCAGATATGTATCTGGCTGAATCGTCCCTGGCGTTTGCCTTTCGAAGCGACCTTTTAAACCAGGATGGAATATAAGTAGAACAGTGTTCAGCCAGCTCTTCCGCCATCGAACCCAGTGCCTGGATATCGTCAGTTCCGAGTCTCTCTGGCTCTCCGCGCAGAAAAGCAGCTATTCCATAATCTATCAGGATCACTCTTTCCTTCTGAAGGATCACATGCTCAGTCTTTAAGTCCTGGTGTCTGACAGGCGGATTCATTCCGTGAAGATATACCATGATATCAAGGATCCGGATAAGTATATCCATGACGAACCTGAAATCCACTCTGTCGTTCCTCAGCAGGTACTCCTTAAGTGACAGTCCCTGGACATATTCCTCTATGAGACAGATTTCTTTTTCATCTTCCCAAAAATCATAAATGAGTGGAATGCCTGGTGCTCTGAGACCTGTAAGTATCTCTGCTTCCCTGTGAAGCTGGAACGCTGCGTTCCCGTACTGAGCTTTCGTCCCCTTTTCTATTCTCTTTAATACCCTTAGTTCTTTTAGGCCGGTATGCTCGGCTAAGATGACATCCATGCTCTCCGAATGATGGAGCATTGATACCGGTCTGTATTCTGCCTTTTCTTTTATGGCTCTCTCCTTTCCGTTGGCTTTCTTATTAATTCCTTTATACTCCCTTTTTTACCGTTTGCCAATAGAAAACGGTATGATTTAATTTTTATTTTCGAAAATTTATTTTTTGTTTATCTTTATAAACTAAAAATAAACAATTATAAACAGTAGGTTGAGTTTTCTGCACAATAGCGACAATTCCCCGCAAAGGTTTACAAACTGCGGTTTCTGGTCTATTATGTAGGGACTAGCTCAGCAAAGAGGAGATTTTTATATGCGTATTACAAAAATAGATGATCAGACAATGGAGTGTGTTCTCGCTTCTGAAGATATGGCAAACAGGGGCATTTCTCTTGAAGAACTGTCCTATACTTCCCCAGTCATGCGCTCTCTGGTGCATGATCTGGCTATTTTTCTCGCAAAAAAATACAGCTTCGGCACTAAAGAGTCCCCTGCTGTAGTAGTAGACGCCATTCCACTGAGTGATGGCAGTCTGGATCTGGTATTTTCGACCGACGCGTATACAGATGACCTGGATCCGAGATACTCGAATTTTTCGGACCGTACAGAGGTCGAAAGTGCTGACACCTCTGATAATAACAGCGTTTCCGGCGATGAAATCCCTTCGACCATCGGAGATATCCTGAAATCCATCTTCGAAGCTGTGGCTTCAAACGGCCAGGCTGACAAGTATCTGCTGCGCCATGACTCAACCGACGAAGGTGACTCATGGTCCGAAGCCATCTATGAATTTGATTCACTCGACGATGTGACCAGGGCTATCTCAATGCTCGACTCACATCTCGACATAAGTGTAGGGATCTATCGTTCGAGATCAGGCATCTACCTGGTCCCTGTCCATTACTATAACCTCTCTGACGACACGATAATTAAAATATCCGATGTCTTCTGTGAGTTCGGTTATCCGAAGGAAATCTCCATCGGAACTGACCTATACATCGAGGAACACTGCGAGAAACTGGCCTCTGTCATGACTCTTATCGTCTTAAAGCTGCTCCTGACTCCCCGCACATAAGAAAAGAACAGGTCCCTGACTGGAGCCTGTCCTTTTCATCTGTCAGCTTAAGCCTCTGTCGGCTGTGCTGCTGCGTTTTCCTTTGCAAGGAATTTGTTGATCTCGTCTACAAGGTCCTGCGGATTGATACCGTGAACCATAGCTGCTTCCTCGATGGTCTCCATCTGTGATGCCGGGCATCCGAGGCAGTGCATTCCGATTCCGAAAAGGATCGGGGCGATGTTCGTGTCAATCTGGAGGAGTTCTCCGATCATAGTATCCTTTTCTACCTGTGGTGCGTCCATATATGTACTCCTTTCTTACAGTTCATAACTTTCTACAGTTATATCATATCATTTTTCGGAAAAATGTACGTTTGAAATACAACAAACATACAGCCTTTTTCTTTCCGTTAGAGTTGAGTATATACCCTTTTTACGCCTTTCGCAAGTGTCAGATTGCGTACAATGTATTTTTGGTGTAAGGATAGCCTAACTTTTTAGTAACGCTATAAAGTATTGAATTTAGTACTTGTACTTTTGAAGTCGCTGTTGTAGTATAGCTTTAGAAAAGCTGTTCGTATACAGCGAAAAGTAAGTATGTAAGGTATTTAGTAAACGGAGGAAAGAATTATGGCATACGTTATTTCAGATTCATGTGTTTCATGTGGTACATGCGAGCCAGAGTGCCCGGTAGGAGCTATCTCACAGGGAGATACACAGTATCAGATCGATGCTGATGCATGTGTTGAGTGCGGAACCTGCGCAGGTGTCTGCCCTACAGGAGCTATCAGCCAGGGCTGATAACAGAAACGCTATATGAATGCAAAACGGGAATGTCCATTAAAAATGGACATTCCCGTTTTTTGTGCCAGGCATTGTAGATTGCACGACCCGCTACTGATTTTTCTTTTTCCTGTGCTCTTTGTTCGCAAATCTGGTAAGCTCAGGCAGCCATACCAGCTCTATCGTACCTACAGGACCATTACGCTGCTTGGCGATGATAATCTCCGAAATTCCCTTTCTGTCGGTATCCTTGTTATAATAATCATCTCTGTAAATGAACATTACGACGTCGGCATCCTGCTCGATAGCTCCGGAATCACGCAGGTCCGAAAGCATAGGCCGTTTGTCGTCTCTCTGCTCCACTCCACGGTTCAGCTGTGAGAGCGCTACGACAGGCACATTCAGCTCTCTCGCCAGAGACTTCAGTGCTCTTGAAATATCTGAGATCTCCTGCTGTCTCGAATCAGACTTTTTGCTGTTCGTCATCAACTGCAGGTAGTCGATCATCACAAGGCTTAGGTCATGCTCCTGCTTGAACTTTCTGCACTTGCTCCGGAGTTCCGACACACTGATAGCCGGAGTATCATCTATGATAAGCGGTGCCTCCGCCAGCTTATCTGCGGCTTCGAGCAGATCTCCCCACTCCGTGTCCGAGAGATTTCCAGTTCTCAGCTTCTGAGCGTCTACCCTCGACTCAAGAGATAAAAGCCTGTTCATCAGCTGGACCTTTGACATCTCGAGTGAAAAAATAGCCACCCATTTTTTTTCGTGCATGGCGACATAGTGAGCTATATTCAGCGCAAAGGCCGTTTTACCCATGGAAGGACGGGCTGCGATAAGGATCATATCCGAGTTCTGTAGACCCGCAGTCTGATAGTCGAGGTCTAAGAAACCGGTCGGTATACCGGTGACATTTCCTTCTAGCTTTGAAGCCTCTTCAATCCTGTCCATCGCCTCGTCAACTACGTCTTCGATCGGCGTACTGTCTCCAACACCCCTTTTCTGGAGCAACGACAGGAACTTCGCCTCAGTTGAATCAAGGATGTCCTCTACTGACTTTTCACCGCTGTAGCAGTCTTTTTCTATGTCCTGGTTTACGGATATGATCTGTCTCAGCAGCGATTTTTTCTTTACTATATCACAATAGCTGCGGATATTTGTCGCAAGCGGTACCGCATTCATAAGTCCGCTGATAAACCCGGCTTCTGTGTATTCCTGGGCCACGCCCTTTTCACGCAGCAGGTTTATGACCGTGACAGGATCCACGGATTTATTCTGGTTATAGAGCTCGACTATCGTGATAAAAATAGTCCCGTACAGCTGATAGTAAAAATCCGATTCATTTATGATCTCGGTCGCAACCGGTACTGTATTCGGATCCATCAGCATGGCGCCTACTACACACTGTTCAGCCTCAAGACTCTGCGGCATCTGCGGAGCCAGGTCATCCTTTGTCCCGGTTCCTGCCTGCTGCTGATATGTATCCATCTCCGGCGGAAAAAAATCATCGTCCGTGTCTGGAGGAGCGTATATATCTTCTGGATTTGCCATTTAATTTTTCTCTCCGACATGAACTCTGAGTGTAGCGGTTACCTGTGGGTGCAGCTTCAGTGTCACTTCATGCACTCCGAGAGACCTGATAGGCTCCGGCAGATGGATTTTTTTCTTGTCTATTTTTTCATGATACTGCTTCTCTATAGCTTCAGCGATCTCCTTTGCAGAGACAGATCCGAAGGTCCGTCCGCCCTCACCGGACTTCAGTGTAGTCTCGACTTTCCAGTCCTTCACCTTCTCAGCCATTTCCTTTGCGGCTTCTAGATTTTCCTCGGCGACTTTCTCCGCGTGCTTATTCTGCAGCTTCAGGTTATTGATATTTACCGGGGTAGCTTCAAGCGCAAGACCTTTTTTTATCAGTGCATTTCTGCCGTAGCCTTCCGATACTTCGATCACATCTCCCTTTTTTCCGTGTGACTTCACATCTGCTAAAAGTATTACCTTCATTCCCTGATTTCTCCTTCCTCGATCATAGCGTCAAGAATGTCCTTTATCCTCTGCTTGACCTCATCTACTGTAGCGTTCTCTATCTGGGCGCCTGCGACATTCAGATGTCCGCCGCCTCCAAGGCGCTCCATTATCAGCTGTACGTCTATCTCATCGATAGAACGGGCACTTACGTAAATTTTTCCTTTGTATTCGGTCATTACGAAGCTGGCTTTGATGCCTACGATATTCAGCAGCTCGTTTGAAGCCTGCGCTCCGACTATCGTAGGGCTCTCTACCTCATCTGTCTGGCAGACTGAGATCGCAAACGAGCCTCTGTAGACCTCCGCGTGTCTTACGACTTCTGCTCTCGCCTTATAGGTGGCCATATCCTCACGCAGGAGCTTTCTGACTCTCGTGACTTCAGCTCCGCTTCTCTTCAGATAGGCTGCTGCTTCAAAAGTACGTACTCCTGTCTTCGTCATGAAGTTATTCGTGTCTATAAGGATTCCGGCATATATACAGTCGGCTTCCTGCGGTGCCAGCTGCATCCTGTCTGAAAAATACTGCAGTGTCTCTGCGATCATCTCACAGGCACTCGATGCGTAAGGCTCTATATATGAAAGAATAGGATTTTCTATCCTCTCGCTTCCCTGTCTGTGGTGGTCAAATACGACTATGCTCTGGCTTTTCTCAAGAAGCTCCGGACATTCAGTATAGGACGGACGATTAGTGTCGACTACCATAACCAGTGTATTGTCGTTTACCAGTTCGAGAGCTCTCTCACTGTTTATGAACATATCCTCCGGGTATCCGTCCTCAGTGGTGAACTTATCCACCAGCGGTCTAAGCGAAGTAGTGATAGTGTTTAAGACTATCTGGCACTTCTTTCCGAGTTCTCTGGCTGCGCAGTAGACTCCGACTGCTGCTCCGAGAGCATCGACATCCGAGATCTGATGTCCCATTACAATGACTGAATCCTTTGTCTCCATCATCTCACGGAGCGCCTGAGCCTTCACTCTGGCCTTTACACGGGTGGTCTTTTCGACTTCTTTTCCCCTGACTCCATAGTAGGATACATGGTTCTTGCTCTTTACTACTACCTGCGAGCCTCCACGTCCAAGCGCTACGTCAATGGCTGCACGTGAGTACTCCGCACTCTGCGAATAAGTCTTTGCACCTTTTCCTATTCCTATAGAAAGTGTGACTTCACGGTCATTTCCGACTTTTGTGTTCTTAACATCGTCCAGAATGGAGAATTTATTCTCTTCAAGCTTCTTTAAGTATTTCTGCTGGAAGATGATAAAATACTTGTCTGAATCTGTCTTTCTGATTATCGCATCTGCCTGGCGGAAGTACTTTCCTATCTTCCTGTCTATTATCGCACGGATCAGAGACTTCTTTACATCATCGTCGAGCGAATCGATCGTCTCATCGTAATTATCGATGTAGATAAGCCCTGTCACCAACTTCTGGTCATTAAACGATTTCTTCAGCTTCTCATGGGCTGTCTCATCAAAAAGCATCACAGAGATCAGCGTACCGCCGAGCATTTTTCCAAAATCGCCGTTATTACTCTCGGCCTTGAAATCCATCTTCTGGAGAACTGCCTGGTAGATCCTGTCCTCGTGTTCGACACGGATCTTTACAGGTTCTTCGTCTATTTTTTCGAGGGCTTCACGACTCAGCTCCGGGAAAAGGTTTGCTATGGACTTCTTATAATCCGGTTTCTCCCCTGTCTTCTCCGAAAAAGTATCGTTCATCCATAAGAACCTGCCGTTCTCGTCAAGCACTGCATATGGAAGCTGGAAGTTCTTCAGAAGTTCTTTCTGTACCGTTCCATACTCTGCCGCAAACTTTATGATCTCGTCGGTTATTTTTTTCTTTTCGACAAGATATGAGGCTATAATGATGACTGCGTAAAAAATCGTCACCAGCAGCATAGTCAGTCCGGCCGCTTTTCCGCTATATACGTAAAGCCCGATCGTCACCACTATCATAAGCGGTATCATATCAAGAGGTATCGTCAGGTACGTCCTGATATAGCCTTTTTTCATTGGATCCATTCGTCCCTCCTGTGCATTGCCTATGAGGTATGCCTAATCTCTGTCATTATAGCATTTTCTAATGATATTTTCTACCATGGTCATTGTGACGAAAAATCTCCAAAATCTTTGGTCATTCTGCCGTTGTTTTCGGGTATCTTTTTCAGTAGAATGATAAGCGTAGTAAGAAATTCTAATTCTTGATTAAGAAAAGAGGAAATTAAAAATGGCAAGTATTTCACTTCATAATATCTGCAAGGTTTATCCTAACGGTTTCGAAGCTGTTAAGGATTTCAACCTCGACGTAGCAGATAAAGAGTTCATCATTTTCGTAGGACCTTCTGGATGCGGTAAGTCAACTACCCTCCGTATGATCGCTGGTCTTGAGGACATCACTTCAGGTGAGCTTCTTATCGACGGAAAGGTCATGAACTCAGTAGAGCCTAAGGACCGTGATATCGCAATGGTATTCCAGAACTACGCTCTGTACCCACACATGACAGTTTTCGATAACATGGCTTTCGGACTGAAGATCAGAAAAGTCGACAAGGCTGAGATCCAGAAGCGAGTTATGGAAGCTGCAAAGATCCTTGATCTGGATAAGCTCCTTGACCGTAAGCCGAAGGCTCTTTCAGGTGGTCAGAGACAGCGTGTTGCCATGGGCCGTGCTATCGTTCGTAACCCTAAGGTATTCCTCATGGACGAGCCTCTGTCAAACCTCGATGCAAAGCTCCGTGTTCAGATGCGTATTGAGATCAGTAAGCTCCATGACAGACTTGGTGCTACGATCATCTACGTTACACATGATCAGACCGAGGCTATGACGCTTGGTACCAGAATCGTTGTTATGAGAGACGGTGTCGTTCAGCAGATTGATTCCCCACAGTCTCTGTATGCTCATCCGAAGAACCTCTTCGTTGCAGGATTCATTGGATCTCCTCAGATGAACTTCCTCGATGCAAAGATCACAAAGGAAGGAAGCGACGTGATCGCTACTGTAGGCGAGGCTAAACTGAAGGTTCCTGCTGATAAAGCTAAGGTTCTCATTGAGAAGGGTTACGAGGGAAAGACTGTTATCCTTGGTATCCGTCCAGAGGACATCTATGATCCAGAGTCAGGAGCTTCAGAAGTTGAGCTTGGTAACTCTATCGACGCTACGATCCGTGTTTACGAGCTTCTCGGCGCCGAAGTATTCCTGTATTTCGATTATGCAGGCACTCAGGTTACTGCTCGAGTTGATCCTCGTACAAAGGCTAAGACAGGCGATAAGATGAGCTTCCATCTCGATATGTCAAAGACTCATTACTTTGACAAGGAGACAGAGCTTACTATCACAGACTGATAAATCCTTCTTATAAAAGTAGAGCCCCGGAAGTGATACGCTTCCGGGGTTCATTTTTATCTGATATAATCGTTGATCATAAGCGCTATCTTCATCACGATAGCATCATCGAATTTTCTTATATCAAGTCCACACTGCTTCTCGAGTTTCTCTATCCTGTAGACCAGTGTATTTCTGTGTACATACAGGCTTCTGGCCGTCTCCGCCAGTGACAGTCCGCTGTCAAAAAATACCTTTATCGTGTTCTTCGTCTCAGGATCTAAGTCCGTGAGATCGAAGCCTCCTAGATGATCCTTTAAAAAATCCTCGCAGGTCTCCTTCGGAAGTGAATATATCAGCTTCCCAAGACCCAGTCTGTGATAGCCATAGACCTGCTCACTTTCCATGAAAAGGCTTCCTATGGCCTCAGCGCTGCATACATTTCTGTATGACTGCGGCAGATTTTTAAAATCAGGATAGCAGGTATCATAAGCTACTTTTACCGATATCATAGCCTCTGTACCAAGTGTATCCACGATAACAGACGCCATCTCCCTGATCTCGTCTTCGGAGGTCTCTTTTTTCAGCTGCCTTACAAGTACCAGGTGCTTTGGATCCATTTCGACTGAATGGTCGGCTCCCGGCCTGTAAAGAGACGAGATCATCCTGAGCATATATGGTTCGTAGTTCTGCTTAAAGCTCAGAAGGAGCACTGTCCAGTAAGAATCGGTATCGAAATGATAGAGCACCGACTTCTCTTCGACTTCCTCTTCCGGCACTTCGCCGAGCAGATACTGTTTTAAGAAAAATCCAGCATTCTGGGTTCCCTTGTACCTGTGTATCAGCTTCGTCAGGATCTTTGCAGTCTTCTTCGGATCGTCTCCACTGTCTTTAAGTGAAAAATCAAGTCCCGTCTCCTGATTTAACTCGTCGACCAGGCTCTCTATATCTTCTTCTTTTTTCATTATCAGTCTTTGTGTACTGCGCTTGGTGAAACTGTTCTCATGGCCTCGAGGAAATCATCCTCCAGATCCATCAGGACTACTGTCACACCATTATTTGATGACTTCGGATTGTGATATACGACTTCGTAAGTCTTTATCTGCGGATTTCTGCTGCTGCAGTCCAGCACCTTCAGGCCTCTTCCCTCGTAACCTCTTACCGGATCAGTTCCTACCGGTGCTACGACTACGACGTCCTTCATCTCAAATGAGAGGTATTTTTTTCTTGAGCTCTTCGTGAAGACCTTTGCTATGTCGATAGTACCGTTAGTATAAGAGTAGTCAAAATCCAGTTCCAGTCTCGTTCCCAAGAACCATGCCAGAAGTCCGAAACCGATTGTTCCGAAGATAAACGGCGGTATCAGAAGTCCAAGTACCAGACAGCCGACTGCCAACACTATGACCAGAGCCCTAAGTACGAGCATTCCGGCGCTCTTCCCCCTATTTGCGTAGTTCTCTACGTGTACATCCTGTAAATACATAAGCCACTTCCTTTTTCTAAAAATAATTACTAGATATTCTACCATTATACGCATAAAAAATCCACCGGCTTTGATAAAAGTCGGTGGATATATAGGAAGTATTTTCAGATTCCCTTAAACCAGAAGGAGAATTCCAGTGATCTGCTGTTATCTATGATATATTTAGGCAGTGGACTGGCACCCCAGGTGTCGTCTCCTCCGATACCTTCCTGAACGAGATCTACCCTTACAAAAGTAGACTGGATTGGCGGAAGCTCGATCGGATGGTCTGCACAGTCTATCTGGTCAGGATTCCACGGAAGTGCTGAAAAACTCAGATCATTTCCCTCAAAGCGGAGACCTCTGCCCTTATCGTCTGTGACTTCAGCCCAGCGTACTTTTGTATGGTTTCCGCTCTCCTGAGGTCTCAGGTAGTCAGCCATATTCTCGATGACTTTGTTATCCCAGACATCCAGCTTGCCGCCATTCTGACGATCTGCATAGGTATCTTCCGGACCATTTCCGTACCATCTGAGATTATCAAAGTCTGCACTCATCGTAAACAGTACTCCGAATGAAGGCAGCTCGCCTATGTCATCCGATCTGTCCATAGAAAGGGTGGCCTTTACCGCTCCGTCATGCTCTACGTGGTAAGATAGTCGTACTTCCTTCTCCGGAGTGGTCGGCAGATAATAGGTATAGGTGATAGTTACTGTACCATCATCCTCTTCTACCTTATAGTCAGCCACCTGCTTTCCATCGTTTACATTCAGGAAAGTTGAAGCATTTTTCCACTGACCTGCTCTGAACGGCAGATGATTTGCCGTATCGTTCTCAGTCATAGGACGCCAGAAGTTCGGTCTTGGCGACTTCTTTATCAGCTCGACTCCTGCTTTCTTATAGGAGACAAGTCCTCCGAACAGGTTCGAGAACAGGATACTGAAATCATCTCCCTGAACTCCGGTATTTACCCAGCCATGGATCACTTTCAGCTTACCCTGGCTGTGATCTGTTTCTTTCCGCTTTCCGATGACCTTCTGTCCGAAGGCTATCTCATGGCCTTTCGGAGCCCACGGCTCATCGTACTTCAGTGAAAAAGATACAGTGATCACTGTCTCTTCGTCATCCGGGAAGCTATCCTGGAGAGGAACATTCATAGTCTTTCCAGGCTCTACTTCTAAAGTCCCGGCGCTCTGATCTATGACGCTTCCCTCACGGCTTGCTGTCACTGTGCATACATAGTCATCTGTATTTTTAAACAGATTATCGTTCTTTACTACGAGTTCTTTATCAGTAAAGCTGATCTCCAGAGGAGAGTAAACAGCTTTTACTTCCTGCATCTTCGGAGTCGGGTGCCTGTCCCCTGCATAGCAGAGACCATCGCCTGAGAAGCTGCCGTCATTCGGCCTATCGTCAAAATCACCGCCATATCCATAATAGGTGTTTCCGTATCGGTCTTTTGTCTCGATAGCCTGATCGATATAGTCCCAGATGAATCCGCCCTGGAACAGTCTGTTCCGCTTTGTCAGCTTCGTGTACTCTTCTATTCCTCCGCAGGAATTTCCCATCGCGTGAGAATACTCGCAGCAGATGAACGGCTTATCCTGGTGTTCAGCCAGGTACTCTTCTATGGCTTTTACAGGCCAGTACATGACGCTCTTTATATCCGTAGTTTCCGGATAGCGGTCGTCATTTACTACCCCTTCGTAGTGCACAAGGCGGGTAGGATCTGCTTTTTTGAAGAAATCATGCATAGCCAGAAGATTTTTACCGCCGTAAGACTCGTTTCCCAGTGACCAGATCAGAACACACGCATGGTTCTTGTCTCTCTGGTACATGCTGTTCGCCCTGTCAAGCACCATATCATGGTACTCAGGCCTGTCGCCCGGCACTGCAAATGACTTGTCGAGCTTATCTCTCCAGATATGATCCCAGGTACCGTGAGTCTCGAGATTTGTCTCGTCTATCACATAAAGTCCCAGTTCATCGGCCAGCCTGTACAGGTAAGTCTGGTTCGGATAATGGCAGGTTCTTATGGCATTGATGTTGTTCTGCTTCATCGTCATCAGATCTATAAGTATCTCATCTCTGCCGATGGCTCTGCCCTTCTGTGCTGAGAACTCGTGACGGTTTACACCATTGAAAACTATGCGTTTTCCATTGATGCACATAACCCCGTCCTTCATCTCAAAGCGGCGGAATCCTACTTTTTCATTGATATACTCTCTGGTATTTCCATTCTCATCCAGGACCTCTATCTCGAGATCATACAGATTCGGATACTCGGCACTCCACTGCGAAGGTTCCTTGATCCTGTACTCTTTTTCGTTGTCACACAGTTCAACTTTCTTCTCGAGCAGCTTTTCTTCGCTGTCACTATCGTACAGACTGATCTTTGCGGACCCCTTTGCTCCGTGAGCATCCATTTTGATCTGTAGGATACCGTCCGTATAACTGTCATCCAGTCCGGCTGTAACCTTCAGATCCCAGATGTGAACCTCAGGCACTGTGTACAGGTAGACTTCACGGAAAATCCCCGAGAATCGGAAGAAGTCCTGATCCTCGCACCAGCTTCCGGAAGTATAGCGGAATACGTCGATCGCCAGCCTGTTCTCACCTTCTCTATTTATGTACTGAGTCAGGTCAAACTCGGCCGGAGTGAAGCTGTCTTCACTGTAGCCTACATATGAACCGTTGAGCCATAGTGCAAATCCACTCTCGACTCCCTGGAATGAGATGTAGACCGGTCCATTTTTCATAGAAGAAGGCAGCGTGAAGAACTTCACATACTGTCCGACCGGGTTATGCTCTGTCGGGATCTCTCCCGGCAGAACTTCCTCGATCCCGTCCCACGGGTACTCAGTATTTACATACTGCGGAGCTCCATAGCCCTGCATCTGGATGTGGCCTGGGACAGTGATCATATCCCATCCGGCCACATCAAAATCATTTTTTTCAAAGCCCTTTATTACAGTGCCGAAATTCTCGGCGTAGTGAAATCTGTAGCTCCCGTTCAGGGAATACTTACAGTCACTTCTCCCGGACTCTTCATTCGTCTCATCGACATACCACTCATGATCAGAGTGAGCATTCAGCCTGTTCTCCTGAAAAATTCTGGGATCTTTTACGATTTCAAAATTAAACTCAGGCATTTTCCCTCCTTACTTTACTGCTCCTGTAATACCTTCTGCGAACTGTCTCTGGAGTACAAAGAAGATGATCATCGTAGGGATGGAGCAGAACAGTACACCCATCATCAGCATACCGTAATCAGTGGTATAGCCGCTTGCCATATTTGCGATCAGCATAGGCATTGTCTGTGCCTTAGGCTGGTTCATGACTACCTTTGGCCACAGGTATGCGTTCCACGCGTTCATGAAGCAGATAACTGCAGCTGCAGCGTATGTAGATTTCATTATCGGCATGTACATTCTGAAGAAAATACCGATCTCTGTAAGTCCGTCCATTCTGGCTGCTTCCATGATATCTACAGGGAAGTTACGTGAGTTCTGTCTGAACATCATGATCATGAACGGTGTAGCGATAGCCGGAAGGATAAATGCTACTGAAGTATTCAGCATGCGCATCTGCGAGATCATCTTGAACAGAGGGATCATCGTAGCCACCTGTGGAACCATCATGGCGAGAAGCAGGATGCTGAAAAGTCTGTCTTTCCATTTATCGTGGTAAAGCTCGAATCCGAAACCGGCGAGTGAGCAGACAAACAGGCAGAGTATAGTCTGGATGGCTGCGTAGCGGAATGAATTCCACATCGTACCGCCGAGAGTGATCTCTTTGCTGAAGTTCAACAGCTTTACAAAGTTCTTCGCTGCTTCTGTGCCGAACCAGATCTTGCCTCGGGCGACATCTACGGTGTTATTCGTAGCTGCTGTGATCATCCAGTAGAACGGGAATACCGAAATGAATGACCAGATTATAAGAAAAATATACGTAGGTATAAGTCTTCTCTGTATAGCGGACTTATTCTTTTTTCTAGGTACTGTTGCTGTATTAGTCACGTGTATCACCCACTTTCATGTTAATGAACGACAGGATAGCTACGAGTATGAATACTACGAACGACATAGCTGATGAGTAACCGAAGTTTGCGACACCTGTACCGAATGCGTTGTTGTAGATGTAGTGAGACATAGTCATTGTCGTGAATGACGGGCCGCCCTTTGTCAGGTTTACTGACTCATCGAACAGCTGAAGTGTTCCGTTGATAGACATGATGAATGTCATGATGATGGTAGGCTTCAGAAGAGGTACTGTAATGTGCCAGAAAGTCTTCCAGCCGTTAGCTCCGTCGATCTTTGCAGCCTCATAAACTGAATACTCGATATTCTGAAGGCCTGCGAGATAGAAGACCATGTTGTAGCCGGTCCATCTCCAGATAAGAGCTATGATTATGATGGCTCTTGCGGTTCCTGTAGTTCCCAGGAAGTTGATATTCGAATGGATAAGTCCCAGGCTCTTCAGGATCGTATTCATAAGACCCTGAGTAGCGAACAGTGACTTAAAGATCAATGCGTATGAAACCAGTGATGTAGCACATGGAAGGAATACCATTGTCCTGAAAAGTCCTCTGCACTTCAGGTCCTTGTTATTTAACAGCTGTGCGAGAAGGATAGCCAGTACCAGCATGATAGGTACCTGGATTATCAGATAAAGGAAGGTATTTCCCATAGTCAGCAGGAATTTTTTATCCTGGAGCATTCTCGTGTAGTTCCAGAAGATAGGCTTGGCCCATCTCATATTTGCAGAGGATCCTGTCTGTAATGACATGATGAAGGCTCTGATCATCGGCCAGAAGCTCATTATAAAAATGAGGATTGTTGCTGGCAGAAGGAAGATCCAGCCTGCTGCTTTCTGCTTTGTCTGTACACTCTTGTATTTAGTCTTTTCCAAAGCGATCACTCCTTTAGTTATAAAAATAGCGGAAACCGGTCACCCGATTCCCGCCTGTCTAAGAATTGGGAAGATACCCCCACTATTCTTTTTTCTCTACATACTTATCAGTTGAAGCTCTTATGAGTTCGAATCATTTCCCATCGAGAACTCTACCTGATCCTGTGCATCCTTAAGTGCTGACTTCACGTCTGTTCCGTCGAGGATATTGTGGATAGCTGCTGCTACCTGCTCACGAGCTGTGTAGTGATAATCACTCTGCTCTACTGTAGGAACGTTAGCTCCCATCTCAACTATCTTCTGGTAGATAGGCTGATCGTTGAAGTAAGCAACACCCTTCTGGTATACATCTGACTTACCGCAGGTAACGTTTGTGGTGATAACACCGCCGTTTGTAAGGGCGTCATCGTAAGTCTCCTTAGCTCCGTCTCCGCCGCCGAATGTATAAGCGAGGAAGTCCTTAGCAAGGTCTACCTTCTTGCAGTTAGATGTGATGTAAAGTGAAGAACCACCGTTTGAAGCGTATCCTTCTTTACCTGAGAGAGTAGGAAGTGAAGTGATCTCCCACTTTCCTGAGTTCTCCTTAACCTGCTCGATAGTAGGAATGATCCAGTTACCATTCATAACACCTGCTACCATGTCGCCTACGATAGTCTGATCTGTGTAATCTGACCAGTCATTTGCGAGGTAGAGGACATTATCCTGAGCGAGTTTAACGATGACATTTATGATCTTCACCATAGTATCGTTGTCTACGAAGTTCGGCTTTCCGTCCTTGAACTGTGAAACGCCTTCAGCCTGAAGCATCATGTAAGGAAGATCGTTTCCGTCGCCGTCCATTGAAAGAAGATACTTTCCTGTCTTCTCATAGACTTTCTTTCCGATCTCATCGAACTGATCCCAGGTGATTCCTGTTACATCGTCGATAGTGTATCCAGCTTCCTTCAGAAGGTCTGTACGGTAAGCGAAGATAACAGTTCCGTTATCAACAGGTACACCATAATGCTTGTTATCGATGGTTGAGTATGAAAGCTTCTCCTGTCCGAAGTCATCCCAGTTGATGTCTGCGTCGTTGATGTCTACCCATGCATCCGGATAATCATGTACATATCTGTTAATGTAATGATCCTGGAAAAGAACGATATCAGGAAGTGTGCTGTAGTCATTTGATGAACCTGCAAGTGTGATAGCGTTCTCTACATCAGATGACTGTGACTGCTCCACGATATTCAGCTTGAAATCCGGGTCTTTCTTCTGGTATGCTTTCTCAGCTGCCTCAAGTGCCGGGATGTTGAAGTTCTTATCCCAGGCGTAAACTGAAAGCTCATGCTCACCTTCCTTTGAGGTGTCTACTGCTGTGGCTTTCTTATCATCGCTCTTCGATGATGAATCCGATGAAGCTGATCCGCTCTTTGATGATCCGCCGCATCCTGCAAACAATGCTACTGACATCGTTGCAGCAAGTACTACTGATAAAATCTTTCTCTTCATAAAATAACCCCTCCAATCTGGTTATTTAATGATGCCGGCAGTTTCTTTCGCCCACCTGTCGGCTGTTTCCTGTTTACGAATATCATTATATAGTTTTGTGAACAGAATGTGTTTTTAAAAAAAATCATAAAATGTGCATTTTCTATCATTCAGAGCATTTTCATTCATTTTTATAGCAAAAATGCACAAAGCCTTTTTAATAGCTTTGTGCATTACTCACAATTTTATAGGCCTTCTTCTCCGCCTTCCCAGCCTTTTTTCGCAGTTATGTGCATATTTGCAAAGCTGCCGGACTGCCCTTTGCCGCTCTTCTTCCACTGTAGCGGCGAAATCCCGGTCAGTTTTGCAAAGTTCCTGTGAAAAGTAGACAGTGTCTGGAATCCTACTTTATATGCAATTTCTTCCATCGACATATCTCCGCGCTTTATCAGGTCGCAGGCCCTGTCGATCCGGACCATATTCACGTATTCCAGAGGCTTCATGTTCATGCTCTCTTCGAAAAGCCGCCGGTAATGGCTTTCGGAAAGTCCCGAGATCTCTGCCAGGTCTCCGACATGAATGTCCTCATTATAGTGTTTCCCGATGAATTCTATCGAATCTGTCAGGTAACTGTTTACTTTATTTACTGCCCTGACTTTAGATTCTCTCTCCTCGTTAAGCCTCAGTATCTCTATGACCAGCAGATATAGAAGCCCTTTTAAAGCTGTTTTCTCATACTTTGAATTTATCCGGCATTCCCGGATGATAGACAGGATGATCTTCGCGAGATACGGATGATTGTGCCTGGTCTTCATGGTGCCACGGCTGTTCACCTGCCTTATGACATCCTCGATGTTGAACTCCATGTCCGTCATTTCGTTCCGGATAAAACTGTCGACATCTATAAACAGGTACTCCCATTTATCCTTGTGTCCGGGGATAGACATAGTAGTGTGAACGACATTTTTGGGGATGATAGTGAAATTATCCCGCTCGTACTTGTACTTTCTGTCCTCAATGATCAGTTCGCCATCACCATAATCACAGTAGCCGATTTCCATATAGTTATGGAAATGCAGATCCTGCTCCGTCATTCCCTTTCCATACTCAAGAATCCACGCATCGCCTATTTTCGGCAGGATATACTCGCCCTTCGGTATATCATAGTATCTGAACTCGACATTCTTTTTCTGTTTTCTCATAAAAACCGCCTGCTATTAAAAAAACCTGTCACCGGACAGCATCTATAGCTGTCGGCGGCAGGCTTACTCTGTGATAATAAAATCCGAACCATTGACCTCTATTAGTCAGTTACGTATGGCATCAGTGCAAGGTGACGTGCACGCTTGATAGCTACTGTAAGAGCTCTCTGATGCTTTGCGCAGTTTCCGGTGATACGGCGCGGAAGGATCTTTCCTCTCTCTGAGACGAATTTCTTCAGCTGTGCTGTGTTCTTATAATCGATCACATTATCTTTTCCGCAGAAAATGCAGACTTTTCTTCTTCTGCGAACCGGTCTACCTCTAAAAGCCATGTTCATTACCTCCAATTAGTTTAGTTAAACGGCAGCGATTCTTCTACGCTGTCCGGTACATTCATAAAATCGTCTGGAACTGGTTCAGGCTGCGCTGTCTGGCCCCCTGCCGGAGCGGCGCCCTGTGGCGGCTGCGGAACTGGTGCAGATGCACTCGACTGGCTTGCTGCCTTGCTCTCAGCGAATTCTATTGAATTAACGATGACACGGAAGCCATAGACCATCTGGCCCTGCTTGTTCGTGTAGTTATCGTTCTGCATCTCACCTTCGAGAACCACTTTCGTTCCCTTGTGGAGATACTTTTCTATAAACTCAGCTGTCTGTCTGAATGCTGTGCAGTTGAAAAAATCAGCGTCCGGCTGACCTTCTCTCTTGAACCTTCTGTCTACTGCGATGCTGAATCTGGCGATTGCCATATTCTGTGCGCCGCCGTACCTGACTTCAGGATCCCGCGTAAGCCTTCCCATCAGTATGATCTTATTCATAATAGTGCCCCTTTCTTATAATCCCGGATTACTCTTCGTCTTTACGAACGATAAGGAATCTGAGGACGTTGTCCATGATACGGACATCTGCCTCAATGACAGCCGGAACTGTAGGCTCAGCATCGAACGGGATGAAGTAGTAATATCCTTCGTTCATCTTCTGGATCTCATAAGCGAGCTTCTGCTTGCCCCCTTTCTCGACTACTGCAGCTCTGGCGTCGTCATCGATCTTCGCATTAACGACGAGTGCTAATTCGTACTTGTTCATTTAGTTTCCTCCTTTTGGTCAATCGGCCCTCCTTCGTCAGAACCCGGTTCCTTTAAAAAATGACCGGAACTCCTTCAGAAGAGCAAGGATTTCATATACCACGGTTTATCAGTTTACCATGTTTACTTTGATCTTGTCAAGCACCTCGCCGATTTTTTCTTCGATGACCAGGTCTGCCTGCTTGTCACGGGCTGTAGCCTGCATATTTATCACGACTAGGTATTTGCCCTGGAAATAGTCTATAAGGCCTGCTGCCGGATATACGACTAGTGAAGTCCCGCCGATCATAAGCATGTCAGCTTCAGAAATAGCACGGACTGCCCCTTCTATGGTCTGATTGTCCAGCCCTTCTTCATAGAGCACGACATCAGGCTTTACCGGACCTCCGCACTTCGTACATCTCGGGTCGAGACAGCCATTTTTCTTCTGCTCCATCATAAAGTCGAGATCATAGAACTGTCCGCATCTCTCACAGTAGTTTCTCCAGGTGCTGCCATGAAGCTCGAATACTTTCTTACTCCCGGCCTTCTGGTGAAGTCCATCGATATTCTGAGTGACTACTGCTGTCAGCTTCCCTGCTTTTTCCAGTTCTGCCAGCTTCAGATGAGCTTTGTTCGGTTCTACTCCGTCCACGAGTATCTTATCATAGTAGAACCTGAAAAATTCTTCCCTGTTCTGCTCATAGAAAGTGTGGCTCAGTATCGTCTCCGGTGGATACTTATAGTGCTGGTGGTAAAGTCCGTTCGTGCTTCTGAAATCCGGCACTCCGCTCTCAGTCGACACTCCAGCGCCTCCGAAAAAAACTATTTTCTCTGACTCATCGACCATTTTCTGTAGTTTACTGATCTTTTCCTCGTCCATTTAATCCACTCCTGTCTTAAGCTGCTTATAAATGTCACGCTTCGAGACGCCAAGGTCTTTTGCGACTGCCTTCATGGCGTCCTTTTCTGACATGCCTTTATCCATGTATAGCTTCATGTGCTCTTCAAGCGTCATCTCAGAAAATGCCTGCTGCCTCTCTTCTGCCGCTTCTTCCTTTGATTTTCCCTCGATCACAAGCACATATTCGCCTCTCGGGTCATTTTTATCGTAGAAGTCGTTTGCCTCTGCTAAAGTCATCTGCTGCTTGTCTTCGAACTTCTTCGTAAGCTCCCGGCAGAGTGTAAGCCTTCTGTCTGCCCCAAGGACTTCCGACAGTTCCGCGAGCGTCTTCTTCAGATGGTGCGGAGCTTCGTAGATGATGATAGTCCGTGTGTCATTTTTTATCTCGGAAAGCACCCGTTCCCGCTCTTTTTTGTCCTTTGGCAAAAATGCTTCGAACGAAAATCTCCGGCATGAAAGCCCTGATGAAGTGACTGCCGCTATGCATGCAGCCGGGCCAGGGACCGGATATACAGGAATCCCGGATTCATAGCATTTTTTTACGAGTTCTTCACCCGGATCTGAGATGCCCGGAGTTCCGGCGTCTGTGATACAGGCGACATTCTTGCCCGAAAGCATCTCCTGGATCAGGTAATCTGCCTTTTCTATCTTATTAAACTCGTGGTAGCTGGTGACCGGCGTATGTACTTCAAAATGCTTTAATAGAATCCCTGAGGTCCTTGTATCCTCTGCTGCTATCAGGTCTGCTTCCTTCAGTACGCGCACTGCACGGTAAGTCATATCCTCGAGATTGCCAATAGGCGTGGCTACCAGATACAGCGCTCCTTCAGAATCCATAGTTTTCCCTCATTTCTTTAGTGTAGGTGGCTCCATCTGACTCGTAGAGGATCAGCGGTTTTTCGACCTTCAGTTCCGGTCCGCCGTATTTTCTTCCTTCAACTAGAGCAAGAACCGGTTCTTTCTCTAGCTGTGGATAGACGAGTCTCAGGCGTTTCGGTTCCACGCGGTTTCTTCGCATCGAAGCAAAGATATCCACCAGTCTGAACGGCCTGTGCACATAGTAACAGCGACCGCCATCTTTTAAAAGCGCAGCTGTCTGTTCGACGAGCTGGTCTAAAGTCACCAGAACTTCGTGCCTTGCTATGGTCTTCGCGTCTCCCGGATTTGTCAGCCCGCTTCCTGCCTTCATATACGGCGGGTTTGATACTACCACATCTGTGGAATTTTTACCGAAGAGCTGGGAGGCCTCTCTGATATCGCCCTCTACGAAACTGACTTTTTCAGTTCCGTTTATTTCCGCGCTTCTTCTCGCCATATCCACATTCTCAGGCTGGATTTCCAGACCAGTGAAACTCTCTCCGTCATTTTTTGCTTCTAATAATATAGGTAGAATACCGTTTCCACTGCCTAGGTCTATGACTTTCTCGCCTTTTTTTACCTTTGCGAAGCCTGACAGCAGGACAGCATCTATTCCAAAACAGAAACGGGCGGGGTTCTGGATGATCACCCGCCCGTTTCTTTGGAGATCATCTATCCTCTCGCCCGGTTTTAATGTGACATCGGTCTTCATTCAGTCGTGTCTCCGCTGTTTTTATTTTCTCTGTTCTCGCGCTGAAAGCTCGAGTATCCGCCGTTTGTCACCTTTTTATCGTGACTGTCGTTCCGGTCATTTTTCTTATAGTTACGGTTGTCGTTATTCCGGCGACGGTTCTGATTATAACGGCGGTTATTATTTTTGCCATTATACTCATCCCACTGCTCATCGCTCGAAGCGCTGTTCTTACGGCGGTAGTTATCACTCTTTTTCTGGTGATTTCCCTCGTATTTCTTTCCATTTCTCCTGCCGCCATTCCTGTTATTATCGTGGCGGTAGCCTTTCTTGTATCCACGCTCCTTGCGCTGCTTCTCTCTTTCCTCTCTCTCTGCCTTTTCCTCTGTATTTCTCTCGATGGCTGCCTTGACTGCTGCCTGGTAATTATCTCTTACGACAGGTGCCGACTCCTCGGATGACTCCTTCTTCGGCTTCGGTACCAGCTGTCTGGTTCCCTTCGGCGCAAAATCAAGCTCATCCGCATCGTATTCCCTGACTTCTCTCGTGTCATTCGTCTCAAACATGACGGCGACACGCTGGCGGAGGATATTTACATTGTATACAGTTCCCTCCTCACCATCAGGAGTTACCGCTGCATCTCCTCTGCGAGGCATTGACTTGTTCAGATACTCATAGGTCTCTTCCTCGTTCTTGAGACAGCACATAAGCCTTCCGCAAAGACCTGATATCTTCGTAGGATTCAGCGAGAGATTCTGCTCCTTCGCCATTTTTATCGAAACAGGGTTAAAGTCGCTAAGAAAAGTCCTGCAGCAGAGCGGCCTTCCGCAGACTCCCAGGCCTCCGAGTATCCTGGTCTCGTCTCTTACTCCTATCTGGCGGAGTTCGATCCTCGTGCGGAACTCTGAAGCCAGGTCCTTTACCAGTGAACGGAAATCGACCCTTCCCTCTGCCGAGAAGAAAAATGTCAGCTTTCTCCTGTCAAAAGTGTAGTCCGCTCTTATCAGCTTCATTTTGAGTCCATGCTCTCTTATCTTCTGGCGGCAGATCTCGAAGGCTTCGGTCTCTTTTGCACGGTTCTCCTTCTGCTGCTCCAGGTCCTCTTTGGTGCACGGTCTCTCTATGTGTTTTAATGGAGTCGTGATTTTCTCTTCATCCAGCTCCATTACCGGTATAGTGATCTCTCCCATCTCAAGTCCACGGTCTGTCTCGACTAAGACCCTGTCTCCTATCTTCAGGTCATAGTCTTCTGCGTCGTAGTATCCGTTCTTTCCTGCTATGCGCAGCCTGACTGCTGTTACTCTAGGCATATATTTCCTTCCTTCTAATCACCGTAATTCAGACTCAGTGTATTGAAGAGATTCTCCAGGACCAGTGACAGCTTTACATTCGCCCTGACCTTCGCCTGTGCATCCTCTATCGCTTCAATACAGTATTTAAGTCCCTCATAGTCGTACTCTCCAGCCTCTTCAGTGATCACGCTCTCCTCATCTGCAAACATCAGCCTTTCCCTGCCTGCTCCGGATTTCGCCATCAGGATATCCCTGTACCAGTCCATGAACAGTCCTAAGAAAAATGGCAGTCTCACTTTATCCTTTGAGAGCTCGTCTATCCAGTCTTTCCACTGGTAACTCTCGGTCTTTACTACTTTTTTCATGATGTCGGAAGCTGTGTTTTTATCCTCGATAAAATCATCGTTTTCGGACATTTCTATCGCTCTTCCGAGATTTCCCCTGGCGAACTTCACTATCGAAGAAGTCCTGTACTTCTGTATATAATAGTCCTTTATCAGTTTTTCTTCTATAACCTGATCCGGAAGCGGCGCCAGCGGAAGCTTTATGCTTCTCGAAAGAAGTGTCGGAAGCATCAGGTCCGCATTTGCGACCAGAAGTATGATCACTGCGTATTCAGGTGGTTCTTCAAGCGTCTTTAAAAGCGCATTCTGTGCCTGTTCGTTCATCATCTCGGCATCCGGTACTATATATACCTTTTTACTGCCCTGATACGGTTTTATCTCCACATCAGAGACCAACTGCTCCCTTATCTCATCGACTGAGATCAGGTTCGACTTTTCATGTGTGACAAAAATGCAGTCCGGATGATTTCCCGTCTCTACCTGATGACAGCTTCTACATTTTCCGCAGTGCTCATACTCTCCGGGCTTTCGCTCCTCACAGAGGATAGATTCCGCAAAAGACTCTGCTATCGTCTTTTTTCCCATGCCTGGCTCACCGATAAGCATATAAGCCTGGGAGATCTGATCCTTTTTCAGGGCATTTTTTAAATGGGTCAATGCTACTGTCTGACCCGCTATATCATCTATCTTCATGCGGCTATATCCAGCAGAAGTCCCCTGATCTCATCGACTCTTCCGAGAATGGACAGGTGATCCTTTTCCTCGGAAACCAGCTCCTGCGCGAGGTCATCGAGATTTTTATCCACGAGTTTTACCATGCCGTAGACTCTGTGTCTTCCGCGTCTGTCGAGAAAATTCTCCCTTTCGAAGCTGTGCGAGCGGTTAACTACTTCATTTATGAAGTCTTTTACGAGCCCGCGGTATTTTTTCATGTCACGGATGTCCATGTGATCCGCCAGCTTTTTTCCCTGCTCGTCTATCTGGTCCATCAGACCGTTCAGTTTTTCCTTAAGCTCCGCGTCTTCTATCTTCGAAGTCAGGGTGAATTTAAAGTCTTTATCGGTTTTCTTCGTCTCCTGGGTCTTCGCCTCAGGCTGCGTCTGGTTTACCGCATTTACCTTAATATCCATTCTGGTCACCTTTTATCATCGCCGCGATCTGATCGGCGGTCTTTGTCGTATCGTTATTCTGGTAACGGTAGATGATCCCGGCTTTCAGCAGATTTTCCTCAGAAAAATCCTTCTGATCCGCCAGAAATCTGCGGCAGAGCTCCTCGTACTTAGGCTCTTTCTCACACCTTTCTCTATCGAGAGCTCTCTGGAGCCTCTCTCCGTCATCTACTTCTATATATATCGGCACGATCCTGTCACATCCGAAGTATCTTCTGAAACTCTTCAGTGACTCCAGCGTTCCCACGGTAAGGCTCGAATGTGCCTCCAGGTCTATCTGTCCGTCATCCGCGGTAAAATAGTTCCATTCTCCATAAACAGTGTGGTAACTGCGGACTTCGATCATTTTTTTCTTTTCACGAAGCGTCCAGAACTGCCTCAGTGTGCAGAAATGGTAGTCCTCTCCCTCTGTCTCTCCTTCCCGGATAGGGCGTGTCGTATAAGGCACGACCGGACTGAGCTTCAGGCTTTTATCTCCAAGGAGTTTCTTCGCGAGCGTATCCTTTCCCGATGCGCTCTTTCCTATGATAACGTATAGTTTCCCCATCAGTTTTCCTTTATCACTGTGTACTTTCCATCTGAGTCGCCATCTATCGTAAGTCCTGACGTTTCCGCCGCTTCGAGACTCTCTGATACTTCTTCCGTAAATACTTCTCCCGGCACTATCAGCGGGATTCCTGGCGGATACACCGTCACTGTGGCCCCGCTCACCTCTCCGATCAGTTCATTTCTCTCTTTAAAAAATATCTCCGACTTTTCCGCTATCCCGATATCATACCGTTTTTCAGGTGTTATAGAATACAGGCCTGCTGCACTTTTCTTTGAATTTTCACCAGGAGTACTGTTTTTAAGCACTTCGTAAAGTCTTTCGAATCCTTCGTCTGTATCCATTACCGAAGTCATCGCGAGACAGTAGTCGAGTGAAGACATTTCAGGTTCTATTTTACCACGTCTTAAAATGTCTGCAAGTTCTGACCCGCTTCGGCCATCGAGACTAAGTACCAGCTTCGACGGATCGTAGCTGTAGGTTTCCGGTTCGAATAGTGTGATCTGCGGAATTTTTCTGATCTGTTCCCGCAGCTGCGACAGTTTTCTTCCGTATTCGCTGAATGCCTCATCGCCTTTTTCTTTTAAAAATGTGACGCACCTGTCGATTCCTGCCATCAGCACGTATGACGGAGAGCTCGTCTCAAAATAATCGAAATACTTCTTTATCCGTTCTGCGCTTATCAGACTGTCGCTGTTTCTTAAGAGACAGGCTGTCTGCGTGAGTGAAGGCAGAGTCTTGTGCAGGCTTACTATGACTGCATCTGCTCCCTGCTTTATCGGAGTCTCCGGAAAATCTCCGAAGCCCAGGTGTGCTCCGTGAGCTGCGTCTACTATTAGAGAAGCTCCGTTCCGATGGCAGATATCTGAGATTTTTTCTATATCAGAGATGACTCCTTCATACGTAGGAGACGTGACTACACAGCACCTGATACCGTTATATCGTGAAAATGCTTCACTTACCTGTCTCGGCCTTATGCCACCGGGAATTCCCAGTTCAAGGATTTCCGGATACAGATATTCTGCTCTTAGGTCTCTCAGTGCTGCTGCATGATAGACACTTTTGTGACAGTTTCTGGCAATAAGTACCTTATCACCTGGCTTCGTCGCGGCAAAAACTGACGTAAGTATCATATCTGTCGAGCCTCCGACTGACAGATACGCTTCATCTGAGCCATAGAGCCCGGCTACTTCATCTGCGAGCATTTTTATAATGCCCGAAGGCTGGTGCAGATTGTCAAAACCGTCTATCTCTGTGATATCGATATCATAGACATCTGGAAAATCAAGCCCTATGCGCTTGTGCCCCGGCATGTGCATCGGATACGGATCTTCCTGTTTCAGTTTTTTCAGTTTTTCGAGAAGTTCCATTATTCTAAGTACCTCCCGAGTTCAGGCATCCAGTCGCCGAAGAACAGTTCTCCCTTTGTGATACTCGCCCAGAGCGGTTCGATGAATTTCGTCATGAGAGACATCGTATCCTCCCAGGTCGGTTCTTTCAGTTTATGGCGTCTCAACAGGACCTTCCATTTTTTCTTCATGTAGGTATTTTTCGAATAGGATGAAAAAATCTCAAAACTGTGCCAGGTAGGCTTTTTGTCCTTTTCTCCTTCTTCTAAGACCATGCAGACGTCTCTCGCCGAAAGTGAAGTCTCCTTCGCAAACCTGTATAGATACAAGTACACTTCCATGTCATTTATCAGCTCGAGCTTCTCCATGATCTCCATGATGTAGTCAGCTGCCTGATTTTCTTTCGGGTAGACTCTCAGGTCTATCTGGTCTATGTCCGGATCGAAGAACGCATACGAAGTCATCTCCGGGTAAAAATCAGACCTGTTCCTTATCCGGATCTCCAGTGGAAAGTACATTCCGTCATACTGGAATTCTACCCGGCTGCCTGTACCTATCTTTATCACCAAAGGATAGTCTTCTCTGATCGCCTGTGACTGAAGCTTCAGCATCAGCCTTCCCGTGAAATCATCCGAAAATGGACAGCCCGGCACAAACCCGTCTTCTTTTTTTATACGCTCGTCCTCGACATAATAACAGGCAATCCCGTCCTCAAGTATGTGAATGTCCTGCGAAGGGTCAAGCGAATAAGGCTCAATGATCACGAGATTATTGTTAAAACCTGTCTCTTCTGCCAGATACATCACAAGCCCTGTGACATACCATCCCAGGACCTGGCTGAACGGCAGTCCATTTTCGTCCGAGTATTTTTTCAGGTCGGCACGTCTCATCATCAGAGCCACACTCCTATCATCGTCTGGACCTTTTTTTTCACCTGGCGCTCCTCAGCGTAGGTCATCAAATGCTCAATATTTTTCCGGTCATCTCGGATATAGTTAAAGACTCCTTCCTGGAATTCTGCCTTTGACAACTTCTCCTGATATTTCAGCACATCGCAGATAAGCCTGTCCCTGTCATATATCTTCATCTCAAAACCCGGCTTTTCGAGCGTTTCGACTCCGAGCTCCAGGACTTCAGCCTTTGTATAGTAAGGTGTCACGACAGGATAATCCAGGTTAAAGCGGGACTTGCTCGCATTTTTATCGATTGCTATCGACCATCCGAACGGGCGCTGCTTCAGATAACCATGATAGTAGAGCGCACTTTCCATAGTAAGCACGCCATCCTTATGGAACATCGCGTAGATCAGCTTTTCCTCGGATATCTTTCCCTTTTTCTCAGAATAATAACCGTTCTTTATCTTCGTCAGCTCACCATCAGCGACAAACTGCTGCAGTCTCCGGTAATCGACTCCCAGGTCAGTAATATCCTTAGTCTTCGCAAGCCCTCCGGACTCTTCGATCAGGGCTTCAACCCTCTCGAGGTCGTAAGTCCTCTTTTCTTCCCTGTACATTGGTATTTCTGTCTTCATATAATCCTCTTTTTCTAAAAAATTGCCGAACCCTCTCCGACCATTTGGTAAAATTATACCATACACTTTCTAAATTTTCTATAATCGATTGAATTTATTCACCTTTTGCTTTATTATATGAAGGTAATTTTTTTGTTATCAGTTTTTGGAGTTACTATGCATTTTTCACTTAAAAAAATAACCGCAGCCGTTCTGTTTTCGGCGACTGTTTTATACAGCGGATTTTCTGCTATAACACCTGTCGCACATGCCACTTCCACCGATGAAATCTCATGGCCGAAAGGTCCGAAGGTCGGTTCAAAATCAGCCGTCCTAATGGATGTCGACAGCGGAACCGTTCTCTACAGTAAAAAGCCGAATGCCAAGCACTATCCTGCCAGCATCACAAAAGTCATGACAGCTTTGGTAGCTCTGGAGCACAGTTCACTCGATGAAGTCGTGACTTATTCACAGGACGCAGTTGCTCAGAGCTACGGCGGAACCTCTTCTATCTCCCGTGATGTCGGTGAGAAAATGACTATGGAGGAATCGCTCTACGGCATGATGCTCGAATCCGCAAATGAATGTGCCTGGGCCATAGCCGAGCATGTCGGCGGGACTGAGAAGAACTTCATCAAGATGATGAATGAAAAGGCCAAATCCTTAGGCTGTACCCACACTCACTTTGACAATCCGAACGGTCTGCCAGATGAAAAGCACTGGACTTCTGCTCTAGACATGGCAAAAATATCCCGTGCCGCCTACGAAAATCCTGTCTTTGCAAAGATCACCGGTACAAAAACATATGTGATCCCGCCTACAAACAAGCACAAGGACAAGACTTTCCTGAACAACCACCACTGTATGTTGAATTTTTATCATACCTCCAGATATCTGTACGATTACTGTGTGGGTGGAAAGACAGGCTACACTGTTGCAGCCCATTCTACTCTCGTGACTTATGCCAAAAAAGACGGCCGTACCTTAGTCTGTGTCGTCATGTGCGCCAAAACCCCGGATCACTGGAACGATACGAGAAAGCTGATGGACTGGGGCTTTAAGAACTTCAAGTCGGTTAAAGTATCTTCGCTTGAGAACCTATCACAGCAGACTTCGAAGCTCGGCTCTACTACCTATGGCGCTGATTCCTCGCTGATCTCCGTAGATGATTCTGCATCGGTAATGCTTCCGAAGAAGGCTTCCACCGATGATATCTCTATGAGTATCCAGAAGTCATCTGCTTCAAAGGATAATGTCATCGGTCTTATGGTCTTTAAATACGGCAATAAAAAAATAGGTACCAGCCAGCTTATGGCAAATACCTCCGATGAAACTGATTATCCTTTCCACAATGTAGATGAGAAAAAGGGCGGCAGCTCCGTCTCATATCTCCAGATAAATGTCTTCCTGATAGTTATCATCGCCGCCATTGCCCTGGCTGTTGCGATCGGACTGTTCTTCATCTTGAGACATCTGTTCTGGTCAGTCTCAAAGCATCATCGTGACGTGAACTCCGAGAAAAAGGGTCATATCGAATACAAGAAGATCCGTAATAATGACAGGCATTAGTGGTTTTTGAGCTCCTATCCACATTTTATCCACAAAATGTGGATAACTTCCCTATATCTTGTGGCTACAAAAAGGCGCCGTGATCATCTCACGGCGTCTTCTTTATATTCTCTCGAAGATTACTTTATAGATTGGATTTCCCTTCGCTGAGAATTTTTCTTCGTACTCTGTCATTATATTCCCCTGATTCATCTGCGGATCATGATGCAGATCTCTGGTGACTGCCTTTATCTCCCATCCTGGCGTCTCCTCTATCGATTCCAGTGAAAAATCGAATAAGTCTACATTATCCGTCTTAAACTCTATCTGTCCGCCGTCCTTCAGTATCACGTGGTAGAGGTCAAGAAATCTCCGATGAGTAAGTCTTCTCTTAGCGTGTCTGTTTCTAGGCCACGGATCTGAAAAATTCAGGTATATCCGGTCTATCTCTTCCTTATCAAATACATTCGTCAGGTCTCTGGCATCCATACATAAGAGCTTCAGGTTCGCTGGCGGCTCCTCCATAGCTTCGAGCTTCTGTATTCCCCGAAGCAGTACCGACGAATACATCTCTATGCCTATATAGCCGTTCTCAGGATGCGCCTGAGCCATCTGCGTGATGAAACGGCCCTTTCCCATCCCTATCTCTATGTGGACCGGCTTACTGTCGAAGAAAGTCTCACTGAACTTTCCCTTGTACTGCTCCGGTTCATCTATCGTAAAAATACTCTCGGCTACTGCTTCCTTCGATCCGGGGATATTTCGTAATCTCATGTGCTTCTCCTGATTTTATATGGGGTCTTTTAAGCGGTGCATTCGTCTTCGCTGTTTCCACCTACTTTGACCTCTCTCTATTATTACGCGTAAAATAAAAGTCCATGTTCCGTTCGCAAAACAAGGACCTTCTGCTGCGCGATCAGGGGTTCGAACCCTGGACACCCTGATTAAGAGTCAGGTGCTCTGCCAGCTGAGCTAATCGCGCTTAATCTATTTGATTTATGTCATCTCCCTGACGACAAAAAGTATTATACTACCTCTCTATACAAAATGCAAGCACTTTTTTGATTTTTTTCAAATTTTATATATTGTTTATATTTTTGATCAAACGGCAGGTGATAAATATGCCAGGCGCCGATTTCAACCTGAAATCGGCGCCTGTTTTTTTCATCAGACCTTGGAGAACAGAGCCTCTATCTCCTCTGGTGTCATCATCCTATTCGGATCTGCATTTGCTGCAGGAGTAGTGTCCACAGATGGCTGGTCATCTGTAGAAGCAGCATCAGATGTTGTATCTGTACTGTCGTCATTATTTGCTGATGCAAACAGTTTTGCTATATCCTCTGGTGACAGCTTGGCATTCGGATCATTTGATATAGGAGTTACTGTCGGCACTGGCTGTGGTTCAGGTTCCAGCTGTTCTGGCTGTTCTGCCGTCTCCTGTTCATCTTCTGTTTTCTCCTCAGGCTCTTCTATTACCTGATCTGGAGTCACATCTTCCTCAGCTTCAGTTCCATCCGGGTTTATCACATCCTCTTCGGCTGTCTCCGGTACATCATCAAGGCTAAGACCATCGTCTGATTCCAGCTTTGGATCAAGACTTAGTTCATTTTCATCTGAGTTTTCATCAGTTACAGACTCACTGTCCTCTGGCGAATCATCGAGACTTAGTCCATCATCTGTCTCCGGTGTCACGTCAAGACTTAAATCCTGGTCAGCTTCCTGGCTGTCATCCAGATCCAGTTCGTCTTCTTCTGATGGGGTTTCCAAGCTTAATTCGTCGTCAGCAGCTGGTCCATCCAGATCCAGCCCTTCATCAGTCTGTGAAGGTTCATCTAGACTTAATTCTTCATCCGGTGCCTCATCCAGATTTAATTCATCACTTTCGTCTGTTTTCTCGTCCTGTTCTTCTGGCTCAAGAGAAATCTCATCCTCTGGTTCACTTTCTTCAGGCTCCAGACTTAGCTCCTGATCTGATTCTTCTTCCTCTGAAGGTTCCTCTTCCGATGTCTCCGGCTCCAGTGACAGTTCATCATCGATTCCGAGATCACTATTTAAATCAGTCTCATTCTCTGGCTCATTTATATCAGGTTCTGTATCAGGAATCGGTGCTGTCTGTTCCAACTGTTCCTGTACTACAGGCTGCTCTGCAGCTTTTGGCACGCTTCCTGAGACTACTGAACCGGTAATGATCACCGGTGGCTTCTCTACTAATGATTTCTGAGACTGCTCGAGTCTCTCTATGTCAGCATCCATTCTCTTCAGTTCATGGAGCACATCATCAAGTGAATCAGAAATCTTCTTTATATCCTCTGTATTTGATGCAGGAGCTTCGGCTGTCTGTATCTGCTGCTTGGAAGGATCATTTATATACTGGACCAGTTTTTCAACATCATTCTTTACATCAGTCAGCTGAGAAGACAGGACAGTGTTTGAATTCATCTGAGCATCAGCGTTTTCCCTGCTCCTGCCGATAGTGACTTTGGCCAGAGCTTTGATGGCATTCACAATCTCCTCTGCCGGAACTGCGTACTCTTCATTCAGCTGATTCATTTTCTGATCAGATTCACTTTGGACTTTCCTTGTCAGTTCAAACATCGCCTGAAGTGCCATAGCCATGTCCGCTGACTCTTTCTCACGCTTCTTCTGCTCGTCTGCTCTCATCTTTATATAAGAAAGAACAGAGCAGATACCAAATACGCAGAAAAGAACTGATGCTATAACTGTCAGCTGCTGCGAACTCTTCTGCGCTGTAAGAAGCAGAACCGCTGCTGCACTGACCACGCTCAGGATCATCGCTATTGAAAAAATGACCCGTTCTGCTGTCAGATTTACTGTCTTCTTTTTCTGGTTCTTCTTTTCGGCTGCATTATCCATAATGGCCCCCGTTCTATGAAATTTTTCTTAGTTGATTTTTGTCACTTCAATTTCTACTTTACCCTTTTTCCTATTCAAATGCAAGAAAAATCCTAAAAATTTATTTTAATTGTGCTACGTGTCAACTAGCTGTAGACGATTTAATATTTTACCTAATTTTTATTTTAAATTCACATTTACTACACAGCTATCTTTTAGTATATGTGTTGTTGAGCGGGTTAGCCGTTCAACCAATATTTTTCATACTCTCCCCTTTAGCCACGGCTCTCCCCCTAAAAGAATGCCGTGGCTTTTTCTATTAATAGCGCGAATGCACCGCTCATTATTACAAAAGAAAAGAAGCCCAAAGGCTTCTTCCACTAACGTCCCTGAGGTGATTCGAACACCCGACCTACCGCTTAGGAGGCGGTCGCTCTATCCAGCTGAGCTACAGAGACAGATATGCAGGCGGTCATGCCGCCGTTTTCAGATCAGAATCTTCGACTGCATCCAGACTTTCCCTTTGAACCTCCGTCCTTCCAGAGGCTCTCCAAGTAGACAGCTCCGATTAATCGCTACTATGAAGTTCAGTCCACAGCAGCTCAGATCCAGCTGATAAACCAGCTGACCGTTAAAATCAATCTTCGTCTCTCTGCAATCTTCAATGGTTCCTATCACGAAGTACACATCTTCATCGATCCACTTCGGCATGAAGGTATTCTGGATCACTCCGTAAACACCATTATTTTTGACCCGCTTGTCTATTTTAGAATAAATTTCCATTTCTGTCAATGTTAATTCTTCATAAGCATTATCATTTCCAGAAAAAAGTTCATCTTTTATTTTCCGGCGGCGGCCTTCTATTTTTTCAAGCTCGTCATCCTTCTCTTCACCCTTCGGCAGTAGGATCATCCCGCTATTCGAAAGTCCGGTCAGGGAAATCCCGTTATAGAGAACACTGCTCTCTTCAGTAAGCATTTCTCCGCCATCTGTCACCTCATACAGATTCTGCAGATATGTAAAAAGTGAGCAGCCCAGCTGTGCCTGGTCTACCCGAGTCAGACTTCCTGTCGAATTTTTCAGTTCGATAATACTCACTTCGTCCGAAAGAGCCTTCCTGTCTGATTCGACTATTGGAAATACACGCTGACGCACAAAACTGCCGTCCCTGTACACGAACCCACGTTCTCTTATTCCGAGGTTGTCTTTGACATATCGTGTTATCTCTATTTTTCTTTCAGTGTTTTCACCTGACTCATCCCTGGCTTCTATCTCTGTGTCAGGGTGACTCTCTGTCTCCCTGAATATATCCTCGAGATCATTCAGACCGTAATTATATAATCCTACCGCACTGTAAAATTCATTCATCAGGTTCTTCCCTTAGTTTGTTCCGTTCAGCGCCTTCGAAAGTGCAGTCTCCTCTTCCGGTGAAAGTCCGATTATCGAATTTCCATCGATTATCTCTTTGATATAACTGTAACTTCCTTCTCTGCTGTGCACTGTGTTTATAATGAAACCGTTATTTTTCTCATCGAGAAGCGTAAGCGCAAAACTCAGCTTTCCGCCCTGCTCATCAAGAGCATCGTACTTTTCAAGTCCTATCTTCTGGTAGCAAGGCTCTAAGTCTTTTGCCAGCTGATCTATTCGCTGCTCATTCCTGCGGTTGCGGTCATCCAGTTCGTCGATCTTATTGATCTTCTCCATCAGGATCTCTTCCAACGATTCGCCGCTTTTTCCTTTCATGAACTCAGCGTACTTTTTTTTCAGGGAACCGAGCTTCGCCGCCTGAACGATCATTATGATAAATAAAATAACTGCGAGTGCGCAGACACCGATAAGTATATACTCCTGGTCAATTCCTAAATACTGTTCTATCATCGCTTTTCCTTTACTGTATATTATTAAAACATCCCATTATTTTTTCAAACTCTTCATTTGAAAAATAGTCAATCTCTATCTTTCCACTCTCCCTGTTCTTAGGAGTTATCTGAACCTTTGTTCCCGTCTTCTGTTTCAGCTGTTCTTCTATAGACCTCAGCTGGTTCAGAAGCGACTCATCTATCTGAGGTTCTTCTTTCTTCTCTTTTTCAGGCTTCTTATTATTCAGACGCTTGATTTCTTTTTCGACCTCACGGACACTCATTTTTTCATCGAATATCCTCTGAGCAAATTCGTACTGCTGGTCTGGATCCTCGATATTCAGGATTGCTCTGGCATGTCCCGGAGTGATCATCTCATCTACGAGCATCTGCTGGACTCTCTTGTCCAGCTTCAGAAGTCTAAGTGAATTTGTGACTGCTGCTCTGCTCTTGCTGACTTTCTCGGCGACCTCATCCTGCTTCAGGTCAAAATCTTCGAGAAGTCTTTTGTAAGCAAGTGCCTCTTCTATGGGATTCAGGTCCTCACGCTGGATATTCTCTATCAGAGAGATTTCCACAATTTCCTGTTCAGACAGGTCTCTGACAATGACTGGCACTTTTTTCAGTCCAGCCTTCTTTGCAGCTCTCCACCTGCGCTCACCTGCGATTATCTCATAGTAATCATCTTTTTTCTGAACGAGCAGAGGCTGGATTATGCCGTACTGTTTTATCGACTCGGACAGTTCCTGCAGAGCATCTTCATTAAAAATTTTCCTGGGCTGCTCTCTGTTCGGTTCTACCTTATTTATATCTACCAGAGTTTCAGCTCCCTTTTCTGCCTTTGGAGCTTCTTCGTTTTCTTCCGTGCCTGCTATATCTGGTATCAGGCTGTCAAGTCCTTTTCCCAGACCGTGTTTGTTATTTCTTGCCATTACTGCACCTTCAGTTATTCTCGATGATCTCTTTTGCCAGGTTTCTGTAGCTTTCAGCACCGGCTGACTTCGGATCGTAGATATTTATAGGAAGTCCGTGTGACGGAGCCTCGGCAAGTCTGACATTTCTAGGAATTATCGTCTTGTAGATTTTCGTATTCAGGTTATCTTTTACCGATGCTACTACGTCGTTCGACAGATTTGTCCTTCCATCATACATCGTGAATACGACTCCGTTAATCTTCAGCTTACTGTTCAGTCTGGAGTGAACCAGGTCTATAGTATGTAGCAGCTGGCTGATTCCCTCAAGTGCATAATACTCACACTGGATCGGGACTAATACGCTGTCAGCCGTAGTCATGGCATTTACTGTCAGCATATTCAGTGATGGCGGGCAGTCTATAAAAATATAATCGTAATCATCTGCTATATAGTCAACTGCGTTCTTCAGGATAAATTCTTTGTCCTTTATTCCTAGAAGCTCTATCTCAGCACCAGCAAGATTCACATTTGCCGGGATGATGCTCAGATTCTCTACTCCGTCAATATCGACTTTCTTTATGGCTTCCTTGATAGAACACTCATCAAGCATCAGTTCATAGACTGTGCTCTCGACATTGTTCTTATCGATTCCAAGTCCACTTGTCGTATTTCCCTGCGGATCAAGATCGATTATCAGTACTTTCTTTCCTGTTTCTGCCATACATGATGACAGGTTAATGGCGGTGGTGGTTTTACCGACACCGCCTTTTTGGTTGGCAATGGCTATTACTTTGTTCAAAATTATTACCTCTCTTTTAAAAATGTAGTCGTGTCATTTATAAATAAACCAGACCGCCACGCGGCCAGCGTCAATTCATATTGTTCGACTCCCATAAAACTGGCTAATCAATTATAAGCTGCGTGTGCGCGAAACTTGTCTCATTTTCAGTCATCCACCTGATACAGATCATTCATTTATGTTCTGCGTGGCCCAAACCGGATTTTTGCACTTAGCTCGTTCTGTTGATCAACTATAGCTACGCTTATTTTGTTAAACAACTATGATATTATAGCATTTCACGTGAAACTTTTCTATAAAAATGTGTGGAATTATAGTAATTGGGAACCATAATTTTTTTACGTTTATTGATGCTTTTCACAACTGTATGGGAAGACTTCCTTTATCAGATCTGGAATGAATTGCGGTTTCATAAGGTTTAACATTGATATAATTTCTATATCACATGTCTTTTGAATTTTATTCTGACAAGAATTTTTATAAAATGCCTTTTTGTTTATAATTTGATATGAGTTTCTATATTAAAGCTTTTTTGTTTATAATTTTATAAGCGTTTCTATATTAAACTTTTTTGTAATTTAACAAGTGTTTTCTATAATCTTTGGCTTGCAATGTATATGGATCTCTTTATTGTATGTCTTGACTGGCATCTGATTACGTATAATTTATTATGTTGTATTGTTCGTTTTGAATTTGCTGTGGCGACTATACAGGGGTGGGGCGACGAATCAGCATGCTTTGCAAAGAAGCCGCTTTTTGGTGGCGGCTATACAAGGGTGGGTCGACGTATCAGCATGCTTTGCAAAGAAGCCGCTTTTTGGTGGCGGCTATACAGGGTTGGGGCGACGAGCGAGTTGGATGCGAATAGGGATTTTTCGTTGTGACGGAGCACGCTAGTTACTGCCCGGGTGGCCCGCGACGCAAGCTCCGTTTGGGCCAGAGGGCAGTTAATAGACGCGTGCGACGGAACAGAAAAATCACTGTTGAGCAGACAACCGCCGTCGTCCCACCCCGGGCATATCCACGCCGTCGTCCCACCCCGGCATATCCACGCCACCGCCCCATCAAAATACATTTGCCGTCACTACTATCCCAGATAATGTTTCACGTGAAACATTTATCCACCAATTCTAGTAGTTGATAAATGAGTCTCCATTACAACCACCATATAATGATGTTTCACGTGAAACATCACCTCAAGTTCTTGTACTCCTCCAAGCATGAATTCACAGTATCAATCTCACTCTCAACAGTCTTTAAAGACTTATTCACCAGCTCAAACTGAGTTGACAGATCAGTAACCGACTTATTCAGAGAAGCAAGCTCATCATCGTACTTGAACTCTTTCCTAGGATAAAAAGGTTCGAAAGGTCTGGTATTGGATGACACATAGTCATCCAACTGCAGCTTTGCGGTCGAAATAGACGAACGGATTGAAAGAAGCTGATCCTTCAATTTATTTTTTTCAGAAGAAAGAAGTTCGAGTCTTTGATTAAGATACTCTTCTATCATAACGATCACCTCACAGTGGTTTTTTGGAAGGAGTTCCGGCTTTACGAGGATAAGTCTTAGGAGTCCCTTTGTCCTTCTTTATAAGGACAAGAGTCCTGGAAATATCAGTATCAGGAAGTGAGAATTTTTTTTCGACAGCAATACTTCCACCGAGCACAGCCAGAGCTTTTTTAGAGTCAGCGATTTCCTGATCAGCCTTCTCAGACTTATATGAGAGAAAATAACCATGAGTCATCACGAAAGGCAGGCAATACTCAGATAAAGTAGAAAGATTAGCAACAGCACGTGAAACACAGAAGTTAAAAGACTCACGAAATTTTTTATCGTGTGCAGCGTCTTCTGCCCGGCCATGTATAAAAGTCACATCTGAAAACTCAAGCTCAGAACAGACATCCTTTAAGAACTCTACTCTCTTATTCAGTGAATCAAGCAAAGTCAGCCTAATCTCAGGGAAGACTATTTTTAAAGGAATACCAGGAAAACCAGCCCCAGTGCCCACATCAATCACAGATGCACCAGTTTTTAACTGAGATGTGATGTCAAACTCTGGCGCAAGCATAACGCATGAAAGAGAATCAACGAAATGCTTAACTACGACATCCTTATAGTCAGTAATAGTTGTAAGGTTCATCACCTTATTTTTTTCAACAAGCATCTCATAATACCTGTTGAACTTGTTAACCTGATCATCTGAAAGGTCAACTCCTAGAAGCTTAAAGCTATTTACTAAAAAATTATCATCCATAAAATTATAAACTTTCTTAATATCAGGCATGCATGGCCACGCCTGTTCAAAGCTTTGGACCGTTCCCGGCATGAAGTAAAAACATACAAATAAAAGCAAAAAGGTATGTTGAAGAAGGAGCGCATAGGCCCACTTTGAACAGATGATGGTGATGCAACGCCGTAACTTAGTGAGTTATCTGAAGACATACCCTGATAAACTACTGTAGATACTTTCCTGACTCTATGTAGATCATCAGAACAGATACGTCCGACGGTGAAACTCCTAGGATACGAGACGCCTGCCCTATACTAACAGGTCTTGCAGCCTTTAATTTCTGTCTGGCTTCAATTCTTAAAGAAGGAACTTTATCATAGTCAAGTTCTTCAGGTATCAGCTTATCTTCGAGCCTCTGGAAATGCTTTACCTGCTTTTCCTGTCTTTCTATATAACCTGAATACTTTATCTGGATGTTCACCTGCTCTCTTACAGAATCATTCAGATGAGGGCGGTCTTCATCGAGAGGAGCAGTCTTATCATAAGATAATTCAGGTCTTCTGATAAGCTCTGAAAGTCCGATTCCGGAATTAACAGGAACAGAATGATACGCCTGAAGAAAATCCCTTGTCTTCTGATTATCACCGACAAATACTCTATCTACACGTTCGATTTCTTCTCTGGTCTCTTCTATCTTATTCTCAACCTGCTCATATCGGTCGTCAGATATAAGCCCGGCATCATGTCCATATTTTGAAAGACGAATATCTGCGTTATCCTGGCGTAAAAGGAGGCGATATTCCGCTCTGGATGTCATCATTCGGTAAGGTTCTGTAAGTTCTTTAGTTACCAGATCATCTATCAGAACACCTATGTATCCATCAGAACGAGACAGAACTATAGGATTTTTCTTCTGAACAAAGCGCGCAGCATTTATTCCAGCTATAAGTCCCTGAGCAGCAGCCTCTTCATAACCGCTGCTTCCATTGAACTGACCACCTGAGAAAAGACCCGAAACAGCCTTGAACTCAAGTGAGGCTTTAAGCTGATGAGATGCAAGACAGTCATACTCTATAGCATAAGCATTTCGGACTATATCACAATGCTCCAGACCAGCAATAGAATGGTAGAACTCATACTGAACGGACTCAGGCATAGAAGATGAAGCACCGCTTACATACATCTCATTAGTCATCAGTCCTTCAGGCTCTATAAACAGCTGATGTCTTTTCTTATCGCTGAATTTTACCACTTTATCTTCGAGTGACGGGCAATATCTGGGACCAGTACCTTCGATAACACCGGCGTAAATCGGGCTTTCATCCAGATGAGCACGGATGATATCATGAGTGTGTTCATTAGTATACGTCAGAAAGCAGGAAACCTGCGGCTTCTGTATCTTTCGCTTATCAGAAGTAAACGAAAAAGGCGTGATCACAGGATCCCCGAACTGCTCAGTCATCTTTGAAAAATCAATAGAACGTCTGTCAATTCTTGCAGGTGTACCAGTCTTAAAGCGGAGAAGTTTGACATTATTTGCACGAAGTGAGTCACTCAGGTGAGTGGCAGCCTTAAGACCATTCGGACCAGTGTATTCTATGACACTTCCGTACAGGCATCTGGCATTCAGGTAAGTTCCAGTGCAGAGAACCACAGCCTTTGAAAAATAAGTCGCTCCGGAGATAGTCTTTACACCCTTTATCTGACCATTCTCTATCATGAGATCACAGACCTCAGCCTGACGGAGAACCAGATTCGGAGTCGACTGAAGCACTTTTCTCATCTCTATAGAATAGGCCATCTTATCAGCCTGACATCTGAGAGAATGAACGGCCGGTCCCTTACTTGAATTAAGCATCTTCGACTGGATGAAAGTCTTGTCGATATTTTTAGCCATTTCACCGCCGAGTGCATCGATCTCACGGACCAGATGTCCCTTCGATGAACCGCCAATATGAGGATTACATGGCATGAAAGCCACAGAATCCATGCTCACTGTAAAAATGATCGTCTTAAGTCCCATCCTGGCAGAAGCCAGTGCGGCTTCGCAACCTGCATGACCGGCACCAACGACTACACAATCATAATTTTCTTCTATTTGTCCCATATCACTTACCCATACAAAAATCAGAGAATACCTTATTCACAAGGTCCTCTTCCACTTCTTCACCGATTATATACCCGAGTGACCTATAAGCGTCATACAAATCTGACGTGAAAAAATCTTCGGAAAGACCATTTGCTATAGAAGACTGTACCAGCTCCAGAGATTTAAGAGCATCACTCAGGCAATTATAATTCTGTTCAGAAGTAATGTAAAATCTGTCCTTATCCAGTCCGCCATCAAAAAATAGATCTGAAATAGCCGTCTTCAGTTCATCATAACCATCACCACTCTTAGTAGAAAAATCTACCACGTAGCCATTAAAGAATTGGTGAATAGCATCTATATCTACAGCAGAATCAAGATCTGACTTATTCAGTAGAACAACGGTAGATGATGGATCAAACGAAGACAGGTATTTCTTATCATCATCAGATAGTTGAACGGATGAATCAACCATATAGAGATTAAGTTCTGCGTCTGACTGAGCTTTTATAGCTTTTTCAACTCCTATAGATTCTACAGCATCCGAAGTCTTACGAATACCGGCAGTATCCACGAGATTTAATACTATATCTCCAAGCACTACCCTGTCTTCTATCATATCTCTTGTAGTCCCAGGAATATCGGTGACTATAGCCTTCTCATGTCCTGAAAGGAAATTCAGAAGAGATGATTTACCTACATTTGGCCTTCCTGATATGACAGTATTTATTCCGTCCTTTATCAGACTTCCCTGATGATAGGAATCTATCAGGTTCTTTATCTCCTTAATCCATATATTAAGAGAAACAACCAGTTTATCATCAAACCCTTCCAGATCATAATGCTCAGGATCGTCTAATGCAGCTTCAACAAAAGCTGCCTCATGGATGATCTCAGCACGGATTTTTTTTACTTTTTTCGATAGAAATCCAGAAAGCTGACGAATAGAATTCTTATATGAAGCTTCACTGCCTGAAGAAATCAGTTCCATAACAGATTCAGCCTCAGACAGATCCATCCTGCCATTTAAGAAAGCTCTCTTTGAGAATTCACCTGGCTCAGCTGGACGGATACCCGTATCGTAAACAAGAGAAAGCACTTTTCTCAGAACGTAAACGCCACCATGACAGTTTATCTCGACAGAATCTTCACCGGTATAACTATGTGGAACTTTGAATACAGAAACCAGTACCTCATCAACTACATGGCCATTTTTATCAACTATATGACCGTAGTTTATCGTATTAGCACCGTATTCAGTCAGAGGTTTTCGGCCGTGGAAGATTTTATCCACAAGTGAAATGGAATCTTCTCCACTGACCCTGATGATGCCTATTCCAGAGGCTGAAAGCGGTGTCGCAAGTGCTGCTATAGTATCAGATTCACTAATCATCACAAAAAGAGAACAGACTTATCAACAAAAAATGTGGATAAAGTTGATAAATCCTTCATAAAACAAAAGCCTGTTACCAGAACGGAAACAGGCTTAAACTCAAAAGTAACAAAAATTTACGAACGAACGTAATCTATGACTATATGTCTGTAAGGCTCTTCACCCTCAGAATGTGTGCTGATATTTTCCTCGTCCTGGAGAGCGTAATGGATGATCCTTCTCTCATAAGGATTCATAGGCTCTAAAGAAACTGACTTGCGTGAACGTCTGGCCTTGTAAGCCATATTTCTCGCAAGGTTCTCAAGAGTTTCTTTACGTCTGTGTCTGTAATCCTCTGTATCCATTTTTACACGGATATACTCATCAGAACCTTTATTCACCACGAGGTTTGTCAGGTACTGAAGACTATCAAGAGTCTGACCACGCTTTCCAATAAGCATTCCCATGCGGTCACCTGACATATTTATCGAGAGAGTATTTTCTTCGTCGTTAAAGAGCATTTCCAGATCAACGTCTATACCCATTTTCTCGAAGACATCATCTAAGAACTGACGGGCGACGTCCTCGCAGGAAGTCTCTTTCTTTCTGGCGTTTATTACGGCGTCTTTTGACCCGATACCGAAAAGACCACCTGTCGAACCCTTCTCTAAGACATCGTACTCTATCTCGTCTGATGGAACCCCTAATTCAACGGAAGCTGCTGTTATAGCATCTTCTACCGTCTTACCGGTAAATTCCTTGAATTCTTCCATTTAAAAGCCCTCCTATTTTTTTGAATTCCTGTCGTTAAAATCCTTAACAAGGTTAGCTTTTGAAGTCATGCTTCCTTTCTTAGCTTTGGAAGAGGCTTCTTTGGCTTTATTCAGCTGCTCGGTCTTCTGCTCAGAAACGTTCGCCTTTGCAGACATATTTCTGGTGCTCATATTTGCGTACTGCATCATCTTCTCACGCTTGATGCCGCGCTTCTCAGCTTTCTTGGCAGCTTTTTCTTTGTTCTGCTCTATTATATCGTCCAGATTTACTTTTTCAAAGTGTCTGTTCAGAATTACCTGCTGTATAGATCTGATCACGGCACCGGCGATCCAGTAGAGAGACAGACCTACAGGAGTCGTAAAAGAGATAAACAGTGTCATCAGAGGCATCAGAAGATTCATCGTCCTCATCTGACGAGCCATAGAATCATTTGCATCAGATGACTGCGGTGTCAGCTTCATATTGAGAAACTGAGTCACATAGGCCACAACTGGAATCATGAAAGCTGCAATAGTAAGACCGATTCCGGCTCCGTGGATACCGGACATAATCATACTGCCCGGAGTATCGGAGACATTGAGAATACCGAAGTAGTTTACAGCCTTCAGATGATCATGTGTCGTCTGGATCTGAGAGCTCAGATCAGGAAAATCATTCTTCAGAGTAGTCCATCCACTATCTGGCAGCTTATAAAGTACATCGACTACATGATTCTTTATAGCTGTACTTCCACCAGCGGTGAAATCTATATTTGTCAGGTGGGCTGTCTGTACGAGCGGTTTTAACAGCTTCTCGAAACCATCAGTCTTTACTATTCCATCTACAAGTCCTGAAAAAATATTCTTAACACTGCTTAAGTAAGCCGGAATATTATAGAACACACGGTACAGAGCGAACAGGATAGGCATCTGGATAAGAAGCTGTATACAGCTTCCCATAGGAGAAACTCCGTACTTATCATACAGTGCCGAAGTCTCTTCCTGCATGGCCTGCATTGAAGCCTGATCTGTCTTACCCTTGTACTTCTTCTGGATAGCCTGCATCTCCGGCTGCATTTTTCTCTGAAGCATCGAGAACTTCTGCTGCTTGTAAGTCAGAGGAAGAAGCGCCATGTAGATGATGATCGTGAAAAGCATGATAGCTATGGCGATCGCACCACCGTGTATCCCAAGTAAAGAATAGATAAAATAATAGATTTTATCCATGACCCAGCCAAGGCCACGAGCTATAGGTCCGATAAAGGAACCATTATAAGCAGTTAAAAAAAGTGCTGGCAAAATAATCCTCCAATCACGGAACAGGGTCATATCCGCCATGTGAGAACGGATTACACCTGAGAATTCTCCAGAAAGCGAGAGCTCCACCCTTCAGGGCGCCGTATTTTTCCACTGCCTGAAGACCGTAAGTCGAACAGGTCGGATAATAGGGACACTTCGTCGTCTTCCACGGAGAAATGTATTTCCTGTAAAATTTAATAAGAAAAATCAAAAATTTCTTTGCCATAGCAATTCTATATAAGACCGTGATACTTCATGAGCGTAAGAAGCGAATCCTCTATCTGGTGAAAACCAGCATCCTTAGAAGAAGTACGTAAGACAACTACGAAATCGTATCCCTTCCCATAAGAATCCTCATGCAAACGGTAGGATTCCCTGACAAGTCTGGTCAGATGATGCCTTACTACGCTGTTTCCCACTTTCTTACTCACAGAAATACCAAGTCTGTTTATATCCGTATCATTAGGTAGCACATACAGGACTAAAAAACGATCAGCTTTCGATCTGCCCTTTCTGTAAACCTTCCTGAAATCTGCATTTTTCTTAAGTGAGTGAGTAAACTTCATAAAAATAAAAGGCCACAAAGCGTGGCCTGAAATTTAAGCGGTGAGTTTCTTTCTGCCCTTTGCACGCCTTGCTGCAAGAACCTTACGACCGCCCTTTGAACTCATTCTTGAACGAAAACCATGAACCTTCGCTCTCTGACGTTTCTTTGGCTGAAAAGTCATCTTCATAAGAGAAGCACCTCCTTTATATACTTTAAAAATAATAATCCATTTAATAACGCAAAAACGGACAAAACAACGACTATAATTGTAGCAAAAATTCAAAAGTTGTCAAGCACAAGATACAAAAACGCAATTACAAGATATAGTTATCCACACGCTGTGGACAAATTTGTGGACAACTGATATTTTTCCGGTGCAAATCTTCAACAAACATTGTAAAATAAATGAACGCGAGTATGTGGATAACTCATTTTTTCTGTAAATAAATCCCACAAATATAACTGAAAAGGTTGAAGTTTTACGCGATTTTAGATAAAATAGAGATTGGTTTTTTATAATCTGAATTATAAAGGAATATTTTTTTATTTCTTATAGATAAAAAAGTTTCTTCCTATATAAATATAGTAACACGATGAGGAAACAGCTAATGAATGAGTTACAGGATAAATGGAATGAAATACTTCAGGGCGTTAAGGAGGACTTCGAGATAAATGACGTCTCCTTTAATACCTGGCTGCTCCCACTGAAGATATACTCGGTAGATGGGCAGACTGTGACCGTAGTGGCATCTGATGAGACAGACGAGATGGCGATAAACTACATATCAAAGAAGTATGAAAAACCGCTCGCCACGAAGATTGCCGAAGTCACTGGAAAAGAATACGAGATAAAGTTTATCCTGGCAAAGGATAAAAAGGAAAAGCCTGATAAAAGGGTGAATGTTACCTCAAGCCCTAACTATGCCTCATCGAACCTGAACGAAAAGTACACTTTCGACACTTTCGTAGTCGGAAATAACAATCGTTTTGCGCAGTCAGCAGCTCTTGCAGTCGCAGAGACTCCGGGCGAAGGATACAATCCCCTATATATATATGGAGGACCAGGACTTGGAAAGACTCATCTGATGCAGGCCATCGGGAATTTTATACTTCAGAATAACCCGGATAAAAAGGTACTCTATGTGACTTCCGAGGAGTTCCTGAACGAAGTCATCGAATCCATCAGAAGTACTAATAACACTACTTCTATGGGAAAATTCCGCGACAAATACCGTAAGGTAGACGTGCTTATGATCGATGATATCCAGTTCATCATCGGAAAAGAGTCTACTCAGGAGGAATTCTTCCATACCTTTAATGCCCTGCACTCCGCAGGAAAGCAGATAGTCCTGACATCAGATCGTCCGCCAAAGGAGATGGAAACTCTTGAAGCCCGTATCCGTTCCCGTTTTGAATGGGGACTTATGGCAGACATCGGATATCCTGACTATGAGACCCGAATGGCCATCCTCCGTAAAAAAGTCGAAGAAGAGCACATTAATTTAGACGACGAGATACTTAACTACATCGCCACAAATATAAAGACAAACATCAGAGAGATAGAGGGTGCACTGAACAAGCTGATAGCTTATTCGAATATCGAGCATACTGACATCACTCTTGAGATAGCTGAGCAGGAATTAGCAAATATCATCGCTCCGGAAAAGCCTAGAGAAATAACCCCTCAGCTTATAGTAGAAGTAGTCGCTGAATACTATGGCATTACAGTCGACCAGATGATATCGAAGAACAAGAGCAAAAATATCACCGAACCGAGACAGATTGCCATGTATTTATGCAGGGAATTAACAAACAATCCACTTGAATCGATTGGCAAACTCCTTGGAGGACGGGACCATTCGACGATTATCCACGGTGCCAACAAAGTAGCCGATGAGTATAAACGCAACGATGAGTATAAAAAACAGATAGACAGCATCATGAAAAAGATAAAACCGGATTGATGAGATTTTATTCACAGTCTGTAAAGACACTTTCACAGCAGACTAACATTAAAATTTTTTAACAAAAGGATAAGAAATACAGTAAATAAGCCTATAAACAGACTTGTCCACTAATCCACAGTCTATAATAATACGGATACTATATATTTATTTGTTATTATTACGAAACCGCTTCGCGGAATCACCAGTGACTGGCGAAAGGAGTTATTAACCTGAATGAAGATTTCATGTTCACAATCAGCCTTACTTAACAGTGTTAATGTAGTATCAAAGGCTGTACCATCTAAGACTACGATGCCTATACTTGAATGCATTCTCTTAAAGACAGAGAACGGAGTTATGAAGCTTACCGCCAGTAACATGGACTTAGGTATTGAAAGTATAGTTTCTGACGGAGCGATAGAAGAAGAAGGTTATGTGGCGTTAGATGCAAAGCTCTTTTCGGATGTGGTCAGGAACCTGCCTTCAGAGACAGTATTTTTAGAAAGTGATGACCAGTTTCACACGGTAATCAGATGCGGAAAAGCCGAGTACAAGATAATCGGAAAGTCCGGACAGGATTTCCCGAAGCTGCCTATATTAAAAATAGACGAACCTGTCGTACTCTCCCAGCTTTCTCTGAAGAACATAATCCAGCAGACTTCGTTCGCAGCTGCTATAAACGAAGCGAACAAGATGATGACTGGAGTATATCTGGAAGTTCACGGAAATCAGATGAAGATGGTGGCTCTCGACGGACACAGGATTTCCATCAGAGTCATAGAACTGAAGCAGTCTTATCCTGATCATAAAGTCGTGATCCCAGGAAAGTCCTTAAACGAGATAAATAAAAACCTCTCGAGTGAGATGAACGACGAGGCTCAGATATTTTTCACAGAAAACCAGATGATCGTGGATATAGAGAACACGACAATGGTCGTCAGACTCATAGAAGGCGAGTACTTTAACTACGAGCAGATGATAACTGATCAGTTCAACACGAAGATCCTAGTAAATCGCCGTGACCTGATGGAAAGTATCAACCGTGCTACCCTTCTCGTAAAAGAAGGCGAGAAGAAGCCTGTCATCGTAAATATCACTGATGATATGATCGAGCTGATGGGTAATTCGGCAGTCGGTTCGATGAAAGAAGATATCCAGGTTCTCAAAGAAGGTGAAGACCTGATGATCGGATTCAACCCGAGATTCCTGATGGATGCTTTAAGGGTCATAGATGATGATGAGATAAGCCTCTACCTGATGAATTCGAAGTCACCAGTCTTCATCAAGAATGATGATGAGACTTATAATTACATTATTCTGCCAGTAAATTTTACGAATCAGAGATAAAATGGAAGTAAAGATAAGAGAAACAGATGAGTTTATTAAGCTCGGCCAGGCTTTGAAAAAGGCCGGCCTGGTGAGTTCCGGAGTCGAAGCCAAGGAAGTCATCCTGGACGGAGAAGTCCAGGTGAACGGTGAAGAAGAGCTGAGGCGAGGCAGGAAACTTTATAATGGAGATACAGTATCCTACAACGGTGAGGAGATAAAGATCGTTCGATGATAGTAAAGTCACTTGAGCTGATGAATTTCAGAGATTACGAGCGGCTTTCGATAGATTTTGACCCATCGACAAATATCATCTACGGCGACAATGCGCAGGGAAAGACGAATATCCTTGAAGCCATCTGTGTCAGTGGTACGAGCAGATCGCATCGTGGAAGCAGGGACAGGGAAATGATCAGATTCGGGCAGGAAGAAGCGCACATCAGGACTCTGGTCGAAAAGGATTCAAACGAGTACAGGATCGATATTCACCTGAAGAAAAATCATTCCAAGGGTATCGCGATAAATAAGATCCCGATAAAAAAATCTTCGGAGCTCTTCGGAATCCTGAATATCATTTTTTTCTCGCCGGAAGACCTGTCGATCATAAAGAGCGGGCCTGACAAGAGGCGCCACTTTATAGATATGGAACTGTGTCAGATAGACAGGATCTACCTGTATAACCTGACTGAGTATAACAAGACCTTAAACCAGCGGAACAAGCTGCTTAAGGATATTAGCTTTAATAAAAAACTGGCAGACACACTTCCGGTCTGGGACGATAAGCTGGCAGAATACGGAGCGAAGATCATAAAAAGGCGGGAACAGTTCGTCGAGGAGATAGCTCCTGTCGTAAGTGTTCTTCACAGCCAGATATCCGGAGCCAGAGAAGATGTTACCCTGACTTATGAGAAGAATGTCTCAGCCGATGGAATGCGGGAGGCTATTGATTTTTCGTATGATAATGATATGAGGCTTGGTTCCACGACAAAGGGTCCTCACAGGGATGACCTGAGGTTTGACCTAGGAGGAGTCGACCTGCGAAAATTCGGGTCCCAGGGTCAGCAGCGTACTGCCGCTCTCTCACTGAAGCTGTCCGAAGTCACGATGATGGAAAAAGAGACCGGGGAAAAACCGGTTCTTCTCCTGGATGATGTGCTTTCGGAGCTTGACAGCAGAAGACAGAAAGACCTGCTGGGAAGCCTTTCAGATACGCAGACTATGATCACCTGTACAGGACTAGATGATTTTGTGAAGAATCAGTACCAGGTGAATAAAATTTTTGAAGTAAGAAATGGAGTTGTAATAAATGGTTGAACATGAATATGGCGGAGATCAGATCCAGATTCTCGAAGGACTCGAAGCCGTAAGAAAAAGACCGGGAATGTATATAGGTTCCACGTCTTCCAAGGGACTTCACCATCTGGTATATGAGATAGTGGATAACTCGGTGGACGAGGCTTTAGCTGGTTACTGCCATTACATACAGATAGAGATAAACAAGGATAACACGATCACTGTAACTGATGACGGGCGTGGAATTCCGGTAGATATCAACCATAAGACCGGAAAACCGGCCGTAGAAGTCGTTTTTACAGTGCTTCATGCCGGTGGAAAATTCGGCGGCGGAGGATACAAGGTTTCCGGAGGTCTGCACGGAGTAGGTGCTTCGGTAGTTAATGCCCTCTCCGACTGGCTTGTAGTACAGGTGCGACGTGGCGGAAAAGTTTATGAGCAGCGCTACGAAAAGGGAAAGACAGTTACTCCACTAGAAGTAGTAGGTGAATGTGAGCCTGAGCATACAGGAACAAAGATCACTTTCAAGCCGGATGAAACTATTTTTGAGGAGACAGTATTCGACTATGATACTCTGAAAGTCCGTCTCAGAGAGACAGCTTTCCTGACGAAAGCATTAAAGATTTCTCTGACAGATCACAGAGGTGAAGAAGATAAGACAGATGTGTTCCACTATGAAGGCGGAATCAAGGAATTCGTACAGTATTTAAACCGTGGAAAACAGCCGCTCTATCCAGAAGTCATCTACTGTGAGGGAACTAAGAACGGAGTTCTGGTAGAAGTCGCTATGCAGCACAATGACTCGTTTAACGACTCCTCATACAGTTTTGTAAATAATATAATTACACCTGAGGGCGGAACCCATGTAGCTGGTTTCAAGAGCGCGGTGACCCGTACTTTTAACAAATACGCCCAGGATAATAAGCTGATAAAGGAAAATGACCCGCCTCTTACAGGCGATGATATCCGTGAAGGTCTTACGGCTATCATCAGCATAAAGATAGAGGAGCCTCAGTTCGAAGGCCAGACAAAGCAGAAGCTCGGAAACAGCGAGGCAAAGACGGCTGTAGACTCTGTGGTAAGTGAACAGCTTACATATTTCCTGGAGCAGCATCCGCAGGTAGCAAAGATCATCTGCGAGAAGTCACTTTTAGCTCAGAGAGCCAGGGAAGCTGCGAGAAAAGCAAGGGATCTGACCAGAAGAAAGACTGCTCTTGATTCTACTTCTCTTCCGGGAAAACTGGCTGACTGTACAGATAAGGATCCTTCACACTGCGAGATCTTTATCGTAGAGGGAGACTCCGCAGGCGGTTCAGCAAAAACAGCGAGAAGCCGTGCGACTCAGGCTATTTTACCTCTTCGAGGAAAAATCCTGAATGTCGAGAAAGCTCGTGAAGACCGTATCTACTCCAACAAAGAGATAAAAGCCATGATAACGGCATTTGGTACCGGAATCCTCGATGATTTTGACATCACGAAGCTCAGATACCATAAGATCATCATAATGACAGATGCCGATGTCGACGGCGCGCATATAGCTACTCTGATGCTGACCTTTATCTACAGGTTCATGCCAGAGCTTATCAAGCAGGGCTATGTGTACCTGGCTATGCCTCCGCTCTACAAGGTAGAAAGAAATAAAAAAGTCTGGTACGCTTACAACGATGATCAGCTGAATGACATCATGAATGAGATCGGACGTGACGGGAATAACAAAGTCCAGCGTTACAAAGGACTTGGTGAGATGGATGCAGACCAGCTATGGGAGACGACCATGGATCCGGAACGCCGTGTTCTGAAACGGGTGAATATGGATGATGATGACCTCTCAGAGGTGGATAAGGTATTTTCTACACTGATGGGTGATGAAGTCGAGCCTCGCAGAGAATTCATAATCGAAAATGCGAAGAAAGTGGAGAATCTTGACGTATAATGGATGACAAAATTTTTGACAATATAAGAGAAGTAGACTTAAAGAAGACCATGGAGTCTTCTTATCTCGACTATTCGATGAGTGTTATCGTATCCCGAGCTCTTCCGGATGTGCGCGACGGTCTGAAGCCAGTCCAGCGACGTATCCTCTACTCGATGAGCGAGATGAACAACTATCCGGACAAGCCTCACAGAAAATGCGCCCGTATAGTCGGTGATACAATGGGTAAATATCATCCGCACGGAGATTCTTCTATCTACGGAGCGTTGGTAAATCTGGCGCAGGACTGGAACACCAGGTATCCGCTCGTTGACGGACACGGGAATTTCGGTTCAGTCGACGGTGACAGCCCGGCTGCCATGCGTTATACAGAGGCCCGTCTTTCAAAAATCTCGCTAGCGATGATCCAGGATATCGGCAAAGATACCGTGGATTTCATCCCAAACTACGATGAGACTGAGAAAGAGCCTGTAGTCCTTCCTTCACGTTACCCGAACCTGCTTGTAAACGGTGCTCAGGGTATCGCAGTCGGCATGGCTACGAATATTCCGCCGCATAACCTCCGCGAGGTGACCGACGCAGTGGTAAGGATCATCGATAACAAAGTAAACGAAGACCGTGACACTTCTATCGATGAGCTGATGACGATAATCAAAGGACCTGATTTCCCGACTGGAGCCGAGATCATCGGACATAAGGGAATAAACGACACTTACCGTACAGGCCGTGGAAAAATAAAAGTACGTGGAATCACTGATATAGAGCCGATGGCAAACGGAAAGAATCGAATAGTCATCACAGAGCTTCCGTATTATGTGAACAAAGCCCGTCTTATCGAGAATATCGCAGAACTTGTAAAGAGCAAAAAGCTCGACGGTATCACGGCTCTCCGTGATGAGACCAGCCGTGAGGGAATGCGAGTAGCTATAGAACTCAGAAAAGACGTAAATCCACAGATCATGCTGAACCAGCTGTATAAGCATACACAGCTCCAGGAGACTTACGGAGCCATAATGCTCGCACTCGTGGATAACCAGCCGAAGATCCTGAACTTAAAGGAACTGCTCGATAACTACCTGAGTTTCCAGGAAGAAGTAGTCACCAGACGTACAAAGTATGATCTGAACAAAGCTCAGGAAAGAGCTCATATCCTCGAAGGACTTTTAAAAGCACTCGATTACATCGATGAAGTCATTTCGATAATCAGAGGTTCGAAGGACGTAGCTACAGCCAAGACCAGCCTTATGAACAGGTTCGGCCTTGATGAAGTCCAGGCTTCGAATATCGTAGAGATGAGACTTCGTGCTCTGACAGGTCTGGAGAGACAGAAGCTCGAGGACGAATACAAGGGACTTGAGGAAAAAATCAAGGAATACCAGGCAATTCTCGGAGATGAGAAGCTGCTTCTCGGAGTCATAAAGAAAGAAATCGTCGTTTACAAGGATAAATACGGCGATGACAGACGTACAAAGATCGTAGCCGGCGGAGATGATGATCTCGATGACGAGGATCTGATACCTGATGACAATACAGTTATTACATTTACGAATGTAGGCTACATCAAGCGTATGAGCATTGAGAACTTCAAGGCTCAGAACCGTGGTGGAAAAGGCATCAAGGGAACAGAACTCCTGGATGACGACTACATCACAGAGCTGATGATGACGACAAATCATCATAACCTTCTGTTCTTCACAAACAAGGGCCGTGTCTATAGGCTGAAGGCCTATAAGATTCCTGAAGCATCGAGAACTGCGCGTGGAACAGCCATCGTGAACCTGATCCAGCTGGCCGGTGATGAAAAGATCACTTCTACTATCGCTCTCCGTGATGAGAACCCGGAGGATGATGAGTACCTCTTCATGGTCACAAAAACCGGAACAGTGAAGAAGACAAAGGTCAGCGATTTTGAGAATATTAACAAAAACGGCCTTATCGCTGTGAACCTGAAGGACGGCGATGAACTTATCACTGTAAAGAAAGTCACGGATAAGGATCAGATCCTTCTGTTCACGAAGTTCGGTCAGTCATGCAGGTTTAAGTCTACAGACGTAAGACCGATGGGACGAACTGCTACCGGGGTCCGTGGAATGAACCTGTCAGCCGGCGATGAGATAATCGCCATGCAGCTTGATTCCCAGGGTGAATCAGCACTTATCGTCTCAGAAAAAGGACTAGGAAAGTGCACTCTTCTCTCAGAATTCCCATTAAAGAACAGGGGAATCAAGGGAAATAAGTGCTACAGCATCTCCGAGCGTACCGGAAACCTCGTAGGCGTCAAGGTCGTAAATCAGGACGATGAAGTCATGATTATAAATACCAGCGGAACCATCATCCGTATCAAGGTTGGCGAGACTACTCTCCAGTCGAGATATGGCACAGGTGTAAAGCTTATCGACTTAAAGCCTGGTGAAAAAGTGGCATCGATCGCTAAGGTCCGCAGAGATTATCTCGAGGAAGAGGCGGAAGAAGCCGCAAAGGAAGAAGCTGAAGAAAATGCCGAAACTCAGGACTCAGAGCCGGTTTCCGACCCAGATAAAGACAAACAGGCTGAACAGAACGATATCAACAGACTTTTAGATCGTGCAGAGCAGGATAAGAAGGACGAATGATACGAGAAGTAGACGTAAGTGAGATAACAAAGAACATCCGGGAGATGTGCATTTCTGTAAATTATGAACTCTCGGATGATATGAAGCAGGTGCTTGGAGAAGCCCATGAGAAGGAAGAATCACCTCTCGGAAAGCAGATATTAGGCGAGCTTCAGAAAAATCTCGATATAGCAAAAAATGACCAGATCCCGATCTGTCAGGATACTGGAATGGCGGTCATTTTTCTTGAGATAGGACAGGATGTGCATCTGACAGGTGGAAACCTCGAGGATGCGGTAAACGAGGGAGTAAGGCAGGGATACACAGACGGATACTTAAGGAAGTCTGTAGTATCTGACCCGATAATCCGCAAAAATACCGGCGATAACACTCCTGCCATCATCCATGAAAAAATAGTTCCGGGTGATAAAATCCGCATAAAAGTGGCGCCTAAAGGCTTCGGCAGTGAGAATATGAGCCGTGTATTCATGCTGAAACCGGCCCAGGGACTTGACGGAGTCAAGGAAGCCATTCTTACAGCCGTAAATGACGCTGGCCCAAATGCCTGCCCGCCAATGGTCATAGGTGTCGGAATCGGCGGTGACTTTGAAAAATGCGCGGAGATGGCAAAAGAAGCTCTGACACGTGAAGTCGGTGTACACTCAGATGTGGACTGGGCTGCACAGCTCGAAGAAGAGATGCTTGCAAAGATAAATGATCTGGGAATCGGTCCGGCAGGACTAGGCGGTACAGTCACAGCTCTTGCCGTGAACGTGAACACCTACCCTACTCACATCGCCGGTCTGCCAGTCGCTGTGAACATCTGCTGCCACGTGAACAGACACATAGTCAGGGAGGTGTGATATGGAAAGGCATATACAGCTGCCGATCACGGCAGAAATAGCTGATTCTCTGAACGCCGGAGACTTCGTGTACCTGAGCGGTCAGATGTATGTGGCGAGAGACGCGGCACACAAGCGCCTTATGGAGCTTATCGAAAAAAATGAGAAGCTCCCGATCGATATAAAGGACTGCATCATCTACTATATGGGACCGTCTCCTGCCAGAGAGGGTCGTCCGATTGGCTCAGCTGGGCCTACAACAGCCAGCAGAATGGATAAGTACGCTCCTACTCTTTTAGACCTTGGTGAAAGGGCCATGGTCGGAAAAGGTAAACGAACAAAGGAAGTACTTGACGCTGTAGTACGTGATCATGCAGTTTACTTTGCAGCAATAGGCGGAGCCGGAGCTCTCCTTTCACAGTGCATCAAAAAATCCGAAGTTATCGCCTACGAAGACCTCGGAGCTGAAGCCATAAGGCTCATCACGGTCGAGGATTTCCCAGTCATAGTCGTAGCAGATGACCATGGAAATAATCTCTACGCTACAGCCCAGGCTCAGTACAAAAGATAAAAAAAGTCATTGACAAACAAGTGAATATTTAGTAAAATAGAAAAGCACGTTGAGAAGAGAGAAATGATACGTGCCTTGGTAAAGGGCATTTTTCAGAAATGCTTTTGGAGAAGTACTCAAGAGGCCGAAGAGGTGCCCCTGCTAAGGGTATAGGTCGGGAAACCGGCGCGAGGGTTCAAATCCCTCCTTCTCCGTTTTATGGCGCCATAGCCAAGTGGTAAGGCAAAGGTCTGCAACACCTCTATCCCCGGTTCAAATCCGAGTGGCGCCTCTCTTATATAAAAATCCCAGGCTTTAGGGCCTGGAATTTTTTTTGTAAAGAATAATAAAACGGGCTCATGACGAGCCCGTTATTTTATATGGTTTCAGTTTCTGGCTGCTGGTGCTGTGCTTCGTAGAGCATGCGGAGGTTATCGTAGTAATCGCAGGTAGCAGTCATGACCCAGGGATTTACGTAGAACAGCCCGAGAAGACCAAGGGTGCAGGCTGAGAGGATGAACCAGCCGATGAATGAGAATATCATAACGAAGTACTCCCATTTATGTCCGTTCATCATGTCAGCTGAAAGGTGTCTTGCCTGAGTGCCTGTCAAATGAGGATTGTCTGCAAGCAGGAAAGGGACCATAGCCCAGCAGAATGCCTTGTAGATAGCCGGTATACAGCAGATCAGGCAGACTAGAAGGATAAAAGCCATGCATTTGTCAGTTGGAACAGGCAGAGGACCAGAATAATTACTGCTCCACTCTATCTGAAAACCGGCAATCCCAAGTATGATTCCAGCTGGGATCGTGAGGCAGAGAGACCACAGGAAGAGAAACAGGTTCGTGGTGAACGAAGCACCGAAGACATTTCCAAAGTTATCGAAGATGTCGAACATATTGCCAATATGGAAGTTATGATTTCTGATGATACCAAGGACCACGTAGTATCCGCCGATATAGAGGATCGGTGCAAAAAGCCAGGAAAGAATACCGCCGATAAGAGGAATCGCTACGACTCCGGCTGCTATAATAGAAGGCAGGATCGTCGCTGCAAGGACAGTTCCGTAATTCTGCCTGAACATGATCCTCGATTCACTTTTTAATACAGTGCGGTTCAGAAAACCATTGTAAAAAATAGGCTGTCTCTGAAACGGAGGCGGCGTCTGCTGCTGCCAGCCGTTTTCATTATTCCACTGGTTGTCATTCCAGTCATTACCATTATTATAGTCCATAAAAAGACCCCTTTCTTTAAATTACAATACTCACATGATAGCAGATTTACAGTATAAAATCCATAAAAAAATCGCCCCGGAGTAATTCCGGGACGACTGGAATGATTGTAGATTTTTTATGCTTCAGCAGTTTCTGAAATGCGCTCTCTGCGGAAACGGGCGAGTGACTTGAAGCACATCACGATGACGAAAGCACCGAGTATGATCAGGAACGCCGCTACTATAAGCTGCATTCCGTTGATCAGGAAAGTTCCCTGACCTGATGCGAAAGCCTTTACATTGCCAATTACATTCTGGATGATGGCTGTGTATGTAACGGCGATCATTATGATCATCGGTGGGAAAAGCATTACGTTCTTACGGTTAGTAGCTTTAAGGAAAACTGCGATTCCTAAGAGAACTACAGCTCCGAGCATCTGGTTTGCTGAACCGAACAGAGCCCAGATATTCTGATATCCACCGAGGCAGAGGATATATCCGAGAACCAGGGTGATAAGTGTAGCTACTATAGGGTTTGTCAGTATTTTTTCAGTGGCTGACTTCTCAGAGTCAGGAGCTTCAGTACGAAACAGTTCCTGGAAGAACATTTTTCCAAGACGGGCTACAGAATCGAGAGTCGTAAGGGCGAGGGCTGAAACGCACATCGTCATGAATACGTTTGCTACTGAATTCGGGATTCCGAGGAGTTCGAAGAATCCTGCTACACCGCTTGAGAAAATAGCGAAAGGTGTCTGATTTGCAGGAGCGAGCCCTCCTTTTGCAACAGCTCCGACAACTATCAGCGAGATAACGCCGACTAAAGTCTCGAGAAGCATGGCTCCGTAGCCTACGAACTTCATATCCTTTTCGTTGCGGATGGTCTTTGAAGTAGTTCCCGAAGAAACAAGGCTGTGGAAACCTGAGATAGCTCCGCAGGCGATAGTTACGAAAAGTGTCGGGAACAGGTACTGTTTGGCGCCTGTAGAATTAACGACTGCAAAACCATTGAATGCATTCAGCTTCATCGAAGGATGAGCTACGAAGATGCCGACTACTGCTCCGATTATCATGAAGAGCATCGAGAAAGTCGTCATGTAATCACGAGGCTCCATCAGAAGCCACATAGGAAGAAGCGCTGCTACGAAGATGTAAGCCATGATCACGAAGTTCCACTGGCTGGCGCTTAAATAGATAGGAAGATGCATTCCGATAGCGTACATAGCAACTACTAAAGCTATAGCGATAACAGCTTTGACAGCTTCATTCTTCAGCTTTGTCTTTTTAAGGAAAAGACCTAAAACAATGGCACCTGCTATAAAAAGCAGTGAGATAGAACCGGCTGAAGCTCCGTTATAGAGAGTCGTCTGAGCAGCAGCTTTTGAAGTGCCATCGGCGATCACTGGTGCAAAAGTGCTCGAGCACATCGAGGTGAAAGCTGCGATAACCAGGAGACAGAAGAGCCAGCAGAACATCGTGAAGACTCTTCTTCCGGTCTTTCCGATATATTTTTCAATGACGAGGGTAATCGACTTACCGCTGTTCTTAACGGATGCATACAGAGAACCGAAGTCCTGAACTGCTCCGAAGAAAATGCCTCCGAACAAAAGCCAGAGGAGAACCGGCACCCAGCCGAACATCGAAGCGAGGATAGGTCCCTGTACCGGGCCAGCACCTGCTATAGATGAAAACTGGTGGGCGAAAACTGTGAACTTCGAAGTCGGCACATAGTCGACACCGTCGTTCTTTTCAACTGCGGGAGTTTTTCTGTCCGGGTCGATGCCCCATGTCTTTACCAGGTAGCCGCCGTAAAAGACGTACCCTATGACAAGACAGACGGCAGCGATAAGTAAGATTACCAGACTGTTCATTGATTTAACCTTCTTTCTTTTTCCTAAAAAAAGTATTTTTTCTGTCAAAAAGTACAATAGTCCATAAATGAATAAAAGTCAAGTATGTATTGAGATAAATTCAACTTACAGAAAAATTAGTGCTTGCATTTTTCTAATACAAGTAGTAAGATGAGAGCAATTCAATAGATAAGAAAAACCGATGAAGCGGAGATAAAGGTTATTGAGCGCGCACAGAGAATCCTGGATGATGAGAGCAGGGTCGTAAGCAGATTTCCAAATGGACCGCCGAGGGCACAGTGAAAAGGACGCATTCCTGAGTATCCTGTGACGTGAGGGCATACGTCAGTTGCCGGAAGTATGTTGGTACTTCGCTAAGCGCATGGGAATCCGTGAATCAGGATGGCACCGCGGGACTATAGGTCATTATAGAACCCGTTCCTGAAGACATTCATTACAGATGTCTTCAGGAACGGGTTTTTTCTATACAAGGCGAAGCATAAGAAAGGAGAATCAGGTGAGACCAGATTTAGCGAAAGTCAAAGAAATCGCGATGAACAGCGGTTTCAGAAGAGTTCCGGTATACGAAGAGATATATGCCGACACTCTGACCCCGATCATGGCGATGAAAAAATTAAGAGCATACAGCAGTCATGTGTATCTGCTTGAGAGCGCGAGTCAGGATAAGACCTGGGGCCGCTACTCCTTCCTTGGATACAAGCCTTCGATGGAGATTACCTGTCAGAAAGGTCATATGATAGAGAAAACTATTCTGGATGACGGTACGAAAGAGACTATAGAGCTTGAAGTTAAGCATCCTGGTGAAGAGCTGAGAAAAATAATCAGAAAATATAAAAGTGCTGTATTAAAGGAGCTTCCGTATTTTACAGGCGGGCTGGTCGGATATTTTTCTTATGATTATATCAGGTACGCAGAGCCAAAGCTTGAATTAAGTGATGACGGTGACTTCAAAGACATGGATCTGATGCTCTTTAACGATGTCATAGCCTTTGATCACTATAAGCAGAAGATATATCTGATAAGCGGCGTTGATACATCGGAGCCGGAAGCTTCTTATAAAAAGGCAGAAGAAAGGATTGCCGAGATAAAAAGTGCTCTTATAGGTGAAAAATCCTATGATTTCAGGCCCCTGAAGCTGGAGACCGAGATCGAGCCGATGTTCTCAAAAGAAGAATACGCACAGATGGTGGATAAGGCAAAGCATTATATCCACGAAGGTGACATTTTTCAGGTGGTACTCTCCGATCCACTTATAGCAAGGGCTAAGGGAGACCTGTTCGATACCTACAGAGTTCTTCGCACTTCAAACCCGAGTCCTTATATGTTCTACTTTTCGAGTGGAGATATAGAACTGACCGGAGCTTCTCCGGAGACGCTTGCGAGACTTCAGGACGGTAAGATATCGAGTTTCCCACTTGCAGGCACAAGGCCTCGTGGAAAAAATGACGCCGAAGACGAGGCACTGATAAAAGATCTTCTCTCCGATGAAAAAGAGCTGTCTGAACATAATATGCTCGTAGATCTCGGAAGAAATGACGTTGGAAAAGTCAGCAAGCTCGGAACCGTAAAGGTCACCGATTATCTGAAAGTCCAGAAGTATTCACAGGTAATGCACATAGGTTCTACCGTTGAAGGTGAGATAGCCGATGACAAAGACGCGATAGATGCGATAGATGCCATACTTCCGGCCGGAACCCTTTCCGGAGCTCCGAAGTTCAGAGCTTGTCAGATAATCGAAGAGCTCGAGCATAACCAGCGTGGAATTTACGGCGGTGCCATCGGTTACATAGATTTCAGCGGGAACCTGGATGTCTGCATCGCCATAAGGCTGGCTTATAAGAAAAATGACCAGATAACGATACGTTCCGGAGCCGGAATCGTGGCTGACTCAGTTCCTGAAAAGGAATTCCAGGAATGTCAGAACAAGGCAAAGGCCGTAGTTCTCGCAGTTGAAAAAGCGGAAGGAGGCATCTGATGGTACTTCTAGTGGATAACTACGATAGTTTTACTTATAATCTCTATCATCTTGCAGGTTCGGTAAATCCCGACATAAAAGTGATCAGAAATGACGATATGACTGTGGATGAAGTGGAAAAACTGCATCCCGATCATCTACTGCTCTCCCCTGGACCTGGCCGGCCTTCCGATGCCGGGATCTGTATCGACCTGATAAAGCGTTTCAGTGGAAAAATCCCGATAATGGGTGTCTGTCTGGGACATCAGGCGATAGTTGAGGCTTTTGGAGGTCGTATAACTTACGCCAAAGAGCTGATGCACGGGAAGAAAAAACCGATACGGAGAACTGGAGAAAGCAAGTTACTGAACGGACTTCCTGAGGTTTTTGAAGCAGCCAGATACCATTCGCTGGAAGCCGACAAGGACACTCTTCCACCGTGCCTTAGGATAACGGCTGTTTCAGATGATGAACGGGAAGAGATAATGGCTGTTGAGCATACTGAGTATCCGGTCTTCGGAGTACAGTTCCATCCGGAATCAGTCATGACAGAAGTAGGAAAACAGATAATGGAGAATTTTTTCAAGATATAAAAGTGTGTCACTGGGGACGCGTTCACTGACACATTTGTGTCAGCGAATGCGTCTCCGTTGACACAAAGAAAGGAAGAAGAAAATGATTGCAGAGGCTATTAAGAAAGTAGTAAAAAAAGAAGACCTGACCTACGACCAAGCCCGCCAGGTAATGGATGAGCTGATGAGCGGACAGGCGAGTCAGGTGCAGGAAGCAGCTTATCTGACTGCTATGTCTATGAAAGGTGAGACAATCGATGAGATCACAGCATCGGCCGAGGGAATGAGAGCCGCCGGAACAAAGCTCTTAAATGACATGGATGTGCTGGAGATCGTAGGAACCGGCGGAGATGGTTCAAACTCATTTAATATCTCTACCACTGCTTCTATTATAATAGCAGCGGATGATGTCCCAGTCGCAAAGCACGGAAACAGAGCTGCTTCTTCAAAATCTGGCGCAGCCGACTGCCTCGAAGCTCTAGGAGTGAAAATTGACATAGACCCAGCAAGAAACCTGGAAATCCTGAAGAAAATAAATATCTGTTTCCTTTTCGCCCAGAAATACCATTCGGCAATGAGGTTTGTCGGACCGGTCAGAAAAGAGCTCGGGATCCGTACTATTTTTAATATTCTCGGACCTCTTACTTCACCTGCCGGTGCAGCTTATGAGGTAATGGGAGTTTACGATGAATCGCTGGTAGAGCCGCTCGCGACAGTTCTACACAATTTAGGTGTAAAGCGTGGAATGGTGGTTTACGGACTTGACAGCTTAGACGAGATCTCGATGAGCTCTCCTACTTCTATCTGTGAGATAAACGGTACCAGACAGGGCGTGTATCAGATAAAGCCTGAGGACTTCGGATATAAGACCTGCGACAAGTCAGAGCTTGGTGGTGGAACACCTGAAGAAAATGCTCAGATTACCAGAGACATCCTTAATGGAAAAGACAAGGGACCGAAGCGTCAGGCTGTCTGCCTTAATGCCGGAGCTGCCATTTATATCGCTGGAAAGGCAAAGGATATAGAGGAAGGCGTGAAGAGGGCCGAGGAACTTATCGACAGTGGAAAGGCAGCTGAGAAGCTCCAACAGTTTATAGAAGAGACGAATAAATAGTGTGTCAGTTGTACGCGTCCAAATTGACACATGAGGTGATGAGATGAACATTCTTGATGAAATAGCGGCAAAGACCCGTGAGCGGATAGCTTCTCAGAAAAAAGAGATTTCTCCTGAAAAAATGCATGAAGCTGCCGATGCAAAAGCAGCTGAGAGTAAAGTTCCGCCATTTCTGGAAGCACTGAAAAAGCCGGGGATTTCCTTTATCTGTGAGGTGAAGAAAGCGTCACCTTCGAAGGGTCTCATAGCTCCGGATTTTCCATATCTTCAGATAGCAAAGGAATACGAGGCAGCAGGCGCTTCAGCGATCTCCTGTCTCACCGAACCCCACTGGTTCTTAGGCAGTGACAGGTATCTGCAGGAAATTACCGAAGCTGTGAACATCCCAGTGCTAAGAAAAGACTTTACTATCGACGAGTATATGGTCGATCAGGCGAGAGTCTACGGAGCTTCGGCAGTTCTACTGATATGCGCGATACTTTCTGCAGATGAGATAAAGAGATACAAGGCAAGAGTCGAAGAACTCGGAATGGATGCGCTTGTAGAAGCACATAATGCAGAAGAAATCCGCACCGCAGTCGACTGTGGGGCAAAAATCATCGGGGTAAATAACCGGAATCTGAAGGATTTTTCAGTGGATACGGAAAATACGAAAAGGCTTATAGACCTGATCCCGGAGGATACAGTCTTCGTATCAGAGAGTGGAATAAAGACAGCACAAGATGTAGCAGAATTAAAAGCTATAGGAGCAGATGCTGTGCTTATAGGAGAGACTCTGATGAGAGCTGAAGACAAGAAAGCGAAACTGGAGGAACTCAGAGGATGACAAAGATAAAGATCTGCGGACTCAGGCGTTCCAAGGATATAATGATGGCAAACAGGTATAAACCAGATTTTGCTGGATTTATCATAGATTTTCCAAAAAGTCACCGAAGCATAACACCGGAAGAGGCAACAAAACTCGGTTCTTTCCTGACAGAAGAGATACCTATAGTTGGTGTATTTGTAGATCAACCAATGGAAAAGGTCATTTCACTTCTGAAAGACGGGACGATAGACATAGCACAGCTCCATGGAAACGAGCCACCTGACTACATAAAGCAGGTGCAGGATGCGACGGGTTGCGGCGTGATCAAAGCCTTCGAAGTAAAGTCGGAAGCTGATATCGAAGAGGCGTGCAAGTCTCCGGCCGATTATTTGCTTTTAGACCAGGGAAAAGGCGACGGAGAGACTTTTGACTGGAGCCTCATAAAACAGAGACCGGACAAACCATGGTTTCTGGCCGGTGGACTGACAGTGGATAATCTGCAGCAGGCTATAGACACTGTCAACCCCTGGGGAGTTGATATCTCAAGTGGCGTAGAGACCGATGGAGTAAAGGACGAGGAGAAGGTGAAAGAGGTAGTTTCTATAGTAAGGGGATAGGGGTTAGGACATAGGGAATAAGAGATTGCAAATTCATTTGTTAAATCGGAGGATAAAATGAGCAATAGTAAAGGAAGATTCGGAATCCATGGCGGTCAGTACATACCGGAAACTCTGATGAACGCTGTGATAGAGCTGGAAGAAGCGTATAACCATTACAAGGACGATCCGGAGTTTAATCGTGAGTTAACTGACTTATATAACAACTATGCAAATCGTCCGTCACTTTTATACTATGCGAAAAATATGACTGAAGATCTCGGTGGCGCGAAGATCTATCTGAAGCGTGAGGACTTAAATCACACCGGCGCTCACAAGATAAACAACGCTCTGGGTCAGTGTCTTCTCGCTAAAAAAATGGGAAAGACCCGTGTCATAGCGGAAACCGGAGCAGGTCAGCACGGTGTTGCTACAGCGACAGTAGCTGCCTACATGGGGCTTGAATGTGAGATTTTTATGGGGAAGGTCGATACAGAAAGACAGGCACTGAACGTATATAGGATGAAGCTTCTCGGTGCAAAGGTACATCCAGTCACTAGCGGAACCGGAACTCTGAAGGATGCGGTTTCGGAGACCATGAGAGAATGGACGAATCGTATCTCGGATACGCACTATGTGCTCGGAAGCTGCATGGGGCCGCACCCATTCCCTACTATCGTAAGAGATTTTCAGGCTGTCATTTCGCGTGAGATCAAGCAGCAGATCCTAGAAAAAGAGGGAAGGCTGCCGGATGCAGTTATCGCCTGTGTAGGCGGAGGTTCCAACGCAATCGGCTCATTTTACCACTTCATAGATAATAAATCGGTAAAACTCATCGGTTGTGAGGCAGCAGGCAGGGGAATCGATACGAATGAGACAGCAGCTACGGTAAATACAGGCTCTCTAGGAATTTTTCACGGGATGAAGTCCTACTTCTGCCAGGACAAGTACGGACAGATAGCTCCGGTTTACTCGATCTCTGCAGGACTCGATTATCCGGGAGTCGGACCGGAGCACGCTTATCTGCATGATATCGGCAGAGCCCAGTATGTGCCGATCACAGATGACGAGGCTGTGGATGCGTTCGAGTATCTGTCGAAGGTCGAAGGTGTCATCCCGGCTATCGAGAGCGCGCACGCAGTAGCTTATGCGAAAAAACTCGCTCCGACCATGAGCAAAGACCAGATCATCGTGATAACTCTCTCGGGACGTGGAGACAAGGACGTAGCAGCGATCGCAAGATACAGAGGTGAGAAGATTTATGACTAAGATAGCAGACGCATTTAAAAATAAAAACGGAAAGGCCTTCATTCCATTCATCACGAGCGGAGACCCTTCACTTGAAGTCACGGAACAGCTCGTGTATGCAATGGCAGATGCCGGAGCAGACCTGATAGAGCTCGGAATCCCGTTTTCAGATCCGACGGCTGAGGGTCCGGTCATACAGGAGGCGAATATCCGTGCGCTTTCTGGCGGAGTAACGACCGATAAGATTTTTGACATGGTAAGAAAGATCCGCAAGAACTGCCAGATTCCTATGGTATTCATGACTTATGCGAATGTGGTTTTCCATTACGGCACCGAAAAGTTCATAAAAACTGCCGCTGAGATCGGAATGCAGGGACTGATCCTGCCGGACGTGCCTTATGAGGAGAAGGAAGAATTTTCTTCTGTATGCAAAAAATACGGTATAGACCTGATCTCTCTGATAGCTCCTACCTCGCACGACAGGATCCGCATGATCGCAAAAGATGCTGATGGGTTCGTCTACTGTGTATCGTCACTCGGAGTCACAGGAACAAGGACGAAGATCACCACAGACATTGGCGCCATGGTAGAACTCGTAAAAGAGGCAAAGGATATCCCGTGTGCTGTCGGCTTCGGAATCTCAAACCCAGAAACCGCTGCTGAGATGGCAAAAAAATCAGACGGAGCCATCGTAGGTTCCGCCATCGTCAAGCTCTGCGCAAAGTACGGCAAGGAATGTGTCCCTGAAGTAAAGAAATTCGTAAAAGAAATGGCTGACGCGGTTCACTCTTTGTGATATTATATATACATGCAGTGGGAATTTGATGTGCTCTACTGGTTCCAGAGCCTGCACAATCCGGTGCTCGACCAGATAGAAAAGGTGATAACAAAATTCGGAGACGGCGGTATTTTCTGGATACTTCTGACGGTCGCCATTATTTTTTTGGTGAAGGACAAGAGAGTCGGAATCACGTGCGCGCTGGCGCTTGCGTCGGAGGCAGTGATCGTTCTGGTACTGAAGAACACTGTCAGACGAAGCCGCCCCATCTGGTTGGATCCGACGGTTCATATGTTGGTCAGGATCCCGAAGGACTACTCTTTCCCATCGGGACATTCGGCGGCGTCATTTTCTGTGGCAGTCAGCATTTTTCTCTACAATAAAAAATGGGGCACAGCCGCGATAATCCTCGCTATTCTGATAGCGCTCTCACGGATGTACCTCTTCGTGCATTTCCCGACCGATGTGATAGTCGGGACTCTGATCGGGGTTACGATGGCTCTTCTGATGGGCTATCTGGTGAAAAAGAAGTCTTCAGGAACTGAGCTATCATAGCCTTTAGCCATTCGGTCTGTTTTTTCACCATGTCGCAGGCATCTTGGTAAACGGACGGATGATTTTCACGTATGTAGTCGAGCATGAACTGAAGAGCCTGCGTGATATTCTCCGACTTCCGGTTGAAGTCCTGAAGCCCGTTGAAATGCGACAGCGAATCAGGTCTTATATAGTAATGATACAGCGGTTCATTGTAAAAAATGACCCGCTGTTTTTTCATGTCATCAAGTCGTTCGAGAGTCCAAAGCTTGTCTTCCATGTAACTGATGCCGGCATCAAAGCCAGGGACTGCCCCATTTTTTTCGATAGCAGATACCTTCCAGATCTTATTCCATGGATAACCGCCTCCGCAGAGATAGGCATCCGTAAGTATCATCCGATAGCGGTCTTCTGCTGTGCTTTCTGTCTCTCTTTTTTCAAAAATATATGAAAAAAGATCATCAAACTGGTGGATGTACCAGGCGTAGATGCAGATATCGGCGTCGCTTGCTGCCATCTGATCGTAGAGGGTATGAAGCGCGTTTTCGGCAAGCGCATCGTCTGAGTCAAGGAACATCAGGTACTTTCCGCTCACATGCTTAAGGCAGGTGTTGCGCGCGACTGCCACTCCACTGTTCTCCTGCGTGAAAATGTGGATACGCGGGTTATTGGCGGCTGCCCGTTTCAAAAGCTCAGGTGAATCGTCTGTCGAGCCATCGTCGCAGATCAGCCACTCATACGAAGAGAACCCCTGTGAATTCACAGAGGTTATCGTATTTGTCAGATATCTGTATGCATTGTAGACCGGCGTTACTATCGAAATCTCAGGCATTTACATCACTACTTTGCAGAACTTTTTCTTTCCTTTTTTCAGTACGAAATCCTTTGAAAAATCAGCAGTTTCGTATGAAGTGTGGATATCGGTTACTTTTTCACCGTTGACAGAAACACCGCCCTGCTCTACTGCCCTGCGGGCTTCGTTTCTCGAACCTGCGAGCTTTGCGGCGACGAGAACGCCTACGATGTCGATCTTGCCATCCTTGAAGTCACTGTCTGAGATCTGGGCTTCAGGCATATTCTCAGCGGAGCCGGTCGTAAATACGGAAATAGCTGCTGACTCAGCCTTCTTTGCCTCGTCCTCGCCGTGAACCATTGATGTCAGCTCGTGAGCGAGGATCTTCTTTGCCTCGTTGAGCTGCTCGCCTTCCCACTTGTCCATCTCATCGATCTGCTCGAGCGGAAGGAAGGTCATTTTTCTTAGGAAGCCGAGGACATCCTGGTCGTCGACGTTTCTCCAGTACTGGTAGAAGTCGTAAGGCGAAGTCTTGTCAGGGTCGAGCCATACAGCGCCGCCGGCGGTCTTTCCCATCTTCGTGCCGTCATGCTTTAACAGGAGGGTGATGGTCATAGCGTAAGCATCTTTTCCGAGTTTCTTTCTGATAAGCTCAGTACCACCAAGCATATTCGACCACTGGTCATCGCCGCCGAACTCCATGTTGCACCCGTAATCTTCGTACAGGCGGAGGAAGTCGTAGCTCTGCATCAGCATGTATGAAAACTCGAGGAACGAGAGTCCCTTCTCAAGTCTGTTCACATAGCATCTGGCACGCAGCATATCGTTTACAGAGAAGCACGGTCCTATGTCACGCATGAAATCCAGGAAATTCAGGTTCCTGAGCCAGTCGGCATTATTTACGATGCGCGCCTTACCCTCGCCGAATTCGATGAAGCGGCTCATCTGCTTCTTGAAACACTCGACGTTATGATCGATGGTCTCGGTCGTCATCATTTTTCTCATGTCTGTACGGCCTGACGGGTCACCGATCATGGCAGTTCCGCCACCCATAAGGGCTATGGGCTTGTTTCCGCCCTGCTGGAGACGCTTCATCAGGATCATCGCCATGAAGTGTCCTACATGCAGTGAATCGGCGGTCGGATCAAATCCTATGTAAAAAGTGGCCTTTCCGTTATTTACCAGGTCCTTTATCTCTTTTTCATCTGTCACCTGCGCGATAAGTCCGCGGGCAACCAGTTCATCATATAATGTCATAATACCTCCAGATAAATAGTTTAAGCGTTACAGCTTGACGATATATCCGTTTATTATCATAAAAAGTTCTGCAAACATTTGCTCATTATATCATAAAAAAATGCTTCTTGAAACCCCTTTAAAAGGTGACATTAAACGGGCCTCTGTCACCTTGCACGGAGCAAAGTACACGCGTGTGTATTGACTTTAACGGAAAAAGTTTTTATACTACTCGTAAACTTAACTGAAAAAGTATGTGTGAGGGAGTAATTCGCATCCCTTTGGTGTGATCTGTCAACAATCCCGGAAGAACACAGTATTTTATCCACAGCTCGTGTGGATAACTGTAGCAGCTCCTGGCAGATTTTAAAGAATGAGACTCGTGCATGAAGGCTGTAAGCATTGATTTTACAGGCTTTGTGCAGGAGTCTTATTTTTTTAACGCCTATTTGAGAAGTGGAAAAGTATTGTGGATAACTGTTTATTCCGGGTGATTTTTACAGAAGAAATTCTGTTCTGTTCACATTCTGATTGTGGATAAAGTGGATAACTCGGTGGAAAGCCACAGAAATCAAGATATCTGCGTGTTGATATTTTGTGGCTATTTTGTGAAGTGTGTATGGAGGCAGCTTATGAATGTGCTGGAGATTTTTCTCCTGGGTGTCGGTCTGTCGATGGATGCCCTGGCGGTCGCGGTCTGCAAGGGCCTTGCGATGCGAAAAGTGAACAAACGACAATGTCTGGCGATAGCCTTTGCGTTTGGCGGTTTTCAGGCGCTGATGCCTCTGATAGGCTGGCTTCTTGGAAGCACTTTTGCCAGGTACATCCGGAGCATCGATCACTGGATCGCATTTTTCCTATTACTATATATAGGTGGAAAAATGTCGATCGAAGCCGTCAAGGAATGGAATGACAAGCCTAGGATCGAAGAAATGGACCCTCCACTCGACGCCAAGGAACTGCTGATGATGGCGGTTGCGACAAGCATCGACGCTCTGGCGGTCGGAGTCACTTTTTCGTTCACCCCGCACTTTAATATACTTGAGGCTGCTTCGATAATCGGAGTTACGACTTTTGTCATCTCGTTCGGAGGCGTTTATATAGGTAATATCTTCGGCTCGAAGTTCGAAAAACGCGCGCAGCTGGTCGGAGGTCTGATACTGATAGTGATAGGTACGAGGATTCTGATAACTCATCTGATGGGTTTGGAATAAGAAAGGAAGAATTTATATGCAGATGTTTTTGACGGTTATTTTACTACTGATAGGATTTGTGCTCCTGATAAAGGGAGCGGATTTCTTTGTCGATGGAAGCTCATCAGTTGCAAGACAGTTCCATATCCCTGGGCTTGTGATCGGCATGACGATCGTGGCTATGGGTACTTCACTTCCGGAGCTGTCAGTTTCAGTGACTTCTTCTATCGCCGGACACAACCAGCTCGCAGTAAGTAATGTCGTCGGTTCAAATATTTTTAACCTGATGGTAGTGCTCGGCTGCTCGGCGATTTTTTCAGTGCTCGCTGTACAGAAGTCGGTCATCACTGCTGACTTGCCATTCTCGATTTTTGCAGCGATCCTGATCGTGGTCCTGGGGCTGGTTCTTGGAAAACTGAACAGAGTGTGCGGTATCATCTTCCTGATACTTTTCGCATACTTCATCTGGTCGATGGTCCACAGGACGATGGTCAGCAGAAAAACAGCGGCCGAAAATGCTGAGGAAAAACAGGAAGATGAGGATATAAAGATCCTTCCGCTCTGGCAGTCGCTTATCTACATCATAGGCGGCATCATCGCCATAAAGTTCGGCGGCGACTTTGTCGTTGATTCTTCTGAAAAAATAGCCCGTGCCATGGGTGTAAGCGAAACTCTTATCGGTCTTACGATAGTGGCCTGCGGTACTTCTCTTCCGGAGCTTGCTACTTCTATCGTTGCAGCCCGCAAAAATGAGCTGGATATGGCTGTCGGTAACGCCGTTGGTTCAAATATATTTAACATCCTGGCTATTCTCGGTGTCGCAGCTGTCATCACTCCGGTCACCATCAGCACGGAGAATATCATCGACACGATAGTGCTGATCGTATTCTCGTTCGTCGTATGGCTCTTCTGCTTTAAGGACAAGAAACTCACGAAACCAGAGGGCATCGTGATGATCCTGATGTACGTCGTTTACCTCGTATATATCTGCATGAGGTAACTTAATTGCCGGATTTCTCAGCTTTTAGAAGCATACGGACTTCACCCATTGCTTCGTACTGACGGTTTTCACTGAGCTGCTTGTACATGACGATCATATCGTTTTCAGGCTTTGTGAAAGTCGTCGCATCCATGAAACGGCGCTCAGTCCTGCCGAGCAGGTAGTCAGTGCTGATGTCGAGCTTATCACAGATCAGTTTCAGGGTGTCGAGATCCGGACTGTGTTTTTCAGACAGATATCCACTCAGAGTCGTGGATGCTATACCGATTTCCTTTGCGAAATCGGTTTTTTTAATATGACGCTCTTTCAGGATGATCTGGAGTCTCGTCGAGAACGAGTGGAGCGTTGATTTATCAGATGACATAAAAGTCCTTTCTTGCTGAAAAAAGTTTATTTTTTTAAGAATACTAAAAGAAAATGTGAAAATGACGGCAGTTCGAGTATATCCTCCAGACTTAGGCATGACATTCGAGAATATCGAAGAATTAGCCCTACTCAGCGCTCAAATTTTGTGGTGGAAAAGAAGTGGGTTGTTGATGTATAATAGGTAGCAAAGTGACGTGATTTATAAAGGAGGCATACATATGGGATTTTTTGATTCTTTAAATGAAGCCGGAAGGGGGTTCGGAGAAGCCGCTAAAGATGCTGCCAGAACCGCAAAGCTGAATATCAGACTCAGAAGTCTGGACGACAAACTGTCAAAGGAATACGAGAACCTGGGGAGAAAGTATTACGAGAAGCATAAAGACGAAGATTCCGCGGAGAACAGGCGGATCCAGGAGATTTTTACAGAGATAGCTGATACTAAGGATGAGCTTGCCGACATCAGGGGTGAAGTCGTATGCCCGGACTGTGGCGAGTACGTACCGAAGAACGCCAAGTTCTGTCCGAACTGCGGAGCTGATATGAATGTCTTTGAGGACACTGATACGGTGGATTCAGAAGTAGTCGACGAGGACGACGCCTTTGAGGATGAGGAAGACGACGAGGAGACTTCTGACGCTGAGGATAAGCCCGCTGACGAAGGAAAATCGGAAGAGCCTGAAGAGACAGAAGAGAAAAAAGAAGATTAAGGAGTTTTTAGTTTGAAGAACAAAGGACCATACTATATCACTACAGCGATAGCATACACATCGGGAAAGCCTCATATCGGAAATACCTATGAGATCATACTTGCGGATGCGATCGCCCGTTTCAAGAGAAAAGAAGGATACGACGTATATTTTCAGACCGGATCTGATGAGCACGGCCAGAAGATAGAGACCCGCGCCATCGAGGACGGCTGCTCTCCGAAGGAGTTCGTGGATAAGACAGCTGCTGAGATCAAGCGCTTATGGGATATGTGCAATACTTCATACGACCGTTTCATCAGAACGACTGACGAGGATCATGTGAAGTGCGTCCAGAAGATCTTTAAGAAACTCTACGATCAGGGCGACATCTACAAGGGCTCATATGACGGTATGTACTGTACCGAGTGCGAGGCTTTCTACACGGAGTCCCAGCTGACTGATGACGGCAGGTGCCCGGTCTGCGGTAGCGAAGTGCACCAGATGTCCGAAGAGGCTTATTTTTTCAAGATGAGCAAATACGCTCCGAAGCTGATCGACTATATAAATGCGCATCCGGAGTTCATTCAGCCTGTCTCCAGAAAAAATGAGATGATGAACAACTTCCTTCTTCCGGGGCTTCAGGACCTATGCGTTTCGAGAAGTTCATTCAAGTGGGGAATTCCGGTTGATTTCGACTCAAAGCACGTAGTGTACGTATGGCTCGACGCTCTTTCAAACTATATTACCGGTCTGGGTTATGATCCGGATGGAGAGAGCGGTCCTTTATATAAGAAGTACTGGCCGGCCGACCTTCATCTGATCGGAAAGGATATCGTCCGTTTCCATACCATCTACTGGCCTATCTTCCTGATGGCTTTAGGCGAGCCGCTTCCGAAACAGGTATTCGGACATCCGTGGCTCCTTCAGGGCGGCGAGAAGATGTCAAAGTCCAAAGGAAATGTCATCTACGCCGATGATATGATCGACCTGTTCGGAGTTGATGCTGTCCGCTACTTCTGTCTCCATGAGATGCCATATGAGAACGATGGTGTGATCACCTGGGAGCTGATGGTCGAGCGTTATAACTCAGACCTCGCGAATACTCTTGGGAACCTCGTCCAGCGTGCTCTATCTATGTCGAACAAATACTTCGACGGAGTAATGGCCGACAAAGGAGCTGCAGAGCCTGTAGACGATGACCTGAAGGCGGTAGTCACTGGTGCCCGTGACATCTGCATCGAAAAAATGGATACACTCCATGCAGCAGATGCGCTGACAGAGATTTTTAAGATTTTTAAACGACTGAATAAATACATAGACGAGACAGAACCGTGGGTTCTGGCAAAGGACGAGGCGAAGTCTGACAGACTATCGACTGTACTCTATAACCTGGCCGACGGTATCATCACCGGAGCATCACTGCTCTATCCGTTCCTGCCTGACACGGCTGAGAATATCGCAAAGCAGTTCAACACTGAGCTCCGCGACTTTGATGACTGTGATAAGACAGGTCTCTACCCTTCAGGCACGAAGGTGATCGATAAGCCTGAGATGCTCTTTGCGAGAAAGGATGTAAACGAAGTCTTAAAGCAGACCGAGGAGATCACGAAAAAGCAGAAGGAAGAGTTCAAGAAGCAGCAGGCCATTGCCTATGAGAACCTGAAAAAGGCCGGAAAGCTCAACGCTTCAAGCCTCAAAGGTGATAAAAAGACAGGAGCTGTAGAGGAGGATTCTGACGAAGCTGTGATCGATGTGGAGAAGAAGCCGCAGATTACCTACGATGATTTTTCAAAGCTGCAGTTCCGTGTAGGAAAGATCCTGAAGTGCGAGGAAGTACCGAAGTCGAAGAAGCTGCTCTGTTCACAGGTTCAGGTAGGCTCGGAAACTCTCCAGATAGTTTCCGGTATCAAGAAGTACTACTCTGCAGAGGAAATGGTCGGAAAGAAGGTCATGGTCCTTACGAATCTGGCACCGGCAAAGCTCGCCGGAGTTGAGTCACAGGGAATGCTTCTCTGCGCAGAGGATGCTGACGGAAAGCTGGCACTCATAGCTCCTGAGAAGGACATGCCGTCCGGAGCAGAGATTTCATGATATTCGAGTCGCACGCGCATTACGAGGATCCGGCCTTTGACGAGGACAGGGAGGAACTCCTGCAGAAGCTGCATGGCGGGCTGATAGAGACGATAGTCGATGTCGGCTCGACCCTTGAGAGCAGCAGGCAGGCTCTGGAACTGGCGAAGTCGCACGGTTTTATCTATGCGGCTGTAGGAATCCACCCTGAAGAGATAAAGGATTTCGGGATTCCGGGGCAGCTGATAAAGGAAGAAGTAGACGGCAGGGAATGCACGAATTTCTATCCTGCTGACTTCCCGACTGATGCTGACTGGCATGAAAATCCTGTGATGCAGGAAATCGTCCGGATGGCGCAGGATGACAGGTGCGTGTCGATAGGCGAGATAGGCCTGGACTACTACTGGGTAAAGGACGAGAAGGCAAAAGCCTGGCAGAAGTATTTTTTTAAGGCTCAGCTGGAGCTCGCCAGGGAAATGGACCTGCCGGTCATAGTGCATTCGCGCGAAGCCGCCGAGGATACGATGAATATCATGAGGGAAGCCTGTGCTGGCAGTGTGAAAGCGGTAATTCACAGCTATTCATACTCTCCTGAACAGGCTCGCGAATACATTGACCTGGGATGTTATATCGGAGTCGGAGGAGTTGTCACTTTTAAAAATGGCAAGAAACTCAAGGAAGTCGTAAAGGTAATTCCTCTCGAGAGGATCCTTGTGGAGACTGACTGTCCTTACATGGCACCGGAGCCTTTCCGTGGCATGAGGAACGACTCGGGTTACCTGCCTTACATCATAAAGCGCATAGCTCAGATAAAGGAAGAGACCGAGTACAGGGTCATGGAGACGACGAAAGAAAACGGATACGATTTTTACAGGATAAGAAAACCGCATAAGGGGGACTAATGCCGGAGCTTGATAATTACCATAAGACGATGGAGGTCCTGAATAAGTACGACTTCCATTTCAAGAAAAAATACGGTCAGAACTTTCTGATCGACTCGCATGTGCTTGAGGATATCGTAGAAGGCGCCGAAGTCACTGAGTATGATACTGTCATAGAGATAGGCCCTGGCGTTGGCTCTCTGACACAGTACCTGGCTGAAGCAGCAGGCAGGGTCATCTGCATTGAATTAGATGACAGGCTTGTACCTATACTTCACGATACTCTGTCTGCTTACGACAATGTCACGATCATAAATGACGACGTGCTGGATGTGGACTTCGACAAACTTTTCGAAGAGGAAAAAATAACCGGACCTGTGAAGTTCGTGGCAAATCTGCCCTACTACATCACGACTCCGATCATTCTAGGCATCCTTCAGAAGGACATTCCTTTCGATTCGATAACTGTCATGGTGCAGAAGGAAGTGGCCGAGAGAATGCAGGCGAAGCCGGGGACTTCGGAATACGGAGCTCTGACGCTCGCGGTCGAATTTTACACGGAGCCTGAGATACTTTTTACGGTGAAGCCTGAGAGCTTCGTGCCGAGACCGAAGGTGGAATCGGCTGTCATAACCCTTCATCGCAAGGAACTGACCGAGGAACAGAAAAAAATCCAGGGACCGCTTTTCAGGACGGTCAGAGCAGCCTTTAACCAGAGGCGCAAGACACTGATAAATGCTATATACAACGCAGGGATATCTGATCTGTCCAAACAGGAGATGGAAGACGCGATGTGGAATTCCTGCATTACGACTACATGGCGCGCAGAAGTACTGACACTCGATGATTTTATTAGGCTTACAGAAGTACTAAAGGTAAAATAATTGGATATATCGTCATACAGGACAGAAATAGCCTCCCTGATCAGAGAGATAAATCGGGAAAAAGAGACTTATAGTGACAGGACTGTGACCTTGTGCGACAAGCTCGAGGAGTACGGGACTGCGCAGAACGACGATGCTCTGATAGGGTACGCCTGCTTTGTCAGGGGTGAGCTGTACTATCACCGGAACGATGTAGTCGGATTTTACCGCGAGATGCTAAAGTGCATGGAGCCGTTCGAGCACATCGGGGAGTGGGGCTACCTGGCAATGGCCGATAATATGCTCGGTATCATGTCTTTAAACCGTGGAAATGCGCCTTTTGCTCTCGACTATTACTACAGGGCGGAGTCCATCTGCAAGCAGTACAGCCTGCCCGATATAGAGTGGGTAGTCCAGATGAATATGGGCGCTCTATTCCTGTCGGTCGGAAGTCCGGATGAGGCGATAAAGCACTATGACATAGCCTACAGGTATATTCTCGACCATAAGGAAATGCCTTCATTCCGCCAGTCTCTGACGGCTGTGGCTGTCGGGCTTGGCAGAAGCTACATGCAGAAAGACGATATGACGACAGCTTCCAGGTATGAAGCCATCATCGAAGTTCAGTGCACGCCTTACCTGACGAAAGACGAGGAGATAAATGTCTACTGCTTTCTGGCCCGTTATTATAGTGAAAAAAATGCCCCGGATGAAAAGAACCATGCCATAAGAAAAGTCATCGGAGCCTTTTCACCGAACCTCGCGATCATGGATTTTTTCGATGATCTGTATGATTTCCTGTCACTCCTGCTGGAGACTGGGGATTATACCACTTTTTCAAGCCTGCTCGCCCCTATAAATGCAATGGCTGAGAAGACCGCCATCAAACATATGGAGCAGAGACTTCTGGACCTGCTCCTCCAGTTCTACAGCTGCATTGGAGACATGGACAGTTATAAAAAGGCTGCGGTAAAGTTCTACGAAAACGAGCAGATAATGGTCCATGAGAATGACCTGATGATAAAGAGCATGATAAAGCTGCGCCAGAGCTTCTACAGGCTTTCTGAGGAGAACAGCCTGATCTATGCGGAGTCCAGATCATTTGAGAAAAAGAGCGAGACTGATCCGCTGACCGGCATGTACAACCGTTTCCGACTGAACAGATACGGAGACGTAGCCTTCAGGCGCGGACTCAAGAATCATACCGGAATCGCAGTCGAGATACTCGATATCGATTTTTTCAAGGAGTATAATGATAACTACGGACATCAGGCCGGTGACCGGGTGATCCAGTACATAGCCGATTGCATCAGAAAACTGCAGAAAGACCACAATATTTTCGCGGCGAGATACGGTGGCGATGAGTTTGTTCTTATATATGAGAACTACACGGAGCAGGAAGTCTTTGCCCTGGCAAAAGAGCTGAAGCAGATCATAAATAAAGGACACATAGTCCACGAGTATTCGCGCACGAGTTCAAAGTTCGTGACTATCTCACAGGGAGTCTACTGGGGCATTCCGGAGGAAGACGGCAGTGTCTGGCATTTTTTACATGAAGCGGATGGCCTTTTATATAAGGTAAAGACGAAGACCAGAAACAGCATAATGGTCGGTCATCTGCCGATTTACACTAACGGAAGGACAGATAATTCCGAAGGTGTTCTGGTCACCGAAATGGAAGATGGAAACTAAGGCTTACTATACATATATAGTCAGGTGCTCAGACGACAGCCTGTATACAGGTTATACGACGAACCTGAAGAAGAGGCTTCACGAGCACAACGAAGGAAAAAATGGCGCGAAGTACACGAGGTCGAGAAGACCGGTGACACTGGTGTATTTTGAGAAGCATGATACAAAGCACGACGCTATGTCGCGGGAGGCGCTGATAAAGCAGCTCAGCCGCAGACAGAAAGATAAGCTGATAGAGGGACGGGAGAAGGAGAAGCAATGAGTATTTTTGACAAAATGAGAGAAAAGGCGCAGATGCGCGAGGACGAGCTCGAAAGGGCAAAAGAAGACAAAAATGCTGAAAAGCAGAAGGCCAAGGATGAAAAGCAGGCTCTGAGAGAACGCCAGGCTGCGATAAAGCAGGCGCAGAAGGACACTGACCGGCAGAAGAGAGCCGATGAGCGCTTCATGCGGGCTGCTATAGAGCAGGGAAGAAGGGCTGCGGCTATCCGTGAAGTGCCGATAGGTTGTGTCATAGTAAGGAACGGCAGGATCATTGCCTCTGGATACAATCGCCGGAATAACGACAAGAGTGTCCTCTCTCATGCCGAGCTTATCGCGATAAAGGAAGCCTGCAGAAAGACGGGTGACTGGCGACTCGAGGACTGCACGCTCTATGTGACGCTCGAACCGTGTCCTATGTGTGCAGGCGCCATAGTACAGGCGAGGATCCCGAGAGTAGTCATCGGGACTCAGAATGCTAAGGCTGGATGCGCAGGCTCTGTCATGAACCTGTTAAAACAGCCGGGTTTCAATCATCAGTGCGACATCACTTACGATGTGCTCCATGATGACTGTGCAGCCATGATCACGGGATTTTTCAGGCAGCTTCGAGAGGAGAAGAGACTTGCAGAAGAGGATGTCGGCAAGCCTCCGATAAAAATGGACTGATGCAGAACAGGATAGAAACCGAGCACCTGATCCTGCGCGTCCTAAAGCCGACTGAAGCGGTGATCGTAGCAGCTTTTTACAGCAGGAATTTCAGCGACTTCGCCAAGTATGAGCCGCTCGTCAGAAGACAGTCACTTTCGACCCGCTATCAGCGCAAGGTCTTAGATCTAGAGGACAGATACCGGAAAGACGGCAAGAGGATCCGGTACTATATGTTCCAGAAGTACGATCCGTTCCGGACCATCGGAACTGTGAGCTTCAGAGAACTGGATAAAGACGGAAAAGCAGCTACTACTGTAGGTTATAAGGTAGATCTGGAGTTCAGGAGAAGGGGCTTCGCAAAGGAGTCACTCTCGGCACTAATTCCTATAGTCGAGAGAGAATACGGAGTCAGGCATATAAGAGCGGAAGTCCTGACGACTAACAGGCCTTCGCAGAATCTGCTTTCTGGACTGGGCTTTAAGAGGACGGCCTTACTCGAAGGCCACACGAAACTGAATGGTCAGAAACTCGACGAGTATCTGTATGTAAGAGACGACTGAACAGGGCGTGCCACCAGGCACGCCCCGTTTTTTGCAATAAAAAAGGCCGGGCTTCTGCTGTCGAACCCCTGTCGCAATACGTTACCTGTGCAGTTAACTCAACCCAGGCGCCCCCGCGGCACATGAGAAATCCTGCTTAGTGCTGCTTCATTCCTGACCTGACACGGTTCACAGGCACCCATTGCGCGGGACCCGGATATCAACGCCACTTACTCAGGGCAGCTATCGCTTCAGAAAGCCCTCGAACAGAAATCACCCCGGCGTATAGCGGATATTCCGGTACAGGGGACCGCTGATCCCCCGGCTGCTCGGCTGCCGTCTATTTTACATTTTTCTAAGTACTATGTCAACAAGTCTCTTTTTTCATAGGGATTTTTATGATAAAATAAAAGACACTGTATGAAAAAATATCAGGAGGCTTTAAATGGGACTTAATGACACTCCGACTGGAGAGAGACTGCAGATAGGCATTATCGGGAGACGGAATGCCGGGAAATCATCGATACTGAATCTTCTGGCAGGACAGCCGATGGCCGTGGTATCTGATGTAAAGGGAACTACTACTGATCCGGTCAGTAAATCGATGGAGCTTCTTCCTATCGGACCGGTGACTTTTATAGATACGCCCGGGATCGACGATTACGGTGAGCTCGGGCAGAAGAGAGTCGACCAGACCAAAAAGGTTTTAAGGCGCACGGATATAGCTATCCTGGTTGTTGAAGCGGACAGCTATGAGTTCACTCTCGAAAAAGAGATCCTCGCGGAGTTTAACAAGCGGACTATCCCCTACCTTATCGTAGCGAATAAATCCGACCTTCTGCGCGACGCGAATAAGATTCAGGTGAAACAGGACTTAGCTGAGGCTCTCGGTGAAAAGCCGGAGAAGATAATGCTTTTAAGCACTGTCGAGAATCCGAAGGTCAGCGCGAATTTTTTAAGGATAGAGATAGCGAAGCTCGCGAACGAGCATAAGGACGAGCGTTACCTGATCAGGGACCTGATAGCTCCGGGAGATATGGTAGTTCTCGTGATCCCTGTAGATGCTTCGGCGCCTAAGGGAAGGCTGATCCTTCCGCAGCAGCAGGTGATAAGGGACATTCTCGACGCAAACGGAATGGTCGCCATGTCACAGGTCAGGGAGCTGGAGAGGCTCCTTATGAGCCTTAAAAAACAGCCGAAGCTCGTGATCACTGACTCGCAGGTCTTTGCCGAAGTGGCAAAGATAGTGCCGGAAAGCACGCCACTGACATCTTTTTCGATACTGATGAGCAGATACAAGGGTGACCTGGCGCTTCAGACCAGGAGTGCAAAGGAACTCGCGAACCTGAAGGACGGCGACACGATACTTATCTGCGAGGGATGCACACATCACAGACAGTGTGGTGATATCGGTACAGAAAAGCTCCCGAGATGGATTAAGGAAAAGACCGGAAAGGATTTCAGGTTCGAGTTTACGAGTGGCGGAGATTTTCCGGAGGACCTGTCACCGTATTCACTGATCATCCACTGTGGGGGCTGTATGCTTCCGGTCAGGGAGATCCGCTACAGGCTGGATACGGCGACTGCACAGGGAGTTCCTATCACGAATTACGGCGTTATGATAGCTTATCTGAACGGGATCCTCGGCAGAGTGCTGACACCATTCCCTTCAGAGGAAGTGACTAGAGGTTAAAATGAGCGCACAGGACAGAACTGAAGATGCTCTCCGGGCGATGCACATTCTGATTGCGAATGCTGAGTCTGAGCCTGGGAGCAACTCAAAGATCATCATAGACAAAGACGAAGCCCAGTCGCTCCTGAAGGAGCTGGGCGACTGTCTGTATGCAATGCTTGACGAAAGTGAGCTGACGAAGTCGAGCAGGCAGCAGGCCGAGAGAAGCCAGCAGAAGCAGGCAGATCTGACTGAGGAGAGAGCCAGGAAAAAGGCAGAAGACATCTACGCAGGTTCGCTGATGTATTCGGACCACGCCCTGAATCTGATAAGCGACATCGTAACCGACGCTTCGAAGAAGATAGATCAGATCCACTCGGATATGATGGAGCAGATCGACGATGAGAAGAAAAAAATAAAGAAAAACCAGTACGAGCTCAAAGGCCAGCTGTCAGATCTGAAGGATACGCAGGAATACTTAAGGCTTATTGAAGAAGAGAACAAGCGCCTTGAGAAAGAGCAGGAGTCCGGTGAATTTACCGAGGAAGCTGATGAGCCTTCGTATGCAAACGTCAAACCGGAGATTCATGTGAACCCGGCATTTTTCCAGGGAGGAGACATACCAAAGGGCACGGTGGCTGACGGAATAGAGACCGATGATCTCTCTGAGAAGATTGAAAGCCAGATAAATCTCGACGACTTAGACCGAGAGTACTTTGACTGGAAGGACGGAAGCCAGAACGGACCGGAACCAAAGAAAAAAGGACTTTTCGGAGTCTTTAAAAAGTGATACAATTCACTGCAAATAGTAGTTGGAGAAAGAAATGGAGGCATCAATGAAATTATACGATACCGGAGTCTACTTAGTAGACGGTACACAGATAGTAGCCGACGACCATGAGGCTTCGGCAAAGCTCTCTGCTCTCGGAAAAAAAGCAGATAAGGAGAAGGCTGCCGAGGGTACGATGGCTTATGGCATTTTAAAAAGCCATAATACCTCTGGTAATATGCACGAACTGAAGGTGAAGTTCGACAAGCTGACAAGCCATGACATCACTTATGTCGGGATCATCCAGACCGCCCGTGCTTCAGGCCTTGAGAAATTCCCTATTCCGTATGTGCTGACGAACTGTCATAACAGTCTATGCGCAGTCGGTGGAACCATAAATGAAGACGACCATATGTTTGGCCTTTCATGCGCCAAGAGATACGGCGGGATCTACGTACCGCCTCATCAGGCTGTCATCCACCAGTTCGCGCGTGAAATGCTCGCCTGTACAGGAAAAATGATCCTAGGCTCCGATTCTCACACGAGATACGGTGCTCTGGGAACCATGGCCATGGGCGAAGGCGGTCCAGAGCTCGTAAAACAGCTTCTCGGAAAGACTTACGATATAAATATGCCTGGTGTCATTGCCATTTACCTGAAGGGCAAGCCTGTAAAGGGTGTCGGACCTCAGGATATAGCACTTGCCATCATTGGAAAAGTATTCAAGAACGGCTATGTGAAGAATAAAGTAATGGAGTTCGTCGGACCTGGAATCGCTAATCTTTCGGTAGATTACCGTATCGGAGTCGATGTCATGACGACTGAGACTACCTGTCTTTCATCTATCTGGGAATGTGATGACAGGACTGAGGAGTTCTACGAGATCCACGGCAGAAAAGAAGACTATAAGCCGCTTCACCCGGCAGATGTAGCTTACTATGACGGATGCGTCGAGATCGACCTTTCAGAGATCCGCCCGATGATCGCTATGCCGTTCCACCCATCGAATACTTACACTATCGCAGAGCTCAAGGAAAATCTGATGGATATCCTCGATGATACCGAGAAGAAGGCAAAAGTCTCTCTCGGAGATCAGGTAGACTTCCATCTGAAGGATAAGGTACATGACGGAAAGCTCTATGTAGATCAGGGTATTATCGCTGGCTGCGCAGGCGGCGGCTATGAAAATATCTGTGACGCTACAGATATCCTCCGTGGAAAGAGCATCGGTTCAGATGACTTTACACTGAGCGTCTATCCAGCTTCTACGCCTATCTTCATGCAGCTGGCAAAGAACGGCTGTGTAGCAGATCTCTTAGCCACTGGCGCTATCGTAAAGACTGCGTTCTGCGGACCGTGCTTCGGCGCAGGAGATACTCCGGCAAATAACGGCTTCTCTATCCGCCATTCTACAAGGAACTTCCCAAACAGAGAAGGCTCAAAGCTCCAGAATGGACAGATTGCATCAGTTGCGCTTATGGATGCCCGTTCTATCGCGGCTACAGCTGCAAACAAGGGCTTCCTGACAGGTGCAGATGAGATTGACGTGGATTTCACAAAGCCGAAGTACTTCTTTGACAGTGAGATATATAAGAACCGTGTATTCGATAGCCACGGTGTCGCAGATCCTTCAGTTGAAGTGAAGTTCGGCCCGAACATCAAGGATTGGCCACCTATGAGCCCGCTTCCGGAGAACCTGATCCTGAAGGTCGTTTCAGAGATCCATGATCCTGTTACTACGACAGATGAGCTGATCCCTTCAGGTGAGACTTCATCATACAGATCGAACCCTCTGGCTCTTGCTGAGTTTACACTTTCGAGAAAAGACCCTGCATATGTAGGACGAGCAAAGGAAGTCCAGAAAGCACAGAAGGCTGTAGAAGCCGACAGCTGCCCTGGTGACGCTCTTCCGGAGATCCACGATGTGATGAAAGCTATTCACACAAAGTTCGAAGACGTGAACAGACATAACATCGGAATCGGAAGCACGATTTTTGCGGTAAAACCGGGAGACGGTTCAGCACGTGAGCAGGCTGCAAGCTGCCAGAAGGTACTTGGTGGCTGGGCAAACATCGCCAATGAATACGCCACCAAACGTTACAGAAGTAACCTGATAAACTGGGGCATGCTCCCATTCACGATCCCAGCTGGCAATCTGCCATTTAAGAATGGCGATTACCTGTTCATCCCGAATGTCTTCGATGACATCAGGAACAAGAACACTGAGATCGAAGCGTATGTGATAAAAGACGACGGTCTGGTTCCGTTCACCCTGACTATGGGCGAGCTTACAGATGATGAGCGTGAGATCATCGAAGACGGCTGCCTGATCAACTACTACAGAGCACATAACAAAAAATGAAATACGTATCATGGAATGTAAACGGCCTCCGGGCCAGCATTCTGAAAATGCCCGTAACAGGGCATTTTTTACTATTGAAATTTCGCTATTGATATGTGATAATTTTCTGTACTACACTATAAGCATACCGGAGGTCTACGATATGTCAGAAGGCAATACAGAAAAAAAGAAACACGCAAGCGAATACCTCTCGGATGAGGAAAACGCGCGGTACAAAGTCATAGCGAGAAGGGCATTTCTTGTCGGACTCGCACTGATCATCATCTATTTCATTTTTAAAAGGTGGGGAGCCATATCTACAGGATGGGGTACAGTCAGAAAGGTGTTCCAGCCGATACTTTTCGGCGCGATCATGGCGTACCTGACAAATCCCATAATGACTTTTTTCACAAAGATCTTTAACTATTTTGCAGATCTGCACGCAAAGCACACCGGGAAACCGAGGAAAAAACCGGCGGACGGGAAACCAGTCAAATGGATCAGGGTTCTCTCGACAGTCATAGCGACACTCGTGCTCGTGGCAGCGGTCATTTTTTTCTTAGTGCTCGTCGTGCCGCAGTTCGTGTCGACGATGAACGAGCTGATAAACCACATCCATGAAAAAGTGCGCGGAGTCATAGACTGGGCCGATAAGCTGACGAACTACAGGTTCAAGGATGCCATGGATTCTGCCCGTGATAACCAGAATATCGACAATACCATTGATGAACTCGTGGATTTCGTCCGCAAATACTTAAATCTCGAGAGTCAGAATCAGATAGTCTCGACCCTTACGAAATGGGGGATGAGCGCCGGAAAGATCATAGTGAACCTGATCATCGGTATTTTTGTCTGCATCTATGTACTTATCGACAAGGAATCGTTCAAATCGTGGACGAAGAAGCTGATCTACGCTATTTTCCCGATCAAAGCAGCTAATCATGTGGTTGAGACAGTCAGAAAAGCGGATGAAGTGTTCTACGGATTCATTGTCGGAAAGATCATCGATTCTATCATCATCGGCATTATCTGCTATTTTTCGATGCTCATACTCCGCTTCCCGTATGCGGTTGTCTGCTCGGTCATCATCGGAGTCACGAACGTCATCCCGATATTCGGACCGTACATCGGAGCGGTTCCTACAGTCTGCCTGATATTCGTCAACAACCCGATGCAGGGCATTTATTTCCTGATCTATGTCATCATCCTGCAGCAGTTTGACGGGAATTTCCTCGGACCAAAGATACTCGGAGACTCGACCGGAGTTTCCCCGTTCTGGGTCGTTTTCGCGATCGTGGTAGGCGGCGGACTCTTCGGCATTCCGGGAATGATCATCGGAGTACCGACAGTCTCACTGACTCTCTGGGTCATAAAGCGCATTTCGGATCACTATCTGTGCAAGAGAAAAATGCCTGTAGCTGCCATAGATTACGGAAAGCTCGACTACATGGACCCGGAGACAGGACAGCCCGTTATGAAAAAAGCAGCCAGGAAGAAAAACCACAGCGGTATCATCGGAAAGATCATAGACAAGAGAAAAAATCGCCAGGCGAAGAAATGATAGTGTTTGAAAAACAGCCCCTGCTATGGTACTATAGTAGGAGCAGATTTTTTCGTGAAGAAGAGAAAAAGGCTTTTTCGAGGTGTACGTTAATTGGAGAAAACAGAGTATAAAATAAAGATGGATCAGGTGGAGACGCTGGTCCGTCAGGGTGATCTGAAGGAAGCGGTAGATGTCCTGGATACTCTCAACTACCGGAAGATCCGGAATGTAAATGTTCTCCTCCGTGCCAGCGAGATAGCCGAGGAGGCCGGGCAGCCAGAGAAGGGAAGAGAGATCCTGGAGATCGCCCATGAGAAGTCTCCTATAGCGAGAATGATCATCTATCGTCTTGCACTTATTTCGGTAAAGATGGGAGAGCTGGATGAAGCAGAGACTTATTATAAAGAATTCGTAGATATAGCGCCGCACGATGGCCTCCGCTTTGTGATCAGATACACGATCAGGAAGGCACAGGGAGCGGACATTACAGAGCTTATCAGCATACTTGAGGGACTGTGTGACGAGGACTTCGTAGACAAATGGGCTTTTGAACTCGCCTGCCTGTACAGAAAGCACGGAGACGAGGAGAAATGCATAGCTCTCTGCGATAAGATTGCCTTATGGTTTGGAGAAGGTCCTTATGTCGAGAAGTCTCTCGAGATGAAGATGATGTACAAGGCTCTGACTCCGGAGCAGGAGGAACAGTACAGAAGACTCACAAAGGGCACCACTGGAGTAGTGAAAAAAGACAAGGAACTGTCTGATACTATCACTATCCCGCAGGTGGAGGACAAGCCGGAGAAGTTCGACACAGTGAACCTCCAGGCTGAGATCCGGAAGAATATCGAGGAGATCATGATGGCGACTGAGGCTGGCGAAGTCTCTGAAAATATGGACGCCATAAAGGATCTGGTAGGTGACATACCTTATGTGACAGCAGAGGAACCTGCACTCGATAAGCATAAAGCCATCCATCAGAAAAAGCCTGAAGAAGAGTCAAAGACTCCGATCGAAGACTCTTACCAGCAGTATCTGGCAGAGGAATACGATGGGCAGATGGCTCTAAATCTCCCTTCAGGCGGAGATGACGAGCAGATAGAGGGACAGCTGACTATCCAGGATGTCTTAGACGACTGGGGCAAGCAGCAGCGTGCCATGGAAGCCGCGCTTAACGACGCGAAGAAGAAAAAGCTCGAGCAGGCAAAGGAGCAGGCTCTCCGTGAGGCAAACCAGATCATGGACCGCCTGGTAAATATCAGCCCGCAGCTTGAAGCAGGAGTAGCACCTGAGGAGCTCCTGAAGGAAGAATACTTAAAGAAGCCTGAACCGGATGATGACAAGCCAAAGCAGAAAGTCCTGGAGAATGCTGACGCAGAGACAGTACAGAGCGCGGCGAAGATCCTGGCGGGCGTAAATGACATGCTCCAGCATGACATAGATACGATGTCAGACGATGACACTGAAGAGCCGGAAGAGACTAAGGCTGAGTCCACAGAAAAGGCTGAAGAAGTCGAGGAGACTCCGAAGGCAGTGGAAGAACCGGAAGAAGAGCCTTCTGCTTTAGAAGAAGAAACCCCCGAAACAGCAGAACCGGACGAAGAAAAGCCTGAAGCCTCTGAGGAAAAGGCTCCTTCAGAAGAAAAAGAAGATTTAGAGAAGACCAGAACGCTCGAGCCTGTAAAGCCTGAGGAAAAGCAGCAGGTAGACGACAAGACCAGAGAGATAGACATAGATGTAAGCGGTCTGGCAAAGCAGATAGAGCACGAGGCACTGGATGATGAGACTGTAGATGCTGACTTTACAGAAGAGGAAAAGGCAGTGCTCAGCTATTTTGTCGATGTACATGACATGAAGCCGCAGATAAAGCAGGCTATAAACGGCCTGAAAGTAAAGTGCGAATCAGACGGAGCCATAAAGACCGGAAATCTGACTATTTCAGGTGCTGATGGCTGTGGAAAGACAGCACTTGCCAGCAAACTGGTACAGATCATCCAGAAGGAAACCGGAAAGCTCAATGCCGGTGCCGGACGGATCACCGGAGAGAAGATAAACTCCAAGGACTTAAACGCTCTTATCTCAAAGGTAAAGGGCGGAAGCCTCATGATAGAAAAAGCCGGAGGCATGGACTATAAGACCGCGGTATCACTGTCACTTATGATAGAAAATGACAGGAGCGGCACTTTATTTATACTTGAAGACAGTGAAAAAGAGCTGAAGAAGCTCGCAGTCGGTGCTCCGAAGCTCTGGAAATACTTCACAGAGCATCTGGCTATACCAGAGATGACTCTAGACGAATTAGTGAACTTCGGAAAAGTATATGTCTTAGACTGCGGTTATTCGATGGATGATATGGGAATCCTTGCATTGTATGACAGGATCGGAATGCTTCAGGGTGGAAGTGAAGCGGTGAGCCTGCACGATGTAAAGGCTATTATAGATGAAGGAATTTCACGATATGAGAAAAGGAGCAAGGGATTTTTCAGTCATTTTTCTGCGAGAATGGCAGACGATGACGGACGCCCGATGCTGCAGGAAAAGGATATCATAGAATAATTCACATACAGACAAGGAGGCGGGGAAAATGAGCCACTTTACACAGTTAGACGCGTACCTGTTCGGACAGGGAACACATTACGACATCTTCAGGAAGCTCGGAGCACATTCTGCGAAGGTAAATGGCCAGAGGGGATTCTATTTCGATGTATGGGCTCCACACGCGAAGGAAGTCCATGTGATCGGAGAATTCAACGGCTGGAACGAGCAGGCAAATCCGATGACCAGGGTGAGCCCTGAGGGAATCGGAGTCTGGGAATGCTTTATTCCGGATGTGAAAATAGGACAGATGTACAAATATCTGATCCAGGGAGGTAATGACGAGAAGCTGTACAAGGCTGACCCGTTCGCTGAGTATGCAGAAGTCCGCCCGGGAACTGCCAGCAGGCTCTGGAGCACAAAGGGCTTCAAATGGACAGACAGCGCGTGGCTTAAGAAAAGAGCTGACGACACTCCTTACTATGAGAAGCCACTCTCTATCTACGAGGTTCATCCGGGTTCATGGATGAGGCATCCGGGAACGGACGATGACGGATTTTACACCTACAGGGAGCTGGCGGACAGGCTTGTAGATTATGTCGGGGAGATGGGCTACACCCATGTGGAGCTGATGGGGATTTCCGAGTACCCGTATGACGGTTCCTGGGGCTATCAGGTCACAGGCTACTACGCTCCGACGTCCCGCTACGGAACGCCGCAGGACTTCATGTACCTGGTGAATGCTTTCCACAAGAAAAATATCGGAGTCATTCTCGACTGGGTTCCGGCACACTTCCCAAAGGACGCGCACGGGCTTGCGGATTTCGACGGACAGCCGCTCTATGAATATGCGGATCCGAGAAAAGGTGAGCATCCTGACTGGGGCACGAAGATCTTTGACTATGGAAAGCCGGAGGTCAAGAACTTCCTGATCGGTTCAGCGATAAACTGGGTCGAGAACTACCATGTGGACGGACTCCGTGTAGACGCCGTGGCTTCAATGCTTTACCTCGATTATGGTAAGGAAGCAGGACAGTGGGTCCCGAACAAATACGGCGGGAACGAAAATCTCGAGGCAATAGCATTTTTTAAACATATCAATTCGCTGATGACAGGCAGGTACAAGGGATTCCTGATGATAGCAGAGGAGTCCACAGCCTGGCCTAAAGTCACGACAGATGTGGATAATGACGGGCTCGGATTTTCCTACAAGTGGAACATGGGCTGGATGCACGACTTCCTGGATTACATGCAGCTGGATCCTTTCTTCCGCAAGGATAACCATAACCGCATGACTTTTGCGATGAGCTACAACGAGTATGAGAAGTACATTCTGGTGCTCTCTCACGATGAAGTAGTCCATCTGAAGAAGTCTATGATCGAAAAAATGCCTGGAGATGAGCCGGAGAAGTTCGCGAACCTGAGAGCCGGATACGCCTTTATGATGTGCCATCCGGGAAAGAAGCTGCTCTTCATGGGACAGGAGTTCGCGCAGACTCACGAGTGGAGTGAAGCCTGCGAGCTTTCGTGGTACGAATTGGAGAATCCGCGCCACAGGGCGATGCAGAACTGGGTGAAGGAATTGCTCCATGTATACAGAAAATACCCGGCACTCTGGCAGCAGGACATCAACTGGAACGGTTTCGAGTGGATAAACGCGAACGATAGTTACAGGAGCATCTTCAGTCTTGTCAGGAAGAGCAAGGATGGAAAAAATAACATCCTCTGTGTCGTGAACTTCACTCCGGTAGAGTACCCTGATTACAGAGTCGGAGTCGTGAGTACGCAGAAGCATACGCTGATCCTCGACAGTGATGAGCCGGAATACACCGGAGAAACACAGGAGAAAAAGAGAAAAAAGAAGAGCTATACGCCAGAGAAACAGGCATGCGACGGCCAGGCATATTCTATAGGATATCCGCTTCCGTCATTCGGAGTAGCGCTTTTCAGTTTTGATTACGACGTGTGATGAGATCATTTTTTAATAAGAGGAGTGTGATCACGATCATCGCGGCTGCGGTACTTATCGTAGCCGTGATAATTGCAGCAGTCTGGCAGAATGCCAGGTCTTTCGAAACCTACGACGTAGAAGACAGTTTCTCGATAGACGGGGCTTCAGCTCAGAACTTCGTGTCTTTCGCAGGCGGACTGATGGCATATTCACGGGACGGCGCGCAGTATTACGATCAGGAAGGAAATACAGTCTGGAATGAATCGTATAACATGCAGTCCCCGGAAGTGCTGATCAGCGGGAAAAGGCTCCTGATCTACGACAAAGATGGCAGCACTCTCGTGGTCATGTCCGACAAAAAAGAGCTTTCGGTCATTTCCACGACACACACGATAGTCCGGGCAGATATAGCGTCAGATGGCACTTCGGCTGTGCTCACAGAAGAAGAGGACACCGGATACATAAATCTCTACCGCGAGAACGGAACGTCCATGGCAGGCGGACAGGTCCATCTGTCACAGACAGGTTATCCGATGTCGATAGCTCTTTCAGATAATGGCACGAGGCTTATCATGTCGCTTTCGGTCGTAAAGACTGAGTCACTTGCGACGAGGATAAATATCTACGACTTCACAGATGCCGGGAACCAGAAAAAGGATAATATCATAGCCAGCTTTGAATACGATGACACAGTATGTCCGCAGACGGCATTTTTTACAGATGGGACTGCGGTGGCGATAACAGACGGCGGTGCTATCCTGTATACATCTGGCAATGAAGTGAAAGAAAAAACGAAGCTCAAAACGAAATTTACCACGGAAAGTGTTATAATGAGCGGAGAGTATTTCGGACTCATCCATCGGGCAAAGGGGAACAGAAAAGAACTCGATGTGTATGATGAAAATGGAAAACAGACCTGTGCAAAGAAGCTCGATGCTTCATACGACAGGTGTGAGTTTATAAGGGATGATCTGCTGATAGCCAGGACCGGGGAGAAGGTAAGACTCTTCGATGTGAAGGGAAAAACGAAGTTCAGCTACGATTTTCCGGATGCGGTCATAGCGTTTGAAGCAGCAGGAGAAACAAGGGATTATTTCCTGATCCAGCAGGAGACAAGTCAGGTTATAAAACTGAGCTGATCAAGAGGAAAAACAGTGAATTACGTACTTATAGTAACACTAATACTGCTTGTGGCAGCATTTGCGATAGGTTTTTACAGAGGACTTTTCGGACTCTTAAGCGGACTTCTGTCCTGGGTCATCATCATTGGATTTCTGTATGTGGCGACTCCACTGATAGAAGAGAGATACATGGATGGCGCAGTCTACCAGAAGTTCTATAATTCAGTTTCTGAGCATATAACCAGCGGGCTTGTGCAGAAAGAAAATCAGACGATAGATCAGATAAACGAGCAGAGAGAGGAAGATGAGGACAGCCAGGACACCTATACGACGGATGACAGCACTGACGAGGAGACCACTGATATAGGCACTCCGAAAAAAGCGAAGATAGATCTGTCAGACTCCGGCAGTCTCAGGGACTACCTGGAGAAGCTGGACATCAACCTGCCAAAGAAAGCTACTGATTTTATTTCTAAGGCGGTAGATTCCACGACTAACGCAGCCGTGGAGATAGCAGAAAATATCTCGGATGATAATGAAAAAAAGCTCTCATCGGCAAATGATACGATCACAAAGACCATAGCCGGACAGACGGCTGCCCTGATGGTAAAAGGACTTGCGATACTCACATCGCTTCTTATAGCTTTTATCATTACAAGGGTGATCTCGCTGATAGCACAGTTTATCGGTGATCTGCCGGTGGTAGGGGGATTTTCAAGAGCGCTTGGCGGTATTTGGGGAATCATCGTGGCGCTGATGATCATCTGGATATTCATGGATGTGGTTACTTGCTTTTCGATCACGCCGAGTGGCGAAAAGCTGATGACACAGATAGAAAGCAGTGGATTTTTAAACATACTGTATGTAGATAATCCACTCGCATTTCTTATAAACAAATAGGAGGTTAATAAAATGGGAAAGGTAATCGGTAAGACAAAGGATGGACAGGACATCATCGCATACGAGATCTCAGGAGGGAGACTCCGTGCGAAAGTCATGAATTTCGGGGCAAACCTGATGGAGCTCCACGTACAGATAAAGGGCGGCGAAGACCGTGACATCGTGCTTGGATACAAGGATGTCGAGCAGTATTTTGACAATGATCCGAACTATGGCTGCACTATCGGCCGTAACGCAAACAGGATTGGCGGAGCTACTTTTACGATCGATGGCGTAAATTACGACATCGAGAAAAATGACAACGGCCATAATAACCTGCACAGCGCTTTTACTTCTATCCAGAGACGTATCTGGGATACAAAGGAAGAGGCTGCTGACCATATCACTTTTGCTTATCACAGCCCGGATGGAGACCTTGGTTTCCCAGGGAATATGGACATCGAAGTGACTTACACTGTAGACAGTGACAGCCATCTGATCCTTGATTATAAGGGTGTTTCGGATAAGAAGACTATCTTCAATCCGACAAACCACACTTACTTCAATCTCCATGGAGAAGGAAACGGGGATATCCTCGACACTGAAGTATGTATCCACGCTGACAGCTTTTCACAGACAGACAAGGAGTCTATCCCTGACGGGACCTATGCGGCTGTTGAAGGAACTCCGATGGATTTCAGGGATTTCCACGCTATAAGCGAGAGGATAAATGCAGACTATGACCAGCTGACCTGGGCTGGCGGCTATGATCATAACTACGAGCTGACAAAAGACGAGAAGTGGCACAGAAGCGCTTTTGACCATGACGGGAAGAAAGAGTATGAGGCTGCTCAGTTCAGGCTTCCGGACAAGTCACTCCAGATAAATGTGATCACAGACCTTCCGGGAATCCAGTTCTACAGCGGAAACTATATCAGTGGAAAAGAGTATGGTAAAAGTGGTAAACTGTATGTGAGGCGCGGAGGCGTGGCTTTTGAGACACAGTTTTTCCCAAATGCGATAAATGTGCCGAAGTACGCGCAGCCGATCATAGAAGCCGGGGAGCAGTATCATTCGAAGACAGTTTATGAGATAATCTAAGGAGCATAAATGAAGATCTTAATCGGAAATGATCATGCAGGAACAGAGCTGAAGTTCGAGATCATGAAGCATCTCGAGGACGAAGGCTATGAGGTGAAGAACTTTGGAACAGACACTACAGACAGGGTGGACTATCCTAAAGTCGGTGAAAAAGTGGCCGAAGCTCTTGTCGCAGGAGAAGGTGACCTGGCAGTCCTGATCTGCGGGACCGGAGTAGGCATCACTCTTGCAGCGAACAAGGTTCCGGGTATCAGAGCAGGAGTCTGCTCTGACACTACTACAGCTCACCTGATAAGAGAGCACAACCACGCGAATATCATCGGCATAGGGGCCCGTATCGTAGGGCCGGAGCTCGCAAAGGATATAGTAGACAGTTATCTGAACGCCGAGCCGATGGGAGGACGTCACCAGGAGAGAGTAGACATGATCACAGCGATAGAGAAAAAGTACAGCAGGTAAGAAATGGGAGAAAGACTTACAGAGTCAGACGTAAAAAAAATACAGGCAGAGATCGACGACAGGAAATTCAACCAGAGACCGAAGCTGATAGCTGAGGTTCAGGAGACCAGAGCCCACGGCGATCTCTCCGAGAATTTTGAGTACCATGAGGCCAAGCGGGCAAAGAACCGTAATGAGAGCAGGATCCGCTATCTGGAGAGGATGCTCGAGAATGCGACAGTCATCTCAGATAAGTCAGAGGACGGAACGGTAGGCATGAATAACACAGTCACACTCTACATTCCGGAGGACGATGAGACCGAGAAGTATAAGATAACGACAAGCATCCGCGGCAATTCCCTCGAGAATAAGATATCGATAGAGTCTCCGCTCGGAAGGGCTATCCTTGGGAAAAAAGTCGGTGACACTGTCACTGTAAAGGTAAACGACGACTATTCGTATGATGTAGTGATAAAGGACATCGACGAGTCTACGACTGACGATGATGACGAGATAAAGAGTTTCTAGCAATAAAAAAGGCTCCCTTCCGGGAACCTGAATAGCGGAGACGAAGGGATTCGAACCCTTGTGCCGCGATTAGGCGACAAACGCATTTCGAGTGCGCCTCGTTATGACCACTTCGATACGTCTCCAACGAGGTACTATTTTACTATAAAAAAACTGATTTGACAAGAGCTTTTTTCAGAAAGGAGATAAAATGGCGATCACAGACCTTCAGAAAATGCTGGCTAAACCTCTGGATGCCGTGGGTCTGACTTTTAACAAGCATGATACAGACCGTGACTCCTTTATGCTTCGCGGGGCACTCGCCAAGCAGGGATTCGACATCTGGCGGCACTGTGTTCACGGAGTCAGCGAGACTACAGGCAAAGAGAGAAGTTTTATCATAGACTTCGGCGGTGAGAACCCGCAGCTTTGTGAAGAAGAACCGGTATTCTCCAAAGACGGAACGAAGCCTTCGTGGTTTGCAGTAATGGCGGCTGTCTGCGGAGAAGAAGGATCTGTCCTGACCAGATATTTTCCGTGGGATTCGGTGAGCACCGGGACAGAGATGAATGTCCTGGTGAGTGCCGAAGACTGCTTCCTTTCTGAGACCAGAACGATGGGACGGATCGAAGTGACGGCAGAGGATGTCGAGAAAGATCCGATAGACCATCCGGAAGCTGGAAAGCTGATCTGGGACTTGAAGATAAATAAGCGGATAGCCTTAAACCTCGGATACAGCACGTCAGGCCCGCTCAGAGATGCTGAGATAATGGATGCCTACTGGCATACAGAGGGTCTGGTGACCGAGTACGACGGCATGATAGAGTGGAACGGCGAGAAATACACAGTAAAGCCGGAGACTTCGTATGGATATGCTGATAAGGTCTGGGGCAAAAATGCCGGCGAGCGCTGGGAATATATCAGCTGTTCTGACCTGATCAGCAAAAAGAACGGCCGACTTAAAAACAGCGGATTTGCCTTCGGAGAAGGTACGCAGATAAAAGTCGGACCGATAGATACGCAGAACGCTCTTGCAGGCGGTATTTACCTCGATGGCGAGACCTACGAGTTTAATTTTTCAAAGATGTGGATGCTGACCAGGAGTCAGACAGGTGAGAAGCGGAACGGCAGGAAGTGCATGTTCGCGATAAGCGAAGAGACTCCGCTGTCGAGAGTCAGACTGAAAGTCATCTGTGACAGATCACAGATGCGAGAGGTAAATGTCGAAACAACTTCGGGAGACAGAAGAAAAATGCTCGTTGGAGGCGACGGAAAAGCGGAGCTTCTGATCGAGAGAAAGAAAGTCTCTCTGAAGAACAAATGGGAATGGGAAACTGTAGACGTCCTTAGAGGGGAGCACGTATTCGTCTCCTTCATGGACAGCAAAAATAAAAAGTGAAAGGCGAAGAAATGAAGATCGGATTGCTTACAAGCGGTGGAGACTGCCAGGCTCTGAATGCGGCAATGCGCGGAGTCGTTAAGGGACTTGAAGAGATCTGCGGAGATGACCTTGAGATCTACGGTTTTTTAAATGGTTACAAGGGTCTTATCTACGGAGACTACAGAAAACTGACCGGAGCTGATTTTTCTGGCATCCTTACCAGGGGTGGAACGATCCTCGGTTCATCGAGACAGCCGTTCAAGCTGATGAGAGTTCCTGACGAGAACGGTCTGGACAAGGTCGAAGCCATGAAGTCGAACTACAAAAAGCTCGGACTCGACTGCATAGTTATCCTCGGCGGAAACGGTACTCAGAAGACCGCTAACCTTCTACGCGAAGAGGGTCTGAATGTCATCCATCTGCCAAAGACTATCGATAACGATATTTATGGCACAGATATCACCTTCGGTTTCTATTCAGCTGTAAATGTAGCTACGACGGCTATCGACTGTATACATACGACGGCAGCTTCTCACAACCGAGTATTCATAGTCGAAGTCATGGGACATAAGGTAGGCTGGCTGACACTTTATGCTGGTGTAGCTTCAGGAGCAGACATCATCCTTCTGCCGGAGATTCCGTATGAAGATGATAAGATCATCGAAGCCATCCAGAAGAGACATCAGCAGGGCAAGGGATTTACGATCCTGGCTGTTGCCGAGGGTGCCATTTCAAAGGCTGATGCCGCTCTTCCGAAGAAGGAGAGAAAAGAGAAGCTGGCCAAGGAAGCAAAGAAGTGGCCTTCAGTATCATATAAGATAGCTGATATGATCACAGAGAAGACCGGCTCAGAGGCGAGAGTCACTGTTCCTGGACATACCCAGAGAGGTGGAAGCCCATGCCCTTACGACAGGATCCTTTGCACAAGGCTTGGTTCCGCAGCTGCAAAGGCAATCGTAGACGGCAAATATGGCAATATGGTTGCGATGATAAACGGAGAGACAAAGCTGGTGCCGTTGGCAGATGTAGCAGGAAAGCTCAAAATGGTCGATCCTGACTGCAAGATGATAAAAGAAGCGAAGAGAATTGGTATTAGTTTTGGTGAATGACCGAAAGCACAGAGATGAGAACGAATGGAGTGAAGTTCGAACTTAACGAAAAGAACTTCATTTGAAGGAGGAAATTATGGCTTACATGGCCCTGTACAGAAAGTTCAGACCTCAGAATTTTTCAGAGGTAAAGGGCCAGGATCACATAGTGACGACGCTTAAAAACGAGATTTCGGCCGGAAGGATAGGACATGCGTATCTTTTTACAGGGACACGTGGAACCGGAAAGACCACAGTAGCGAAGATCTTTGCGAGGGCGGTCAACTGCGAGCATCCGCTTCCGGACGGAAGTCCATGCGGCGAGTGTGATACCTGCAGAGCCATAGCCGAAGGCACTTCGATGAATGTGATGGAGATCGATGCCGCGTCAAACAACGGCGTTGAGAATATCCGCAGCATCATAGAAGATGTCGAATATCCGCCGGCAGCAGGCAAGTACAAGGTCTATATCATCGACGAGGTGCATATGCTTAGTGCCGGGGCTTTCAATGCCTTTCTGAAGACACTTGAGGAACCGCCATCATATGTCATTTTCATACTGGCGACTACGGAGCTTCAGAAAATCCCTGTCACGATACTTTCCAGGTGTCAGAGGTACGATTTCCACAGGATATCGGTAGAGACCATAGCTGCCAGGCTAAAAGAACTTACGGAAAAAGAAGGTGTCAGCGCATCAGATGACGCCCTGAATTATGTCGCGAGAGCTGGAGACGGTTCTATGCGTGACGCGCTAAGCCTGCTGGATCAGTGCATCAATTTTTACCTCGGAGAAGAACTGACCTATGACAAGGTCCTGAGCGTGCTCGGAGCTGTGGATACAGAAGTGCTCTCACGGATCTATAATTCAGTCGTGGAGCAGGATATAAAGGGTGTGTGCGGAGTTGTAGACGCTGTTATGACAGAGGGACGGGATCTGAATTCGTTCGTCTCGGATCTGATCTGGTATCTGCGTGATATGCTCCTGTACAAAAACGCTCCGGAAATGGCCGACACCTTCGACATGACTTCCGAGAATAAAAAGAAGCTGATCGAAGACAGTGCAAAGGTCTCGCCGGAAACTCTGATACGATATATCCGTATCCTGAGTGACCTGGAAAATCAGATGCGCTACGCACAGGACAAGCGGGTGCTTCTCGAAGTCTCACTGATCAGACTCTGTCATCCGGAGATGGATTCGGATAATGACGCTCTGGTGAACAGGATAGACGAGCTCGAGCGAAAAATAGATTCCGGAGACATCCAGGTAAAAGGAGCACCGGTGCAGCAGGCGGAGCCTGTGGAGATCACGCCGCTTCCGTTAGCGGTTCCGGAGGATGTGAAAGAGGCAAAGGCAGTTCTCGATGATGTCGCAAAGTCGATGACAGGCGGCTTCAAGGCTGGCTGGGGTGATCAGAGGCATCAGCCGTTCGTAGAGAATGATAAGCTGGTCGTATATTTTGACAGTAAAAGAGATCTGAACATCTGTAACAAGGAGCTGGATGATTTTTCAGGAAAGGTCAATCAGATCATTGGAAAACAGGTGCCTTTGGAGTTTAAGTTTAACGAGAAAAATCAGACGTTCCAAAAGATGGATGATCCTGAGAAGGACATGCAGCAGTTGATCGGAACAGATATGCCAATAGATGTAGAATAGGAGTTTTAAAATGTCAAGACGTGGTGGATTCCCAGGTGGTATGCCTGGAAATATGAACAACCTGATGAAGCAGGCGCAGAGAATGCAGCGCCAGATGGAGGAAAGCCAGAAGGAGCTTGCAGAGAAGGAGTTCTCAGCGACTGCAGGCGGCGGAGCTGTCGAGATCACCGTTTCAGGCTCGAGAGAGATCACGAAGGTGCATATCGATCCGGACGCTGTAGATCCTGATGATGTAGAAATGCTCGAGGACATGATCGTAGCTGCTGCAAATGAAGCTATGAAAAAAGTCGACGAGGAGACCCAGAAGACTATGGGAAGCCTTACAGGAGGACTTGGCGGAGGCCTTCCGTTCTGATGGATTACTATTCAAAGCAGATATCAGACCTGATAGCAGGTCTGTCTTCTCTTCCGGGAATAGGCGAGAAAACCGCGCAGAGACTGGCGTTTCATATACTTTCTATGCCTGTGGATCAGGTAGACAAGCTCTCGGATACGATAAAGTCTGCGAGAAGAAATGTCCGTTACTGCAAGGTCTGCTGCACCCTGACTGACCAGGAGATCTGTCCTATCTGCGCGAACCCGAAGCGGGATCACAGCACCATCATGGTCGTAGAGGACACGAGGGATCTGGCAGCCTATGAGAAAACCGGCGAGTACCAGGGTGTTTACCATGTGCTCCACGGAGCCATTTCCCCGATGCAGGGCATAGGACCGGAGGACATCAGGCTTAAAGAGCTGATGACCCGTCTCTCCGGAGACGAAGTGAAGGAAGTCATCATAGCGACCAATTCTTCGCTCGAAGGCGAGACGACAGCCATGTATATCAGTCGTCTGATAAAGCCCACTGGCATCAAAGTGACCCGTATCGCAAGCGGTGTCCCAGTTGGCGGCGACCTCGAGTACATCGACGAAGTGACTCTCCTACGCGCGCTGGAGGGCCGGAAAGAGATATAAGGAGTGGCGAAGAGCCGCTTCTTTTTTTTGTCTAAAGAAAACCGTGTATTTTCCGAAATAAATAGTGGAGAGCATTTCCGGAGGATATATGCAGGTAGAAGACCTTTTATTAAAAAATACAGCTGAAAAAAAGACGAATAAAGCCACTGACATGATAGCTGAGTACAGGAAAAATCAGCCGTCTGCACAGCTTATGGGAGTTGATACAGAAGCAGTTTCCCAGGGGATAAAAGTCGAAAAGGGAGACAGGATCCAGCAGTCCCCCGTCTATAATAAAAAAGAGATAAAAACAGCAGCTGAAGCCTATGAGAAACAGGTCCAGTCCGGCGCAGGCCTTAAGAATACACAGAATGAAATGATCCTGGCTGCACATACCATGTCAAAGCAGGATTATAAAGAAATGCTTGAGAATGGCTTTGATCCGGCAGATACTGACTCAAAGACTTTTGTCACGATAGCGGATAAGATACGTATTCAGATGGCGAAGGCCGGCAAGGATATGTCGATCACCGGAAAAGTCTCACAGGCAGCAGTCCAGGCCGTTTCGGGGTCTGAGGCAGAAGCAAATGGGATAGCCAACGCCTTAAAGCAGTCATCAGGTGATTCAGCAGTTCCGCAGATCCAACAGGCACTCCAGAATGCGGATATGCCGACAGACCAGGATACGATGCAGCAGGTAAAAGAGACTGTAGATAAATCAGCAGAACTTCCAGAAACTATAAGCGCGGATACCAGTGTCTATCTGCTGCGAAATGGTCAGGCGCCTACGGTAGATAACGTGGTCAAAGCAGAGTTTGCCGGAAATGGAGACATATCACAGCAGACAGACATTACAGAATCTGATATACAGCAGATGCTTCCGCAGATCCAGGAAAAAATCCAGTCAGCGGGCTTCAAAGCAGATGACACTCAGGTTCAGAACGCGGTTTTCCTTTTAAAAAATGCAGTTCCGCTTACAGAAGAGAATATACAGCTTTTTAACGGGCTGAACGGAGCAGAGACTGTCACGCAGGCTGATCTTCCACAGGTCATAACAGATGCGGTAAGTGAAGGACAGAGTCCACTTGACGCCTATGCAGTCAGAGGCCTTTCAGATATGGATAAAGCCCGTGATGCACAGGATGTAATACAAAGCGTGACAGGTGATGACCTGGCAAAAGTCGTATCGGCAGACCAGCCGCTTACGATCGAAAATCTGAAAAATGCCATGGCTGATGATAAGCCAGTGCCTGTACTCTCAAAGACAGACCAACTGAAACTGGTGACAGCACAGAGACAGCTGGAAGAGACAAGGCTTGCGATGACCACAGAAGCTAACTACAGGCTGATAAAGCGCGGAGTGTCTATAGATACGACAGAACTGTCTGATCTGGTAGATGAGCTTAAAGCACAGGAGAAGACACTCGGCGAAGCACTTTTTCCAGATGATATCACATCGGCGAATCTCTTCGATGACACGACTGAAATGCTTCAGAGCGCAAAAGAGGCTCCGGCAGCCCTGATCTCGTCCTACAAGGCATTTGACGGCATTTTTTCAAGTGATCTGGGCGAAGTGGCAAAGGGAAAAGCCACGACAGATCTGCTCAAAAAAGCTGGCGAGGCGTATGAGACGCTCGGCACAGAGGTGAGGTCGGATCTCGGCGACTCGATAAAGAAGGCCTTTTCGAATATCGACGATATCCTCGATGAGACCGGTCTTGAAAAAAATGACGAAAACCGCCGGGCAGTCAGGATCCTTGCATATAACAACCGTGAGATAACGGAAGAAAATGTGAGCGAAGTAAAGGCTGCCGACCAGAAAGTGCAGAAGGTCTTCGATAACCTGAAGCCAGGTGTTGTGATGAAACTGATAAAAAAGGGAGAAAATCCGCTTAAGCTCACAATGAACGAGCTGTATGAAAAGACCGAGGAAATAAAGAAGGTCATGGCTTCAAGCGGTTCCCAGGCTGACAAGGACGCATCCGACTATGCGGATTTCCTATGGAAGGCGCAGCAGAGCGGAAAGATAACTGACGACGAGGAGCAGTCGTTCATCGGACTTTACAGACTGATGCATCAGATAGATGTGACGGACGGAGCGCCAATTGGGGCACTACTGTCAGAAGGAGCGGAAGTGACTATGGAGAATCTGATGCAGGCTGTACGCTCTACACGGAATGAAGGAAAGGATTACCGGATTGACGACAGTTTCACAATACCGGATTCTACGATAACTAATTCGATAACTGATCAGATAAGCTCAGCATTTGAGACCGAAAAAGAATTCCAGACCCAGCGTACACGTGACGCCAAGGCTCTCGCGACACCTGATAAGCTCCAGACAATCGGCGGTGAAAAGGCGTATATGCCGATGTCGCCTGACAGGCTGGCCAGTGCTCTGGAAGCGCAGGACAAGGCGCAGGAGTCTGAGGATACGGTTGAGAAGCTCTATCAGAAGAAAAAGGCGGAGATAGAGCAGGCAGTTGCAGAGGCTGACCAGAATACATACCAGATATTAAATGATGCAGGAGTTGCCGACTCGGCTCTGAATCTTCAGGCGATAAACCAGGTGCTGAAGACTCACAGATTTTTCTACACGAAGCTCTATGGGAAAAATGGCCGGCAGCCGTTTGATGTGCTCTCAGAGAATATGGTGGAAGGCCAGGATATGACCCTGGACGACGGCTGGGAAAAGCTGATAAATGATTTTTCAGAGGCGCTTGATGCCCCGCAGGAGATGGCAGAAGCTCAGCAGGAATTATATGAAACTGCCGAGAATGTTCTCAGAAAATCGTTGGCTGATGATGCGGCGGCTGGAAGGATAGACATCAGGCTGATCCAGCAGTCGGTAAGGCAGCTTTCGGTCATGAAAGAGCTCTCGCAGAAGAAGGAAGAGTACGCGATCCCGGTCATGGTAGGAGACGAGCTTGGAAATATGAACTTAAAGATTGTCCGTGGAAAAGACGAAAAGAAGGGACTTATCGATATAGCGATGGACTCAGATACCACCGGAGAAGTATACGCGAGATTCAAGGCGTCGGAAGACGGCGGCATAGATGGAAAAATAACCACGAACAGGCGGATAAGCCGTGACACTTTAAGTGAGAATCTCGGAATACTTGCAGGAAAAATCCAGGAGAAGCTTGGTCAGGGTTCGGTAAGTCTGGTCACAGAGTATGACGGCAGGACAGACGCATCAGCAGTTTTTTATAATGCTGATGATCCGGGATTCGAGACGACAGACGAAAGGAACAGCGAGCTTCAGACAAAGATACTTTATGGGATAGCAAAGAGCTTTGTAGAAACAGTAGGAGAGCTTTTCTGACTTATACACGAAAGGAAAAACGGATGACAGACGAATTAAAACAGCAGTTTACGAACCGAATCACACATGCGAACAGGACAGAACTTATCGTGATCCTCTACGATATGTTCGAGCAGTATGCGAAGGAGGCAGAAGCCGGCTTTACAGGCGCAAAAAAAGGTGACGACGCCAGCAAGGAATCACTGGAGCATGCTTCGGAGGTGCTGAAGCATCTGAAAAATGACCTGGATTTTTCACAGGATGAGGAATTCTGCAAAACGCTGTATTCCATCTACACCTACTGTCAGGAACTGCTTTCAAAGGCTGTCTACAGCGGCGATTATGAAACTGTGAAAGAAGCTCGTGAACTTATCAGGCCTATAAGGGACTCATATGCGCAGATTTCAGAGACAGATAACTCGGAACCGCTGATGCAGAATGTGCCTGACACAGTAGCCGGTTACACTTATGGAAAGACGGATGTGAATGAGGCTGAAATTGACCCTGTATCGAACAGAGGATTTCTAGTATAGCCATATTATAATCAAATAAAAATATTAGTCATAATAGACAAAATCACAGGATCATGGGTTTTCCATGGTCCTTTTTTCGTGTTCACATGGATAAAAACAAAATCTTGCGGAAACTATTTTTTAAAAAATGAAATTATGCTAGATTTGGGAATCGTTAAAATATACGAAACTATCAGGATACTTAAGGCACACTGGATTGGCTGGGTGAATTTTTATGCATTTCGCACAGAATAATAGTGATTTCTGAAAAGGCAGATTGGTCGAATTGAACAAAACAGATATTTTGTGAATTATAGACAAGGCTATTTTATTAAAAAATGGCTGAAAAAAGAAAGTGACATCGAAATCGAACAGAGCATATAATCAGCTCATCGAAACCGAAGCGACAAGGAGGGGACGAAATGAGAGAAATTTTTCTGGCGACTTTTCTGGCAGCGGCGACAGTAGCTGACCTGAAATGGCAGAGAGTTCCGAACCAGCTGATACTCTTGGGATACCTGGAAGGGCTTATGGCAAGAGTCAGTGGTGAAGGACTTCACGGAGCAGCAGAGGGAGTGCTTGCGGGACTGCTGACTATAGCGGCCTTCTATATTTTTTATATGATAGGGGCTGTCGGAGCAGGCGATGTGAAGCTACTGTCGGTGATAGGGCTTACAGAAGGCATAGTGTTTGCGGGACAGACGGCTTTGTATTCACTTTTTGCAGCAGGTGTGGCGGCGGTCATTTTCATGATAAAGAAGAGACAGGTGGCGATCAGATTCTACCTGCTTTTCTCACACATCACAAGCTGCATCCGCCAGAAAAAAATAGTTCCTTACAGCGCCCTGGAGCAGGAAGGATATCTGCACTACGCACTGTATATATCGTTCGGGTTCATGGCGGCACTTTTCAGAAAGGAGTTCCAATGAAAAAGACAAGGCTTCTGATAGCGGATACGGATAAGGCGTATCTGAATGCACTGGTCAGATATCTGATCGGCGCCGGCGGGCAGTATGAGGTCTGTGGGTACACGGAGGTAAAGGATTTTCTGAATGAAGAAAATGATTTTACGGTGGCACTGCTGGGAGATGAGTTTATAACGGCACTGGAGACAAATCCTGTGAAGAAAAAGCAGTTCACAAGCATCCTGCATCTGACTGGAATGGCAACTACAGAAGATGAGAATTATGAGGTCATCTATAAATTCCAGAAGATGAGCCATTTCATCGAGAAACTTCATCAGTCTTTTAGCACGAAAAAAACTCACAGAGAATTTCAGAACAGCAACTATTCACAGCGGATCGAAGTCATCTATTCTCCGATGCACCATGAGCTGACTCTTCCGTTTTCACTGTCGATGGCGAAGCTGTCTGGAGAAAACGCGCAGACACTTTTCATAGATATGGAAGGTGTGTCGACGCTTCCGCAGATGCTCGAGCGTGAGATAAAGCGCGACCTTGGTGACTATCTGTATCATATAATCGGAAATTCCGGAGATGGAAAGAATATGACCGACTTTCTGGGATTTTACGAGAATTTTTACTATCTGGCGCCGATGAAAGGACTTACGGCGCTGGCATCAGTCAGTGTGGACCAGTGGATGTGTCTTCTGGAAAATCTGTCATATACGGATTTTGAGCAGATAATCATTCTGATGGATCAGATGGTACAGGGTGCGGATGCGCTGCTCCAGGCGGCTGACGATATCCTGCTTCTCGGCAAGCCCGGTTCCTACTATGAAAACAGCATGAAGGTGTTCACGGCTGAAATGGAAAAAGAGGGCCTGATAAGAAAATGCCGACAGTTCCTGCTCCCGATGTCGGTCTCACAGCAGCCCGGTGAGTATCAGATCAGGGCGATGCTGAATGGAAACCTAGGCGGCTTTGTCAGAAAGGAGTTCGTGAATGCTGCGCGCGCTTTCTGAGGAAGAGGGAATGCTCTCAGAGAGGATACGCGAGGAGATAATCGAGGAAGTCGACCTGACGAGAGATCTGACAGACGAGGAGATCAGAAGCCACATAAGGGAGAGAGTTCTCGACGAAGGGCATGAGCATCAGATCCCGCTTCAGGAAAGACTGATGATGGAGGAGAGGATATTTAACTCACTCAGGAAACTCGATATCCTGGAAGAACTCCTGGCACAGGACGACATCACGGAGATCATGGTCAATGGCCCGGATAACATCTTTATCGAAAAAGGCGGAAAACTGTTTAAAAGCCCTTTAAGATTCTCTTCAGAGGAGAAACTCTCAGATGTGATCCAGCAGATAGCTGCCGAGAGAAATAAGGTCATAAACGAATCCTCTCCGATAGTCGACACGAGACTCCCGGACGGTTCACGAATAAACATCATTCTCCCGCCTATCTCGCTAAACCAGGGAGTGCTTACGATAAGACGCTTTCCGAAAGAGAAGATCACGATGAGAAAACTCATGGAATTCGGATCGATAAGTCCGGAGATAGTGGAATTCCTAAGGCTTCTGATCGTGTCCGGATATAATATTTTTATAAGTGGAGGAACGGGCTCCGGGAAGACGACTTTCCTGAATGCCCTGACTGAATTCATACCGAAGGACGAGAGAGTCATAACTATCGAGGATTCTGCCGAGCTTCAGGTCATAGGTATCGAAAACCTGGTAAGGCTTGAAGCCCGTGACAAGAATCTCGAAGGTAACCTCGAAGTCACTATCAGGGATCTGGTAAAAGCGAGTCTCAGGATGAGGCCTGACAGGATCATAGTCGGAGAGTGCAGAGGAGCAGAGGCGCTTGAAGTGCTGCAGGCATTTAATACAGGTCATGACGGGAGTCTTTCTACCGGTCATGCAAACTCTGCGAAAGACATGATAGCAAGGCTTGAGACCATGGTGTTAATGGGAATGGAGCTTCCGGTTTCGGCCATCAGGTCGCAGATAGCATCCGGAGTAGATATTCTCGTTCACCTCGGGAGACTTTCGGACAGGAGCAGAAAGCTCCTGGAAGTCTCAGAAGTCACAGGAATGGCAAATGGAGAAGTGGAGATATCACCAATTTTTAGATATTCGGAGGATGGAACGAAAAAATGGGAGAAGACAGGCAGGCTGGTGAACAGCCGGAAATTATCGATGGCCGGACTCTTGGAGGACGCCAGAAGCTACTGCTCCTAGCGGAGAATGTCGGAGTAACGGCGGCTGTAGCCTGGGTATTTTACAATAGTTTTCTGGGAGTGCTGATTTTTCCGATTATCACCTGGCTTAACACTAAGCGCATGAAGGCCGAGTCAGGAGAAAAATTCGCGAGACAGCTGGAGACCGAGTACAGGGAGATGTTCCTATCGATCACAGGTTCACTGCAAACGGGTTACTCGATAGAAAAAGCATTCGGGGAGAGCGGAGAATCATTAAAGATACTCTATGGCGACAAAAGTGTGCTTCTGCCTCATGTCAGAGAGCTGAACAGCAAGGTCAGACTCCGGAAACCGGTCGAGCAGGCATTTGAGGAGCTCTCCGAGAAATTCGACAATGAGGATCTGTCAGATTTTGCGCAGATATTCCGTTTCGGAAAGAGGCTTGGAGGTGACTACATAGAAAATATCCGGGATACGACCAGGCGGATTTCAGAGAGAGTCGAAGTCAGGCAGGAAATAAGAACGGCAATAGCCCAGCAGCAGATGGAACTGAAGGTCATGATGGTAATGCCGCTTGGAATTCTGGCATACATGAAGGTCTCAGCGCCCGAATTTATGGAACCGTCATACGGAAATTTGCCGGGGATCATTATAATGACGGTCTGTCTTCTGATCTACGCAGGCTGTATCATCCTCGGAAAGAAGATCATAGACATAAAGATATAGGAGAGAAAATGGCAGCAGTTATTCTTACAGTGGTCACTATAGCGGTGATCCTGGCACTCAACAGAGGAAAAAATAAAATACCAGTGAAGCTGGCAGTCTGCATAGTAGGCCTTGAGATCGTGGGGACGGTTCTTAGCCTGTCGGGAGGTTCAGGCAGCATCAGGCTTTCACGGATAAAAAGGCCGGAAGCGGGGAGCACAGCGGAAGAGCATGAAGTCACGGTAAAGCAGGGAGATAGGGAGGAGAAGCTGACACTGAGGATCCCACCGAGAAAGCTGACGGACAGCGAAGCTGAAAAGGCTGTAGAAACAGCAAAAAAGCAGATAAAAAAAGAGTATCTGGGGAAAAATAAGAGCGCCGACAGTGTATACAGAGACCTGAAGCTTCGCAGCAAATACAGGGGAAATGTAGAGGCTGAATGGGAGATAAAGCCTTACGACATTTTTGACAGCGAGGGAAAAATAGATAATTCCAAGGCTGAAAAGGAGACGGCTGTCTCGATTCGCGGGTACCTGGACTGTCAGGGGAAGACAGGCGAGGTAGAGATGCAGGTCACGGTTATTCCGATTCCGATGGAGACGGCTGATGGATTTTCGTATTACCTGAAAAAGGCTGTTACCGAGGCGAATGAGAAGAATCCGACTTCTGACTATGTAAAACTTCCGGAAAAAGTGGGCGGAAAGGGGCTGATTTTTTCGGAGAAGAAGGAAGACGACGGATTGAAGCTGGTAATACTCATGTCATTTATGGTCGGACTGTACATTTTTTATACGAAGCAGAAGGCTAAGGATGACGAGAAAAAATGGCAGCAGGAACTGTCATACGATTATCCGAAAATGCTTTCGCAGCTTTCACTTTATATAGGGGCAGGGTTCTCAGTAAAGGCAGCTTTTGTACAGGTGGGAAATGCCTATATCAAAGGGAAGTCCAGGGGGCATCCGGAGAGGCCGGCTTTTGAGGAGGTAGTCAGGATGAACCGGAGGATAAGGGATGGAGAGGACGAGGAGAGAGCATACAGAAATCTGGGCGAGAGTTTAAGGCATAAGGGGTTCAGAAAGCTCACGCTGCTGTTGTCGCAGAGTCTCAGAAAGGGTGGTAAGGATCTGCGCGACCAGTTGGAGCAGGAAGAAAAGTCAGCTTACGATGAGAGGCGGATCAATGCAAAAGTGGCCGGAGAAGAGGCTTCACTGAAGCTGCTGATACCGATGATGGGACTGCTCGGGGTTATTTTTATAGTGCTGATGGTCCCGGCTTTCATGCAGATGAGCTGACGGGGAAATGATCCTAAAGGAAGGAGAACTTTATGGGGATAAAGCAATTCATAAAAGAAGATGACGGAGTAGGTACAGTAGAGGTCGTACTTCTGCTGGTAATCATAGTGGGTCTCGTGGTCCTCTTCAGAAAACAGATAAAAGACATATTCGATAAGGCTATGGTCAAGGTAAATAAAGACAGTGAAGAAGTGATAAAAGAAAGTAAATGATGAAAAAAAGGGGCAGTATAACAGTCTTTCTGTCACTGTCACTTGCGAGTGTGATGCTTCTGTTCTTTCTGCTGCTGGACCTGTCGAGGATATACGGGCAGAGACAGAAGGCAGATGTCATATCTGATATTGCAGCACAAAGCGTTTTCGCCGATTACAACCGGTATCTCTGGGATAACTACAGAATACTCGGTGTAGATGCTTCATATGGTACTGGAGGCGGAGCTGATTTTTCACTGATGGAGACGAGAATGCAGGAGTATCTGGTAAAAAATGGTATCTCGTCCGACACCCGTGGAAAAGATCTGTATCAGCTTTTGACAGAAAAATGCTCGGTCGATAAATATGGTTTTATCACAGATCAGAACGGGCGGGCGTTTTTAAGGCAGGCAGCCATGCAGCAGAAGACGGGGATAGCTTCGGCTGCGCTGGATAAAGCTGTAAACAGAAACCAGCAGGCACAGCAATCGGCGGAAGAAAGTCAGGACTTTGATCAGCTGATGGAAAAGGGAACAGACGCCATGACACAGTCGGCAGAAACTACCGAGGATGGGGCAGAAGAACTACCGGCGGATGTGCCAAAGCCGGATGACGATGAGGTAAATCCGATAGACCAGATAACTGAGTGGAAAGACAACGGGATCCTTGATCAGGTGCTGCCCGGTTCTGCAAGGATATCTGACAGGCAGATTGATCTGTCCGAAGCAGTATCCGGGCGTACTCTGGCACAGGGGAACGATACAGCAGTTAAAAAGCTCAGTGTGGCCGAAAGAGCACTTTTTGCAGAGTATGAGAAGACACACTTCTCGAATTACAGGAATGACTTGAGGCATGCAGGACTTAAATATGAGTGGGAGTATGTGCTCTGCGGAAAGAAGAACGACAAGGCAAACCTGGCGGCAACAGTCACAAAGCTGCTCGCAGCCAGGGAAGGGGAGAATTTCGCAAGTCTGATGGCTGATGAGGCGAAGGTCGCCCAGGCGGATGCTCACGCGATGACGCTTGTCGGGTGGACCGGAAATGCGGCTATTATAAATGCAGTGTTCTGGGCGCTCATAGCTTCATGGTCATATATGGAGAGTGTGCTGGATGTGCGGCTCCTGCTGGATGGAGGGAAAGTCGCACTTCTGAAAACGCCGGCAGAGTGGACGACTACGAATCTGCTGGAGCTGGCGAAGTGGTTTGACGTGAGCAAAAAGGCAAAGGAGTCAGGAAATGGAATTACGTATGAAGGCTATCTACTTACACTATCGGCTATCCAGAGCGAAAGAACGCTTGGGCTACGGTCTCTGGATCTACTCGAAAATTCTGCTAGGCTGCATCGGGATTACAAAAATCTGAGACTTGATCAGGTGGTAGTAAGTGCAGATTTTTCATATAAGTACAGCTCGGCTCCAGCGTTTTTCTCACTTTTTGCACTGTCGGATAAGAAGTTCCCGGTGCTTCAGATAGAAAGGACGAGAGAGATGACATATCTGCCTGACTGACAGGAATTCATAGCGCAGCCCCCTTAATGGAGTGCCTCTTTATAACTCTAAGCATCCTCTTACCAGGCATATCCATACCAGATTTAACCATTTACCTTCCTTCCAAAAGGGGCACTGCCTTAAGAGGACTGAACTATGAGATTTAGACTATTGATAAAAAAATTAAAGGGATTTTTTACCTACGAAGCGGCTATACTGCTTCCGTTGTTTGCCTTCTTTTCACTGGTGTTTCTGCTGCTTTTCCGGGCACTGTCTTTTCAGTGGGGACTTACGGAGTCAGTGTACGATGCGGCCGACCACATAGCGCTGCTAGGGGACAGTGAGGTGGATATCGGTAGGCAGACAGGGGAAACTGATCACTCGGGTAACAGTGTCATAAACAATGCTACTGTATACCTGGCCTGTAATGCAAAGGTCAGGATAAATAATGTGAGCCAGAAGTTCCTGAAACGGAAGCTCGGAGTCCTGAACTATGCTGCGACCGAGGTAAGCGACAGAGATATAGATGTGAAGGTCTCTACGATGATGCCGATTTTGGCAGGACGGAGCTTCTTTGGGAAGAAGGGCTATGAGCTTGGAACCCGCATCTGCGTCAGAAGATGGAACGGATTCGATCCGACCAACGGCAGGGACAGTGATGATGAGATGGTATATGTGACAGAATCCGGAGAAGTGTATCATGAGAGTCTGGACTGTACTTTCATAAAGCTGTCGATACATACCGGAAGACCATCTATACTGAATACTGTCAGATCTAAGAGCGGACATATCTATCATCCGTGTGAAGAGTGCGGAGCTGCGATTTCGGGAGTCTGCTATTATACCGACTATGGGGAGAGAGCGCATTCCTCGCTTACCTGCAGCAAACTCAAGAGGACTATCAGAACAATCCCGCGTAAGTCGGCGGTAAAACACTACCGTCCATGCAGCAAATGTGCAGGAGGCCACCGATGACTGAACTGCTTATAGTAATGGCATTCCTGACAGTTCTGAGTGTCGAAGATATCAGATGGAAAGAAGTGCATCTGTCTCTGCTCGTGTCATTTTTTGCCGGAGGATGCATCTATTTTCTGATAGTAAGGCAGTTTAGTGTCGATGAGTTTTTCGGGGGTATAGTTTCGGGTGCTGTAGTGCTGCTGTTCTCTTTATATACAAAGGGAGCGCTGGGAAGTGCCGATGGGATAGTATTCACGTCTACAGGGGCGTTTCTCGGTCTCTATGATAATTTGCGGCTACTGCTGATTTCGACTTTCATGGCGGGAGTTGGTGGACTTGTGGCAGCAGTCATTTTTAAAAGAAAGGGCGGAAACCAGATGCCACTGATCCCGTTTATCACGGCAGGGGCGGCGGTTCTTATAGGGATAAGGTTATGATAAGAAAAATCCTTGAATTTTTAAAGAAAAAATACGGAGCCTACTATACTCTCGAGGCAGCGTGGATGTTCGGACTGACGGTTGTGATTTTTTTCTCGATCATTTTCACGAGCTTTAACCTGTACCATGAGACAGTCAGTGAGATCAAGCGGATCCAGCCGGTGCAGATAAACGCTGTAAAAGAGTTCAGGGAAATAAATGCCGTAAAGGATGTGGCAGATACCGTGACAGGAAGGGACAGATGAAGGAGGAGCCAATGGATGTAAGTTATCAGAGAAGTCCGAACAGGAGTTACATGATACTGTCCGGTTATGAATCCGGGGAGAGCTATGAAGAGGAAATGCTCAGGCAGAATGCGGTGACGCTGCTTTTGTCTTTCTATATGGTGGAGATAGACCAGGGAGTCCAGGTGTGGTATGATATTACGAGGCTGCGCTCTATAAGGGATATAGTAAAGCAGGAAGGTGTGACATACGAAAACCTGTATATGTTCCTGAATAGCATAGCAACAGCTTTTTCGCTGCTATCGCAGTACCTGATAAGCCAGCAGAACATAGTCATAGATCCGGATACTGTCTACTTCGACCGTGAGACGCCTCCGAATGTCAGACTCTGCTACTGTCCACTTAAACACGATGAGTACCAGGAGCAGCTTCAGAACTTCATGTCTTTTTTCATGGAAGAGGTGGACCATAAAAAGGAACAGATAACAAGGCTGGTATATAGTCTTTATGAGATGTGCCAGGACCCGGTGTCATTAGATGAACTAGTGGATGCAGTAAGGCGTGAAATGCCAAAGAACACGATCCAAGAGCCGGTTCTTGAAGAGATAAAGCCTGAGATGTTCACTCCATCTGAAGAGAGGATGATAAGCGAATACAGTCAGAGGCAGCCAGACCCGGAACCAGACCAGGAGCCTGCAGTTATACCAAAGAAGCCGGTAAACAGGTGGGATCAGGTATCATTTATTCATAAAATAAAGAACTTTTTCATCGAGAAGTTCCCTGTTCTTTCAAAAGCGGAAAAGAAAAAACAGAAGAAAGAAGAGGATGAAGGCAATCGGGCGCATGACTTCACTCAGGACTTTGTCTTTGATCCGGATACAGAACTTCTTACTAAGACAGCATTTATGAGGCCGGACGAAAACGGAACAGGCGATAATGGTTTCCAGGGGGTGCTGGTATATGACGGTAAAGGCACTGAGAACAACCATTATATAAAAACTGACAGCTTCAGGATAGGAAGCCAGGAGGGAGAGAACGAAGCCGTACTGCATTCGAAGGTTGTAAGCCGCCATCATGCCATGATCACAAGAACAGGACATGATTTCTTCCTGGAGGATCTGAATTCTACAAATGGTACATACCTGAACGGAACACTGCTGCCATACCATGACAGGGTAAAACTCAGTAAAATGGATCAGATAGTCTTTGCTGATGTGGCTTACCATATCATTTGATTTTATCAGCGTAAGAGCTTATACTATAGCAGATAGGCATTAGCTGCCATATATAAAGTAAAGGGCTTACATATGAAGATAAATATCTATTATGGTGGACGAGGGGTTCTCGATGATCCTACCATTTACGTGCTTTCACAGACTGAAAAGGTATTAGGTGAGCTTCGGGTAGAAGTAAACCGGTATAATATATACGAAGCAAAGAATTCTATAGCAACTCTCCCATCTACTCTGAAAGGAGCGGACGGGATCATACTCGCGACTACAGTAGAATGGCTCGGTATAGGCGGATATATGACACAGTTTCTCGATGCCTGCTGGCTGTACGGAGATAAGGATGAGATCGCAAAGATATACATGCAGCCGATAGTCATTTCCACTACTTATGGAGAGAGAGAGGCTGTCCTGACCCTGGAGAATGCCTGGCAGATACTGGGAGGCCAGCTCTGCAGCGGCTTCTGTGGTTATGTGGACGGAGTTTCTACGCTGAGGGATAATCCAGGTTATCATCGTATCATAGAAAAGAAAGCAGAGAACCTGTATAGGACGATCTCTTCACATACTAAGAGCCTTCCGAGCAGTAACCAGGCTGTAAGACAGTCAGTTCTTCGGACCCGTACCATGCAGCTTACTCCGCAGGAGAGTGAGCAGCTTTCTGAGTATGCTTCTGACGATGCCTATGTAGCTCAGCAGAAAGAGGACATCATAGAGCTTTCATCCATGTACAGAAATCTTCTTGGGAAAGATGGCGAAAAGGCTGAGACAGAGTTCATAAATGCCTTCCAGTCACACTTCCATGGGAAAAAGGGTGTGGCTATGACGGCAGCCTTTCTTATAGAGGGAAGAGAAAAGCCATTAGTAGTAAAAGTAAGCGACACTGATATAGATGTGACTTATGAGGAATGCAATGACGCAAAGGTGATGGCACATCTGACAGAAGGTACTATGAATGAGATCACTTCCGGAAGGATGACTTTTCAGAGAGCTTTTAATACAGGGCTTATGACAGCGAAAGGGACTTTTGCTGATCTGAGGATCCTGGATGATATATTTATCTTTTCATGACTGGAGGCAAATACAAATGAAGGATGACAACTGCATTTTCTGCAAACTCGCAAATGGTGATATACCGACGAATAAAATCTACGAGGATGACCTGTTCACAGTGATACTTGATGCAGATCCGGTAAGTAAGGGGCATGCTCTTATACTTCCGAAGAACCATTATGCAAATATCTACGAACTGGGTGATAAAGAAGCAGAGGCTATTTTCCCACTGGCAAAGAAGCTGGCAAAGCATATGAAGGAAGTGCTGCACTGTGATGGATTTAATATACTCCAGAATAATGGAGAGACAGCTGGCCAGTCAGTATTCCATTTCCATATGCATCTGATACCGAGATACAAGGATGCATCGAACAATGACGGGCTGCTCGGATTTACTCATGCAGGACTTTCAGAAGACGAGATCAAAGAAATATGTGAAAAGCTTCAGTAATGATCAGACATTTAAATGGACAATACTTGAAAATATAAGCTTGGAGGCGGGTGACCGCCTCCTTTTTATAGTGAATTTTCTTTTATCAGGTCTACGATCTTTGTGATGGAATCCATCTGGCCGCTGTCTGACATAGCCTTTTTATACTCATCCTTATGGTCGGCTACATAGTGTATGGCTTCAGAGAGTGATTTCTCGTTTACATCCTCTTCTTCAATGACATAAGAGAAGCCCTGCTTCTTAAATGAGTTTGCATTCAGAATCTGATCTCCGCGGGATGCATTTCTCGAGAGTGGGATCAGGATGTTCGGCTTATGGAGTGCTAACAGCTCACAGATAGCATTTGCTCCGGCTCTGGAGATGACCAGATCTGCTGCTGCAAAAAGGTCAGGAAGTTCTTTACTGATATACTCGTACTGTACATAACCTGGCTTTTCATCAAGGGAATGGTCCAGATTCCCCTTGCCGCAGAGATGAATGATCTCAAATCTCTGGAGAAGGTCATCTATGGCGCCTCTGACAGCATTATTTATGAACACTGAGCCGAGAGAACCGCCGATGATCAGCAGGATAGGCTTCTCACCTGTAAGCCCCGTGAATTCGAGCGCTTTTTTCCTGTCTCCGTGAAGCAGCTGCTGTCTTATCGGAGAGCCTGTAAGTACGCCTTTTCCTTCGGGAAGATACTTAAGTGTTTCTGGGAAGTTGCAGCAGATCTTCACAGCTCCACGCATGGCTATACGGTTTGCCAGTCCTGGAGTCATATCGGATTCATGTATGATGGCAGGCACATGGAGTGACTTGGCAGCCAGTACGACAGGAACCGATACGAAACCGCCCTTACTGAATACTATAGAAGGCTTTATTTTCCTGATCAGGGAACGAGCTTGCCCGTAGCCATGTATGACGCGGAAAGGATCAGAGAAGTTTTTCCAGTCAAAATAACGGCGGAGCTTTCCGGAACTGATACCATGATAAGGGATTCCCTCTTTTTCTATCAGGTCTTTTTCCATTCCATTATATGAGCCGATGTACTCTACTTCATAACCAGCTTCTTTTAGCGCCGGAAGAAGGGCGATGTTCGGGGTAACATGTCCGGCGGTTCCACCGCCGGTCAGGATTATTTTTTTCATATCAGATTAAGCCTCTGTTAAAATACTATTTACTAAAAATGATGGTGTTCAAACCAACAGTTTTATGATACAATTCATTAGGAAAAAGTCAAGTCATCCGGTAAAAGGTTTGCCGGATTATGGAGGTAGATAAAATGACTAATTGGAACAATCTGGACACACTGGCTTCTTTCAAGGAACTCCAGCAGTCTTCGCCTGTAGACCTGAAGGATGCCATGAGCGGCACTAACGGAGCAGAGAGAGTAAAGAACTTTCAGGTACCGATGGCAGCAGGCTTTGTATTTAACTATGCAGCAAGACCTGTAGATGATGATATCCTGAGGACTCTCGTAGCTTTAGCTAATGAGGCCCAGCTGTCTGATAAGTTCGAAGAGCTCTATAACGGAGCTGTGATAAACACAGGAGAGAAGAGACTCGTGCTTCATCATCTGACCAGGGGTCAGTTAGGAAAAGATGTAGAAGCTGACGGTGTGAACAAGAGAGACTTCTACGTAGAGCAGCAGAAGAGAATAGCAGACTTCGCTGATAAGGTACATAACGGTGAGATCGTGAATGAGAAAGGCGAGAAATTCACCTCTGTAGTACAGATAGGTATAGGTGGAAGTGACCTGGGACCTCGTGCTATGTATATCGCACTGGAGAACTGGGCTAAGAAGAACGGAAAGTTCCTTATGGATGCTCACTTCATCAGTAATGTAGATCCTGATGACGCTTCAGCTGTTCTGGCAGATGTAGACGTAGCACATGCTATCTTCATCCTGGTATCGAAGTCAGGTACAACTCTTGAGACACTGACAAATGAGTCTTTCGTAAAGGATGCTCTGAAGAAGGAAGGCCTTGATCCGTCAAAGCACATGATCGCTGTAACGAGCGAGACATCACCTCTGGCAAAGAGTCCTGATTATCTCTCAGCTTTCTATATGGATGATTATATCGGAGGACGTTATTCTTCGACATCAGCTGTAGGTGGCGCGGTACTTTCACTTGCATTCGGACCGGAAGTATTCGACAGCTTCCTGAAAGGTGCAGCAGCAGAAGATAAGCTGGCCACAGAGAAAGATCCTCTGAAGAACCCGGATATGCTCGATGCGCTGATCGGTGTATATGAGAGGAATGTACTCGGATATCCGAGCACAGCAGTCCTTCCGTATTCACAGGCATTAAGCCGTTTCCCTGCACATTTACAGCAGCTTGACATGGAGTCAAATGGTAAGTCTGTAAACCGCTTCGGTGAGCCTGTATCATATCCTACAGGACCGGTACTTTTCGGTGAGCCGGGAACTAATGGACAGCATTCATTCTATCAGCTGCTCCATCAGGGAACTGACATCGTACCGCTTCAGTTCATCGGCTTCAAGAAGAGCCAGCTGGAGAATGATGTGAACATCCAGGGCTCTACAAGCCAGCAGAAGCTCAAGGCAAATGTGGCTGCACAGATAGTAGCATTTGCATGTGGTAAGGAAGACGAGAACCTGAACAAGAACTTCAAGGGCGGAAGACCTTCCAGCATCATCGTAGGGGAGGAAGTCACACCGGATGCTCTTGGTGCACTGCTCGCCCATTTCGAGAACAAGGTGATGTTCCAGGGATTCCTGTGGAACGTAAACAGCTTTGACCAGGAGGGTGTTCAGCTCGGAAAGACCCTCGCAAAGAAGGTACTGGCAGGAGATATGTCAGATGCTCTGAAAGAGTATGCATCACTGCTAGAGATCTGATAACTGGAATGGGAACATTCTAAAGCGTTATATCAAATAGAGAAATCATCGTCTGTGTACACTTCTGAAGTATCCACAGACGTTTTTTTATCTACTTCTTTTATTTCTTCGTTGAAACCGCGGAGAGCATCAAATGGAGCAAAGATCTTTGCACGGTTCAGGATGTCCATGCGCTGATGATGCATTTCGGGACGCGGCATATCTATGATATCGGCGTATTTGCTGGCAGTAGAACGTCCGAGTGCTGAGACCGTGTAATCTGGTTCGGTAGTATTTTCAGTTTTCAAGGTGCGGTTATCATCTGACATCAGGCTCTATGACCTCCTATCTGTCCATTTCTTTCTATCATGGTGGCGCCATCCAGGAGATTAGTTCCTTTCAGGACGGCGTTCTTGCCGTATTTTTTACGCATATCAAGTAAGGCATCCTGCAGTTTCTGTTCTTTCCTGGTTTTCTCGGTATCGGAAAACAGGCTCATCTGGGAAAAACCGCTGTCTGCTGCAACTTTATTCGCAGATATGGTCATCCGGCGTACAGAAAGAGAGTGGTCTGTGATCCTGTCAAAGAGTGCTGTACAGGCAGGAACTATAACTGTATACAGGTCTGTGGGCTTTTCAAGCCGTGTGGTTCCATGGGCGCCCTTAGGTACAAGCCGGCCATAGTGGTCGATATGTAACGGACCGTCATAAGTGCCGTTGTCTACCTCTATACGGTCATACCCCACATCCATGGTGATACTGTCAGTCATCAGTCCCTTGTCAGTTAGCTGCCATACCAGGCTGTCAGCCATTTCAGAAACTATGATGCGAGCCTTACTATAGGTGTAAGGACAGGAGAGAACCTGGCCTTCGGAGATACTGTTCGCAGAGGGGCGGTATGACTTGATCTGCTTCATGGTGCAGGGTTCGTATCCCCAGGCGTGATCTATCATGAGTTCGGCATCTACACCGAATTCTTTAAAGAGCAGGTCCTCATTCGTAAGTGAGAATCTCGCCAGATCTCCCATCGTAAAAATGCCAAGTCTGTTCAGATGGCGGACTGTACCATGGCCGGTCATCCAGAAATCAGTCAATGGCTGATGATTCCAGAGTTCATAGCGGAAGGCCTTCTCAGTCAGCTCGGCTATTCTGACACCGTCTTTATCAGCAGGTTTGTGCTTGGCTACGATATCCATGGCGAGCTTCGCCAGGTAGAGGTTCGTTCCGATACCGGCGGTAGCAGTAATGCCGGTGGCAGACAGAACTTCACGGATCAGAGTCATAGCCAGTTCATGTGCAGTCATTCCATAGAGCTCCAGATAGGAAGTCACATCCAGGAACACCTCGTCTATACTGTAGACAAGAGTATCGTCTGCGGAGATGTACTTGCCGTAGATGCCATATATCTGTGCGGATGTCTTCAGATAATAAGCCATCTTCGGCTTTGCGATATAGTAGGTCAGCTTGAGCGAAGGATCCTTTGCGAGCTCGACAGAGTCAGAAGATGAGCCAGAAAAACCGGAGTATCCAAGACGTCTGGCTTTCTCAAGACGGGCAGAGTTTATCTGTTCTACTGCCTGGACTACTTCGAAAAGCCGTGCCCGCCCTGGAATCCCATAAGCCTTGAGTGAAGGGGAGACGGCAAGACAGATGGTCTTCTCGGTACGGGAAGCATCAGCTACTACGAGATTCGTAGTGAGGGGATCGAGGCCTTTCAGGGCACACTCCGCTGAGGCATAATATGACTTCAGGTCTATAGCTATATATGTGCGTTCCTCTGCCAAAATCTCACCTCCGATGTCTTCCTGATGAGTAAATAATAGCACGCACGTTCGAATGTGTCAATCACAAAATAGAATGAATGTTCGAGACATAAAACACAAGATGTGGAAGTTTTTCAGAGCTGATATCCTCGAGGAGTGACCATTTTTCCATTGATGACAGTAGTCTGGCTGTTCCCGATGAAGATGGTGGTCAGCATGTCGACAGGAGTATCCTTTAGACGGTCAAGGGTAATGATGGAATGTTCTTCACCGTCCCGGCTTATATTTTTTACAAGGCCGCAGATGGTATCAGGTGACTTGTATTTAAGGACAGTATTGCAGGCTTTTCGCAGATAGTCCCTGCGCTTGTGGCTCCCCGGATTGTAGAGCACGATCACGAAATCCGCGGAGGCGGCAGCTTCGAGTCTTTTTTCAATCAGAGACCATGGGGTCAGCAGGTCACTCAGCGATATCACGGCAAAATCATGGACGAGCGGGGCACCAAGCACAGCGCCTCCGGACTGACAGGCGGAAACTCCGGGAATAATCTCAGTTTCTATCTCTGGATGATCTTCAAGAATTTTAAGCATCAGGCCGGCCATGCCATAGATACCGGCATCACCGCTTGAAATCAGTGCGACATTTTTTCCTGATATAGCATACTCAGCAGCTTTCTGGCAGCGCTCAACCTCACCGCGCATTTCAGTGCAGAAAGTCTCCTTGTCACCGATCAGCTCCTGCACCAGCTCCACATACAGTCGATATCCTGTCACGACATCGGCATTTTTTATAGCATTCACCGCCCGAATGGTCATGTCATCGTACCCCCCAGGCCCGATTCCTACTATACTGATCATCAGCAATTCCTCCATTGAAAAATTTCTTATAGTTTAACACAAAAATCAAACAGTAACATGCTGTGTGACATTTGTTTTTTTTGACAATAGATGGTATCATCTGCTTAACACTATAGGAAACAGTTACACGAAAGGAGCTGCTTATGTACGAACAGGTGAAACTCAGTTATGGATTTGACGAATTGGAACCGCACATTGACACTCTGACAATGCAGACCCATTATGGAAAGCATCATGCGACGTATACAAAGACGCTGAATGAGCTTGCGGAAAAGGCGGGAGTGACAGATATCCCGATAGAAGAGCTGCTGTCGGATCTGTCGGTCGTGAAGGACCCGGCGCTCAGAACCGCGATAAAAAATAATGGCGGCGGGTTTTACAACCACAACCTCTATTTTTCAATAATTTCACCGGATCCGGCAAGTGAGCCTTACGGAGTGTTAAAAGAAAAAATAGACTGCACTTTTGGAAGTACGGACGAGCTCAAAGCAAAACTCAAGGCAGCGGCGATCGGGCAGTTCGGCTCTGGATGGGCGTGGCTCAATGCGGATAAAGATGGTAATCTGTCAATCTCCCAGAGCCCGAATCAGGACAACCCACTTAGTGAAGGCCTTGACGTAAAGCCGATCCTGGCGATAGATGTCTGGGAGCATGCGTATTATCTGAAATACAGGAACCTCAGGGCAGACTATGTAGATGCATTTTTTAAAGTGCTCGACTGGAAAGCGGTAGAAGAAAACTACGATCGGGTAACCGGTTGAACCGATAAAAATTCAGTACTTTCTCAGCATCTGGTAGAGCCATTTGCCGGACTGCGTCAGGTCAGATTTCTTCCATCCAGAAGTTTTCTTGCAGGAAGATTTGATGATGGAGGCAGTTTCGGCTTTGTTGCAGAGGCTCCAGTTCACGTAGCTGATATTCAGGCTGTCCAGCAGCTTTATCCAGGCGTTGGACTCTTTTTTATTAAAACCGCCGTTGCCGGAAGCATCACATGTGCCGAACTCTGACACGAAGACAGGTAGCCCTTTCTTATGCGCGGCGGTGAGCTTTTTGCGAAGGTCGGCATGATGCGTGCCGGCGTAGAAATGAAAGGCGTACATGACATTTTTATAAGAAAGAGGATGCTCTGCGGCCTTATCCACGTCCTGGGACCAGGTCGGAGTTCCCACTATTATGACGGAATCCGGGGCATTTTTACGAATGACGGGAATCACCGCTTTAGCGTATTTTCTGATGTCTGACCAGGAAGTGCCGCCATTCGGCTCGTTGCAGATCTCGTAGATCACATTGTCGTATTTCGCATATTTCTTTGACATCTTTTTAAAAAATTTCTTCGCGTCACTCTTGTGATCAAGTGGATTTGGGTGCTCGTTCAGAACATGCCAGTCGATGATCACATACATGTCATTTTTTACGGCAGCCTTTACGCCGGTATCGATGGTCTTTTCGAGAGACTTCTTATCTCCGCCATTGCAGTAACCACCGTACTCGTCGGTGTAGCACGCTATCCTGTATACATTTGCGTGGAAAGTTTTTTTGAGACTTTTTACCGCCTTAGCGTTCACGTATTCCGGAAACCAGGCAATTCCATGCGTGCTCACGCCACGAAGCTGGACTGGATCACCGTGTTTATCCACGAGATCGGCGCCTTTTACATGCAGGGCACCGTAGTAGGAAGCTTCGGCAGCCTGTGCTGTGAGTGGAGTCAGGATGCTGACACAGATGAGGACAGCTGAAATAATAAGAGATTTTATTTTTGCCATAAAGCACCTCCGATGATATTTTACCATTTTTCTGGATAAAAATCTTGCTGATGTGCTGCTCCTTGTGCGAATATTTAGAAAAAATAGCATTGCAGAGCAGAAATCCAGTCCGGCTACTGGGAAGAGACCCTTTAATAATTATGAAAAATCTAAACACGACCGAGATTACGGATTTCAATGACAAAAGGCTCGATATCTATGCAAGTGCAGTAGCATTCTGGGAGCTTGGAATGAAAAATAAGAGAAATGCGAATTAAACTATAGATTTTTCGCTTCAAAAGTATTATTATATGAGTTAGCCACCTGTTCGAGGAGTAAGGAGTCGTTACGCACGGCTCCCGTGCTGACAACAGTTTTTTCTATAGCGTAGGCTGACGTGCTGATGTGTCGGCAGCAGGTGACAGTTTTTGGAACGGTAGCTCAGCTGGGAGAGCACCAGGGTCACAACCTGGTTGTCATGGGTTCGAGCCCCATCCGTTCCACGCAGAGAAAAGAGCTCTTCAGGAGATTCCTGAGGAGCTCTTTTGGTACAGAAATGATACATAATAATGGCGTTCAGATACTGAGATGGTGGTGCTTATCCATCAGTAGGGTGACATCGGAGATCTCGTGGATCAGCTCGTCGTTGTGAGTGGCGATCAGAAGAAGTCGTTCAGGACTCTTTAACGATTGGAGAGCTTCGGTGATCCAGTGCTGACCGTCCTCATCGAGACCGCTAAGCGGTTCGTCCATTATCAGGACGTCGGGCTCCATTGCCAGGATGCAGGCGAGAGCGAGTCGCTTTTTTTCGCCGCCGCTTAGATTAAAGGGAGCGCGCTTTCGCAAGGAGTCAAGGGAGAGAGCGGAGATGTAGTGGTCAGTTCTCTCTTTCACTTCTTCATCCGAAAGTCCGAGCTGGAAAAGCCCGAAGGCTACTTCGTCCTCGACACTTCCGGTGAACAGCATTACTTCCGGATCCTGGAACAGGTAGCCGATGTGCGAATGAAAATCGGCGCCATTTTTTTTATCGTGGAGATAAGCCCGGGTTATCACAGTGCCGTTGAACAGGTACTCGCCCTCGCTTGGGAATGACAACCCGTTCAGGATCCTGAAAAGTGACGATTTACCGCAGCCGTTGGGACCTTTGAGCACATAGCATTTTCCCTTTTCGAGCGAGAGGCTTATCCCGTCAAGCGCCGGAGTCCCATCGCTGTAATTGAACGATACATTTTTTAATTCGATAGTATTCATATAGCACCCTGTGTGATCATGAAAAAAATAACAAGCACCGGAACCAGGATCAGATACAGTACGTCCCACACGGAAAAACTGTGTCTGCTGAGCCTCCGGTAGGTTCCGTTGAAACCACGGCACTGCATGGCTTCAAAGGACTCCTGCGACATCCGTGATGACTTTAAAAAAACTGTTCCGAGAATTCCGCCGGCGGCGGACATTTTGCGACGGTCGTTGCGACGGCCGAAGGAACGGAGCAGGTAGGCTTCGTGGATGCGGGAAGCGAGCCTCCCGAGAATGACCAGAAAACGCACGGTCGTGTCGAGAGTCATAGTAATGACAGACGGCAGGTGGATTTCGGAAAAGACGCCGGTCATCTCCTTCCAGCTCAGATCCTCGTTCATCAGGAGAAGGATAAGCACCGATTCGGCGACCTTCATCGACACAGTAAGCATCGTCGACGGATGCCCGAGGAATACTGCCGGAAGCATTATGAGCATTGTAAAAATGACCGGGAGTACCAGTCGCTTCAGCACGTGGATCATGCGGTCTGCCGGGAGAAAAGCAAGTCTCAGAAGCTCGACCGCAAGCACAGTGATCACGAATACCGCATTCCTCGAGCAGGCACAGAGGATAATAGCAAATACCGCCACAGCGAGCCTTAGAAAAGGACTCACCTGTGACGGCTTTTTTTCTGATATGGTGTCACTGTCTATGATCCCGGCTATTGCTTTAAGCAGCCGCTCTGTCATGACGACTGCCTTTCGAGACTATAGAACCTGCTATTCTGAAAACGATGATAAGTATTGCGGCTCCGATGGCTGCGCTCAGGATATATCCGAACCAGTCAGGGAGACCCTTCAGCGAGTAATCAGGTATCATCGAAGAAAAATCAAATCCGTGGAGCATTCCCTTTGGGGTGAAGCCTGCTCCGGTAGCTGCGATCTCATCTGTTTCCCATTCGCCCCAGGCTGTTCCCTCTGCAAGAAGACCTACAGGAACTGCGCAGATCAGGACTGCAAGAAGGATTTTCAGAGGAAGTCCGGTCTTTGTCTTCTCACCGGTAAACTCCGGAGCTGCCTTCCATACGAAAGCGAGGATAGCAACCGTGAAAATTACTTCTGCAAGTCCGAAAAGTGTCAGGTGACCGGCCATCATGGCAGGTATCGACACATTCAGACCATAAGGACAGTAGAGAGCATTGCCAGCAGAATCCTTGAAGAGCATAGGCTGTATACCGAACTCGATGGCTGCGGAAAGGGCTGCTGCATTGATCCCGGCGTAAGAACCGATCCCGGCAGCGACCAGATCGCGGTTTTTGTTCTTTCCCCAGTCTGGAGAAATGGCATGAGCGATCGCGTAACCTACAAAAGGAAGGACGAAAGCCATATTAAAGGAGTTCGCTCCGAATGAGATGATCCCGCCGTCTCCAAAGAGGAGTGCCTGCAGCAGCAGGGCAATGCTTACCGAAATGCACGAAGCATATGGTCCCAGCAGAAGTGCTATAAGAGTTCCGCCGACAGCGTGTCCTGTCGTACCTCCAGGGAGCGGGACGTTGAACATCATGCCGAGAAATGAAAAAGCAGCGGCAACTCCCATCATGGCGACTTTTTCAGGCGGGAGGGACTGCTTTATTTTTTTTATGGAAATGGTCCAGGCAGGGACTACGGCGGCTGTCATGACAGCGCAGGTCTGCGGACTCAGGTAGTTATCAGGTATATGCATTGATAAAGCCTTTCTGTTGATATTCGTAAAATTCTATGATGCTGGGGTCAAAAGGTCCCAGCAGACCTGTTAACATTTAGTGTTTCTTAACACCATTCTGTACCTTGAAAAGTTCACACAAACTTGAGAAATCT